>NZ_JBJQIK030000013.1:0-133469 GCF_045984285.3 Pseudoduganella rhizocola
TTCTTCAAACGCCCACACTTATCGACTGTTAATTTTTAAAGATCCTGCTGTGGTCACGAAGCGTTGTGTTCGTGAAGCAGAGAAACGAGATTATGGGGCGTCCCCAGAATCTCGTCAAGGGTCACTTTTCAAAGACCCTCAAAATTTGCGGGTCTTTTTTCGAGGAAGGCATGCATGCCCTCGCGCTGGGCCGGCGTGCCGAAGGCAGCCTGGAACAGGCGGCGCTCATAATTGACGCCTTCCGTCAGCGTAGTTTCGAAGGCGCGGTTCACCGCGTCCTTGATCTGCATGGCGACGGACAGCGACATCGACGCGATCTGCGTGGCCGCGGCCAGCGTCTCTTCGATCAGCTTGTCGGCCGGGACCACGCGCGAGACGAGGCCGATGCGCTCCGCCTCGGCGGCGTCGATGGTGCGGGCCGTCAGCAGCAGGTCCATGGCTTTTGCCTTGCCGATGGCGCGCGGCAGGCGCTGGGTGCCGCCGGCGCCCGGCGTGACGCCGACCTTGATTTCCGGCTGGCCGAACTTGGCGTTATCGCCGGCAATCAGGAAATCGCACATCATGGCCAGTTCGCAGCCGCCGCCCAGCGCGTAGCCGGCCACAGCGCCGATTACCGGCTTGCGCACCTTGAGGATGTGCTCCCAGTTGCGGGTGATGTAGTTGTCGCGGTAGGTGTCCTGATAGGTGTAGTCGGCCATGGCGGCGATGTCGGCGCCCGCGGCAAATGCTTTCTCACTGCCGGTCAGCACGATACAGCCGATGCCGGGGTCCTTGTCGAATGCGGCGAAGGCTTCGCCCAGTTCATTCATCATGCTGTCGTTCAGCGAATTCAGCGACTTCGGGCGGTGCAGGCGGATCAGCGCCACGCGGCCGTGGACTTCCACAATCAGTTCCTGGTATTGCATCAGTGTCTCCTCAAAGGGGAAAGATATCCGCCGATTGTAGCCGCTCGCACACGCGGCTGCTATGATTTGGCATTCATGCTTACCGTTTTCCGCACCCGCTTTTCCGCCTGGCTTTCGCAGGACAACCTGCTGAAGAGCCGGGATTTCAGGAATTACTGGGCCAGCGGCGTGATGGCCCAGGTGGGCAACGTCGTCGGCACCCTCGCCCTGCCGCTCTGCGCGGTGCTGATCCTGCACGCCACGCCCGCCCAGATGGGCATTCTCACCGCCTGCTCGGCCATTCCGTTTGCAGTGTTTGCATTGCCGGCCGGCGTGTGGCTGGACCGTCACTACAAATTGCCTATCCTGCTCGCCAGCAAACTGGTGCAGGCGGCCGCGCTGCTGGTGATTCCGCTTGCTTATTGGCTGGGCATCCTGAGCATGCCCTGGCTGTACGCGCTTGCCGCCCTGCAGGGCACCTGCGCCATCGTGGGCGGCGGCGCGGAACAGGTGCTGCTGAACCTGCTGGTCGGACGCGGCAATATGGTGGAAGCGCAGTCGCGCTTTGCCACCAGCGATTCGGTGGTCAAGCTGACGGCGCCCGGCCTGGCAGGCCTGCTGATCCAGTGGCTGTCCGCGCCGATTGCCCTGATTATCAATGCCGCGGGCTATATATTCTCTTTGCTGCTCATGCGCCGCGTGAAGCTGGAGGAACCCGCGCCGGAACCGAGCGACAAGCATCCGCTGGCCGACATTGCGGACGGTTTCCGCTTCATCTTTACCCAGCGCCTGCTCTGCGTGCTAGTTACCTGCGCCGGTTTCTGGCACCTGATCTATTTCGGCTACGCGGCGATGGCCGTGATTTTCGCCACGCGCGACCTGGGCATGACCGCCGGCCAACTGGGCGCCGCGCAGATTCTGGGCGGCCTGGGCGTAATGTTCAGCGCTTTCGTCATGCGCCCGCTGGACCGCAACTATGGTCCGGGCGTGACTATCCTGATCGGCACCGTCATGAGCTGCGCGGTCTTTATCCTGATGGCGCTGCTGCCTGCGAAACTGTTCGGCAGCTCTACTGCGACCTTTTTCGCCTATGCGAGCCTGACCTTCCTGTTCGACTGCGGAGTGCTGCTGTTCTTCGTGCCCTATGTAGCGCTGCGCCAGAAAGTGACGCCGGATGCCATGATGGGCCGCATGATCTCCACCACGCGCTTCCTTACCACGGCGATTGCGCCGCTGGGGGCGCTCACCACCGGCTATATCGCCAGCCATTCCAGCACGCGCACCGCGCTGGCCTGCGTTTCGGTGGGCGGCCTGGCCCTGCTGGCGGGCATGATGATGTCGAAACAGATCCGAAGCGTGCGCTCCTGAACATGCAGCCGTTCTACACTGGGGCATTGCCAACTTTGCAAGGGCATGCGCCATGTTCGCGAACATCCTGTTTCCCACCGACGGCTCGCCGCAGTCCGAGAAGGCAACCAATACCGCGCTGCGGCTGGCGCAGCTGCACGGGGCGCGCCTGATCGCGCTCTCCGTCGCGCAGCCCTTCCCTTTCGTGCCGCTGGCCGATGGCGGCATCGTGCCCGACACCCAGGTATTCGAGAACCAGATCAATGCCGCCGCGCGCGGCAACCTGGACAAGGTGTCAGCCGCTGCCGCTGCTGCGGGCGTGCCCTGCGAAACGATCCTGTCGACTTCGCACAGCCCGTATGAGGAAATCGTGTCGGTGGCGGAGAAGCACAACTGCGACCTGATCCTGATGGCCTCGCACGGCCGCAAGGGACTGAACAAACTGTTCCTCGGCAGTGAAACGCAGAAGGTGCTGGCGCATACGCACCTTCCGGTTCTCGTACTGCGTTAGGGCTGCGCTTTCGGCAGCAGCACCCACACCTGGCCGCGCTGCTTCATGCGGCCGGCATTCTCCATCGCTTCCGTTCCGAACCCGAAAAAGAAATCGACCCGGATGGCGCCCTTGATGGCGCCGCCGGTGTCCTGCGCCATCAGCAGGCGCTGCAGCGGCACATCGCTGGCCGGCAGCGTGGTGGACAGATAGACCGGCGCACCCAGCACGATCTGGGACGGATCGACCGCCGCCGAGCGCCCGCCGGTCAGCGGCACACCCAGCGAGCCTTTCGGGCCGACGGAAGGGTCGGGCAGCTTCTCTTCGCGGAAGAAGATGTAGCTGGCGTTCGCATTGAACAGCTCCTGCATGCGCGAGGGGTTGGCGGCGATCCAGGCCTTGATGCCTTGCGCGCTGGCCTGTTCCGGGGTCAGCTCGCCCTGTTCGATCAGCCAGCGCCCGATGGCCTTGTAGGGATGGCCGTTCTGGTCGGCGTAAGCCGCGCGTACGGTTTCGCCGGTATCCAGCTGCACGCGGCCGGAACCCTGCACTTCCAGGAAGAAGGCTTCCACCGGATCGTTCACCCACAGCAGCTCCTTGCCCTTGAAGTCGGCGCTCGCGATTTCGGCGCGGCTGTTGTACGGGATGACGCGCTTGCCCTGCAGGCGGCCGCGGAAGCGCTTGCCCTTCAGGTCGGGATAGACGCTGCCCAGGTCGATGGTCAGCAGGTCGTCCGGCACTTTATAGAGGGGCGTCTGGTAGGCGCCTTTTTTCTGGCGCGAGCCGTACAGCAGCGGCTCGTAGTAGCCGGTAATGAGGCCGGAATCGGCGCCGTCAGGCGCGATGATGCGGTGCGGCTGGAACCAGCGCTCGAAATAGCTGCGGATTGCGCCGCCGTCGGCGCTGTCGACCGCCGCAGCCGCACTGCACGGCGCCTGCCAGTCCGCGCGTTTAACGAGCACCCGGCAGGACGCCTGGAAGGCCGGCCAGGCGGCGCGCAGGTCGTCCGTTTCCCAGCCCGGCAAGGCACTGAACGGGGCCGGCAGGTATTCCGTTTTCGACGGAGGCGCGGGCGCCGGTGCAGGCGGCTGCGCCGGCTGTGGAGCGGGTGGCGGCGGTACCGGCTGCGGCGCGGGCTGCACCGGCGCGGGAGGCCGGACCGGGGGCGCGGGCTGCTGGGTGCCGCAGGCGCTCAGCGCGAAGGCGATGACGGAAGCGGCGGCGGCGGGTAAACTACGGCGTGCAAATAACATGGGAGCTGTCTATGTGGTATCTGATGCTTGAGGCGCTGGTGGCGCTCTTCCTGCTGGTGTTCATCGTCTGGTGGACGATGCCCGGCAAGAAAAAAACACCGCCGAAACAGAAGGACAGCGCCGAGTAAATGACTCAACTCATGCGCTCAGTGCAGCGTGCGCGGCAGCGAGAGCACGAATTCGGGAATCTTCGCTTCGAACTGATGGCCGTCTTCCGCCACGCAGAAGTATTCGCCCACCATGGAGCCCTGCGGCGTCTGCAGCGCGGTGCCGCTGGTGTATTCGAACTGCTCGCCCGGCTGCAGCAAGGGCTGGTGGCCTACCACGCCCAGGCCGCGCACCTCTTCCTTGTGATTGTTGGCGTCCACAATCACCCAATGCCGCGAGATCAGCTGCGCGGCTACCGTGCCCGTGTTCTTGATCGTGATCGAATAGGTGAACACGTAATTGGTGCGTTCCGGGTCTGACTGTTCAGGCAGATACTGCGTGCGCACGGACACAGTGAACTCGTATCGGGACATCGACTTTCCTTAGTATTCAATAAGCATTGGCAGTTTAGCATTCCAGGCCAATTCTGACGCGCGCACAAGGTGCGCGTAAAATAGCGCATCTTTTTTATGCAGCCCCATCCCACCATGACTACTTTCCGTATCGCTCCCAGCATCCTGTCCGCCGACTTCGCCCGCCTGGGCGAGGAAGTGCGCAATGTCGTCACCGCCGGCGCCGACATCATCCACTTCGACGTGATGGACAACCACTACGTACCGAACCTGACCATCGGCCCGCTGGTGTGCCAGGCCATCCGTCCGCATGTGCAGGTGCCGATCGACGTGCACCTGATGGTAAAGCCGGTCGACCGCATCATTCCGGACTTTGCGAAAGCGGGCGCGAACATCATTACCTTCCACCCGGAAGCGTCGGACCATATCGACCGTTCGCTGCAGCTGATCCGCGACCACGGCTGCAAGGCCGGCCTGGTGTTCAACCCGGCCACGCCGCTGAGCTACCTGGAGCATGTGATGGACAAGATCGACATGATCCTCATCATGTCCGTGAACCCCGGCTTCGGCGGCCAGTCCTTCATTCCACAGGCGCTGAAGAAAATCGCCGAAGCGCGCCGCCTTATCGATGAATCCGGCCGCGACATCCTGCTGGAAGTGGACGGCGGCATCAAGATCGACAATATCGCCGCGGCAGCGAAAGCAGGCGCCGACACCTTCGTGGCCGGCTCCGCCATCTTCGGCCAGCCCGACTACAAGGCTGTGATCGACGCGATGCGCACCCAGCTCGCAACGGTGTAAGCATGACGGCGGCCCACCCACTGCGCGGCGTACGGGCCGCCATCATTGACCTCGACGGCACTATGCTGGACACGATGCCGGACTTCCACGTCGCCATCAACAATATGCGCAGCGAGCTGTCGCTGCCGCCCATCAGCACGGACCAGATCCGCGTGATGGTAGGCAAAGGCTCGGAGAACCTGATCCGCAGCGTGCTCGCGCTGGACCATCCGTCCGACCAGATCGAGCTGCATTTCCCGAAGGCGATGGATGCCTACCAGCGGCACTACCTCAGCATCAACGGCCTGCACAGCGTGCACTATCCCGACGTGGCGGCCGGCCTGCAGGCGCTGAAGGACGCGGGCCTGCGCCTGGCCTGCGTGACCAACAAGCCGATCGCCTTCGCCCTGCCGCTGCTGAAGCTGAAGGGCCTGGACCATTACTTCGACGTGATCTACGGCGGCGACTCGCTGCCGAAGAAAAAGCCCGATCCCCTGCCCCTGCTGACCGTGTGCGAGGACTTCGGCCTGGCGCCCTCGCAAGTGGTGGCCATCGGCGACTCCTCGAACGATGCCGCGGCGGCGCGCGCGGCGGGCTGCCCGGTGCTGACCGTGCCGTATGGGTACAACCACGGCGAGTCTATACACGAAACGGATTCCGATGGTATAGTTGACACGCTGCTCCACGCGGCTAACCTGATTGGCTTGCACAACCACTAACCATGTTTCTCAACAAAAGACACAATGTCACTCACCAGGGCTCGATTGAGGCCTGGCTATGGCGACGCTGGCAATCCTGGGCTGAATAAACCCTTTCTGATTGCTGCCGTCGGAGCTCGTCTATACATCTCCCCGGCAGGTTTTTTGTAACCCCACCGCCACCACTTCGACCGGCGGAATGGAGAGAAGCATGACCGAACTCGAATTCAAATCCCTCGCGCAGCAAGGCTATAACCGTATTCCCCTGATCGCGGAAGCTTTCGCTGATCTCGAAACGCCCCTCACGCTCTACCTGAAACTGGCCCAGACCCAGAACACCGGCAAGAATACCTTTCTGCTGGAGTCGGTGGTGGGCGGCGAGCGTTTCGGCCGCTACTCCTTCATCGGCCTGCCTGCCAGCACCGTGCTGCGCACCTTCGGCAGCCGCACCGAGATCGTGAAGAACGGCGCGGTGATCGAGACGCACGAAGGCAATCCGCTGGAATTCATCGAACAGTACCAGGCACGCTTCAAGGTCGCGCTGCGTCCCGGCATGCCGCGCTTCTGCGGCGGCCTGGCGGGCTACTTCGGCTATGACACGGTGCGCCATATCGAGAAGAAGCTGGCGAACTCGCAGCCGAAGGACGACCTGGGGCTGCCCGATATCCAGCTGATGGTGACGGAAGAGCTGGCGGTGATCGACAACCTGTCCGGCAAGCTGTACCTGATCGTGTATGCCGACACGGCGCAGCCTGAGTCCTTCTCCAAGGCGCGCCAGCGCCTGAAAGACCTGCGCGCCCTGCTGCGCCGCGGTGTCGATGCGCCGGTCACCAGCGCTTCGGTACGCACCGAAATCATCCGCGACTTCAAGAAGGAAGACTACCTGGCGGCGGTGGCCAAAGCCCATGAGTATGTAATGGCCGGCGACCTGATGCAGGTGCAGATCGGCCAGCGCATCCGCAAGCCGTATGTGGATTCGCCGCTCACGCTGTACCGTGCGCTGCGTTCGCTGAATCCCTCGCCGTACATGTACTTCTATAACTTCGGCGATATGCAGATCGTTGGCGCGTCGCCGGAGATCCTGGTGCGCAACGAGACGCTGCCGGACGGCGACAAGAAAGTGACGCTGCGCCCGATCGCCGGCACCCGTCCGCGCGGCGCCACGCCGGAACGCGATGCGGAACTGGCGAAGGAACTGCTGAACGATCCGAAGGAAATCGCGGAACACGTGATGCTCATCGACCTGGCGCGCAATGACCTGGGCCGCATCTCGGAAACCGGCAGCGTCAAGGTCACCGACCAGATGATCATCGAGAAGTACTCGCATGTGCAGCACATCGTGTCGAACGTGGAGGGCAAGCTGAAAGCCGGCATGTCCAACCTCGACGTGCTGCGCGCCACCTTCCCGGCCGGCACCCTGACCGGCGCCCCGAAAGTGCGCGCGATGGAAGTGATCGACGAGCTGGAAATCTCCAAGCGCGGCATCTACGGCGGCGCCTGCGGCTATCTCTCCTTCGGCGGCGAGATGGACGTGGCGATCGCGATCCGCACCGGCGTGATCAAGGAAGGCATGCTTTACGTGCAGGCCGCGGCCGGCATCGTGGCCGATTCCATCGCCGAGATGGAATGGCAGGAAACCGAGAACAAGGCACGCGCCGTGCTGCGCGCCGCCGAGCAAGTGCAAGATGGCCTGGATGGGGAGTTCTGAAATGCTGCTGATGATCGACAACTACGACTCCTTCACCTACAACATCGTGCAGTATTTCGGCGAGCTGGGCGAAGACGTGCGCACCTTCCGCAATGACGAAATCACGATTGCGGAAATCGAGGCGCTGAATCCCGACCATATCTGCATCTCTCCCGGCCCGAAAGCGCCGGCGCAGGCAGGCATTTCCGTGGAAGTGCTCAAACACTTCGCGGGCAAGAAACCTATCCTGGGTGTCTGCCTCGGCCACCAGGCCATCGGCGAAGCCTTCGGCGGCAAGGTGATCCGCGCCAAGCAGGTCATGCATGGCAAAACCTCCCTCATCGCGCATACGGGCGTGGGCGTGTTCAAGAACCTGCCCAGCCCCTTCACGGTAATCCGTTACCACTCTCTGGCAATCGAACGTTCCTCGCTGCCTTCCTGCCTGGAAGTGACCGCATGGACCGACGACGGCGAAATCATGGGCGTGCGGCACAAGGAATTCGACATCGAGGGTGTGCAGTTCCACCCCGAGTCCATCCTGTCCGAACACGGCCACGCGCTGTTGAAGAATTTCCTCGAACGCTAAGAGAAGGAACAGATCATGCCTATCACCCACCAGGAAGCCCTGCTGCGCTGCATCGAGCACCGCGAGATTTTCCACGACGAGATGCTGCACCTGTTCCGCCAGATCATGAGCGGCGAAATGTCGCCTGTCATGGTCGCGGCGCTGACCATGGGCCTGCGCGTCAAGAAGGAAACCATCGGCGAGATCACCGCCGCCGCGCAGGTCATGCGCGAGTTTTCGACCAAGGTGCCGATGGCCGACACCACCAACCTGCTCGACATCGTGGGCACAGGCGGCGACGGCGCGCATACCTTCAATATCTCCACCGCCTCCATGTTCGTGGCGGCAGCAGCCGGCGCGCGCGTGGCCAAACATGGCGGGCGCAGCGTGTCCTCCTCTTCCGGCAGCGCGGACCTGATCGAATCGCTGGGCGCCAATATCAACCTGAAGCCGGAACAGATCGCGCAGTCCATCGCGCAGACCGGCATCGGCTTCATGTTCGCACCCAACCACCACGCCGCCATGAAGCATGTGGCGCCGGTGCGCAAGGAACTGGGCGTGCGCTCCATCTTCAATATCCTCGGCCCGCTGACCAACCCGGCCGGTGCGCCGAATATCCTGATGGGCGTGTTCCACCAGGACCTGGTCGGTATCCAGGTGCGTGTGCTGCAGCGCCTCGGCGCCCAGCATGCCATGGTGGTCTATGGCCGCGACAATATGGATGAAGTGTCGCTGGGCGCGGGCACCATGGTCGGCGAACTGGTGAATGGCGAGATCCGCGAATACGAAATCCACCCGGAAGACTTCGGCCTGCAAATGACGGCCAGCCGCAACCTGAAAGTGGCCGATGCGGCCGACTCGAAGCGCGTGGTGCTGGAAGCACTGAACGGCGCACCGGGCGCCGCCACCGATATCGTTGCGCTGAATGCGGGCACCGCGCTGTATGCGGCCGGCGTGGCGCCGTCCATCGCCGACGGCATCGACCGTGCGCGCAAGGCCATCGGCTCCGGCGCCGCCATGGCAAAACTGGAGCAGTTCGTGCAGGTGACGCAGGCGCTCGGCGCCGGCAATTAAGGAGCGGCCATGCTGGGTATCCACGACCTCACGCTGTTCATCATCTCCGGCCTGCTGCTGAACATCATGCCGGGACCGGATTCGCTGCTGATCATGACGCGCAGCGCCCAGCAGGGCTGGCGCGCCGGTTCATCGGCGGCGATGGGCATTGCCGCCGGCACCATGGTGCACGTGTTCGCCGCCGCTGTCGGCCTGTCGGCACTGCTGGCCACCTCCGCCACCGCATTCAATGTGGTGAAGTGGGTGGGCGCCGCCTACATCGTCTGGTGCGGCATCGGCATGCTGCGCACGCGTATCAAGGCCACGCCGGACGACGCCGGCGCCACGCCGCCACCGGCGCCGCTGCCTTACCGCCGCATCTTCGCGCAGGGTTTTCTCACCAATGTGCTGAACCCGAAGGTGGCGCTGTTCTTCCTCGCCTTCGTGCCGCAGTTTATCGACGCCGATGCGCCGAACAAGGCGCTGGCTTTCATCGTGCTCGGCTGCATCTTCAACTTCAACGGCACCTTGTGGTGTAACGGCCTGGCCATCTTCACCGCTTTCGCGAGCGCTAAGCTGAAGGTCAAGCCGCTGGTGGCGCTGTGGCTGAACCGTGTTACCGGCTCCATCTTCCTCGCACTGGGCGCGCGCCTGGCGCTGTCCGACCGTAACTGACCATGTCCGACATCCTGAACAAAATCCTGGCCGTGAAGGCCGACGAAGTGGCTGCGGCAAAGAAGTACCGCAGCCTGTCCAGCCTGCGCTCCGAAGTCGAGGGCGACAAGGAGCTGCGCGCCGGCCTGCGCGGCTTTGAAGCGAACCTGCGCAAGCATATCGCTGCCGGCGCCGCGGGCGTGATTGCGGAAGTGAAGAAGGCTTCGCCATCGAAAGGCGTGCTGCGCGAAGATTTCCGGCCGGCCGATATCGCGGCCAGCTATGCCGGCGGCGGCGCTGCCTGCCTGTCCGTCTTGACCGATAAGCAGTTCTTCCAGGGCGCCACCGAATACCTGCAGCAGGCGCGCGCCGCCTGCGCCATTCCGGTGCTGCGCAAGGACTTCATGGTCGATATGTACCAGATCTATGAAGCGCGCGCGATGGGCGCCGACTGCATCCTGCTGATCGTGGCGGCGCTGGACCATGGCCTGATGGCCGAGATGGAAGCCTGCGCCCATGAGCTGGGCATGGATGTGCTGATCGAGTCGCACGACGGCGCGGAACTGGATGCGGCGCTCAAGCTGAAGAGCCGCCTGGTCGGCATCAACAACCGCAACCTGCGCACCTTCGATGTGTCGCTGGATACGACCTTGTCGCTGCTGCCGCGCATTCCCGCCGAAAGGCTGGTTATCACCGAATCGGGCATCCTGAACACGGACGACGTAAAGCGCATGCGCGATGCGAACGTGCATTCCTTCCTGGTCGGCGAAGCCTTCATGCGCGCCGCCGATCCGGGCGCGGAGCTGCGCCGCCTGTTCGCCTGATTCGTCAGGCGTCCACTTCGAGCCGGTCGCGCCCTGCGGCCTTGGCGCGGTACAGGGCGTTGTCGGCCTTGCCCAGCACACCATCCATCTCCGCCGTGGGATTCAGCTCGCAGGCCACGCCGATGCTGGCCGTGAAAGCGGGTAGCCCGTCGGCGCGCGGCGCGCGCAGGATGTCCAGGATGCGCTCGCCCACCAGCACCGCCTGCTCGCGGCCCGTCTCCGGCAGCAGCACGATGAATTCCTCGCCGCCGAAACGGGCCAGCAGGTCGCTGTCGCGCAGCGCGGAGCCGATCAGCCGAGCTGCATTCACCAGCACCTTGTCACCCACCGCGTGGCCATAGTTGTCGTTGATCTCCTTGAAGCGGTCCAAGTCGATGCTGAGCAGCGCCATCTGGCGCTCGCCGCGCCGCATATGCGGCAGCTGCCTTGCATAGGCGTCGGCAAAACCGCGCCGGTTGAGCACCCCGGTCAGCGGGTCACTGACCGCGCGCCGTTCCAGCACGCGGTGCACCCGCTGGTTGGCGACGATGATGAAGGCCAGCGTGGTGAGAATGGTGACGAAGCTGCCAACCACCAGGTAGGCGCTCTGGAAGGGGCCCGGGCTGGCCAGGTCGGTGCTGGCCACTTCGCCATACAGCGCGAGCATGGCGCGGATGAAGGTCATCAGTGTTTGCGCCGCCATCATGCCGCCGAAGACGCGCGTGGCCAGCGTTCTTTCCCCTGCGTGCCACACCACATACAGGTGGCGCACATCGAGGGCGGTGGCCATCAGCCCCATCCAGACTACGCGCGCGCCGAAGTTCGGTTCCACCAGCAGCCAGTACAGCATGCCGCACGCGGCCAGCAATTCCACCGCAGCGAACAATCGCCAGCTGTTGCGCATGCCATAGAATTTTTCGGTGCCGGTCATGGTGAGCCCGGAACCGCCGATGATCAGCAGGTTGCAAGCCAGCAGCGCCACCCATTCGGGCAGGGGACCACGCAGGGCGTAAAACACGGCGGCGACGAACAGCACGCCCATGCCAGCGGCCCAGTGACCCACTCCGCGCACCTCGGGGGGATAGTTGCGGTGGGCGGCGTACAGCACGATGGCCATGCCGCCGCCTAACAGTGTGGTGATGACGAACAGCGTGTAAGCGTCCAGCAAGCGCATTTGACTGCCTGGCCTCCGTCTAAGCGCTCGGGCGCGGCAGCGCACCTGCCTTGCGGGCCGTGTCCAGCGTGAGGGTAATGCCCGGCACGCGGTCGCCCTGCAGCAGCACGGAGAAACGCATCAGCTCATCGCGGCGGAAGGCATGCACTTCCACCGTATCGCCCACCTTGTAGCGTGCCAGCAGCGTGTCCACATTGGCCGGATTGCCGCTCACGCGCAGGCCGTCGATTGCCACCAGCAGGTCGCCGGCGGACAGGCCGGAACGGTGCGCCGCCCCGCCTTCGTGCACACTGGACAGCTTGCAGTCGGCGCCTTCGCGGCCCAGGTTCACGTCCAGGCTCGGTTTCGTGGACTTGCGTTCATCGATGTATTTCACGCCGAATGGCGCCAGCAGCTTCGCCAGCGGCACGTCTTCCGTGCCGCGGATGTATTTCTCGAAGAAGGGTTTGAGCTTCATGCCGCTCACTTCATCGAACAGCGCCTCCACTTCCTGCGGCGTCACGCCGCGGCCCTTCACATGGAAGTCGCGCCCATAGCGCTGCCACAGGGCGAGCATGATGTCGTCCAGCGAACGCTTGCCCGCCGTCCTGGCGCGAATGGTCAGGTCCAGGCCGAGGCCGATCAGCGAGCCCTTGGCGTAGTAGCTGACGATGGCGTTCGGCGCATTCTCGTCCTGCCGGTAGTACTTGCCCCATGCATCGAAGCTGGAGTCGGCCACGCTCTGCCGCGTGCGGCCCGCGCCGCGCAGCACGCCGCCGATGCCCTTGCCCAGCATCTTGTAATAGGCGGCCTCGCTGATCATGCCGGAGCGGACCAGGAACAGGTCGTCGTAATAACTGGTGAAACCCTCGAACAGCCAGAGCAGCGGCGTGTAGTTCTCTACCTGCAGGTCGTAAGGCGCAAACACGGCAGGCTTGATGCGCTTAACGTTCCAGGTATGGAAGTATTCGTGGCTGCACAGGCCCAGGAAGCGGATATAGCCTTCGCTGCGCTCCTTCGATGGCGCTGCGGTGCTGGGCAGGTCGGCGCGTGCGCAGATCAGTGCCGTCGAAGCGCGATGCTCCAGACCGCCGTAGCCGTCGCCGACGGCCAGCGTCATGAAGACGTAGCGCTCCATCGGCGCCTTTTTCGTCTTCGGTTCGAAGAAGGCGATCTGGGTCTCGCAAATGGCCTTCAGGTCCGCACACAGGCGCGGCATGTCGAGGTTGGGCACGCGGCCGGTGATGACGATATCGTGCGGCACGCCATGCGCCTTGAAGGTGGCCAGCGCAAAGTCGCCCATCTCGACCGGGCTGTCGATCAGCTCATCGTAATTGGCGGCGGCGTAGGTGCCGAAGCCGTAGCGTTTTGCCTTCAGTTCCGGCAGCGCCGTGGCCACGCGCCAGCTGCGCGCTGCTTCATGCTGCGGGCGCTGGATGTCCACGATGTGCTGCGAATCCTCATGGCCGAGGGCGCGCAGGAAAACGCTGGTGCCGTTGAAGAAGCCGTGCGTCTGGTCCAGGTGGGCGGCGCGTACCGACAGGTCCCAGGCATAAACTTCGTAGCGCAGCGTCAGCGTGCCCTTGACGGGCGCCGCCTGCCAGGAATGCTTGTCGAGCTTCGTGAGCGCTACCGGCGCCCCGGCCGATTCGGCGCGGATGCTGATGATATTGCGCGAGAACTCGCGGATCATGTAACTGCCGGGAATCCAGGCGGGCAGTGCGAACACCTGGCCTTCGGCGGCCGGCGCCGCAACGGTGAGCGTCACCTCGAACAGGTGGGCCGCGAGGTCTTTGCCGACGATGGCGTAAGTAATGGGTTTATTCGTATTCTTTTTCATTGCAGATCAGCTGGACTGTCGATATCGCGGAAAATGCCGGGATCGTTGACGGCGACTTCCACCACCTCATGCTGTTTCACGATGCTGCGCGCGCCTTCATCTCCATGCAGCGCCAGCAGCTGCGGCAAATGCCGGCGGCTGAAAGCCACCGGGTTGCCGCGTTTTCCCTCACTTGCGGGTGCGGCGATATCCGCGCCCTCTTCCAATGCCTGCGCCAGCGCCGCAATGGTGGCCGGCTGCACATAGGGCATATCGCCCAGCGCCACCACCCAGCCATCGGCATAGCCCGACTGGCGCAGGCCATGCACCAGCGAACAGCCCATGCCCATATCGGCGTCGGCGCATTCGGTAACAAGGCAGCCGAGCGCCGCCAGTTCGGCCGCCGCTGCGTCATCTCCAGGCCGCAGTACCGCAACCACTTCCGGCAGTGCTGCCAGCAGGTGCCGGGCGCTGGCAGCGAGTACCGTGCCGCCCGCGGGCAGCGGCTGCATCAGCTTGTTGCAGCTCCCCGACGCGTCGAAACGGCGCCCGCGCCCCGCAGCCAGCAGCACGCCGACGAGGCGCAGGGAGCCCATCTCAGGCACCTGCAAGGTCGAAAGGCAGCTTGCGCAGGCGCTTGCCGGTGGCCTTGAACAGGGCGTTGGCATAGGCCGGCGCCAGCGGCGGGAAGCCTGGCTCGCCCATGCCGGTCGGCGGTTCGGTCGATGCCGCGATATGCACCGCGACCTGCGGCATGTCCGGCATGCGCGCCACGGTGTAATCGCTGAGCTGCGACTGTTCCACCTTACCATCCTTGAGCGTGATGGCGGCGCCCGGCAGCGTGGTACCCACCGCCATCAGCACGGCGCCCTGCACCTGTGCTTCGATGGTCATCGGGTTCACGGCCTGGTTGCAGTGCACGCCGGCAGTCACCGTGTGCAGCTTGGGCATGCCGTTTTCCACCGAGGCCGTGACCACATAGGCCACCACCGTGCCGAAGGATTCGTGCACCGCAACGCCCCATGCCTGCCCCTGCGGCAGCTGCTTGACCCCGTAGCCGGACTTGCCGACCGCGAGGTCCAGCGCCGCGTGATGGCGTTTGTGGTCGGCCGGAATCAGCTTGCGGCGGTATTCCACCGGGTCCACGCCCGCGGCGCTTGCCGCTTCATCGATCAGGGTTTCCATCACGTAGGCCGTGTGGGTGGAACCTACGGAGCGCCACCACAGCACCGGCACGTTGAGCTTCGTGTTATGTACGCTCAGGTTCATCGGCACCTTGTACGGTTCGCCCATGCCCTCAATCATCGTGGCGTCGATGCCGTCCTTCACCATCATCGGTTCGAAAGGCGTGCCGGCCAGGATGGACTGGCCAACGATGACGTGATCCCATCCAACGATATTGCCCTTGGCATCGAGGCCGATATCGGCGCGGTGCACGTGGGCCGGGCGGTAGTAGCCGCCCTTGATATCGTCCTCGCGGCTCCAGATCAGTTTCACCGGGCCGCTCTTGCCTGCGGCCTTGTAGGCTTTCGCCACTGCGACCGCTTCCACGATGTAGTCCGAAGTCGGTACGGCGCGGCGGCCGAAACCGCCGCCCGCCATCATCGTGTTCAGCGTGACCTGCTCCGGCTTGAGGCCTGCGGTACGGGCTGCCGCTGCCTGGTCCAGGGTCTGGAACTGGCTGCCGGCCCAGATGGTGCAGGAATCGGCTTTCAGGTCGACCACGCAGTTCAGCGGTTCCATCGGCGCGTGCGCCAGATAGGGGAACTCGTAGACGGCCGAGATTTTCTTCGCGGCGCCGGCCAGCTTCGAGGTATCGCCCTTGCGCGCCACTTTGCCCGGCGTTGCCGCCAGCTTGCGGTATTCGGCGAACTGCTTTGCGCTGTCCACCTTCTCCACGCCGCTGGCATCCCAGTCGATCTTCAGCGCGTCGCGCGCCTGCTTTGCCTGCCAGTAGCCGTTGGCGATTACCGCCACGCCATTGCCGCCACGGTCGGTGGCAACCGGCAGCACGGCAATCACGCCCGGCATTTTCTTCGCCCTGGCTGCATCCAGCTTCTTCACCTTCGCGCCGAACACCGGCGGACGCGCCACCACGGCGACCTTGCTGCCTTCCGGCTTGAAGTCCATGCCGAACTGCTGGCTGCCGTTCGATTTGGCGCGCGCATCCAGGCGCGGCGTCGGCTTGCCGATGATGCTGAAATCTTCCGTATTCTTCAGCACCACGTTGGCGGGCACCGGCTGTTTCGCCGCCGCGGCCGCGAACTCGCCATACGTCGCCTTCCGGCCGTTTGGGCCGGTCAGCGTGCCTTTCGAGGTCTTGACCTGATTCGCGGGCACCTTCCACTGCTCGGCCGCCGCGGCAACCAGCATGGCGCGCGCCTTGGCCCCGATTTCACGGTACTGGCCCCAGGAATGGGCCACCGTGCCCGAGCCGCCCGTCATCTGGATGCCGAACGCCGGATCCTTGTACTGGTCGGCCGCGGGCGCCAGCGCGCCGCGCATCTGCGGCCAGTCAGCGTCCAGTTCTTCCGCAATCAGCATGGGCAGGGCGGTATGCACGCCCTGGCCGAATTCAAGGCGGTTCACCTGCACCGTCACCGTGTTGTCCGGCGCGATGTGCAGGAAAGCGTTGGGCTCATAGACCGGCTTCTGCGGCGCCTGCGCTTTGGCGAAACGTCCGCCGCCGCCAACGAAGAAGCTCAATACCAGGCCGCCGCCCGCCACCTTCATGAAATCGCGGCGCGACACGCCGGCGCTGAGCTCAGCGCCCTCCTTCAACCATTCCTTGCGCATGGTGCTCTCCTCAGGCCAGGGTCTTGGCCGCGTCCTTGATGGCCGCGCGGATGCGTTGATAGGTGCCGCAGCGGCAGATATTGCCCGCCATTGCGCTGTCGATATCGGCGTCGGTCGGCGCCTTGTTCGTTTTCAGCAGGGCGGTGGCGCTCATCACCTGTCCGCTCTGGCAGTAGCCGCACTGCGGCACGTCATGCTTGACCCAGGCGTCCTGCACGGCCTTGCCAACGTGGTCCGCCTCCATCGCTTCGATGGTGGTGATCTTCTGGCCGACCGCCGCCGAAATGGGCGTGATGCAGGACCGGACAGGCTGGCCGGCCAGATGCACGGTGCAGGCGCCGCACAGGGCCGCGCCGCAGCCGAATTTGGTGCCGGTCATATTCAGGTTATCGCGCAGCGCCCACAGGATAGGCGTGCTTGGATCGGCATCGACTTGCGTGTCGCGGCCATTGATGTTCAGGGTAAGCATGAAGACTCCTCAGTCTGGCGTGCTGCGTGAAGGGAGAACGGCGTGCCGCACGGGCACGCACAGCCGCGGCGGGTCTCGGCGCCCGCCTCAGTCAGTGACTACTGCTACTGCTTAATCGACGAAAACTTGGACTCCAGCGTCTGCAGGTCAATGGCGCCGGGAATGCGGCTGCCGTCGGCGAAGAAGATTGCAGGCGTACCGTTGACGCGCAGCTTCTGGCCCAGCGCCAGCACCTGTTCATTCGGCGCGGTGCAATTGGCCGGCGCGGCAGGCGCCGCCTTGCCGCTGATCATCCACTCATCCCAGGCCTTGTTGCGGTCCGCCGAGCACCAGATATTCTTGGACTTGACCACGGAGTCCGGCGACAGGATGTTGTACATGAAGGTATATACCGTCACATTGTCGACATCCTTGAGGGCCTGCTGGCGGAAGCGCTTGCAGTAGCCGCAGTTCGGATCCTCGAACACTGCGATCACGCGCTTGCCATTGCCCTTCACCGTCTTCAGCGCCAGTTCCAGCGGCAGGTCGGAGAATTTGATCTTGTTGATATCGTCGATGCGCGCCTGCGTGAGGTCTTCGCTGGTCTTCAGGTTGAAGACGTGGCCGACGATCAGGTAGCTGCCGGTCTTGTCGGTGTAGCGGATTTCGTCGCCCACCCGGATTTCGTACAGCCCCGCATACGGGGTCGCCTTGACAGAATCGATTTTGACGCCCTCGCCGAGGCGGGGCTCCACCGCTTTGCGGATATTCTCTTCCACGGAATTTTCCGCGCCGGCACAGGACATTAACATTGCCGATGCCAGCAACAGCGCGGCCTTACTCTTTCTCATACTTTCTCCGATTATCGCTTGCCCAGGGCATGCGCTATGAGCCGGCGCTTTACCACCGGCAACTTATCCAGCAAGTTTAGCCCGAAATTGCGAACCACGCGCAAAGGTTCGAAATCGGTGCCGAACAGGCGTTCCAGGCCGTCGGTGGTGGCTTGCATCAGCAGCACTTCCTCCTTGCGAGAACGGTCATAGCGGGCCAGCACGCGCTCGTCGCCGATGGAACGGTGTTCCTCGCGTTCCACCACGGCTTTCACCAGGTCCTGCACATCGCTGAAGCCCAGGTTCATGCCGTGGCCCGCCAGCGGATGCACTACATGGGCCGCATCGCCCACCAGCGCCACGCGCGGCGCCACCAGCGAGTGGGGGCGCAGCATACGCAGCGGGAAGGCGCGGACCAGTTCCGGCTGGACCGGCGTCAGCGTGCCCAGTTTTTCGGCAGCAAAGGCCGACAGGCGTGCCGCCAGCGCCGCTGCGCCCTCGCTGCACAGGGTGTCGGCCAGCATGTCCGGCGCCGACCACACCAGCGACACGCGGTTGCCCGGCAGCGGCAGCAGGGCCACAATGCCCTGGTCGCAGGTGAACCACTGGTGCGCCGCGCCGTGGTGCGGCTTCTCGCATTCAAAATTGCTGACCACGCCCTTCTGGCCATAGCTGCGGTAATCGAGGCCGATATCGCACTGGCCGCGCACCCAGCTCTGGGCGCCGTCAGCGCCCACAATCAGCGAAGACTTGATCTCGCTGCCGTCATCCAGCTTCACCGCCGCCACATCTTCCCCGGCCGACAGGGCCACTGCGCGGCCGTGCACGATATGCACGTTCTGGGCGAAACGCAGGGCCGCATCCAGGGCCTGGTTCAGGTTGCGGTCCTCCACGATCCAGGCCAGCGTATTCGCATGGGCGCCGTAGGCGTCGAAATGCAGGCCGCCCGGGCTCTTGCCGTCGCCCTCCACCAGCATGGCATCCACCGGCGCAATGCGCGCCTGGTCCATCGCGCCCCAGACCTTGAGGGAGGACAGCAGGCGGTTCGCGGTGTGGTTCAGGGCGAAGACGCGCACATCCCAGCTCGCATCGTCGCTGGGCTGCTGCGGCGGCGCGGGCGGCGCCAGCATAGTCACGCTCTGGCCGGCCTGGGCGAAGGCCAGCGCCGTGGTCTTGGCGATGGCGCCATCGCCGACAATGCACACCGCCGTCTGAACGTGGTGGCGGGAGGAGGAAGCGGATGGATTGTTCATCCGCCCATTATAGCTTTCACGCCCCGGCAGCGGCCGCGCGCAAATCAGCCTTGCATTTCAGAATCCATCTGCTATAATTCTGCTCCTTGGCCTGGTAGCTCAGTTGGTAGAGCAGAGGACTGAAAATCCTTGTGTCGGTGGTTCGATTCCGCCCCGGGCCACCAAGAATAAAAAGTGAAAACGCCACCTTCGGGTGGCGTTTTTGTTTCTGCCTTCGAACTTGTCCACTGCGGGCCCATTTCCGAGCACTCGGTCGAACCTCCTGTCAGGAAGCCTGGTTTTGCATGGTCGCGGCCGTGCAGTACATATACAAAGAACTGGCCAGTGCTACCGTCACAAAGCTTGCATTACTCGTCATCTTTGCCAGCACCGTCCTCGATAACCAGAACAGTCGGAGTATTCGTCGTCGGCACCCATAAAATCCCAGCAAGACCTGATTGAGTTGCGGCGTCCGGAATAAAACCAGCTCCCGCCCAACCTGCCTTGTGGGCCTCGTCGTGAAACCACTCACGCACTTTCTTGGAGACCCGTTTGGCTTCTTTACTGTCTGGATGATCTTGATTGTAAAGCGCCAGGACACGCTCGTTACTGCAAAGCACTGCAGGCTGATGTTCGGACCGCTTTTTAGGATCGGGAAATTTATACCCTGCCATCTATTTTCCTTTCAGGAATCACTGGAAATGCCAGTCTTGGAATATTATCATAATGCATTAAATATTGCTCAACAGGCACTCCAGAGAGTTGAGCACATCAGACGCACTGGGGTCAGTAGAAGGCCGTCTGCGTTTTATGTCGTAGACATTGGTGGTGGATTAGATGGCGAATCAATCTACCGAGAACCGATACTGACGTCGGCGAGATGCCGCCGAGTATCTCCGTGAGAAGGGAAAGCTGCTCAGTTAGTAATTGAATTTCGCTCCTGGCTTGCGTTACTATGTTTTTTGTCCTGAAGCGCGGCATTTACAGCCGCTTTCAAGCTGCCAACCTCGTTCTCAGCGCTGTAAAGTCGGGCCGCAAGTCATGTATTTAGCTGCCGATACTTTTTAATCGGCGTCTGCAATCACCGCAATCTGACTCTTTCTGTATAGCCTTCTGCTCGTTAGCATCGGCAAACGCACGTTCACCTCACGTTGAATTCAAAAAGACCGCCTTTCATTAAACAACAGCGGTCACCGTACTGGGCGGACTGCTTCTCAAGAGTCAACCCCGAGGCTTCTCTCAATAGGCGCGAGGGCAATGTTGTCGCCTTGATCACGAAACGCATCACCCTTTCTCGCCCTCTGCAATGCTACCTCGACGATTCGCTCGGTTACTCGATCTGGAGTCTTCCACTTCATAACCAATCCACCGTGATCCATGCCATACTCAGCAACAATATCGCGCAGTTGATCAAGGTTAAGTAGTAACAACGCATCTTTTAACTGTTGCTCACCTTCTCGTGCAAGGAGAACAGGGTCGAGGACTGCGGGCGCGCGGCGATTGCTCGGCCGCTTATTCGTTTCTCCAGTAACCTTCGCGTCCCCTCCATCGACGCTATTTTCCTTACCGGATGGAGCTTGCGTAGCGCCTCTCGATCTGTCATCCAGAGAAATTAGGGCGTCCACAATCTGCTGATGAAACAACGGGTTTTTTTCAGCTTCATCGGCAACTATAGATGCCAACTTCAACAATACCTTTCGGAGTTTCATAGGTTATCCCTCCAATCGCTCCCACACTTCGTCGGCGAGCTGATTGAATTGCTCAGCCAAGCCTTCACTACCGGAACCATATTTTTGTTTCAATGTTCGCTTATAGGGTGCGTATTCAGCAGCAGCCGCAATCGCATTGGATTGCTTTATCCGTGTATCGAACACTTCAGGCATCTTCGCGTCGGCCTCGAGGTCACGAAGTACTGTTTTGTGAACTGTAGAATTCGACTGGAATTTCGTTATAACGATGCCGAGTGCCTCGACCTCCTCAGCAATCGCCTTACTGAACTCGGCGACACGTGTGGTGATCTGCGGAATACCATACGTCGAGAGATGATCTGGAATCGTTGGGATAATGTATCCATGTGAGATCCGTAGACCATTAAGTGTGATGATACCGAGATTGGGCGGGCAATCGACGATAACGATATCGTAATCATCAAGCTTGGATTTTACGGCACGCCAGAGAAGGTCAATCGGATTGACCGCATAGAACTTTCCTGACGGTGTGCTAGCGAGTTTATCCTGAACGTCAATTAAATCAAGACTTGACGGTAAGAGGTCAATACGACCTGATGCTGAAACGTCACCAACATTTTTTTGCAATGTGGCTTTGAGATCGAATTTCGGATGCTCAGGATCGAGGGCATCCTTAAACAACTGGGCCAGAGTGCATCCTTCCTTGTTCAGCTCGAGCCATTTATCCTCACCAATCAACATGATGGTTGCGTTGGTTTGCGGATCAAGGTCGATCACAAGTACTTTTTTGCCTGCAACAGCATAACTTTCCGCGAGAGCTACAGAAGTGGTTGTCTTTGCAACGCCACCCTTCAGGTTGATTGTCGATATCACATGTGCCATGCTTTTCTTCCCTTTATTCTTTCTTAACCATAGCCTAATCTGCGAGCGATAAAAGATCGGTCCCGATGCCAGCTCCGCCACCGGTTGCGGAAAATTGACAGCACGCGTCCGCCAGTTGGCGACAGCTTGCTTTGACACTCCCGCCATGGCAGCTATCTCATGAATGCCGACTACTTCGTCCCCGATTTTCATACCGCCCCATCTGTGTACACCGTTCACAGTGTACGATGTACACAACCGCGGCGCAAGAGCTTGTCGTAGTTTCACCACGAAGCGAGGTGAAGCCCGACTAACGGGAAGCCACGGTCCGCGTTGTTCAGTTCGGATTAGTTCGCCTGCAGCTTCAGCTCGGCAAGCGACTTTCCGGCTAGCTTGAGCCCGAGTGCGCCGCCATTTAGGTCTTTCACTTCTCTTCAATGGGGGGCACTTTTCGAGGTCTGTTCCGTTCCAAGTCCTCGAAACTATAGAATTGGACGATCTTCGCGATTCCGCCCCGGGCCACCAAGATCATAAAAACCGCCCATCTGCGGGTGGCGTTTTTGTTTTTTGCGCGCTTTTACTCCCCAATAGCCTCGGGCCTGGCCCGCAAAACACCGAATGCGGGCCGCTTGCGCAGGGCGAAATAGGAAGCGACGATCGCAAGGGTGATCACGCACATGAACCCGAACTGGAAGCGCGTATCGGGATTGAAAGCCTGCGACAGCAGTACCGCGGCCAGCGTCAACAGGGCGATGACATTGCCGAAGGGGTAGAGCCAGCTTCTGGTGCGCGCCCCCTGGCGCATCTTCGCATGCGCCAGGATGATAAAAATCCACACGGTCATGATAAAGGCGCCGCTGCTCTTGGCAAGCGTGAGGAAAAGGTCGCCGCCGCTGGCATAGTGCACTGCCAGGATCGCCACGCACACGGCAAAACTGAGCGCGAGGGCATTCAGGGGAACGCCGCGCTCTGTAGTGCGGCCGAACAACGCCGGTGCGTAGCCGCGCTGGCTCAGGGAATACAGCATCCGCGAATTCGAGAACAGGAAAGAGTTCATCACCGACATGAAGGAGACGAACAGCACCACTTTCATCGCCGTTGCTGCCCAGGGGTATCCGGCAAGGCTGAACAGGGCGACATAGGGCGACTTCAGGTTGACGGTATCGGTCCAGGGCAGGCACAGGATCAGGATGGACACGGATCCCACGTAAAACACCATGACCCGGAACAGCACGCTGCGGATGGCCTTCACCACACTTTCCCGCGGCTTCTCCGATTCGCCGGCCGCCACGGCTGCGATTTCGCTGCCACCGAGCGAAAAGATTACCACCGTTACCCCCGCCAGCACCGGCAGGACCCCATTCGGCATGAACCCGCCATGCGCCGTCAGGTTGCTCAGGCCCGGCGATGGAACACTGTCCTGCAGGTTTAACAGAATCGACACGCCCAGCACCATGCAGATCAGGATGGAGCTGATTTTTGCGAACGAAAGCCAATACTCGGCCTCGCCGAAAGAACGCACCGAGTAGAGATTGCTGGAGATGACGATCACGAGCATGAGCAAGGCCCCGGCCCACACAGGCAGCCCGGGCAAAAAGTCATTCAGGATCGCGCCGAGCAGGATGGCCTCGATGGTGATGGTGATCATCGACTTGAACCAGTACAGCCAGCCTACCGAGTAGCCCGCCCATTCGCCCAGGTACTGGCTGGCGAAGGTGGAGAAGGAGCCGCTGTCGATGTTCTTCGCGGCCATTTCACCGAGCATGAACATTACGAGGATGACGACAAAGCCGCCGATCAGGTAGGACAGGATGGCGGCCGGGCCTGCAGTGGCAATCAGCGCTCCCGATCCAACAAAAAGCCCCGCGCCTATGACGCCGCCCAGCGCGATCATTGTGACGTGGCGTTGCTTCAGGCCATGAACCAGGGCGTTTGCATGCTTCATACGGCTCCTTCTGAACGGGAGTGAAGATGATCGCGCCATCATACTGCGCAAACCATTACCCGATGTAACAAATCAAGTGCGCCATAGCGCATTTACGACAGATCACGCATGCAATACGCTGCAGTCATCGGGCTTCGCCCTTTCACTCAGGAGATGCAAATGAAAAAGATCATCATGGCCGGCCTGCTGGCCGCCGCTGCTGGTTTCGCCAATGCCGGCAACGTACTGGTGGTGCTGTCGGACCAGGACAAGCTGGACCTCAAGGACGGGAAAGTGATGGAAACCGGCTTCTTCCTCAACGAGCTGATGGAGCCGGTGCAGACCTTCATCGCGGCCGGCCACACGGTGGTGTTCGCCACACCCAGCGGCAAGGCTCCGTCGGCCGACCAGAAATCGGACGATGTGAACTTCTGGGGCGGCAATGAGAAAGCGCGCCAGGAAAGCAAGGCGCTGCTGGCGACCCTCAAGCTGACGTCGAAGTCCGGCTCCCCGGCGATCAGCCTGGCCGAGGTGAAGAAAATCGGCTACGACAAGTTTGACGCCGTGTTCGTGCCGGGCGGCCATATCCCCATGCAGGACCTGTTGAAGAACAGGGAACTGGGCGCGCTGCTCACCCACTTCCACGATCACCAGAAAGTCACCGGCCTCACCTGCCACGGCACCATCGCGCTGCTCTCGGCCATTCCGGATGCTCACGGCTATGTCGGGAAACTGGAAGCCGGCCAGCGTCCGCCGCCTTCACAGTGGATCTACAAGGGCTACAAGATGACCGCCTTCACCAATGAAGAGGAAGAACAGGCCAAGGGTTTCCTGAACGGCGGCAAGATGAAACTGTTCCCGCAGGACGGCCTGGTGGCAGCCGGCGCCAATTTCCTTGAAGCCAAACCATGGAGCACGAACGTGGTGGAAGACCGCGAACTGGTCTCCGGCCAGAATCCGCAGTCGGCCAAGGCGGTGGCGCAAGCCATGCTGAAAAAAATGCGCTGAGCGCGCGCCCTGCCGGCCGCCAGTTGCTAGCGCAGCGTCCCGGCGGCCGGTTTCCCCACTGCCGCCGCAGCCTGCCGCCGCATCAGCCAGGCAAAAAGCAGCCCTCCCGCATACATCAGCACACCGTACAGGGCGCCCGGCACCGCCATCTGGTCCTGCTGCAGCACGGTGCTCGCGATGACCAGCGCCAGCGTGGCATTCTGTACCGATGTCTCTATGCCGAGCGTGACCGACTGCCGTTGCGACAGGCGCGCCAGCCGGGCCATGCCGAAGCCGACCGCCAGCATCAGCAGGTTCAGCGTAATGGCAAAGGGCGCCAGCGTGCTGAAATTATCGCGCAGGGCCGCCCAGTTCTTCAGCACCGCGCCCAGCACGATGACGACGAACAGCACGGTGGCGATCCTGGTCGCCACCGGTTCGATACGCAAGGCGCGCGCCGTCCATCGATGGCGGACGAACATGCCCAGGGCGACCGGCAGGCCGAGCATGATAAAGATCTGCCCCATCATCATCCCGGCCGGCACCTGCACCGTCTGCACGGCGCCGGCAAAGTGGCCGAGCGCGAAGGAAACGATCAGCGGCAGCGTAAAGATGGTGAGCACGCTGGCCACCGCCGTGAAGCTCAGTGCCAGCGCTACGTCGCCGCGCGCCAGGTAAGTCAGGAGGTTGGAAGTGGTGCCGGTTGGGCAGGCGGCAAGGATCATGAAGCCGACCGCGAACACCCCGGCCATGCCGCTCACCTTGATCATCGCGAAGCAGACCAGCGGCAGCAGCACGAAATGGCATAGCACGCCGATCAGCAGTGCGCGCGGCTGGCGCACGATGCGGCTGAAGTCGCCGGGCGTCAGGCCCAGCCCCAGCGAAAACATGATGATTGCCAGCGACAATGGCAGTAATACCGTTGAAAGCAGATCTCCTTGCACAAGGTTCTCCCCGAGCGGTTGAATGACGATGACCGTCGCCATCATACTGTTCTTATTGCAGCCTGAGGCCCTCGCCCGCCTCGGGATGTACTCAAGAATCAAATGTAGTGATATAGTTCACTACAACACCAAATCATGCGGAGGACGTAGTGGGACGAATTACGGGCACGCTGGCACTGGTGCTGGCCGCTGCGGCGGGAACGGCAGCGGCGCAGCAGCCTGCGGCGCCGCAGGCAGTGGAAATCAAGGGCGTGCGCAATCCGGAACTGAAAACCTACCGGGTGATGCTGGCCGGGCTGGATGCTTTCGACGACTACCATGCCTTCGCACCCAATGCGCCGGAAGTGCGCTTCCGGCTGCGCTCCCGGGTGGACAAGGACACGAATCTTGACGATCTGGCGATCAGGCTGAGCGGCGATACCGTATCGCTGCCCCTGCCGCTGGACGAGAATAAATCCTTCGCCCTGCCGCGCAATGAACAGGCGGAAAGCGAGGACGCCGAAATCGTGGCGAACAAGCCGAAAGGCGGCATCCGCTGGCAGCCGGACGTGCGCACACCGGGCGTGCCGGACGGCATGCGGCGGCTGGGCGACCTGCGCCTGGAATGCCGCGTGCTCATTGCCACTGCCAAGAAGGAGATCGGCTTCATGCTGACGGCCTTCATCAACTCGGTGCTGCTGACGACCGACTGGTGCGGCGACGAGAAGATTCAGCTGGCGACGCCGGTGCCGAAGAAAATTGCCGGTGCCACGCTGCTGCACGACGGCCAGCGCATCGCGCTGAAGATTGCCGACCGCGGCAAAGGCTACCTGCCGCCGCTGGCCGACAAGCGCTATCCGGACGATGCGCTGATCGAGGTGGTTCCGGCCGCGGAGCAGGAAACAACCGCACCCCCCTAGGCTGGGCTCACCACATCAGGTCGTCAGGAATCTGGTAGGCCGCGTACGGATCGTCCTCGTCCACCTGCTGGGCCTTCTTGGCGCGCACCACCAGCGCCGCATCGCGCTCGGCGATCTTGTCCGCGATCACGGCCGGCACCAGCTCGAAGGCGCCGCCCAGGCACACGATGGCCAGGCGGCCCGCCTGCAAATGCTGCTGCACCTGCGCCGACACGTAAATGCGCTCGATCTTCGTGCCGTGCGTGAAGTTATAGGCGATATCGCCATTGCCCTTACCCTGCCGGTTCTGCTGCACCATCTGCGCGATCTGCGCCGCAATGGCCTTCTGCTGTGCGGCCGCATCGCGCTGCGCATTGTGTTCGCGCGCCCTCTCCGCATTCTTGCGCTGCAGCTCCAGCGCCGCCTCGCGCGCCTCGTCCACGCTCTCGACGCCGGCACGGCGCTCTTCCTTCTTCTGTTTTACCTTCTGCTGGTGGGCCTGGGTTGCCTTCTTCTTGTCCACCAGGCCGGCTTTCAGCAGCTGGTCCGCCAATGAAACCATGTCTTACTCCAAAAATAATGTGCGTTACCCGCAGCATAGCAAAGCGCTAGTGTAACTTCCATGCAACAGAGGGTTGATTGACTTGGTTCCGCCACAGATGCATGCTGGTTTAAAACACATAAAAACCAGAAGGAGATGGCCATGAACATTTCATTCCTGCACTCGGCAAGCGTTGCAAAGAAACTGGCGGTGCTGAACGCCAGCGCCATCCTTGGCATCACCCTTCTCACGGCCGTCTTCCTCAGCTCGGAAGGCAAGCTCATTCTGGCGGAGCGGCAGGCCAATGTGAAGCAGGCAGTGGAAACGGCCTACGGCATCGTTGAGCATTATCACCGCGAGGAGACCAGCGGCAAGCTGCCGCGTGCCGAAGCCCAGAAGTTCGCGATGACGGCCCTCAAGGGCCTGCGCTACGGCGGCAACGAGTACTTCTGGATCAACGATATGCAGCCGCGCATGATCATGCATCCGATCAGGCCGGAGCTGGACAACAAGGATCTCAGCGCCAACAAGGACCCCAGCGGCAAGCACCTGTTCGTGGAATTCGTCAATGTGGTGAAGGCCAAAGGCGAAGGTTCGGTGGACTACCTGTGGCCGAAGCCGGGCAGCGACAAGCCGGTGCCGAAAGTCTCCTATGTCAAAGGCTTTGCGCCCTGGGGCTGGATCGTTGGCACCGGGGTCTATGTGGACACGGTGGACGCCACGGTGCGCGGCCGCGCCATCGAGTTCGCACTGGGCGCCATTGTGCTGTCCGCCATCCTGCTCGGCATTGGCGTGCTGATCGCGCGCGGCATGCTGCGCCAGCTGGGCGGGGAGCCGGACTACGCGTCGGGTATTGCGCGCACCATCGCGGGCGGCGACCTCACCGTGCCCATCGACGTGAAGCGCGATGATGAGGACAGCATGGTCAACGCGCTCAAGTCGATGCGCGACGACCTCGCCCGCCTCGTCAGCTCGGTGCGCAGCGCTACCGAAAGCATCGCCACCGCCTCGCGCGAAATCGCCAGCGGCAATGCGGACCTGTCGGCCCGCACTGAAAGCCAGGCCAGCTCGCTGGAAGAAACCGCGGCTTCGATGGAAGAACTCACCGGTACCGTGAAGCAGAACGCGGAAAGTGCGCGCGAAGCCAACCAGCTGGCGGCCACCGCCGCCGAAGTCGCACAGAAAGGCGGCGCCGTGGTGGCGCAGGTGGTGGATACCATGGCCTCCATCGATAGCTCCTCGCGCAAGATCGTGGATATTATCAGCGTGATCGACGGCATCGCCTTCCAGACCAATATCCTGGCGCTGAACGCTGCCGTGGAAGCGGCGCGCGCCGGCGAGCAGGGACGCGGCTTCGCCGTGGTGGCCAGTGAAGTGCGCAACCTGGCGCAGCGCAGCGCGGCCGCGGCCAAGGAAATCAAGGACCTGATCGGCGCTTCGGTGGAGACCGTCTCGGCAGGCAATGCGCTGGTGGCGCAGGCCGGCAAGACCATGGACGAAGTGGTGGCCAGCGTGCAGCGCGTGAGCGCCATCATCGGCGAGATCAGCAATGCCAGCGGCGAACAGAGCGCAGGCATCGGCCAGGTCAACCAGGCCATCGTGCAGATGGACTCGGTAACGCAGCAGAACGCCGCGCTGGTGGAACAGGCCGCGGCCGCCGCCGAAAGCATGCAGCAGCAGGCCGCGCAGCTGCTGGCTGCCGTCGGCGTATTCCGCGTGGAGGCGCAGCAGCAGGCGCCTTCCCGCTCCCGCCTTCCGGCCCTGAGGACCTGAACGACAGATGAAGAAAACACTGCTGCTGTCCCTGCTATCCATCGCCCTGCCGCTGCAGGCCGCCGAAAGCTGGTTGCTGAAACTTGAGCGCTGGGGCAACCCATCCTATATGACCCTGCACCTGCAGGATGAGCAGGGCAAGCTTTCGGGCACGCTGGATGGGGACAGCCTGAGCGGCACGCGCCAGGGCAAGACGCTGGCGTTCACAGTGACCGACAAAGCCGGCCGGCGCTACAGCTACCAGGCCAGGGCCGCCGCCGCCGGCCTTGAAGGCAGCGCCGACTTCCCCGACACCAACGATGCGCAGGCGCGCGCCCGGCACAGCTTCACCGCGCGCCGCCTGCCGGAGCGCATGTCCAGCGCGCCGCAACTGCACGAATTCCGGCCGAAGGACTATTCCAATGAGTTCAGCGCCACGCGCCCGCCGGTGCTGACCATATGGCCCGGCGACAGCGTGCACACCAGCACCATCGATTCAGGCGGCGTGGACGAGCATGGCGTGACGCGCGCCCTGTTCGGCAATCCGCAGACCGGCCCCTTCTTCGTCATGGGTGCGGAAGCGGGCGACACGCTGGTGGTGCAGCTGCGCCGCCTGCGCCTGAACCGCGACTATGCCGACAGCCTGGACAGTATTGTCGGGCGCGCCCAGAGCACCGGCCTGGCGGCACGCGCCGCGGCGCTGGGCAAGCCGGTGCGCTGGAAACTGGACCGCGAAAAAGGCCTGGCCAGTCCGGAAGGCGGGAGTCCTGCACTGCGCGGGCTGGCGGTGCCGGTGCGGCCCATGCTCGGTGGCCTCGCGGTGGCGCCGCCCGACGGTCCGCCATTCTCCACCGGCGATACCGGCCGCTTCGGCGGCAATATGGATTTCAACGAGGTGGTGGAGGGCAATACGGTCTACCTGCCGGTACAGCAGCCGGGCGCCCTGCTCTACCTGGGCGACGCGCACGCGCTGCAGGGCGATGGCGAAACCTCGCAATACGCGCTGGAAACGTCGATGGACGTGGAATTCACGGTACAGCTCATCAAGGGCAAGGCCATCGGCATGCCGCGCGTGGAATCCCCCACGCAGATCATGACGCTGGGCCAGGCCGGCTCGCTGGATGATGCGCTGCGCATCGCCACCGCAGGCATGACGCAGTGGCTGCAGCAGGACTACGGCCTGAGCCTGCAGGACAGCGCCATCCTGCTGGGCAGCGCCGTCCAGTACTCCGTGGCCAACCTGGCCGGGCGCAGCGTGGGCGTGGCGGCAAAACTCAACAAGTCGCTGCTGCCGCGGCGCTGATCATTTGGCCCGCACCTTGCGCACGTGCTTCATGATGCTGAGGAAGGTGTCGGTCCAGTAGGTCTTGCGGTTGGCCGCCAGGTAGGCCACCAGTTCCTCGTGCGCCTCTTTCGAGATGGTAAGGTAGTCGCCGCCGATGCCGTGGAAGGTGAAGTTGACCATGGTGCCGCGTTCGGCCGCCTGCTTCACGATATCGATCAGCTGCCGGCCGGTGAGCCCTGAAGGCGCGGCGACCGGCACCGCCTGCGTGTCCAGCGCGGCCATGGACGGCATCACGGCCGGTCCGTTGCCGGCCTTGATGCCGAGGAATTGGGCCTGCACGGCGGGCAGGTAGTTGCCGTCCTGCGCCTGCAGGTCGCCGCAAGGCGTGGTCAGCGTGCGTTCGCGCCGGCCATCGATCGCATACAGCATGGTATTCCCCAGCTCGATCTGGTCCTTCATCTGCGCCACCGTGGTGGTGTCGAGGTCGCGGTGCGCCTGCACCCATTCCCGGTCTTTCTTCGAATGCGAGCACTGGTGGAACAGTGTGTGGTTGCCCAGCTCATGCCCCTTCTGCGCCGCCGCACGCCACTCGGCCAGGCGCTTGTCCACCGCCGGGTTCGACAGCTGCAGGTAGAAGGTGCCGTGCAGGCCATGCCGGTTCAGCGCCGGAATCGCATTGTCGAGCTGGGAATCGAGGGAGTCGTCATAGGCCAGGCTGACGGCGGCGCGCGCCCCGTTGGGCCAGGCGAAGGGGGCGTCGGCCGCCCAGCCGGAGGCGCACAGCAAGCTGCCCAGCAGGGCGGCGGCGAGGTGAAGCTTCATTTCATGACCTTTCATCTGGAAACGTTACCAATATTGCACCGGCCAAGTTTGGCGTGTCAACAACACATTGCTGTGCTGCGGATTGACGTTGCAAGTGCTGCGGTGCTATACCTGTAAGCATAAATGGAAACCATTCCAATCAAACGGAGACCGGCAGTATGAAGACCCTTCTTCTCGGCTGCGCCCTGCTGGCTGCTGCAGGCGGCGGCCTGGCGCAAACCAGCTTTCCGCCGGGCGGACTGCCCGAGGGCTACAAGCTGGTGTGGGCCGATGAATTCGAGAAGGACGGCCTGCCCGATCCCGCCAAATGGGACTACGACACCGAGTTCAACGAACGCGGCTGGTTCAACAACGAGAAACAGTACTACACAAAAGCCCGCCTGGAGAATGCCCGTGTCGCCGGCGGCAAATTAATCATTTCCGCGCGCAAGGAAGAACTGCGCAGCATGGTGGACTGGGGCGGCCAGAAATACAGCTCGACGCGCCTGGTCACGCGCGGCAAGGCGAGCTGGACCTACGGCTTTATCGAGGTGCGCGCCAAACTGCCTTGCGCCGTCGGCAGCTGGCCCGCCATCTGGATGCTGGGCACCAAAGGCAAGTGGCCGGAAGACGGCGAGATCGACATCATGGAGCACCTCGGCAAGGAGCCCAACGTGGTGCTCGGCAGCATCTACACGGGCGCCTACAACTGGCCGAAGAACACGCCGATTACGACCAAGACCAAGGTGCCGGATGTGTGCGGCAGCTTCCACAACTACCAGCTGACCTGGACGCCGGAATCCGTCGTGATCGGCGTGGACGGACGCAATTTCCAGCAGCTGCGCAATGCCGGCGACGGCGACTACCAGAAGTGGCCATACGACTCGCCGCAATACCTGCTGCTGAACCTCGCCGTGGGCGGCGACCTGGGCGGGCCGGTAGACAACAGGAGCTTCCCCTGGGCTTTCGAGATCGACTATGTGCGCGTTTACCAGCGTTAACCCGCAGCTGAGCTTTGTAGTAAAACAACGTAAAACTGGTCAGAAAGGAATAATCCGTTGACATTTAATTTCAGCAAAACTAATATCTAGCAAAGTTAAGATGGAAACGTTTCCACGTCAGTCTGAAGTCCGGCGCGGAAACCGAAGGGCGAGAGATCCGGTCCAAGTACCGGAAGCAAATCAGGTTAGCAATAATCGATAAAAACATAGGAGACCAAATGCAATATCCCAAGGCAAGACTCAAACTCATGAGCCTGGCAGTTGCCAGTGCCTGTGCGGCGTCCGCCGTACCGGCATTCGCTCAGCAAACCGTCGAGACGCCAACCGCGAGCGGCGACGTGCAGACGGTGGTGGTGACGGGCATCCGCAGCAGTATGGCCTCCTCGCTGAACATGAAGCGCAATTCCGACGGTATCGTCGACGGCATCGTGGCAGAGGACATCGGTAAATTCCCGGATACCAACCTGGCGGAATCGCTGCAGCGTATCTCGGGCGTGTCGATCGACCGTTCGAACGGCGAAGGCTCCAAGATCACCGTGCGCGGCGTGGGCCCCGACTTCAACCTGGTGCTGCTGAACGGCCGCCAGATGCCGACCTCGAACCTGGGCGACCGCAACGGCCGCGCCTTCGACTTTGCGAACATCGCATCGGAAGCGATCTCGCAGATCCAGGTGTACAAGACCTCGCGCGCTGAAACGCCGACCGGCGGCATCGGCGCCTCGGTCAATGTGATGACCGCGCGTCCGCTGAGCACCAAGGGCACGCTGGCTTCCGTGGGCGTGAAGGCGGTGCACGACACCTCCGGCACCAACCTGCCGGGCGACGTGCGCGAAGGCATGGACAAGGTTACGCCGGAAATCTCGGGCATCTACAGCACCACCAGCGCCGACGGCATGTGGGGCGTGTCGGTCAGCGCCAGCTACCAGGAACGCAACTCCGGCTTCAACCAGGCTTCCGTGGCCGGCGGCTGGCGCGGCCCGTTCCGCGGCGATGAAAACAACTGGGGCACGATTCCTGCCGCAGGTTCGCCGGGCGTAACCAACCATCCGAAGCCTACCGACGTGTACTCGGTACCGCAGAACATCAACTACAACATGAACGGCATCCAGCGCCAGCGTACCAATGGCCAGCTGGTGCTGCAGTTCGCGCCGAACAAGGACATCACCACGACGCTGGACTACACCTACTCGGAAAACAAGATCCAGACCCGCAAGCAGGATCTGTCCGCGTGGTTCAACTTCGGTCCTTCCACCAGTTCCTGGGGCAATGGCCCGGTCGCCGCACCGCTGGTCTACACCGAAATCCTGGACGGCAACAGCGACATCGCGATGGGCGCCGGCAAGTTCGCGACCAAGACCGCCAACAATTCGGTGGGCTTCAACGCGACCTGGAAAGTCAACAACGACATCAAGCTGGAATTCGACGCGCACAAATCGACCGCCGAATCGAAGGCTGACAGCCCATGGGGTTCCAGCAACACCATCGGCACCGCCAGCATGAGCCGCGGCAATACCTCGGGCGACTTCACGGCCGACTTCCCTGTGCTGAGCATCCAGGGCGCCGACTATGCGCGCGCACCGATGCAGGTGACCGGTTCCGTGTTCGACAACGGCTATATGAAGGGCGAAGTGGAACAGGCCCAGTTCAAGGGCCGCTGGAAGGTGCTTGAGTCGTCCTCGCTGAACTTCGGCGTGTCGGCCACCACGGTGAACAACCGCTCGGCCTTCTCGAACCAGCAGCGCGATACCTGGACCGGCGCCACCAAGCCTTCGGACTACCCGGCCAGCATGTTCCATCCTGAATCGCTGCGCAGCTACTTCGACAATATGGGCGCCGGCGTGAACAACCCGGCCCTGTTCAACAACTTCTTCACCTTCAACTTCGACGAGATGCGTGCACTGGCGGCCAAAGTCAGCGGCCATCCGGAACTGTACGAGATCAAGAAGGAGTTCACGACCGACAGCCGCACCGAGGAAAAATCGAAATCGGCCTTCCTGCAGTTCAATACCGACTGGGATACGGCCCTGCCGTTCCACACCGCGATCGGCGTGCGCTGGGAGAAAACCGACGTCTATTCGACCGCACTGGTGCCAACCGCCACCGGCATCAACTGGGTGTCGAACAACGAGCTGCCAATCACCTTCGGTGCGCCAAGCTTCACGAACCTGACCGGCAAATATCACCACCTGCTGCCAAGCTTCGACTCCGATCTCGACCTGCGTGACGACATGAAGGTGCGCTTCAGCTACGGCGAAACCATCGGCCGTCCGCGCTGGGACCAGATCCAGGGCGGCCAGGTGCTCGATACGCTGGCCCGCGTGAACGGTGGCACCGGCAACCAGGGTAACCCTGCCCTGCTGCCAGTGAAGTCGAAGAACCTCGACCTGTCCTACGAGTGGTACTACGGCAAACAGAACTTCTTCTCGGTGAACTACTTCAAGAAGGATCTGGAGAACTACGCCGGCCAGTCGAAACAGACGCTCACCCCGTTCAACCTGCACACCCCGGTGGGCGGCAAGTACTGGAATGCGGCGATTGCGGCAGGCTGCACGGCGGGCGATACCGGTTGCATCCGCAACTACATCTTCCGTAACTTCGCCGGCCAGCCTGGCGTGGTGCGCGGCCCGGATGACGGTGCAGGCAACCCGACCGGCACCATCACCGGCCAGCCGTCGGATCCGATCGCCAGCTTCGAGATCAACAGCTACTCGAACCAGAAGAAGGCCGACCTGTCCGGTGCTGAAGTCAACGTGCAGCATATGTTCGGCAACAGCGGCTTCGGTATCGCTGCCAACTACACCTATGTGCACTCGGGCCTGAAGTACAACAATGCATCGCCGGGCGAGCAGTTCGCACTGGTGGGCCTGAGCGATTCGGCCAACCTGGTGGGTATCTTCGAAAACGCCAAGTGGTCGGCACGTGTGGCCTACAACTGGCGCGACAAGTTCCTGTCCTCGACCTTCGATTCGGCAGGTCCTAACCCGAACTACACCGAGCCATACGGCCAGCTGGACATCAGCGTCGGTTATAACTACTCCGACAAGCTGAGCTTCCAGGCGGAAGTGATCAACGCCACGGACGAAGTGCAGCGCATTCATGGCCGCACCAAGAACCAGGTGCTGTTCATGAACCAGAATGGCCCACGCTACATGATCGGCGCACGCTACAAGTTCTGATCGAAAGTGTTGTAGCAAAAAGGCCGCGGCTAGTCCGCGGCCTTTTTTACAGTTAGACTTGCAGAATGAGCAGCATGATCAGACAGGTAGTCATTGTGGGTGGGGGGTCGGCCGGCTGGCTGGCCGCCGGCGTTCTTGCGGCCGCACACCAGACGGCACAGGGGGGCCTGCAAGTCACCCTGGTCGAATCGCCCGATATTCCGCCGATCGGCGTGGGCGAAGGCACTTGGCCCAGCATGCGCGACACGCTGCACCGCATCGGCGTGTCCGAATCCGATTTCTTCCGCGAGTGCGACGCCTCGTTCAAGCAGGGTTCCCTGTTCCGGCAGTGGATTACCGGCGCGGCGGACGACTACTACTTCCACCCCTTCGTGCTGCCGCAGGGCTATGGCGAAGCCAATCTGGCCGCGGAGTGGCAGGCCCGCTTCGGGCAGGTCCCGTTCGCCGACCTGGTGAGCTTCCAGCCCCATTTGTGCGTCAACGGACGCGCGCCGAAGCAGCCCGGCACGCCCGAATTCGCGGCGGTGGCCAATTACGGCTACCACCTGGATGCGGGCAAGTTCGGCCTCTTCCTGCGCAAACACTGCCTGGAAAAGCTGGGCGTGCGCTTCGTGCCCGACAATGTGACCGGCATCCGCTCGCATGACAACGGCGATATCGCCGCCCTGGAAACGCGCGAACACGGCCTGCTGGAAGGCGACCTGTTTGTGGACTGCACCGGCATGCGCTCCATGCTGCTCGGCCAGCATTACGGCGTGCCCCTGCTCTCGCAGAAGCATGTGCTGTTCAACGACAGCGCGCTGGCGGTGCAGATTCCCTACCCGGCAGAAGACACGCCGATCGCCTCGCAGACCACCTCCACGGCGCAAAGCAACGGCTGGATCTGGGATATCGGCCTGCCGACCAGGCGCGGCATCGGCCATGTGTATTCCAGCGCCCACACCAGCGACGACCAGGCCGAGGCCGAACTGCGCGCCTATATCGCGCAGGAGGGCGGGCCCACCGATATTCCGCAGCCGCGCAAGCTGTCCTTCGATCCCGGCTACCGTGCCGAATTCTGGCACCGCAACTGCGTGGCCATCGGCCTGTCCGCCGGCTTCATCGAACCGCTGGAAGCCTCCGCCCTGGCCGTGGTGGAAATGTCGGCGGCCATGCTGGCCGACGAAATGCCGGTCACGCGCGAAGAGATGGCGATCGCCGCGCGCCGCTTCAACGACGCCTTCACCTACCGCTGGGAACGCGTGATCGACTTCCTCAAGCTGCACTATGTGCTGAGCAAGCGCAATGATTCGCTGTACTGGCAGGACAACCGCAACACCGTGCCCGAACGGCTGGCCGAGCTGCTCACGCTGTGGCGCCACCGTTCGCCCTCGCGCTATGATTTCTACCGCATCGAGGAAGTGTTCCCCTCGGCCAGCTACCAGTACATCCTGTACGGCATGGGCTTCCGCACCGAGCCAGGCAGCACTGCCGCCATGCCGGGACAGGCGGCAGCGGCCGACGGCTACTTCGCGGAAGCGGCCAAGCTGACCCGCAGGATGCTGGGCGCGCTGCCGTCCAACCGTGAACTGCTTGACCATATCCGGCGCCATGGGCTGCCGAAAATCTGAGAACAAAGAGAGACAACAATGCCCAACCCAGTTTTGCTGAATAACGTCCAACACAAGGACCTGCGCGTCATCACCAAACGCGGTGCGCAATATGGCGACAACATCATGTTCGCCCTTACCTTCCCATCCGAATTCCGCAGCCTGCAGGCGCACTACCCCATCGTGTTCCGCAAGACCGATGACGGCACCAGCTTTGAAGCGGTGGCCCTGTTCGGCCTGCAGGAAGGCGAAAACCTGTTCCTGGGCGAGGCAGGCTGGGATGCCAGCCAGGTGCCGCTGATGGTGGAGCGCCAGCCCTTCCTGATCGGCCGCAACGGCGATGAGCTGATGGTGCACGTGGACCTGGACAGCCCCCGCGTCAGCAGCACGGAAGGCGAACCGGTGTTCCTGCCGCACGGCGGCAACAGCGAGTTCCTGGACCGCATGAATTCCGCCCTGCTCACCATCCACCAGGGCCTGCAGGCCGCCGGTCCCTTCATGGCCGCGCTGAAGGAATACGAGCTGCTGGAATCCTTCGTGCTGGACGTGACGCTGGACGACGGTTCACAGGGCCGCATGTCTGGCTTCTATACCATCAACGAGGACCGCCTGGCCGTGCTGCCGGCCGAAGCGCTGGACCGCCTGCACAAGGCCGGCTACCTGCAGGCCATCTTCATGGTGGTATCCTCCATGTCCCAGTTCCGCCCCCTGATCGAGCGCAAGAACCGTGTCCAAGCTGCCGCCCGCTAGATATGTACGCGATGTCGAAGGCTACACGCCGCACACGCTGACCGACGAAATACTCGCTTCGACCGAGCCGCTGCTGCTGCGCGGCCTGGTGAAGCAATGGCCGATGGTGAAGGCGGCCCTGGAATCGCCGCAGGCGGCCGATGCCTACCTGCGCCGCTACTACCGCGACGCCACCGTGGTGGCCATGCTGGGATCGCCGGAGATGGGCGGCCGCTTCTTCTACAACGACACGCTGGACGGCTTCAATTTTACGCCCGTGCGGGTGCGCCTGGACGGCGTGCTGGGCGAGCTGCGCGGCCACTACAACGACGTGAAGCCGCCCGCCATCTACGTGGGCTCCACCACGGTGGAAACCTGCCTGCCCGGCTTTGCCGAAGAAAACTGGATGGACCTGGGCGACCGCGCCGCGCTGATGAGCATCTGGATCGGCAACCAGACCCGCATCGCGGCCCACTACGACCTGCCGGACAACCTGGCCTGCGTGGCGGCCGGCCACCGCCGCTTCACGCTGTTCCCGCCGGCGCAGTTAAGCAATCTGTATATCGGGCCGCTGGACTTCACGCCGGCCGGCCAGGCCATCAGCCTGGTGGACTTCGCCAATCCGGACCTCGAAAAATTCCCGAAATTCGCCGAAGCATGGCAGCATGCGCAGGTAGCCGAGATGCGGCCGGGCGACGCGCTGTTCATCCCCAGCATGTGGTGGCACCATGTGGAGGCGCTGGACCGCTTCAATGTGCTGATCAACTACTGGTGGCGCGCCACGCCGGAATACATGGACACGCCGACCAATGCCCTGATGCATGCGCTGATGACCATCCGCGACCTGCCGAAGGAGCAGCGCGCGGCATGGCAGGAGCTGTTCCGGCACTACGTGTTCGAGGCCGACGAGAATACCGCCGCCCATATCCGTCCCGAAGCGCGCCGCGTCCTGGGGCCGCTGGACGGCGACGCCACGCGCATGCTGCGCGCGCAACTGCTGCAAAGAATGAACCGCTGAGAGGAGACAGACCGTGCAACACCAATCGACCAATACCGAGCGCCGCCCGATCCGCCGCATCGTCATCGCCGGCGGCGGCACTGCCGGCTGGATGGCCGCCGCGGCGCTTTCCAAGACGCTGGGCAAGAACCTGGACATCAAGCTGATTGAGTCCGATGAAATCGGCACCGTCGGCGTGGGCGAAGCCACCATTCCCACCCTGCTCACCTTCCACAGCCTGCTGGAGCTCAACGAGCAGGAATTCATGGCCGCCACCAACGCCACCTTCAAGCTGGGCATCAGCTTCGAGAACTGGCGCAACGTCAACGAAGACTATATCCACTCCTTCGGCATGACCGGCACCGACCACTGGACCGCCGGTTTCCAGCACTTCTGGCACAAGGGCCGCGAGCGCCGCCTGGCCACCGACTATGGCGACTACTGCCTGGAACTGAAGGCCGCGCAGGAGCGCCGCTTTGCCCACCTGCCGAACAACGGCCTGAATTACGCCTACCACCTGGATGCATCGCGCTATGCGCAATACCTGCGCAGCTTCTCCGAGAAGTTCGGCACCCAGCGCATCGAAGGCAAGATCGCGGAAGTGAAGACCGATCCCGTGAGCGGCGACATCCGCTCGCTGCGCCTGGAGTCGGGCGACGAGATCGAGGGCGACCTGTTCATCGACTGCACCGGCTTCCGCAGCCTGCTGATCGGCCAGACCCTTGGCGTGGAATACGAGAACTGGAACCACTGGCTGTTCAACGACAGCGCGGTGGCAGTGCAGACCGCCTCCGTCAGCGACGCCGTGCCTTACACCCGCTCCATCGCACGCGACGCGGGCTGGCAATGGCGCATCGGCCTGCAGAACCGCGTGGGCAACGGCCATGTGTTCTCCAGCCGCTACATGGACGACGAAACGGCCACCCGCGTGCTGATGGCCAATGTGGAAGGCGAGGCCCTGGTGCAGCCGCGCGTGATCAAGTTCACGCCCGGCCAGCGCAAGCAGGTATGGAAGAAGAACTGCGTGGCCATCGGCCTGTCCAGCGGCTTCCTGGAGCCGATTGAATCGACCAGCATCCACCTGATCCAGCGCGGCATCATCCGCCTGATGCAGATGTTCCCGACCAATGGCATCTTCCAGAGCGATATCGACGAATACAACAAGCAGGCCAACTACGAGATCGAGCATATCCGCGACTTCATCATCCTGCACTACAAGGTCACGAACCGCTACGACACCCCGTACTGGCAGGCCTGCAAGGACCTGGACATCCCCGAGTCGCTGCGCCACCGCATCGAGCTGTTCCGCGAGACGGGCCGCGTATTCCGCATCCCGAACGAGCTGTTTGCCGAGAACTCCTGGGTGCAGGTGATGCTGGGCCAGGGCATCATGCCGCTGCAGCACCACCAGACCGCGGACCTGATGGGCGACGCCGAGCTGGCGCACTTCCTGGACAGCATCAAGTCCCATGTGCACAAGGTGGCGATGCAGCTTCCCTCCCACCAGGCTTATGTGGAACAATACTGTCGCGCGCCCATGTAGGCCGCTCTTTATGGGGAACCACAATGAAAAAACTGCTCGTACTGTGTGCTGTCTTCCTGGCCAACACCGCGTTTGCGGCGGATGCCCCGGCGAAGAACTCCCAGCAAACCAAGATGGCCACCTGCAACGCCGAGGCGGCTGGCAAGAAAGGCGATGAACGCAAGGCTTTCATGAAGGAGTGCCTGAGCGCCAAACCGGCGGCGCCCATGACGCAGCAGGACAAGATGAAGCAATGTAATGCGGACGCCGCCGGCAAGAAGGGCGACGAGCGCAAAGCCTTCATGAAGGACTGCCTGAGCGCGAAGAAGTAAGCAGCACCGGCTCCGTGAAACGCCACCCTTCGGGTGGCGTTTTTGCTTTCTGGACAGATTTTTTACTGTCATTGTCACACACCGTAATCTGAATCTTACAAAGTGCCGGCGCGCGCGCCGCTGGCTGGCAGTTGGGCCCGCCCCCCATACTGGCTTCCCGAACAATAAGGAAGCATATGGAAACCCGGCATGCAGAACATGGCTGCCTGTTCATCATCGGCGGCGATGAGGGCGGGAAGGCGCGCAAGCGCCTGCTGTCCCGTTTCGTCGATCTCGCAGGCGGCAGCGACAAGCGTTTCCTGCTGATTGACGCCGCCAGCGAAAACCCGCAGAAGATGGCGCGTCCCTACCACGAGGCGCTCGATGAACTGGGGGTGCGTGAGCACCGCTCGCTGGCCGTATGCTGCCGTGCCGACGCCAACGATCCCGATATCGCGGCGCAGGCAGCGGAAGCCGACGGCATCCTGATGACGGGCGGCGACCAGAAACGATTACTGGCCGCGATCGGGGGGACTGCCCTCGATCGGGCCATCCATGCAGCGCTCAAGGAGCGCGGCGCCTGCGTGGCGGGCACCAGCGCAGGCGCTTCCGCCATGAGCGGCCATATGCTGGCCGGCGGCCACGTGGACCTGAGCCCGGAACGCGGCGCGGTGACGCTGGCCGCCGGCCTGGGCCTGGTGCAGCAGGTGGTCATCGACCAGCACTTCGCCCAGCGCCAGCGCCTGAACCGCCTGCTCAGCGTAATCGCCCAGAATCCCTGGCTGCAGGGCGCGGGCATCGACGAAAACACCGCCCTGGTCGTCGAGCGCGGGGTGGGCATTGAAGTCGTCGGCGAGGGCAGCGTCACGCTGGTCGATGGCAAGGACGTCATTTCCGATATCGCGGATATCCGCGAAGGCTGTACCCCGCAGATGCTGGGCGTGAGGCTGCATCTGCTTCCCGCAGGTTCCTGTTTCATGCTGCCGGACGCTCCGGCGCCACGCCGCATCAGCGGCGATGCGCGCCAGGCGCCGGAAGTACTGAGCGAATTCATACACCATCTCGTCAAAAGGAACCCCATCTCATGAAAATCATCGAACAGCGCCTGCTCCGCGGACGCAACTTCTATACCCAGCGCGCCTGCCTGCTTACCGTGCTCGATCTCGGCAGCCAGCAGGCGCTGAACACAGCTGCGCTGCCCGGTTTCAATGAACGCCTGCTGGCCATGCTGCCTTCGCTGTACGACCACCGCTGCTCGGTAGGCAAGTACGCGGGCTTCGTGCAGGCGCTGCGCGGCGGCACGCACCTGGCCCACGTGGTGGAGCATGTCACGCTGGCCCTGCAATGCGAAGCCGGTACACCGGTGGATGCGGGCCGCACGCATGCCGTCAACGGCCAGCCGGGACGCTACCGCGTGGTCTGCGCCTACCAGCTGGAACAGCTGGCGCAGGAGGCCTGTGAGGTGGCGATCGAACTGGTGACGGCACTGGCTGAAGGCCGCGAATACCCGCTGGAGGAAGCCCTGGCGCGGCTGCGCGATACGGCTGACCGGCAGGCCATCGGCACCAGCACGGGCGCCATTGTGGATGCGGCCAAGGCGCGCGGCATTCCGGTCAGCCGCATTACGCCGGAAGCCAATCTCTTCGTGCTGGGCTGGGGCGCAAAACAGAAACGCCTGCAGGCCACCATCACCGCCGACACCGGCCACATTGCCGTGGACATCGCCAGCGACAAGCAGCTCACCAAGGCGCTGCTGCAGGAGGCAGGCGTACCGGTGCCGGAAGGCGGCGTTGTGCGAACGCTGGAAGAAGCGCAGCGCCTGGCGCGCAAGCTGCGCGGCACCGTCACTATCAAGCCGCTGGACGGCAACCACGGACGCGGCGTCACCACGCGCTGCGGCACGCCGGAAGAAGTGGCGCTGGCCTTCGAGCGCGCGCGCCAGCATGGCCGCCGCATCATCGTCGAGCGCTTCGTCAGCGGCCAGGACTACCGGGTGCTGGTGGCGGGGGGCAAAGTGGTCGCCGCCGCGCTGCGCCGCCCGCCCTGCGTGACGGGCGACGGCAAGTCCACCATCCGCGAGCTGGTGGAACGCGAGAACCTGAACCCGGCACGCGGCGATGGCCACAGCAATATCCTGACCACGATTCCGCTCGACGGCCATGCCGAAACCCTGCTGCAGTCGCTGCAGATGAGCTTCGACAGTGTGCCGCCGGAAGGCCTGGTGGTCACGCTGCGCGGCAATGCCAACCTGTCCACCGGCGGCACCGCCGAAGACGTGACGGACCAGCTGCCGCCTGCCACACGTTCGCTGTGCATCCGCGCCGCGCGCAAGGTAGGCCTGGACGTGGCAGGGCTGGATATCGTCTGCGAGGACATTGGCCAGCCGCTGGCGGCACAGGGCGGCGCCGTCATCGAAGTGAACGCGGCGCCGGGCATCCGCATGCACCAGTACCCCAGCGCCGGCACGCCGCGCAATGCGGGTGAAGCGATTGTGGACGGCATGTTCGGCAACAGCGATGGCCGCATTCCCATCATCGCCATTACCGGCACCAACGGCAAGACCACCACCACGCTGATGCTGGACCACAGCATCCGCATGGCGGGCATACGCACTGGCTGCACCACCACCGAAGGCGTGTTCATCGACGGCGAATGCGTGCGCGAAGGCGACTGCGCGGGCTACTGGTCCGCGCGCACCGTGCTCAGCGCGCCCGAAGTGGAGTTCGCCATGCTGGAGACGGCGCGCGGGGGCATCCTGAAACGCGGCCTGGCCTTCGACCAATGCGACGTCGGCGTGGTGCTGAACGTGACGGCCGATCACCTGGGGCTGGACGGCATCGACACGATGGAAGACCTGATCCGCGCCAAGGGCGTGGTGGCGCACGCGGCGCGCCGCGCCGTGGTGCTCAATGCCGAGGACCAGGGCTGCATCGCCATCGCCGCGGAACTGGCTGCGGGAGTGGAACTTATCTGGTTTGCCTGCGACCCTGAAACACCGCTGCTGCTGCAGCACCTGGAGCGCGGCGGCCGCGCTGCCTACCTGCAGGACGGCGCGCTGATCCTGGCCGACGGCCAGCGCCGGCACCGCCTGTGCTGGGCCGAGGAAATGCCCGCCACGGTGGATGGCTGCGCACGCCACAACATCGCCAACGCGCTGGCCGCGGCGGCGGCCCTGCTGGCCAGCGGCCTGCAGGTGGCGCAGATCGCCGACGGCCTGGCCTCCTTCGTCTCGGACGGCAAGCGCAACCCGCTGCGCACCAATGTGTATGAAGCGCGCGGCGTGAAGATCGTGGTCGATTACGCCCACAACCCGGCGGCCTACCTGGCGCTGGCCCATATGGCGCGCGGCATGGCAAGCGGGCGCACCATGGCCATCGTGACGGCGCCGGGCGACCGCCGCGACGAAGACCTGCGCATGATCGGGGAGCTGTGCGGCGAGGGCTTCGACGAGGTGATCGCCTATGAATCGCCAACGGAGCACCGCGGCCGCCTGCCGGGTGAACGCGCCACGCTGATGCTGGAAGGCGCACGCCGCCGTTCGCGCAGCGGCGCTGCGAGCCTGATCCTCGACAGCGACAGCGCCGTCAACGAAGCGCTGGCGCGCTGCCGGCCAGGCGACGTGCTGGTATTCGCCTGCGGCACCTCCGTCGATGAACTGGTGCAGGCGCTGCGCCTGTCCGATCCGGAAAGCGCGGAGCGCATCGCCCTCGAAGCCGGCACGCGCTAAGACATCTGGGCGCCTTTCAAACGCCGCCTGGCGCAGGGGCCTGTGCCGCCCGCCTTGTTCCGTCCCCCCTGTGCCAGCAAACCGAGCTGGTGCAGATATAGCGCCTGGGTCGCATACCACGCTGAACCTGCGGCCATGCGCCCGCTGGCCAGGCAGCCCAGCAGGCGTGGCCACAGGAAGCCTGCGTTAAGCAGCGCTGACGGCCGCTGCGCCAGCAGCGAACACGCCAGGCGGCGGGCGAAGCGTGCATCCAGGGCCGCGGCGCCGGGCGCGGGCGCCTCCTTGTCCTCATATGGAAGATGCGCCAGCCGGGGGTAAGCGCGCGCGATGGCATCGCTGTGCAGCGCATGGTCCGCCACCAGCCCGATGGGCATGCCGGCCAGCAGGTCGAACAACTCATGGTCCAGGTAGGGTGCGTGTACCGACAGGCCACCCAGCAGCCCGAATGGCACCAGCGCGATTTCGCGCCGCGTGCGGTTCCAGAAATAGAAGGAAGATATCGGGTTGGGCCGCTCCAGGTGCAGCGCCACTTCGGCCGCAAGATGTTCGACCGCCAGCTCCCGGCTAATGCCGCGCAGCAGCGGCGCAGGCAGCAGGCGGGCCAGCACCTGTTCGTCCGCTTCAAGCAGGCCGTTGGCGATGGCCTGCGGATCGCAGGAGCCGAACAGGGCGCGGCTGCGCGGCGATACGAACAGCCCGGCGGACAGCACGTCGCCGCCGATGCCGTCGTAGAGCGGCAGCTTCCGCTGCAGCAGGTAATCCATCGCCGCCAGGTACCACGTATGTTCGTCGGAGCAGAAGCCGGTGAGCAGGTTCTTGCGCTGTTCGGCTTCGAAGCGGCAGGAAGGCTGGGGCAGCACCACATGCGCCAGCCCCAGTTCGCGCGCCAGCAGGGCCGCGATGCGCACGTCTTCCCCGCCGCGTGGCGGAAAGTGCTGCGTTGTCAGGCACTGGGCGGGCTGGTACCCCTGCTGCAAGAGCTCGAACAGGATATGGCGTGAATCGCGGCCCCCGCTGAGGGGCATGATCCATTCGGAGCCGGCCGGTGCACGGCGCGCAACGGACTGGCGGAACAACGCGACGTAGGCGTCAATGGCCGCATCGCGCCGCAGGGACTGCGTGGGCGCCGCAGCCCTGCCCTGCGATGTCAGGTGCAGCGTGCCGTTCCAGGACAGCGAGGCCGCCGGCGGCAAGGCGCGGATATGGCGGAAAGGCGTGTCCTCACCGATGAAAAAGCCGAGGCGCAGGAAGACGGCCAGCGCGGCATGGTCCAGCGCCGTATCGGCGCCGCACGCGATCAAGCGGGGAATCGAAGGCGACAGCCCCACCGCATCCGGCCCGCTGTAGCGGTACAGCGGATACAAGCCATAGCGCTCATTGGCGGCCGTTAGCGTGGCGCCGTCCCAGTTCCACCAGGCCCAGATGCCGTCCGCGGCGCCCACCCGGTGGCCCAGCGCGCAGCTGGCGCTTCCCTCGAAACGCAGGCCCGCCGCGCCGCGCCGGGCAAAGCAATATGGCATGTCCATGAAGGCCTCCTCCGGGCCATTGGACAGCAAAGGCGCGCTCGCCTGCTGATGCGGATCAAGCCTTGCGGCCTTAATGCTTCTGCGCGGGCGGCTGGCCGTGCTGCGGCGGCTGGTCGAAGGGCGGCAGTTCGCCCTGCCGGTCGTCCGGATCGCGCACGATCATGCGCATCGGGTAGGCGAAGTCGATGCCGCGCTCCTCGAAGGCGCGCACCAGGTCGAGGAAGATGGCCTGCTGCGTATCGACGAACACAAAATAGTCCGGCGACTTGATCCAGTACACCACCTCGAAGTTCAGCGACCATTCGCCCAGCGAGAACAGGTGGGCGCGTTCGAAGTCGGCGGTGGCCTTCTGGTTCACGATAATCTCCTTGATCAGCTGAGGAATCGCCGCCAGCTGCTCGGCGCCGGTGCCGTAGCGCACCCGCACCTGGAAGGCGGCGCGCCGCGTATGCATGCGCGTCTGGTTGCCGATGCGGGCCTTGAGGATGTCGCCGTTGGAGAAGATGATCTGGTCGCCGCCCAGGCCGCGCAGGCGCGTGGTCTTCAGGCCGATATATTCCACGGTGCCCAGCTGTTCGCCGACGATGATGAAATCGCCCACCACGAAAGGCTTGTCCAGCACAATGGACAGGGAGGCCAGCAGGTCGCCCAAAATGTTCTGCACCGCCAGCGCCACCGCGATACCGCCGATACCCAGGCTGGCCACCAGGGTGGTGATGTTGAAGCCCAGGTTATCGAGGATCATCAGCACGAAGACGACCCACACCACCATGCGCAGCACGAAGTCGATGATGGCGGCCGAGGTGGCGCCTGCGGTGCTGTCGGTACTGGAGCGCAGGCGCGCGCGCCAGCTGCGCACGGCGGCATCGCCCCAGAAGGCGGCCTGCAGCAGCATGGCCGTGACGGCGATGCGCCACAGCGCTACCTCGTATTTGCGCGGCAGGTCGAGCAGCAGGCTGCCCAGGTAGAGCGACACCACCACCATGAAGACCGGATAGGTCGAGCGCAGGATGCGCGCCAACCAGTCGTCGACCTTGGTTGCCGTGCGCTGGGCGATGGCATCGAGCCGGCGCAGGATAAAGCATTTGCTGACGTACATGAGCACGGAGGCGCCCAGTGCGACGGCCAGTGCGACGCCCCACTCCTGCAAGGAATTGCCCAGCAAAACATACCTCATCTGTGCTCCCGCATGCAAAGGTCAGGCGCGATAGTTTACCCAAGGCTTGCCCTGCCAGCCTGTTCGATAACGCAAGGCAAAGCTGCGCCGCACAATGACAAATGCCTGCATACTTTTCCGCACGTTCGACTAGCTAAGCAAAAAATGACTTCAACCAACGATGTGAACCAGCGTCAGGCGATCGAACTGTGGGGCGGCCTCGAAGCGACCGTTAACCGCGTACGCGATCAATATTTCAGTCAGATGGACCAGAACGGCCATGCCGGCCGGCTCAGCGATCTGGACCGCTTTGCGGCGCTTGGCATCAAGGCCCTGCGCTACCCCGTGCTGTGGGAGCTGATTGCGCCGGATGGCCTGGACAAGGCCGACTGGTCCTGGCCCGATGAGCGCCTGCCTGCCTTGCGCGACCTCGGTGTCCAGCCCATCGTGGGCCTGGTGCACCACGGCAGCGGCCCGCGCCATACCAGCCTGGTGGACGATAACTTCGCCGAAGGCCTGGCCGAATACGCAGGCGCCGTAGCTCAGCGCTATCCCTGGGTGGAGTACTACACCCCCGTCAATGAACCCTGCACCACCGCCCGCTTCTGCGCCCTGTACGGCCTGTGGTATCCGCATGCGCGGGACGACCTGTCCTTCCTGCGCGCGCTGATGAACCAGTGCAAGGGCGTGGTGCTGTCCATGCGCGCCATCCGCAAGGTCAATCCGGATGCCAAACTGGTGCAGACCGATGACCTGGGCAAAACCTACAGCACGCCGGAACTGGGCGAGTGGGCCGACTTTTATAACGAGCGGCGCTGGCTGGCCTGGGACCTGCTGTGCGGCATGGTCGGACCGGAGCATGCGCTGTGGGACTACTTCATCGGCAGTGGCATCAGCGCCGAGGAACTGCAGTGGTTCCGCGATAACAGCTGCCCGCCGGACATCGTGGGCGTCAACTACTACATCACCAGCGAGCGCTGGCTCGACCATCGCGGCGAGCGCTATCCGAAGCAGTATGTCGGCGTGCACGGCTTTGCCGATATCGAGGCGGCGCGGGCGCTCGCCACACCGACGCCCGGCGTCGGCCCGCTGCTGCAGGAAGCGTGGGAGCGCTACAGCCTGCCGCTGGCCGTGACGGAAGCGCATATCGACGCCAACCGCGAAGACCAGCTGCGCTGGCTGATGGAGGTGTGGCAGGCCGCGCAGGACGTGCAGCGCGCCGGCGCCGACATGCGGGCCGTAACGGTGTGGGCCCTGCTCGGCTCCTTCGACTGGAACTGCCTGGTGACGGAATGCCGCGGCTATTACGAAAGCGGCGCCTTCGACCTGCGCGGTCCGGAACCGCGGCCCACCGCCGTGGTGCGGCTGATGCGCGAGCTGGCCTCCGGCCGCACGCCTTCGCATCCGGTGCTGCAGGGCCAGGGCTGGTGGCGGCGTCCCGGACGCTTCCTCTGCCCGCCCGTGGCCACCAGCACCAGCATTGCAGCGCTGCCCGGCGAACGGCGCGGCGCCCAGCACACGGTGCAGCCTATCCTGATCAGCGGCGCCACGGGCACCCTGGGCAGCGCCTTCGCCCGCATTTGCGCAGAGCGCCACCTGGCCGTGCATGTGCTGAACCGGCAGGAGATGGACATCGCCGACCCGGCGTCGGTGGAAGCGGCCATCCGGCGCTACAAGCCCTGGGCCATCGTCAACGCCGGCGGCTATGTGCGCGTGCACGACGCGGAGAAGGATTCCAGCCGCTGCCTGCGCGAGAACGCGCATGGTCCCGTGGTACTGGCCGTGGCCTGTGCGCGCCACAATATCCGCCTGCTCAGCTTCTCCAGCGACCTGGTGTTCGATGGCAGCAAGGGCAGCGCCTATGTGGAAAGCGATCCGGTGTCGCCGCTCAATGTTTACGGCCAGAGCAAGGCCGAAGCGGAGCGCCGCGTACTGGGCGTGAATCCGGATGCGCTGATGGTGCGCACCAGCGCCTTCTTCGGCCCCTGGGACCGCCATAACTTCGTCACACTGGCGCTGCAGGCGCTGGGCGAAGGCCGCAGTTTTTCAGCGGCGGAAGACCTGGTGGTATCGCCCACCTATGTGCCGGACCTGGTGCAGGCCTGCCTCGACCTGATGATCGATGGCGAATCCGGCATCTGGCACCTGAGCAATGGCGAAGCGGTGAGCTGGGCCGGGCTGGCGCAGCGCGCCTGCGCCCTGGCCGGCATTCCGGACAAGCGCCTGCAACTGCTGCCATCCAGCGCGCTGGAGTTCAGCGCCGCGCAGCCGCGCTTTTCCGCGCTGGGCAGCGAACGGGGACGCATGCTGCCTGCGCTGGACGATGCGCTGGAGCGCTACCTGAAGGCAGTGGCGGAAGAGCAGCAGCGCGGCGCCATGCAGCCCGGCGCCGCCCAGGCGGCGCACTACGGCAGCAACTGAATGGCATCAGCCCGGCATCCTCAGGTGCCGGGCCAGGTCGGCCAGGCGGTAGGGCTTGCTCAGCAGGACGAAGTCGCCGATGCCTTCATGCTGGCTGCGCAGCGCCGGCAGCGGATAGCCGGAAGCGAGAATGATCTTGATGGCCGGGTAGCGTTCCCTTACTTGCCGCGCCAGCTCGATGCCCGTCATCCCGTTCGGCATCATCACATCGCTGAACAGCACGTCGATGGCGGCATCGCGCTCCAGCACGCGCAGTGCTTCGCGGCCGTCGCCGGCGGCCAATACCTCATAGCCCATCGCATGGAACAGTTCCGTCGCCAGCTCCATCACCAGCGCATCGTCTTCCACGATCAGCACCCGGTCGGGGCGCGGGGCGACGGCTGGAACGCCTGCTTCCGTCTCCAGTGCGGCCGGGAGGTAAAGGCTGATGGCGGTGCCCTGCCCCGGCGCCGTGGTGATGTCCACTTCGCCGCCCGACTGCTTGATGAAGCCATATACCTGGCTCAGGCCCAGGCCGGTGCCCTTGCCGGGCGGCTTGGTTGTGAAGAAGGGTTCGAGCGCGCGTTCGCGTACCTCCGGCGGCATGCCGGCGCCGGTGTCGCGCACGGTCACGCACACATAAGGACCGGCGCCCAGGCCGGGCACCTGGCCTTCCGCCAGCGTGACGCTGCGCGTTTCGAGGAACAGCGCGCCGCCCTCCGGCATGGCGTCGCGCGCATTGACCACCAGGTTGAGCAGCGCCGCCTCAAAGCGCGCCTCGTCCACCATCACCGTCTCCAGCTTTGGCGCCAGGTCGATGCGGAAGTTCACCAGCGGGCCGCTGGCGCGCCGCAACACCGGCTCGAAGCTGCCGATCAGGGCATTCAGCTGGTGCGGCGCCGGTTCCAGCGGCTGCTGGCGCGCGAAGGACAGCAGCTGCTGGGTAAGCAGGGCGCCGCGTTCCACGGCGCGGCGCATGCTGTCCAGCACACGCAGGTTGCTGGCGCCGCCGCCCGCGTTCTGCGCCTGCACCGACAGGATATCGATACCGCTGGACACCACGGCCAGCAGGTTGTTGAAGTCATGCGCCACGCCGCCGGTCAGCTGGCCCACCGCCTCCATCTTCTGCGACTGGAACAGGGCATTGCGGGCCTGCTCGAGCGACTCGGCGGCCTTGCGCTTCTCGGTGATATCGCGGGTGATCTTGGCAAAGCCGATCAGCCGGCCGTCCTCGTCGCGGATCTGGTCCAGCACCGCGCTGGCCCAGAAGCGCGTGCCGTCCTTGCGCACGCGCCAGCCCTCGCTTTCGAAACGGCCGTCGCGCCGCGCCGTTTCCAGCGCCCGCTCCGGCAGGCCGGCCGCGCGGTCTTCGTCGGTGAAGAAGCGGCGAAAATGGGTGCCCACTACCTCTTCCCTGGTGTAGCCCTTGATGCGCTGCGCGCCGATGTTCCAGTTGGTGATGAGGCCTTCCGGCGACAGCATGTAGATGGCATAGTCCGTCACGCCCTGCACCAGCAGGCGGAAGCGCTGCTCGCTTTCGCGCAGCGCTTCCTGCGCCCGCATGCGCTCCGTGATGTCGCGGGTAATCTTGGCAAAGCCCACCAGCTCGCCCGCCGCGTTGCGGATCGGGTCGATCACCACGTTGGCGAAGAAACGCGTGCCGTCCTTGCGCATGCGCCAGCCCTCGCCCTCGAAGCGGCCCTCGCGCATTGCAATGGCCAGCGCGCGCGCCGGCAGGCCGCTGGCCCGGTCTTCGTCGGTATAGAAGCGGGAGAAATGCTGGCCGAGAATCTCGGCCGCCTGGTAGCCCTTGAAGCGCTCTGCGCCCGCATTCCAGCTGCTGACATAGCCGTCCATGTCCAGCATATAGATCGCGTAGTCGCTGATGCTGGCCACCAGCATTTCATAACGCTGCTCGTAGTTCGCCAGCGTTTGACGGCGCTCCAGCGGGTTCGCCACGGTTGGCGTTCGGTCATTCGTCATGAGATTTTTTCGCTATCCTGCCAGTACGGCCAAACCCATTCTACCGCCCACTGCGGGGTGGCCCGTGGACGCTTGGCCGGCCATTTTCCTTGTCCTGAACAAACCGATGAAATACCTCTTTTTACTCGCGGCATTCTGCATCACTTGCAATGCAATGGCCCAGGTGCAGAGCGTAACCGTGTCATCCACGCGCGATCCGGTTGACAAATCCTACCGCAAAATGCTGCGCGGCATGGATCGTTTCGAATCGGAGCAAAGCAAGGCGCCCGGCGCCGTGCTGCGTTTCCGCCTGCTGCCACGGCTGCCGGGCACGCGCATGGACGGCATCGCCATGCAGGTGGTGGGCGACACCGTCACCCTGCCGGTGCCGGTGGGGCCGGACAACAGTTTCACGCTGGAGCGCAATGCGCAGGCGCAGCGCGAGGACGCCGCGCTGGTGGCAAACCGCCGCACCGCCAGCATGACCTGGCGCGCGGATGTGCGCAGCCCCGGCGTGCCGCCAGGCCAGCGGCGCCTGGGCGATCTGCGCGCCGAATGCCTGGTGGGCGTCGAGGCGGGGCTGGTATCGAATAATGCCCACCTGCTCCGCTGGCTGTCCGACATGCTCACCAGCCCGGAACGCGTCTGCGGCGACGAACAGGGCAACTACCTGTTCTTCGCCGAGCGGCCGCTGTTCGCCGTGCACCTGCGCGCCGGCACGCGCACGGCCACCCTGCCCTTCCACCTGCAGTATGCGGGCGGCACGCTGCCCGCCGCCGACCTGCCCTACTGCGACTGCCAGGTACTTCTGGACCGCAGCTACCATGCTCCCATCTGGGACCGCAGCTGGCCGGACGATACCCTGCTCAGTTTCGAATACATGGACGAGCCGCCCGCCCCGGACGCCCTGGCCGCTGCCGGCATTGAGGCCGGCCAGACGGAGGTGCAGGTGCGTGCGCTGCTGGGCCCCGCTACGGAAGTGCGCTTCGCCAGCGGCATGCAGGCCTGGCTCTACCCTGAAGCCGCGCGCCGTGCGCGGCACAGCGGCCCCGAAACCATCGTGCTGTTCGGCGCCGACGGCCGCGTGCTCAAGAGCTTAAGAAGTTTTTAAGAAGCGCTGAGGGAAGTTTTAAGAATGCGCCGCGTGGCGCCTCGCTACCATGCACACCTCGAATCTGACACCCCTTGAGGAAGCCATGAGCGATCTGCACGCCACCCGACTGAATATCTACAACCCGATCCACAAGGCGCTGCGCGCCTTCATGAGCGACACGCTGCAGCGCAGCGGCCGCATCGATGCCGCCGACGCGGCCGATGTGGCGAACAGCCTGCAGCAGCTGCGCGGCCTGCTGGACTTCATGCGCGGCCACCTGAAGCACGAATCCGAATTCGTGCACCCGGCAATGGAAGCGCGCGCCCCCGGCTCCACCGGCACCGCGGAAGCCGACCATGTGCACCACCTGTCCGATATCGCCAACCTGGAGATGCTGTGCGACCTGGTTGAAGCATCGAAACCGGCCGCCCGCGCAGTGCAGCTGGGCCACCTGCACCGTGCGCTGTCGGTGTTCGTGGGCGAGAACCTGGTGCACATGAATATGGAAGAAACGGCCAACAACGCCGTGCTGTGGGCGCACTATTCGGATGAAGAACTGATGGCGATCGAGCAGGCCATCGTGGCCACCATCGCGCCGGAGGAGATGGCGTTTTCGATGAAGTGGATGATCCCGGCCCTGAATCCGGACGAACGCGCCGCCCTGTTCAAGGGCATGCGCGCCGGCGCCCCGGCGCCGGTGTTTGCGGGCCTGCTGCAGATGGCCACCGACATGCTGGAGGAAAGCGACAGCCGCAAGCTGAAGATGGCGCTTGCCGTCTAGGCGACTTCCACCAGCTGCAGCGGGCGCTGCACATTCAGGCGGAACTGCCCGCGCCCGGTCTTTTCCAGCGCGACGCCCGCATCGCGCTCGGCCAGGCGGCGCGCCAGCAGCACCAGGCGCGCTTCCAGATTGTCGTTCACGTCCGGCAGGCGCAGGCGCGGATCGATGCGCAGCTCGCGGTTGCTGAAGCTGCTGCGGCCCTGCTGCGCGAAGTCCTGCATCAGGCACCACAGCACACGCCCCGCCACGCCCTTGATCAGGTAGTCCTCGCCGAAGAACACGCTGTCGCTCGCGGCAAAACGCCGCACCAGCAGTGGCGCGCCTTGCAGCGGCGCCTGCACCGCGGGCGCGGGCTGCACCGCTTCCGCTTCCTGCCCCTGCATGATGTGCATGGCCATCGCCAGCTGCGCCGCCAGCGTGACGAGAGCATCTTCATCGTCGTAGGTAAAGCGCAGGTCCTGCGGGCTCTCCACATACAGCACGCCCATCAGCCGGTCGCAGCCGAGGATGGGCACCGCCATCTGGCTGCGCGATTCCGGCAGGCCGGGCAAGGGAATCTCCTGCGCCAGCGCATCGGCCATCGGGCTGCCGCGCCAGGCCTCGCGCACCGCGCGGCCATAGCCGTACTCTGAAGTCATATGGCTGATGCGGATCGGGGTGCGCTCGCGCGCCGCTACGCCGATCACGCCTTCGCCCAGTGCGATTTCGGAACCGATGCCCGACTCGGGATAGCCATGGCTGGCCACCGTGTACAGGCTTGCGCTGGGCGCGTCGTACATCAGGATCACCGCGTTCGGAATGCCGAATTTCTCATCGAGGCAGCGCAGCATTTCATCGAACAGGCCGGCCAGGTCGCGGCACTCGCGCAGGCGCTCGCTGGAGCTGCGCAGCTCCGCCAGCCGGTTCAGCGTGGACAGCGGCGGCGGCACCTGGGCGCCCTGCACACACTGCATCTCGGTCACGCGGTAGACGTCGGACCCGAGCAGCTGGAACACGCCGCTCATGCCCACATGGGAAGCGATGCCGGCCAGCTTGGCCTTCATGCTTTCAAACAGGGAGCCGCTGGTTTCCGTGCGCAGGAACTCCAGCGTGAGCTGGTACTGCGCGGCCGTCAGGGGGCTGATCACCATCAGGCGCGCCTTGCGGCTGGTCAGGATATTGCTGCGCGTCTTGTTGAAGAACTGGTAGGACAGCGCGATGTGCTGCGGGTCCACGTATTGCACCTGCGTGAGATAGGACACGTTCGGCATGCCGCTCGCATCGGCTGTGGCGATCACCGCCGGAATCAGGCCTTCGAAGCACTCGCGGATCGCATCGAGACGGACCGCGCTCATTCCCCGCTCTCCAGCGGCTTGCCGGCATTCGGCCCCGGCGTTTGCGTATAGGCTTCGGTGGGCTTGAAGCTCAGGCCCACCAGTTCACTATCCGGCGCGGCCAGCAGTGTGCGCACCATGTCCTCGCGGAAGCCGATCGTGCCCAGCTCCTCGACGAAAGCATCGCGGTAGGCATGCACCAGCGCCAGGTCGGCGGCGCTGAGCGCGGTGACGCGCGCATTGCGGCTCTTGATCTGCAAGGTACGGTGGGTGGAGGGCCGGGTAAACACCGCGGCGATGGCGCCGTTGGCGAAGATATCGCGCTGCACCTGCTGCGATTTCGCTTCCGGCACAAAAATAGTCACTTGGCTGCCGTCATCGGCCACGCGGCAGCCGATACCGCGCACCAGCTGCGGCAAACCGTCCGCGCCGCAGCTGCCGATGCTGATCGACACGCCGCCGCGCATGAAGGCAATCTGGCCGGCATCCAGCAGAGGGGAATTATTGGCAGGGACAGTCATGCCCCGCATTCTATCGCAGCCGGGCGGCGCGGGCACTTGGCGGAAGCCGCCAGCCCTGCTATAATTGCGCGCCTTGGCCTGGTAGCTCAGTTGGTAGAGCAGAGGACTGAAAATCCTTGTGTCGGTGGTTCGATTCCGCCCCGGGCCACCAAGAACATGCCAAAGAAACGCCAACCTTCGCCGGTTGGCGTTTTTTTTTGCCTGATCAACATAGCAGGGCTAGCTGTCACAAAGTGGCGGGTGCCGCCGTCTTGCAGGGCATGGGAGCGCAAAGGGCGCCTCCCCCTACACTGCAAGCCCGAAGCATGACAACGCCACCGACCGCAAGCGATCATTCCAGATATCCACCGGCAGCGCCCGCCGACCAGGAGATGGCGCGGGTGCTGGGGACCACGCCATTCCGCATGACGCTGGACCAGTCCGGCGCAGGCATCGCCCACTGGAAACATGGCCCCTTGCACGACGTCATCCTGCCCATGACCCACCACGTCATCATGGCTTACAACGGCATCGTGCAGCGCATGCAGCGGCGGTCGGGAAGATCGACTGTGATCGGAACGGTTCGTCCCGGCGTGGTGATCATTATTCCGGAAGGCTCAAGCTCCCGGTGGGATGTTCCAAAACCTGTGGATATCGTTCAGCTCTATCTTCCGCGTGCATCGCTGGCGCGCATCGCCGGGGAAGCCGGGATCGCCACCCCGGTCGAACTGCTGGAGCGCACGGCGCAGCCCGATCCCATCACATCCCGCTTGCTCCTGAGTGCGTCCGACTTCCTGGAAGGCAACGAGGTACTTGATACGCTGTTCAGGCAGCAGCTGATCGACCTGCTGGCCACCCGCCTGCTGGCCGCGCACACCGGGGCCCCGGCAACGGCTCAGCCGGCCAGGGGCGGGCTGGCGCCGAAGGCCCTGCTGCGCGCCATCGAACGCCTGCGCTCGGACAGCGACACCGACGTTTCGCTCGCGGCGCTGGCAGCGGAGGCCGGCCTGTCACGCTTTCACTTCTGCCGCGCCTTCAAGGAAAGCACAGGGCTCGCGCCCCATGCCTGGCTGCGCCAGCACCGGCTGGAACAAGCCATGAACATGCTGCGGGACACCGACGCCTCCGTCATGTCGGTGGCGGCGGCGCTTGGCTATGCCTCCCAATCCGCCTTCTCCGCCCGATTCCGCAAACTGACCGGCGAAACGCCGAGCGATTGGCGGCGGCGCGCGCGTTAGCAGCAATCGCGCTACAAGCAGCGCAATCGCTCTGCAGCGGCCGCGCGCGGCAGGCTACATGATGACTGTGTCCATCAACATAGGAGAAGTCACATGCGACTCGTCATCATAGGGGCCGGCTTCGCCGGCATGTACGCCGCGCTTTCCGCAGCCCGCCTGCGCGATATCCGGGGCGCATCACCGCAAGAACTGGAGATTGCGCTGGTCGCTCCGGAACCGACGCTGGTGGTACGCCCCAGGCTCTACGAACCCAATCCTGAAACCCTCACCGCACCGCTGCTGGAGCTGTTCAATGCCATCGACGTCGTATATGTGCAAGGCAGTGCCGAGACGGTCGACGCCACCTCCCGCACGATAGGCATCGCGACTGCGGAAGGGGAGCGCAAATCGCTCTCCTACGACCGCCTGGTGGTGGCCTCGGGCAGCCGGCTGTTTCGCCCGGACATACCCGGCCTCGCCGAGCACAGCTTCAGCGTCGACTCGCTCGACGACGCGGTCGCCCTCGACAAGCACCTGCATGGCCTGGCCGGGCGTCCCCCCACGAACGGACGCAACACGGTGGTCGTGGTCGGCGGCGGCTTCACCGGTATCGAAGCGGCGACGGAACTGCCCGCGCGGCTAAGCGGCATTCTCGGCAACGACGCCAGGGCCCGCGTCATCATCGTCGACCGCAACAAGGTGGTCGCGCCCGACATGGGCCCGGAGTCCCGCCCCGTCATTGAGGATGCGCTGCGCAAGCTCGGCGTGGAAACCCGCCTCGGCGTCGGCGTCACCTCGCTCGACAAGTCCGGCATTACCTTGTCCAGCGGCGAACACATCGGGACCGAGACCGTGATCTGGGCGGCCGGCATTCGCGCCGCCCCGCTGACCGAGCAAATCCCCGCCGAGCGCGACAACTCCGGGCGGCTGCTGGTCGACCGCGACCTGCGTGTGCCGGGCGTTCAAGGCGTGTTCGCCACCGGCGACGCGGCCCGCGCCGCTTGCGACGACGAGGGCCACTACGCATTGATGTCCTGCCAGCACGCTACCCGGATGGGCGCGTTTGCCGGTAACAACGCGGCGGCCGAGCTGCTCGGCGTGCCGGCCAAACCCTACCACCAGAAGGCCTACGTCACCTGCCTGGACCTGGGCCAAGCCGGCGCGCTGTTCACGCGCGGCTGGGAGCGCAAGGTGGAAATGGTCGGCAACGCCGCCAAGAAGACGAAACGCGAGATCAACACCCTCTGGATCTATCCGCCGAAGGCCGAGCGCGCCGCCGCGCTCGCGTCGGCCGATCCGGAGCGGGTCACCGATCTCTGATCCTGCAATCCACCGCCAGCAGTATTCAACAGGAGCTAAAAATGAACCAAATGGTCAGCAACATTCAAACGCAATCGAAAAAGAGTCCGATCAAGCGCGATACCCATACCGACATGGGCCTGGTCAACCCGCCGCAGGAGCTGGTGCCCTCGCGCTACGCGCTGCGGCTTGGCAAGCTGGACGTGCTGGTGATCAGCGACGGCGTGCTGCCCCTGCCCGCTTCGACGATGGCCACCAATGCCGCCCAGGCCGACCTGGCGGTCTGGCTGGACGAGAATTTCCTGCCGCAGGAGACCTACGACTGGCCCTTGAACGTGATGGTGGTGCGCAGCGGCGACCAGACCATCCTCATCGACGCGGGGCTGGGCGGCCAGTTCCCGGGCTTCCCGCGCGCCGGGCAGTTCCCCCAGCGCCTGGAGGCTGCCGGCATCCGGCTGGAGTCCGTGACCGACGTGATCATTACCCACATGCATATGGACCACGTGGGCGGGCTGCTCGTCGACGACGTGAAGAACCGCTTGCGTCCGGACGTGCGCATCCACGTGGCCGCCGCTGAGGTCAAGTTCTGGACCTCGCCCGATTTCTCCCACACCGACATGCCGAAGCCGGTGCCGGACGTGCTGCGCTCGACCGCTGCCAGCTTCCATAGCGAGTACCGCGACCGGATCCGGTTATTCGACGACAAGTACGAAGTCGCGCCGGGCGTGGTGGTCCGTCTCACCGGCGGTCACACGCCGGGCCACAGCGTGGTCGACCTGGAATCGGACGATGAACGGCTGGTGTTCGCCGGCGATGCCATGTTCCCGGTCGGGTTTGACCATCCGGAGTGGCAGAACGGCTTCGAACACGACCCTGAGGAGTCGGCCCGCGTACGCATTCGCCTGTTCCAGGAACTGGCGGAGAATGGCGGATTGCTGGTGGCCTCCCACTTGCCGTTCCCCTCAGTCAGCCGGGTGGCGAACCACGGCGGCGCCTTCCGTTGGGTGCCGGTGATCTGGGACTACTGACCGCCAAGCTGCCGCTGCACCGCCAGCTTGCAAACGCCACCGTTCCGGGTGGCGTTTTTGTTTAGCTGGCATTCGCGGCAGGAAAGTCGCTCATGTGTAGCTATACTGTCCTGTCTCCATAAGAAAGCGAATCCATGCGCCTCCTTCTGACTTTCATCGGCACGGTTCTCGTCCATGGCATTGCCGCAGCCGGCTGTCCGCCTGCGGGCGCCTCACGCGCGCAGCTCGCTGAACTCCAGGCGACGAAATGGGAGATAGCGGACGACGCGAGGCGGCAGGCCCTGGCGCTCGGCATGCTGGACTGCCTGGGCGATCCCGATCCCGTACTGCGCGACGGCATGGCCTATGAGGCCCTGAACGCATGGATGCGGACCGGGAAACTGGACGCGGCAACGCTGGACCGTGTCCGCAGCAGCCAGCTGGCCGCCCTGCGGGAGCCGGATGCAGCCGGCTTTGCGCGGCCCTTTGCGGCCCTGGTGCTGGCGGAAGTGGCGCGCACCGACCGCATCAAGCCCTGGCTGAGCGAAGCGCAACGGAATGAACTGGTGGCGGAGGCGAGCGCCTATCTCTCCACCGTGCGGGATTACCGTGGCTACGACGAGAAGGAAGGCTGGCGCCATGGCGTGGCCCATGGGGCCGATCTGATGCTGCAGCTGTCGCTCAACCCCGCGCTTGGAAAACGCGAGCAGAAGCTGATCCTGTCTGCCGTGGCTGCCCAGCTGTCCGCCACCGGCGCCGCGGCATCCGCGCATTTCTTCCATTACGGCGAAGGCGAACGGCTGATGGCGCCGGTGTTTTATCTGGCCCGGCGCAGCGAACTCGATGCCGCCGAATGGGAGGCCTGGATAGGCAGCATCGCCATCACGCCGGCCGATCCCTCGTTCCGCACCCAGGCGGGCCTGGCACGCCGGCATAACCTGAAAAGCTTCCTGCTGCCGCTCTACCTGTCCCTCAGCGAAAGCAAGGACGACGCCCAGCGCGAGCGCCTGCTGCCTGCCGTGCGGAAGGCGCTCAGGCCGGCGGGATAAGGCGTACCGGGGCAAAAAAAGCGCCGGCCCATATAGGCCGGCGCTCTTCACTTAACACATGATAACCCATGCCCGTGCTGCCGTGGTGGTCTGTTTCAAACCATAACAAAGCCGCCGTTGACGCCGATCTGCAATATTGGCAAGGTACGTTCCTGGCCTTTTGCGGAGCGATGAAAAATGAGCGGCATCGACACCACTGAACCCCTGTACCACGGCACCCGCGCCGACCTGAAACCGGGCGACCTGATTGCGCCGGGCTTCATGACGAACTACGGCACCGGTAAGAAGGCCAACCACGTCTACCTCAGCGCCACGCTGGAAGCTGCGGTTTGGGGCGCCGAGCTGGCGCAGGGCAGCGGCCGGGAACGGATCTATATCGTGGAGCCGACGGGGCCCATCGTGGACGACCCCAACCTCACCGACAAGAAATTCCCCGGCAACCCCACCAGGTCCTACCGCTCGCGAGATCCGCTCAGGGTGGTCGGCGAAGTGCTGGAGTGGCAAGGCCATTCACCCGAAGCACTGGCGGCGATGAAGGCGGGCATCGAACGCCTGCGTCAGCAGGGCATGGAAGCGGACGACTGAGAGGCGGCCAAACAAGTGCGGGACAGGCTTAGGACTTCACGCCGGCCGCACTGCGGCGCTCATTGAAGCAGGACTCAAGCTGGGCGCGCAGTTCGCGCACTTCGGCCTCGAAGCTGTCGCGTGCCGTGACGGCGCCGACCAGTTCCATTTCGGCCGCCAGGCGGCGGTCCGATTCGGCCGCCGAAGCGGCCACATTGCGCTCGATCTGGGCGCGCAGGTCGGCCAGCTGCAGATCCTTGCCGTCGATGGCCAGCTGGTCCTTCGCCTTGCTGACCAGGGCATCGGTGGCGATCTGGCGCGCATTGCGCAGTTCCGCATTCAGGCGCTCAATCTGTTCCGCGCGTTCCGCCGCCAGCGCCCGCGCGTCGTCGCGCGCTGCGGTCAGGGCCGCCACTTCATCGGCCAGTTCGGCGCGTGCCGCTTCCAGCTGCGCGCCCGATACCGCCATGGCATCCAGCTCGCTCTCGGCCTGTGCCAGCGCCGCGCGCGAACCGGCGCCCGCATCCTTCGCATACTGCTTGACCCAGCTTTCCAGCGCAGCGGCGACCGTCTGCGGAATCTCCACCTTGGGCATCTCCACCGGTCCCGCGTGCACGGCGCGCCACTCGGCCAGGTGCTTCTGGATTTCGCCGAGGGGAGCGTTGCCGAGGATCCCGCTGACAGCCTCGATGGACACCCGTTTGCCCTCGTCCTGCAAGTTCTCGGCCGCTTCCGCAACGTCGTCGAAAGTGACTTCCTGGGGCTCCATGGCCGTCTCCGATGGGGAAAGAGTTGTCATTTGTGAATACTTCAAAATCGTCTGCGAGTTCAACACGATACAGGATGACCTTACCTGCCATCAAGACTTTAGCCGACATAAGGCCCGCCGATTGTTGTTTCCGGAAACGCTTGTCCCCATCAGCCGTGCTCAAGTAGACTGTTTGACACGTTTTATTTGAAAGGAAAGCAATGACTGCCCAGCGTCTCCGCCTCGCCTGCCTGCTCTCTGCCGCCCTGCTGGCCGCCGCGCCCGGCCATGCCCAGGCGCCTCAGGGGGGTTTTGCCGCAGCCGTGTTTACGGACACGGACCGCGCCGCCCGCATCGAGGCCCTGCTGCCCGAGATCGACAGGCTGTACCAGGAACAGGCTAGCAAAGTGCATGCGCCGGGCCTGGCCTACGGCATCGTGGTGGATGGCAAGCTGGTGCATGCGAAAGGCCTGGGCTATGCGAATGTGGAGGATAAGCTGGCCGCCGCGCCCGACAGCCGCTTCCGCATCGCTTCCATGAGCAAGAGCCTGGTGGCGCTGGCCGCGCTGCAGCTGCGCGACGAGGGCAAGCTGCGGCTGGACGATCCGGTGTCGAAGTACCTGCCGGAAGCGGGCAAGCTGCGCCGCCCGACGGTGGATTCGCCGCCCATCACGGTGCGTCACCTGATGACGATGAGCACCGGCCTGCCGGAAGACAATCCCTGGGGCGACCGCCAGATGGAGCTGAGCAATGCCGCGCTGGCGCAGTTCGTCGGCGGCGGCCTGTCGTTCTCGAACGCAACCGGTCCGGTCTTCGAATACAGCAACCTGGGCTTTGTGATGCTGGGCAAGGTGGTGTCGAAAGCATCCGGCATGCGCTTCCAGGACTATGTGCAGCGGCGCATCCTGAAGCCGCTGGGCATGGGCAGCACCGGCTGGGAATACGCCAGCATGCCGAAGGATAAGCTGGCGCTCGGCTACCGCTGGACCGGCAGCGCCTGGGAGCTGGAGCCCATGCTGCATGACGGCGATGCGGCGGCGATGGGCGGCCTGATCACCACCATCGAGGATTTCGCCCGCTATTCCGCCTTCCTGCTGAGCGCCTGGCCGCCGCGCGACGAGGCCGACAACGGCCCCGTCAAGCGCGCCACCTTGCGCGAGCTGCAGGCGCCGCAGTCCTTCGCCGGACTGCAGGCCGACGCCAAACTGGCGGACGGCAAGCCCAATCCCACGGTCGGCTTCTATGCCCACGGCCTGGTATGGTCGCGCGACAGCCGCGGCGTTACCGTCGTCACCCACAACGGCGGCCTGCCCGGATTCGGCAGCCATTACCGCATCCTGCCGGACTACGGCATCGCCATCATGGCCTTCGGGAACGTGCGCTACGCCTCCCTGTCCGGCACCAGCGGCAAGGTGATGGACCTGATACTGGACAAGGGCGGACTGCAGCCGCGCACCGTGATGCCCTCGGCGATCCTGCTGAAACGCCAGCCGCAGGTGCTGCACATGCTGCAGCACTGGGACGCCGCGGCCGATGCCATCGTGGCCGGCAACTTCTTCCTCGACCGCTCGCGCGCCGACTGGGCCGAGCATGCGGGCAAGCAGCTGGCGGCGATCGGCAAGATCACGTCCGTAGGCCCGCTGAAGGCGATAAACCAGCTGCGCGCCAGCTTCCAGCTGGTGGGTGAGCAGGGCACGCTGGAGGTCTTCTTCACGCTGACGCCGGAGCGCGAGCCCAAGGTGCAGGAGCTCCAGCTCAAGCCGGTGAAGGCGCAGTAAGGGCCGGCCCCGCCGCCGGCGCGGCCGGCTTTATCTGCGCGGCTTGCCCGCCGCCTTGCTGGCCAGGTAGATGGTTTTGGCGTCCTTGTGCGCCTGGTCGATATTGCGCATGGACGCCACATCGTCGTGCTGTACGAAGAACTCTTCGTCCTGCGCTTTCACCACCATGCGGATCGCCTCCTCGTCCGCCACATCGTATTTTTCGGTGATGAGGGTCGTTACCTCATCCAGGTATTCTTCATAAGTCATCGCAGGCTCCTTGGTCCGGCAGCATTGTAGCGCCCCGCCCCCGGCAGTGACAGGCTGTGCAATACCGCGTACTATTGGTAGAACAGTAACATCAACCATCTGTTCGGGGAGCTTGCAATGGAAGCGCGAGACCATCTCGCTCATTGGCGTGCGCAGATCCTGGCGCGCATCCTGCTCGTGGTCGTCACGCTCGGCGGCCTGACCGCCATCCCAAGCATCCTGCTCGCCATCGGCGAAGGCCTGTGGTCCGTCGCCGTCATCGATTCGGTGGCCATGGTCTGGATCACCGCCATCTGGCGCATGAAGCACCTGAGCCACACAACGCGCTCAACGCATTTTCTCGCCGCCGCCTTCATGGTCGGCGTGGGCCTGCTGGCCAAGGTCGGGCCGGTCAGCCAGATCTACCTGATGGCCGTGCCGGTGCTGACGGCGCTGCTCATGGGCCTGCGTCCCGCACTGGTGGCGCTGCTGGGGGCCACCGTGGCGGTGCTGGCGCTCGGCTACCTGCCCTCGCCCGGCGTGGAGCTGGTCGGCCTGCCGCAGGCAGGGCTCCTGAAGGGCGCCATCCTGGCCCTGAACTTCCTCTTCATTACTTCGGTGATCACACTGTCCTGTGCGGTGCTGCTGCGGCATCTTGAACGCTCGCTGGAAGAACTGGCCAACAGCGCCGAGTCGCTGGAGAACAGCCGCAATGCGCTGCAGATGCTGAACATGGAACTGCTCACCACCATCCAGGAACGCGACCGCTCGGCGCAGGACATCCACCAGCTGGCCTTCTACGATCCGCTCACCGGCCTGCCGAACCGCCGCCTGCTGCTGGACCGCATCAGCGCCCTGCTGGCCAGCTCCGCGCGCAGCCAGACCCTGAGCGCCGTGCTGTTTATCGACCTGGACCGCTTCAAGGTCATCAACGACGCGCGCGGCCATGCCACCGGCGACGCCGTGCTGAAAAACACCGCCGCGCGTCTGCTGCAGCTGGTGCGCAAGAGCGATACCGTGGCCCGCATCGGCGGCGACGAATTCGTGGTGCTGCTTGCGCACGTGGGCACCAACGCCGACGGCGCCATCAGCACCGCCCTGCGGGTGGCCGAAACGGTGCGTTCCGCGCTGGCCGAGGAAATCGAAATCGACGGCCATTCCTACAGCTCCTCGGCCAGCATCGGACTCTCCCTGCTGCCGAAGGAAGGCCAGACGGCGGACGACCTGCTGCGCGAGGCCGATACCGCCATGTACCGCGCCAAATCGCAGGGCCGCAACAGCATCGCCTTCTTCGAAGACGCCATGCAGGCCGACGTGGAACGGCGCCTGACCATGGAAAGCGAGCTGGCGGCGGCGATGGACGAGGGCGCGCTGCAGATGCACTTCCAGCCGCAGTTCGACTGCCACGGCAAGGCCATTGGCGCGGAGCTGCTGATGCGTTGGCCGCGCCAGGACGGCAGCATGGTGCCGCCTTCCGTCTTCATTCCGCTGGCCGAGGAGTCGGGACTGATCGTGCGGCTTGGCCTGTGGGCCCTGCGCGAGGCCTGCGCGGCGCTGAAGGAACTGGGGCAGCGCGGGCGCATCATGCCGCTGTCCGTCAATGTCAGCCCGACCCAGTTCCGCCAGCCGGACTTCGTGGATACGGTGCGCCAGGCGCTGGCGGAATCCGGCGCGCCGGCCCACCTGCTGATCCTGGAAGTGACGGAAGGCCTGCTGGTCGAGAAGATGGACGAGACCATCGCGCGCATGCACGAGCTGACCGCCATGGGCCTGCGTTTTTCGATCGATGATTTCGGTACCGGCTATTCGAGCCTGGCCTACCTGAAGAAGATGCCGCTGTATGAGCTGAAGATCGACCGCAGCTTCATCATGGACACGCCGGAAAACCCGAGCGGCACCGCCATCGTGCAGTCCATCCTCGCGATGTCGAAGCACCTCGGCCTGCGCGTGGTGGCGGAGGGAGTGGAGACCGCAGCGCAGTCGGCCTTCCTGGCCAGCCAGCGCTGCGACGCGATGCAGGGCTATCTGTTCGCCCGCCCTGCACCGCTGCCAGCCTTGCTGGCAATGCTGGAGGCAGATGGCCTGGCGGCATCTGCCTGAGCACACTTACTTCAGCGGCACCGTCATCGCCTTGCGGATGGCGACGCAGCGCGCGTCTTCCTGGTGCGCGATCAGCAGGCCGCGGCGGGTGCCGGCCGCCAGGTCCTTGTACTCGTCCGCAGCGGCCTTCAGGCGCGCCACGTTCTCAGGCGTGCAGGTCATCGGCAGCATCGAGGTAGCATAGGCGCGCATGTAGACCGGGCCTGCGGCCTTGTCCAGCGCCGGCAGCTGCTTCAGGCGTTCGGCGGCGGTCTGCTCGTTCAGGCGGGACTGCGCCATCGGATAGATATTCTCCATCATGGTGCGCACGCGCGAGAACGGCAGCTTGGTCTGCAGATCGTGGATCTGCGCCAGGCGCTCCGCCTTCACCTTGGCATCCGGCCGCAGCACGGTGGCTTCCAGCGCGGCGGACTGGCCGCTGTCGGACTTGTCGCGCTCCTGCTCGGCGGCGATGCGTGCATCGATGCCGGCGTAATTGCGCAGGCTCAGGGCCTGCAGCATGGTCCAGCGCAGGTCCTGGCTCAGCGTCACGCCTTTCAGTTCCTGCTTGCCGTCCAGGATGGCGGCCAGGCGGTCCAGGTCAGGTTTGCTCATGGCATGGCCGATATAGGAGTTCAGCCAGCGGCGCTTGTAGTTCTGGTCGCCCTTGTCGGACTGGCTCAGCTCCCATGCCATCTTTTCGAAAGCGTCGTTGGTGCGGCGGGAGTAGGCAGCATCCGGCGCCATCTTCTCCAGGGTGCTCAGGCCGGCGCCGGTTTTGTCCAGCACGGAGCCCAGCAGCGCATAGTCCTGCTCCGCCGGCAGGTTGTTCAGCGCCGTCTGCAGGAATTCGTTCAGCGGCAGCTGGCCATCCCGCACGCTGTCCCACATGCTTTGCCACAGCATGGTGCGCAGCATCGGGTCGGTGACCTTGCTCACGCTGCTGCGCGCGGTGGCGAAGGAGCGCTTGTCCAGGCCTGCCTTGACGAAGCCCCAGTCTTCATAGTTCGGGTACACCAGCGCCGGGCAGGCCGCGCCTTTCAGTTCCGGCACCTCGGTCGAGGCGCCCTTGTAGGTCACGGCCAGCTTGCGCTCCAGTTTCAGTTCCTTGCCGGCGTCGCTGAACAGGCCAAGCTGCACGCGCTGCTCGCGCAGCACAGGGTACTGGGCGCCGGCAGTCTGCTTCAGGCGGAAGCTGCTTACCTTGCCGCCCTTGCAGCTGAAGTCCGCGGCAATGGTGTTTACGCCCGGCTGGTACAGCCAGTCCTGGGTCCATTGGCCGAGGTCACGGCCCGCCGCTTCGCCCAGGCTGCCGATGAAGTCATCCAGCTTCGCGTTCTGCCAGCTGTATTTCACCAGGTAGTTGTGCACGCCCTTGCGGAACACTTCCTCGCCCAGCAGGTGGCGCAGCTGCTTGAGCGTGGACGCGCCTTTCGAGTAGGTGATGGCGTCGATATTGTCGAAGGCGTTGGCCGTGGTCGGCACCGGCACCTCGATCGGGTGGGTCACGACCTGCTGGTCCAGCACATAGGCGGCCGTTTTGCCTTGCGTGTAGAAGTACTGCCAGGCGTTCTTGAATTCGGTCGCCTCGGCGGTCGCCAGGGTGCCCATGAAGGAGGCGAAGCTCTCGTTCAGCCACAGGCCGTTCCACCATTTCATCGTCACCAGGTCGCCGAACCACTGGTGCGCCATCTCGTGCATGATCACGCTTGCCAGGCTGTGGCGCTGCGCCGTGTTCATTTTGTCCTTGTGCAGGAAGCCGTGTTCGGCGAAGGTCACGGCGCCCGCGTTCTCCATGGCGCCGTACAGGAAGTCCGGCACCAGCAGCTGGTCGTATTTCTCGTACTGGTAGGGAATGCCGAAGTAGTCGTCGAACCAGGCCAGGCCCTGCTTCGTGAAGGTGAACCATTCCTCCGGTTCCACCTGCGCCGCCACCGACTGGCGCGCAAACAGGCGCATCGGGTACTTGGCGCTCTTGTCTTCCCATACCTTGTACGGGCCGGCGTGCATGGAGAAGTTATAGGTGCTCAGCTTCTTCGAGACCGGGAAGGTCCACAGCTTGCCGCCTTCCACGTCCTTGACCGAACTTTCGCGCGTGGTGGACACCACGGTCCAGTCGGCGGGCACGGTCACGTTGAGCTGGTAGGTGGCTTTCAGGTCCGGCTGGTCGAAGCTGGGGAACATCTGCTGCGCCGCGGCAGGTTCGAAGTGGGAATAGGTGTAGACGCGTTTGTCCACCGGGTCCACCATGCGGTGCAGGCCTTCGCCATTGGTGCTGTGCTTGCGCGTGTAGTTGATGACGATCTGGTTGCGGCCCTGCTTCAGGTCTTCCGCCGCAATGGTCAGGAAGGTCTGGTTATACGCTGGCTTGACGGCCTTGCCGTTGGCGGTGACTTCACCCAGTTCAGCCTTGTTCAGGTCGATCGTCAGCGGCTCGGAAGCGTCCTTCAGGTCGAACTGCATGGTGGTGCTGCCGCTGAAGCTTTCCTCGCCGGTGAGGCGGAAGGCCAGCGTGTAAGTCACGTTCGATACGCGCGCCGAACGGGCTTCCGCGTCGGCTTGCGACAGCCAGGGTTTGTCAACACGGGGAGCGCTGGCGGCCTGCACGGCCGGCGCAGCAATGAAGAGGGAAGCAATCGTCAGCGCGAGCGCGCGGGGTACCAATGATTTCATCGTCGTCCTTATGTTTTTTATTGCCCCCAGTCGGCCCCGATTGGGCGGCGCAGGAATGATAGCATCGAAGATTGTCACAATTTGTCTTTTTATTTCACATGAAAAATCCCCTCGACACGGCCGGCGACGGCCTGCCAGCGGACACGCTGACACTGCTGCGCGAGCGCACCCGCGCCTTTGCCGATGCACGCGACTGGGAGCAGTACCACACGCCCAAGAACCTGGCGATGGCGCTGTCGGTTGAAGTGGCGGAGCTGGCCGAACACTTCCAGTGGCTGAAGACGGGAGCGCCGCAAGAACTGGATGACAAGGCGCGCGAAGGCATCCGCCACGAGCTGGCGGACGTGCTGCTCTACCTGGTGCAGCTGGCCGACCGCAGCGGCGTGGACTTGCGTGCCGCCGCACTGGAGAAGATGGCCCTGAACGCAGTCAAATACCCCGCGCCGGGCGCCTAGAGGCCGAGTGCTTTGCGGATTTCGGCGGAGACGATTTTCCACGAAGGCGAGGTCGCGGCCACTTCGTCGTAGTGGCTGCCGCCCGGCAGCAGCACCACGCTGGCGGTGTCGCCCGCAGCGCGGGCGCGCCGGGCGTAGGCTTCGCCGGTCGAGATGGGCGATACGGTGTCATGCTCGCCGTGGACCAGCACCGTATGGATTTTCGCGGGCAGCATTTCGGCGGGCGAGGTGTCGAGGAACACATCGGGACGCGCCGCGCTGGGTTTGCCCGCCAGCTGTTCGGTATCGCGCTCGCAGCTGCTCTTGATCAGCGCCGCCTGCAGGCGCAGGTCGGCCAGGCCGCCCAGGCTGATCACCTGCGGAATGGCCAGCGGGTCCTTCACCCAGGCCGGGCTCCAAGAGGGCAGCCTGTGGCGCGACGCGGCCCACTGCGCCAGGTGCCCGCCTGCCGAATGGCCGACCGCCACCACGCGGGTAAGATCGAGCTGGCTGGCGGCCGCTTCCTGCTTCAGGCGGTCCACCGCAGCCGCCACGTCCTGGTACATGCCGGGGTAGCCGCCGCCCGGTTCGTCGTAGCGGCGGTATTCCACATTCCACACCGCGATGCCCTGCGCCGCCAGGCTGCTCGCCATATTGCGCATCTGCGTAATGCCGCCGAACTGCACGGTCCAGCAGCCGCCATGAATCAGCACCACCACCGGGAACGGGCCCTTGCCGGCGGGCCGGAACAGCTCCACGAACTGGGATGGCGCTGCGCCGTAGGCAATGTGCTTGTCCGGCGCGCGGCCGTTCAGCGCCAGGTAGTCCTGCAGCGACATGGGCGCGGCGGCCGCGGCGGCGCTGCCGGCAACGGCGGCGGCGCACAGCGAATGGCGGATGATCCTGAGCATGCGATCCTCTGAACGAAAAACGGGGCAAGGCGCAGCATACCGCGCCTTGCCCCGCCTGTCATGCACGCTTAAAACTTGAAGCTGGCGCGCGCGTAGTAGTAGCCGCCGTTGATGCCGAAGGGCGAGAAGGTCGGCAGCACCGTCACCGCGCTGTTGTCCAGGTTGGCGCGGTAGACCGACAGCAGCTCGGCGTTCACGCCGTCCGGGTACTTGTTGAACAGGTTGTTGGCGCCCACGGTGAGGGTCCAGTTGCTGTTGTAGCGGTAAGCCACTTCAAGATCGGTAATCGCGGTATTGCCGATTTCGTTCTTGTAGTAAGTGCCGCCGTCCGGCGATTCCCAGTTATAGGACTTGCCGTACAGCGCCTCGCGCAGGTTGAGCGTCCAGTTCCCCACCTTCCACAGCGCGCCCAGGTTGACGCGGGTGCGCGGCGATGCGGTTTCCAGGTTGGAGATCGCCGTGCGGTCCAGCAGGTTCTGTGGCAGCAGCTGGGCCGGAGCCTGGTTCACCTTCGTCACGCGAACCTGGTTCCAGTTGGCGGCGGCGCTCCAGTCCACGCGGCCCATGTCGCCGTAATTGCTGTTCAGGGTGGCCACAACTTCCAGGCCGCGCGAACGGGTGTTCACCGCATTCGAGAAGATGTTGATGCCGGTATCGCTGACGGTCGGGTCGAGCACATTGCCGTTGGCCAGGATCGCCGCCACCACGGCCGGCGAGTTCACCGCGCCGCCGGATCCATACAAGGCGCCGGAACCGACGATACGGTCGCGGATCTTGATCTGGTAGGCATCGACCGTCAGCGAAACATTGCGCGCCGGGTTGATCACGATACCCGCACTCAGGTTGGTGGAGGCTTCGGGTTTCAGTCCATCGATGCCCACCAGCTTCGCGCCCTGCGAGTTCGGCGCCAGCTGCACGAAGGCGCTGGTCGGCGATACGTTGGTGGCCGAGTAGTACTGCTCCGCCAGCGTCGGCGCACGGAAGCCATTGCTGAAGGTGCCGCGCAGCGCAAAGGCGTCGCTGAAGTCGTAGCGCGACGTAAGCTTGCCCACTTTCGCCTTGCCGAAGTCGCTGAAGTCCTCGTAGCGGCCCGCCAGGTCCACCGTCCAGCCCTTGAGCGGGAAACTGATGAAGTTGAGGTAGATGGCCTTGTTGTTGCGGTCATGCTTGCCCGCGTCGGTGAGCGAGAAGCCGGGGTAGGACTGCGAGCCTTCCTTGTAGCGCGAATATTCATCGCCGGCGCGGATCTCGTATTCATCCTTGCGATGCTCCAGGCCCATGGCGAAGGTGGATGGCTTGGCCCAGCCCATGTCGAACTCGCGGCTGATGTCGAAGTTGTTGGTCCACTGGGTGGCGATGAAGTCGCCGGCATGGAACACGGTCGGGGTAAAGCCCTTGTCCTTGTAGAGCGAGACGTTGCCGGTATCTTCCACGCCGATTTCCGCCTTGTCGCGGCCATAGGTGGTGCTCAGCTCCCAGTGCCAGCCAGCGCCCAGCTTGCCCTTCGCGCCCGCAGTGAAGGCGTAGTCGGTCTCCTTCATCGTCTCCTTGGGGTCGAAGCCCAGCGGATAGACGGCAGGCAGGCGGTTCGGCATCCGGTAGTTCTCGTGCGCGCGCGCCTGCTTCTTGCCCCAGGTGGCGAAGGCATAGAGCGATGTGTCGTCGTCGATGTCGTAGCCGGCATTCAGCGCCAGCGTATGCAGGTGGTATTGCGCATCGCCCGCGATCTTGTTCAGGTGCGGATAGCCGGGCGCCTGCAGCAGCGGCATGTTCTTGATGTTGTTCGGGTCCAGCACGCGCGGGTCGATGCCGCCGCGGTCGCTGTAGCCGTGGTACTTGGTTTCGGCCGTCAGGCTGATGAAGGCGTTCTCCATCGGCGTGAAGCCGATATTGGCCGTGCCGTCGCCGGTACGGCCGCCGCCATCCACGTAGCCGCCGCCGTTCACATTGCCGCTCACGCCCTTGTTGTTCGATTTCAGGATGATGTTGACCACGCCCGCAATCGCATCGGTGCCGTATTGGGCCGCGGCGCCGTCCTGCAGCACCTCGATATGGTCGATGGCCGCCACCGGAATGAAGTTCAGGTCGGCCGCCGCACCGCCCTGGTATGGTCCGCCCAGCACGGCGAGGTTGGAGGTTCCGTGGCGGCGCTTGCCGTTCACCAGCACAAGGGTGTTGTTCGGGCTGAGGCCGCGCAGGCGCGCCGACAGCGTGAGGTTGGCCGTATCGCCGCCGAAGGCCTGCGCCGTGAACGACGGCAGGTTCTGCGCCAGCGCCTGCACCAGGTCGGGCTGGCCGGTGCGCAGCAGGGATGCTGCGTCCAGAACCTGGATCGGCGATGCGCTGTTTTCCGCTTTCAGGCCGCTGGCGCGGGTGCCGGTGACAATCACGGCCCCCACCGAAACCGGTGCGGCGCCCGCCACATTCTCGGATTGCGGATCGGCCGGTTCCACCGGTTCAGGATTTGCAAGTGCCAGGCCCGAATGCAGGACCATGGCGGCGGCGCCCGTTTTGATGATTCCCTTGTGCATGGATATTTCCTTTTTTATGAGTGAAACGAATCGGTACGGCGACTTATTTTTTTGCAGCGACAACTTCGATCTCGACCAGCCAGCCCGGCACATTCAGCGCCGCCACCTGCATCACGGCGCGCGCAGGAAGGTTCGGCTGCGCTCCGCCGAAGAACTGGGTATAGCCCTCCATGAAGCCCTTGATATCGGCCTTCCCGTTTTTCGCGGGGTCGCCTACCAGGAAGACCTGCATCTTCACGACATCGCCCATGGCCAGGTTCATGGACTTCAGGATTTCTTCGATCTTCTTCAGCACGCCGACCGTCTGCGTCTTCGTGTCGCCGTAGGCGGCGATGGATTCCGGAGCGGCGGCCTTGTCCACCACCGGCGGCACCTGGCCGCTGATGAAGTGGATGGTGGAACCCGGTGGCAGCGTCACAGCCTGCGCGATCGGGAAGTCGGAGCCGGGAATCTTGTGGCGGACGATGCCCTGCGCCTGTGCGGACGCGGCAAGCAGGGACAGGGACAGGAAAGCTGCGGTGGTGAAGCGTGGTTTCATGCGGTCTCTCACTTTCATCAATGTTTGTTGGACATGCGGCCGCCGGCGAACTTCGGCACCTGCAGCGTGGCGCGCAAGGCCGCCACCTGCGCTTCCTCGATGCCGTCCGCCTTGTTGCCCCAGCTGCTGCGCACGAAGCTCAGCACCGCGGCGATTTCTTCATCGTTCATGGCGCTGCTGAAATCGGGCATGCCGCCCCGCCCTTTCAGCAGCACTGCCGATACCTCGTCGGGCGCGCCCTGCACGAAGGCGCTGCCGGCCAGCGCGGGGAATGCGCCCGCGATGCCCTGGCCTTTGGCCTGGTGGCAGGCGGCGCAGTTCTTCGCGAACAGGGCCTTGCCGTCCGCGGCCTGTGCGGCATAGGGCACGGCGAATGCCAGCAAGGCGAGAAAAATGATGTTGGACTTCATGCACTGGCCCTTTCATGGATGCGGGCCAGCTGTTGCCAGGCCGATTCGATGGCGCCGGCCTGCCAGCCGGTGAGATAGCTCAGGTGCTCGCCGGCGAGCAGCACCCGGCCCTCACCTTCCAGCAGCACCGGGTAGGCGCTCTTGCGCGACTCCTCGCTCCATTCGGCCCAGCCGCCCAGGTTGTACTGCACGCGGTGCCATGCCACGGAGAAGGACTTCTCGAAGGAGGCGCGGTAGGCAGGGAATATCTTTTCGCCTGCGGCCAGTGCGAATTCGGCGCGTTCGGCGGGCGTCATCGCGCTCACCTCGATGGCTGCGCTTTGGTAGTTGTAGTAGCCGAGCAGCACCCCCTTCTGCTTCTGCCATTGCGAAGACGGCAGGGAAATGGTGTTGATGCCCTTGAGGTCCGTGAACACGTGGCCGCCGTAGATATGGTCGTCCTCTTCCCAGAAGCGGCGCTTCATCTGCAGGCCGATCTTGCCGACCGGCGCATAGGCGACCGCCTTCACGGCGGCCTTGAACTTGTCGGAGAAATCGGTGTCGATCATGCGCAGCACGGAAAGCGGAATGGTGCACAGGCAGTAATCCGCACTGAGCGATTGCAGCTTGCCGGTTCCGGTGTCTTTGTATGTCACCGTGACGTTCTTCTCGCCGTGGCGGATGGTCTGCACTTCCGCCTTGTAGCGGATGAAGCGCCCGACACGCTTTTCGAAAGCCTTTGCAATCGCATCCATGCCGCCCACCGGCTGGAACATGGTGTTCTGCATCGGGAAGTCCTGCACCGCGCTGTACACATTGCTGACGTGGGAGGCCAGCAGTTCCCTGAAGCCCAGCGGATCGGACGCCGTGCCGGGGCCGGGATTCATGCCCGCGCCGGGATTGACAGCGAAGCCGCGGCCACTGCGGCCCTTGTAGCGCAGATCATCGTTATCGAGCTGGCCTTCATGCACCAGGTAGTCCAGCAGCAGGCGCTGGTCTTCGGCATTGAGCTTTTTGTCCAGCGTGTGGTCCTGCACCGACTTGGCCAACAGCTCGGCAACGTGGCCACGCATATCGGCCTTGATCTGTGCCGGGCGCAGGCGCTGGCGCGACAGCGGGCCGCCGTTCTCCAGGTAGACGATGGAGTGGTCGTTATCGTTGACCATCACCTCGAGTGGAACACCAAAGCTGCGCGTGTAGTGCAGCGTCGACTGATGGTGCAGCGGAATGCGCCAGGGCCCGTGGTTGATGTAATGCCCGTCGTCGAACTCGCAGCGCTGCGGCTCGCCGCCCAGCTCCGCCAGCGTGAAGCCCTTGCGTGCGGTCTGGCAGCGGCCGCCGGCGAAACCGCGCGCCTCCAGCACCTGCACACGGTAGCCGAGCTTCCCCAGCTCATAGGCCGCCGTCATGCCGGCCAGGCCGGCGCCGAGGATAAGGACGGACTTTCCCTTGCCGTTGCCGCTCAGCACCGGCGGTCCCGCCATGCGCGATGCGATGCCCATGCCCCATGCATCCATCGTATTGAACAGGAGGCCGGTTCCTCCCACAGCAGCGGCGCGATAGAGAAACTCGCGCCGCGTGATTGCACCTGAACTTTGCATCTGCTTCCTCCACTTGGCTGGATGAAGTGATCAAAGCAATCGCTGTGCCACGCAGCAGCCGAAAACACTCTATTCGGCGCATCGAATAAACTTGTTTCGGCAGGCTCCCGCATCGAAGCGCGCCAGCAGGCATAAGGCCTTCCGCGAACATACTTTGTTATTCCCCAGCAGCAAAGAAAGCTGCCGTGGCCTTTGTGGTGCGGCGCACCATCGAGATGCGCATCAGAAGCTGGCGTGCATCCCCGGCGCATGCGCCGCGCTCCGCGTTGCGTCCGCAGCGAGATGGCAGACATGAAAGCGCATCGGCGCTACCGGGTCCAGAAGGTAGATGAGGGAGCGGTCGGATGCGTCATACGCCACGCGCACCGGCCAGCGCCGCTGGCGCGCACGCTCGAACCAGCGTTCCGCCAGCGCATGCGCACAGCTGTAATACAGGCCGTGCAGGCAGATGCCATCCGGCGTGACCATGGCTTCCTCTGTCGGCAGCAGGCAGCAGCGCACCGTCTCTTCCGGATACTGGCGCAGGGCTCCGCCACGCTGGCGCAGCCCCCATTCCCACAGCTGCAGCGGCGCCAGCGCCCCCGGGCCTTGCTGCCGCAGGTTGTACTCGAGGATACTGTCGATCACGGCACGGGTGAACTGCACGATGTCGATGGCGGCGTCCATGGCGCCGGAGATGTCATCCGGGGCGCGGACCGGTGCGGCGGCATCGAGCAGCGGAAAGCGCTTGCCGAGATCCTCGCGCCACCATGCGGACTGCGCGGTACCCGCCGTACAGCGCACGCCGAAGTTATTGAACAGCACATCGGTCTGCGCTTCCCCGGCCAGCAGCGGATCGATACGCAGCATCTCCGGCAGCTGGCGTGAAGGCCATTCGCCGGCATGGATGCTGCGGCCGAATCGCTGGCAGTAGCGGGCCTTGTCGGCAGCACAGTGGACCAGCGCCATCATGCCCTGCCGCCAGTGCGGCGCCTCCAGGCTGACGTGGATGCCGGCCACGAGGCCGCTGAAGACATCGGACACCACATATAGCAGCGGCATGCCCGCCAGCCGGCTGCGGTCGTCGGCCGATACCAGCTGCACGTCGGCCCGCACCGCGTCGAGCTGGAACACGGCGCCGGGCCGGCCGGGCTGCGGCACATGCCACTCCGCGGGCAAGGGTGCAGGCCGGCCCGGCTGCCCAGGCACGCCGTCCTGCGTCAGCCAATAGCTGAACTGGCCGAAGGTCGGCACCGCATCCGCTCCCGCTTCGCGCCGTATACGCCGCGTCTCGTGGTCGACGCTGGGCCGGCTGAAGAAGTCGCGGACCATGGCCTCATATACCGCGCGTCGCGAGAAACGGCCCTGCGCCGCGGAATAGCTGGCAGCGGCCACTCGGAAGATGCGGCGCATGCCGTCGCCGACGTTTACACCTGGCGCGGCGCCGTGCTTGCGTGGCCGTCCGCGCTTCACTCCCTCCGAGGAGCGGCGGGTTTTGCCGCGTGCACCGGAATTGGCGTAGTCGGGCAGCAGCGCATTCGGCGTCATGCCGCGCTGCCAGTAGCGGCGCAGGTAGCGGTAGAGCGTGGGATGCGAGAACCCGTGGCGCCCGGCGTAATCGGCAATGAGCGGGCCGCGCTTGCGCGGCTGGTAGATGGCAGGCTCCATGCAGGCCAGGTCGCGGATGATGGACCAGGCCCGGTCACGCAGCTGCAGGTGTTTGGGCGGCAGCAGGTCCTGGTTCACCAGCACGGTGAAGGGATCTTCCTCCAGCCTGTGCGCCCGGCCCTCGTCAAGGTCAGCCTGCAGGCTGGCCAGGGATAGCAGCTCCGCATCGCTGGAGCGCGCGTGGACATCGAATGCATACGCCACCGTGCGGGCCGGGTCGATCCACAGGATACGCAGGACGCGGCGCCGCGGCACCGCCAGCTCGATCAAGTCGTTTCGCGATAGCATCTGCCGCCCTCAGAGGACTAAATGCAGATGTCTATGCAAATACCAGACCAGGCAATGCTGCGCCGGGGCGCAGGGGGAACGGCCCGGGCCGCGGCAGGCTCCGGGCCTTATTCTGGTGCGGCGAAGGGCGGCGCCCGCACCGCAGCCGTGCGCAGGCGCTTACTTCTTCTTGCCCTTGCCCGGCACGGACTTCTTCGGCGGGGTGTGCTTGGCCGATTCCGGCGGCATGCTGTCGGCAAGGCTGATCTTCAGCTGCTGGCCGCCCACCCATACCTTGCCGAGGTGCTTGAAGATCTCGTCGGGCATCCCGTCGGGCATCTCCAGCATCGAGTGGTCGTCGAAGATCTCGATACGGCCGATGTAGCGCGCTTCCAGCCCGCTTTCGTTGGCGATGGCGCCCACCAGGTTCGATGGCGTGGCCGCGTGCCTGCTGCCCACTTCCACGCGGTAGGCGCGGATGCGCATCTCGCCCTTCGGCGCTTTTTCCTTTTTCTTCTTCGGCGCGGGCTCTTCCTCCGCTACCGCCGCTTCGGCGACGAGCGCGTCCAGCGTGCGCGGCTTGCTCTTCTTCGGCGCCGGCGCTGCAGCAGGCGCTTCGCCGTCACGGCTGATGCGCAGGAACTGGCCCGCCACGCGCACGCCGGACAGCGTGGACAGGGTATCGGGGCTCAGGTCGTCCGGCATATCGAGCACGGTGAAGTCGTCGAAGATCTCGATGCGGCCGATATATTTGGAATCGATGCCGCCTTCGTTGGCGATGGCGCCGACGATATTGCCCGGCTTCACGCCGTGCTGGTAGCCGACCTCGATGCGGTAGGTCTGCATGCCCGGCTCGGATTCGCGCGGCACGCGCTCCTTTTTCGGGAAGCTGCGTTCGGCGCGCTCCGGACGCTCTGCACGCTCCGGGCGCTCGGCACGGGCCGGCGCCTTGCCGTCTTCATGCCAGCCTTTCTCGCGGCTCTTGTCCAGCAGCAGGGGCACGTCGCCACGCGCGATCTTGGCGAGCGCAGCGGCAATCTCGATAGCGGGAATATTCTGTTCGCGTTCGAAGTCCTCGATCAGCGACCGGAAATGCTCCAGGCCGCCCTCGGCCAGCGTTTCGCTGATCTGGTCCTTGAACTTCGCAATGCGCACGTCGTTGACGGCCTTGATGCTCGGCAGCTCCATCGGGCTGATCGGCTGGCGCGTGGCGCGCTCGATGGATTTCAGCAGGTTGCGCTCGCGCGGCGTGATGAACAGGATCGCCTCGCCGCTGCGGCCCGCACGGCCGGTGCGGCCGATGCGGTGGGTGTAGCTTTCCGCGTCATACGGCACGTCGTAGTTGACCACGTGGCTGATGCGCTCCACATCCAGGCCGCGCGCCGCCACGTCGGTGGCCACCAGGATGTCGATCTTCCCTTCGCGCAGCTGGCCGATGGTGCGCTCGCGCGCCGCCTGCTGCATGTCGCCGTTGATGGCGGCCGCGGAGAAGCCGCGCGCCTGCAGGCGCTCCGTCAGCTCCTCGGTGCCAAGCTTGGTGCGCGAGAAGATGATCATGCCGTCGAAGTTCTCCGCCTCCAGGATGCGGGTCAGCGCATCCAGCTTGTGCATGCCGCTCACCAGCCAGTAGCGCTGGCGGATATTCTCGGCGGTGCCGGTCTTGGCCGCCACCGTCACTTCGGCCGGATTGCGCAGGTAGGTGGTGGCGATGCGCTTGATCTGGCTTGGCATGGTGGCCGAGAACAGCGCGGTCTGGCGCGTTTCCGGCGTCTCCTGCAGGATGCGCTCCACATCGTCGATGAAGCCCATGCGCAGCATTTCATCCGCCTCGTCCAGCACCAGCGTCTTCAGCTTGCTGAGGTCCAGCGAGCCCTTTTCGATATGGTCGATGATACGGCCCGGCGTGCCCACCACCACGTGCACGCCGCGGCGCAGCGCCGACAGCTGCGGGCCGTAGCTCTGGCCGCCGTACACCGGCAGCACATGGAAGCCCGGAATATAGGCGGCGTAGCGCTGGAAGGCCTCGGCCACCTGGATCGCCAGCTCGCGCGTGGGCGCCAGCACCAGCGCCTGCGGCGCGCTCAGTTTGGTGTCGATGCGCGACAGGATGGGCAGCGCGAAGGCGGCCGTCTTGCCGGTGCCGGTCTGGGCCTGGCCCAGCACGTCGCGGTTCTGCAGCAGGTGGGGGATGGTGGCGGCCTGGATCGGGGAAGGGACTTCATAGCCCACTTCCTTCAGGGATTTGATCAGCGGCGCGCTGAGGGATAGATCGGTAAACAGGGTAACGGGGGATGGAGCTGTTGCAGACATGGCGGCACTCGCTGAAATTATTGTTCGAATCGCCCAATGCGACAGAAAGTGCGTAGTTTACCCTGTCCGCGCCCCCTGTGCCGTTTTCCTATACCACGCCGGCCAGATAAGCCGGGCGCGCGGGCCGCACCAGGCGCAGCTCCCCCTGGGCCTCGGGCGCCAGGCGGAATACGCCGATGGCGCGCGCCAGCAACGAGGCCTGCTCTTTCAGCGCATTGGTGGCGACAGCCGACTGTTCGACCAGGGCGGCGTTCTGCTGCGTTACCGTGCCCAGCTCTGCAATGGCCACGTTCACCTGTTCGATGCCCTGGCTCTGCTCGCGGCTGGCGCCGCTGATCTCATCCACGATGGCGGCCACGCGCTTTACGCTGGCGATGGCGCCGTCGATGGTGCTGCCGGCATGGCTGACGCGGCGCACGCCCTCGTCCACCTTGGCCAGGGAATCGTCGATCAGGCCGCGGATCTCCTTGGCCGACCCGGCGCTGCGCTGCGCCAGCTGGCGCACTTCGTTCGCCACCACGGCGAAGCCGCGTCCCTGTTCGCCGGCGCGCGCCGCCTCCACCGCGGCGTTCAGGGCCAGCAGGTTGGTCTGGAAGGCGATGCCGTCGATCACGCTGACGATTTCCGTCATGCGCTTCGAGGCCTCGGTGATGCGCTGCATGGTCTCCACAATGTCGTTGACCGCCACGCCGCCATCGACGGCGACGCTGGCCGCCGATGCTGCCAGCGCGCTGGCCTGCTGCGCATGTTCGGCGTTCTGGCGCACCGACACGGTCAGTTCTTCCATGGCCGCCGCCGTTTCCTCCAGCGCCGCAGCCTGCTGGCTGGTGCGCGAGGCCAGGTCGTCGTTGCCGCTGGCCAGCTCGATGGCGGCGCTGGCGACGGTATCCGCACCGCGCCGCACATTGCCGACCGCCGACTGCAGGCGCTCGTTCATGGCGCGCAGCGCTCCAAGCAGGCGGCCCGTCTCGTCACGCGTGACGGCGCCGATTTGCGTACTGAGGTCGCCATCGGCCACCCGCTCGGCCACCAGCACGGCGGCACGCAGGGGCGAAGCGATCATGCGGGCGATGCGCCAGGCCAGCAGGCCGCCCAGCACCAGCGCCGCGGCCAGCAGGCCGATAATCAGGTGGCGGGCATGCAGGTAGGCCTGTTCGGCACGGGCCTGGGCGGCTGCGCCGCCGGCCAGGTCGATGTCCACCAGCTTCGTCACCAGATCGGCGCTCTCGAAATTGTATTTGCGCGATTCGCCGCGCACTGCCTGGCGGGCGCCATCGAGGTCGCCGCTACGGGAGATGGCGGCCGCCGCATGGGCAGCCGTGTCGTAATTGCGCAGCGAAGTTTCCAGCTGGGCGAAGGTGCGGCGCGCTTCGGGGCCGGCCTCGATCTGGCTGTAGCGCGCCATCAGCAGGCGCAGCTCGGCCATCTTGTCGTCCATCTTGGCGGCATAGCCGTCGAAGTCGGCCTCCTGGTTCGACAGCACATGCTGCAGCTCATAGGTGCGGTAGCGGATCAGCCCTGCCTTGATTTCGAGGATGGTGCGGATGGCCGGCGACCACACATTGTTCACTTCATACGTCGCCTGGTTGAGCACCCGCAGCTGCGCAATCGAGAATGCGCCGAGCACCGCAGTCAGCGACAGCACCAGCACGATGGCCAAACCCAGTTTGTGGGCAATCCTCAGATTCTGAAACCAGTTCATTGCGATCTCCTTGTTGTCCCGCCCCATGCGGCATGCAACAAAGATTAGGCCTGCGCGCAACGCCGCGCCATGGCATCTGCGTATAGAAACCTATACCTTGGTTTAGGTTTCGGTCCGGCCCGCTGCACAAGCCGGAAGCCTGCTTTATACTCAACAGTCACCATGAACCGCACACCGCCTCCCCCCTTGCTCAAGCCCGTGATCGGGCTGCTGACGCTGGCGATCTTCATGATCGACGCGTTTACCATGCTGGACATCGCCATCGCCGTGCTCTACGTCGTGGTGGTGCTGGCGTCTGTCCATGCCTGGCCGCGCTACCTGCTGCGCATCACGGCGCTGTGCGTGGTGCTGACGGTGGCGGCTTATCTCCTGTCCAGCTGGGGCGACCTGGCGGATGCTTCGGCCGGGCGCTGCCTGGTGAGCCTGTCGGCCATCGGCATCACCGGCTACCTGGCCTATGCCGGCCACCGCGCCAACGAGCGCCTCTGGCAAAAGGAAGAGTCGCTGCGCGAATCGCGCCTGCAGCTGGCCCATGCCAGCCGTGTGACGACGCTGGGCGAGCTGGCCGCCTCCATTGCCCATGAAGTGAACCAGCCATTGGCCGCCATTTCGGCGAATGGCGCGGCGGCCCTGCGCTGGCTGAACCGCCCGCAGCCGGAACTGGAGGAAGTGCGCGCCGCCATTGGCCGCGTGCTGTCCGACACCGAACGCGCCAGCGATGTGATCAAGCGCATCCGCGCGCTCGCGCGCAAGAGCGATCCACAGCAGCAGGCGCTGGACCTGAACGATATTGCAAAGGCCAGCGCGGCGCTGGTGCAGCGTGAGCTGGCCGCGCACCGCGTGCGCCTGCAGCTCGGCCTCGCGCCGCAGCTGCCGCAGGTGGAAGGCGACAGCGTGCAGCTGCAGCAGGTGGTGATCAACCTGCTGATGAACGGCATGCAGGCGATGGACGCCCAGGGCGGCGGCGAGCTTGGCCTGCGCACCTTCGTGCAGGACGGCGCCGTGCACCTGGCCGTCAGCGACAGCGGTCCGGGCATCGCGCCCGAGCACAGCGGCAAGCTGTTCGATGCCTTCTTCAGCACCCGCGCCGACGGCATGGGCATGGGGCTCGCCATCTGCCGCTCGATCGTGGAGAGCCACGGCGGCCGCATTGCCGCGGTGCCGAAGGAGGGCCGCGGCGCCTGCCTGCAATGCAGCTTCCCGCTGCACGCGGCGGAGGCGGCATGAACGCGCCGGACGCCATGGTCTATATCGTCGACGACGACGAGGCGCTGCGCTCGGCCCTGCATTCCCTGCTGCGCTCCATCGGCCTGCAGGCCGAAGCCTTCGATTCCGTGCCGGCCTTCCTGGCCCATCCCCGTGCCGGCTGCGCCAGCTGCCTGCTGCTGGACGTGCGCCTGCGCGGGAGCAGCGGCCTCGACTTCCAGGCGGAGCTGAACCGCCAGGGCACCACCCTGCCCATCGTCTTCATGACCGGGCATGGCGATATCCCGATGTCGGTGCGCGCCATGAAGGCGGGCGCGGTGGACTTCCTGGCCAAGCCTTTCCGCGAGCAGGACCTGCTGGATGCCGTGACGGCGGCGCTGGAGACCGACCGCAAGCGCCGCTCGCAGGACGAAGCGGGCGCCGCGCTGCAGCGCCGCTACGCCACCCTGACGCCGCGCGAGCGCGAGATCATGGCGCTGGCGGCGCGCGGCCTGATGAACAAGCAGATCGCGGGCGAAGTGGGGACCAGCGAGATCACGGTGAAAATCCACCGCGGCAACGCGATGAAGAAAATGCAAGCCCGCACCTTCGCCGACCTGGTGCGCATGGCCGAAGCGCTCGGCGTGACCGCCGCTTCCTGAAGGCCTATACCCTTGTATGATTTCCCGCCGCGCGGCGGGAGGCTATGCTGGCTCCATATTGTCGCGGCATGCGCCGCTCACGGGAGTCGCAAGTGTTACAGAATCAGCTGGTTGCCATTATCGACGACGACGAATCGGTCCGCCTCGGGCTCGGCGCGCTGGTGCGTTCGCTGGGCTGGACGGTGCGCCTGTTCGCCTCCGCCGAAGAATACCTGGAGGCCTGCCATACCTGCAACGCCGGCTGCGTGGTGAGCGACGTGCAGATGCCCGGCATGAGCGGCATCGAGCTGCAGGAGCTGCTCGCCGCGCGCGGCGGCTGCCCCCCTTTCATCATCATGACCGCCTTCCCGCAGGAGGCGCTGCGCAGGCGCGCACAGCGCGCCGGCGCCATCTGTTTCCTCACCAAACCTTTCGACAGCGGCGCCATCATCGCCTGCCTCGAAACCGCACTGGCCCAGAACAAGGAGAAGCCATGAGCACCGTTACCGGACGCCGCCACCGTTTCGCCATCTATGCACTGCTGCTGCTGACGATTGTCTGCGGCGCCATCGTCTCCGTGCTGATCGAGCGCTACGCATCGATGCGCGCCATGGTCCACCTGTTCAACCTGATGGCGCTGGCCACGGCGGCCTTCATGATCTACCACGCCTGGTCGCGCTTCCGCTCCGAGGACGAACTGGCCCACCTGGCCAACCACGACCCGCTCACCGGCCTGCCGCACCGCCGCTCCTTCGAGCACCGCCTGCGCAACCAGCCGGCGCGCCCGCACACCGTGGTACTGGGCACCATCGACCGCTTCTCGCGCGTGGTGGCCGGCGTCGGCCACGGCGTGGCCGACGCCATGATGCAGGGCATAGCGCAGCGCATCCGCGATGCGGCGGCGGCCCACGGCGGCGAAGCGTTCCGCCTCGACGGCGCCAATATCGCCGTGCTCTACCCGATCGACCAGCGCGCCGCCGCCTTCGGCGCCGCACTGGCCGCGCTGCAGGACGAGCTGCGCACGCCCTTCGTCTGCGGCAGGCACGAAATCCATTCGACGCTGAGCCTGGGCGCCGCCACCTTTCCGCAGCATGGCGCCGATCCCGCAGCGCTGCTGCGCAATGCCGACGCGGCGCTGCAGGCCGCACGCCGCGCCGGCGGCGACCTGCTGCTGTCCTATAGCGAGGAGCTGAATGCCAGCAGCGGCCAGCGCCTGGACATGGAAGCCGACCTGCGGCACGCGCTGGAACGCAAGGAGCTGGAGCTGTACTACCAGCCGCAGCAGTCGCTGCGCGACGACGGCCTGGCCGGTTTCGAGGCCCTGCTGCGCTGGCGCCGCAACGGCGAGATGGTATCGCCCGCCCAGTTCATTCCGCTGGCCGAGGAATCCGGCCTGATCGTCAGTATCGGCAACTGGGTACTGGAACAGGCCTGCCGCCAGGCCAGCGAATGGAGCGCAAGCAGCGGCCGCGCGCTGACCATCGCCGTCAATATCTCGCCGCGCCAGTTCGCGCATCCGGGCTTCCTGCCGCATATCGAAGCGCTGCTCGAAGCCACCCATATCGACCCGGCCTGCATCGAACTGGAAATTACCGAAGGCGTGATGATGGAAAACGCCGAGCATGCCATCGCCCTGCTGCACCGCCTGCGCGGCCTGGGCCTCAAGCTGTCGATCGACGATTTCGGCACCGGCTATTCCAGCCTGGCCTACCTGAAGCGCTTCCCGCTCACCAAGCTGAAGATCGACCAGTCCTTTGTGCGCCAGCTGGCAGCGGACGACACGGCCGCACGCGCGGACGCCGCACGCGCGGACGCCGCACGCGCGGACGCCGCGATTGTCCAGGCGGTGATTGCGCTTGGCCGCAACCTGGGCATGAAGGTGATTGCGGAAGGCGTGGAGACGGCTGCGCAGCGCGCCCTGCTGCGCCAGTGGGGCTGCGACGAGATCCAGGGCTACCACTACGGCCGGCCGCTGCCCGCACGCGAGGCGCGGCGCTTCCTGCGCGGCCTGGCCGCGCCGGCCCTGCAGGCCGCCTAAGGCGTGCGCGGCAAGGGATAGAGGCTGACCATATCGGCCGCCGAATACTCCTGGCGGATGCGGCCGATCAAGGCCCCGTCCTGCCGCAACTGCACCAGCAGCGCCGTCAGCTGCGCCACATCGGCCGCCGGCAGCAGGCGCGACACGTACACGCCATTGGTGCTGGGCGGCAGGCCGGCCAGCCGTGTATACCGAATGCGCGGCCCCAGGGTGGCGCGCAGGCCTGCTTCGTCCAGCGCGCCGGCGAAGGTATTGGATGGCATATAGGCGAAATCGGCGCGCCCGGCCTGCATCTTGCGGGCGATGGTTTCCGGGTCCGCCACATACTCCAGCTTGCCTGCCGCTTCCAGCGCGGCCATCATGGCCTGGTAGGCCGGCCCGTAGTTATAGCTGCGCACCGCATTGACGCGGATGCCAGGCAGCGCCAGCAGCTCGCCGACAGTGCGCGGCGGGTGCTCGCTGGTCGACACCAGCATCCATTCGGTGCCGAGCAGGGGAACGTAATGGCCCCAGGCCTCGCGTTCCTGCACCTGGATCGCGCCGACGAACAGGTCGCCGTCGCCCTGCCGCATCATGGCCTCGGCGCGGGCGCGCGGCACGATGGGGAACACGAAGCGGCAGCCGACGCGGCGGCCGCGCTCGCGCAGCAGCTCGGGATAGACGCCGCCCACTTCCTGCTTCGCGGCGTTCACGGTCAGCAGCCGTCCCAGCGCCGACGCAGGCACCACAATGGGGCGCGAACAGGCGGCCGTGGACAGCGCAGGCAGCAGTGCCGCCGCGAGGCTGGCAAGGATGAGGTATCTCATGCGGCCAATGTAGCACGGCGTGCCGCCGGCTGCAGAAAAGCCGTGGGTCAGAACTGCAGCGCGGGCTGGGCCTCACTCTCGTCCAGCAGCTCGCCGAAAGCGGCCGGCGGCAGCGGCCGGCCGAAGAAGTAGCCCTGCATCTGGGTGCAGCCATGCCGGCGCAGGAAGGCCAGCTGCTCCTGCGTTTCCACGCCTTCGGAGATCACCTGCAGCTGCAGGTTGGCGGCCAGCGCAATGATGGTGCTGACGATGGCCGCATCGTCCGGGTCGACCGTGATGTCGCGCACAAAGCTCTGGTCGATCTTCAGCACGTCGACCTCGAAGCGCTTCAGGTGCGACAGGCTGGAATAGCCGGTGCCGAAATCGTCGATCGCCAGCTTCACGCCCAGCTTCTTCAACTCGTGCATCACGCCCACCGCGCGTTCCACATCGTTCATCACCTGGCTTTCGGTCAGTTCCAGCTCCAGGCATTCGGGCGCGATGCCGGTTTGCGCCAGCACCGCCGCTACCGAAGACACGAAGTCCGGCTCCGCCATCTGGCGCGCCGACACATTGACGGCCACCCGCAGCTGCGCCCTGCCCTCGCGCTGCCATGCGCGCAGCTGTTCGCAGGCGCTGCGCAGCACCCAGGCGCCGACCGGCACAATCAGGCCGGTCTCCTCGGCCAGCGGAATGAAGCGGTTCGGCGCCACCATGCCCATCTCCGGATGCTGCCAGCGGATCAGCGCTTCCACGCCCACGATACGGCCAGCTTCGATATCGACCTGCGGCTGGTAATGCAGCACGAATTCGCGCCGCTCCAGCGCCGTGCGCAGCGCGGACTCGATCAGCAGGCGTTCGCCCAGCTGCTCGTTGAGGGCCGCCGTGTAGAACTGGTAGTTGTTGCCGCCCATTTCCTTGGCGCGGTACATGGCGATATCGGCACGCTCCACCAGCACGCCCGGCTCCACGCTGTCGGCCGGGTAGACGGCAATGCCGGCGCTGCAGGTCATGAACAGCTCGGCGCCATCGAGCACCAGGCGCGAAGACAGGCTGTCCAGCACCCGCTGCAGCTGTTCCACGCGCGGCTGCATGGCGCCCGGCTCGGGCAGCAGCAGCAGGGCGAATTCATCGCCACCCAGGCGCGCCACGGTATCCACCGCGCGCACCGCCGACTGCAGGCGCGCCGCCACCACCTGCAGCAGGCGGTCGCCGCCCTTGTGGCCCAGGCGGCTGTTGGTGAACTTGAAGCGGTCAAGGTCGATCGACACCACCCACAGCGCATGGCCCTTGCGTTCCGAATGGGCGATGGTCTGGGCGATGCGGTCCTGCAGCAGCACGCGGTTCGGCAGGCCGGTCAGCGCGTCATGGGTGGATTGGTGCAGCAGCTCGGACTCGTAGGCCTTCATCGCCGTCATGTCGTGCTGGATCGAGACGAAATGCGTCAGCCGGCCCTGCTCGTCGCGCACCGGCGACAGGTAGGTCTCGTTCCAGAACATGGTGCCGTCCTTGCGGTAATTGCGCAGGATGGCGTGCACGTCGCGCGCCTCGGAAATCGCGGCGCGGAGGTCGGCCAGGCCCGGCTGGTCCAGGTCCTCCCGGCACAGGATGCCGGCATTGCGGCCCATGATCTCGGCCGCGCTGTAGCCGCTGCTGCGCTCGAAGGCAGGATTCACATACACCACCGGGTTGCCCGGCCCGGCCTCCATGATGATGATGGAATTGGTGCTCGATTCGATGGCGCGCTCGCGCAGCTGCAGCGCCTTGTTGAGTGACTTGAGTTCCGCCGTGCCCTCCTCCACCCGGCGCTGCACCTCCACATGCCGGCTGGACAGCATGGCCGCGAAGGCGGTGCCCAGCGCTGTCAGCACCAGTCCCAGGGCCAGCACCGCCAGCGAGGCGAGATGGTCGGCCGGCTGCACATGCTGCGCCCCGCCTGCGCGCAGCAGCCAGCGCTCGCCGGCCACCTCCACATGCCTGTCGATGGCCTGCGGCGGAGCCGGGTACAGCCAGTCCAGCCAGGCGCCGGCGCCCTCGCTGCGCAGCGGCGGCGACTGGTAGACCAGGGAGTCGGCGCTGGCGCCGGCTGCCGCATACACTTCCACATTCACCGGATGGCTGCGCTGCTGCGTGGCCTGCGCCCCGTGCAGGCCGGCGTCGGCAAAAATCTTGGCGATCATTTCGCCGGGCAGCAGCGCAATCGAGGTTTCCCCCACCAGGGCGGCACGCCTTTCGGCAACGCTGCGCGGCGCCGCACCGAAACGGTAGACCGGCATGGCCACCACCAGCCCCACGCGGTTGCCGCCGCGCTGCGCCAGCGAGATCAGCCGGCCGGCCGATGGCTGGCCCGTATCGTAGGCACGCTGCCGCGCCGATTCGTCCTTCACCGGATACATGGTGTCCAGGCCGAGCGCCAGCTCATTGCCCTCGGTGGGCGCTACATAGTCGATCACGCGGTATTGCGGGCGGCGGCCGGCCGGCACCGGGCGCCCGTGGCGCATCTCCGTCACGCCGGCGCCGGGCCGGAAACGCGCCAGTTCCGCTTCCAGCGCGGGCCGCTCGGCGTCGCTGACGAAACGGATATAGCTGATGCCCAGCACATAGGGATGGCGCGCCAGCAGCGGTTCGGCAAAGCGGTGGTATTCATCCCGGCTCACGGCCGGGCGGCTGGCAAACAGCTGGTTGACGGCATACAGGCCGCCCAGCGCATGGCCGATGCCTTCCTTCAGGGCGAACACGCGCATCTGCGCGCGCTGCACCAGCGACAGTTCCAGGCGCTTCTGTTCCAGGTGGCTGGCGCCGGCAAACAGCAGCGCGCTCAGGCCGAGCCCGCCCAGCAAAGTGAGCAGGGCAGCCGCAGGCAGCCGCCACGGGCGCGGCGGCCTGCCTTCCTTCATCTCCTGCATCGCGCTAATCGTGCCACCCTTGAATGTTACAAATCGTCAAAGACCAAGGTTAGCACGCCATGCCCCATTGTGTGACCGGCAATAGGACGCCGGCCCGGCGGCGTATGATATATGCCACAAAGCAACAACCCGCAGCGCCTATAATATAGGCAAGCCCGTCTATTCTGGATGCCATGAGCCCCAACCGCCCGTTCTTCGCCCGTGCCGCGCTGTGCCTGCTGCTGACTGCCCCGCTGTCCGCCGCCCATGCCGCGACGACCACTTTCAGCGGCGGCGGTGTCGCCAACTGCAACTACACGCCCGCCAGCAAGACCTATGTCTGCAGCGCGCTGCCGCTGCCCGAGTGGGACAGCAAGATCGCCATCGCGGACGGCTATACGGTGCAGGTGACGGGCAACGTCGCCCTCGGCTACAACAACGGCCTGACCATGTCCGGCACCGCCAAGCTGCAGTCGACCACGGGCAGCCTGGATATCGGCGACATCAACCCGGCCAACCTCAGTATCACCGGCGGCACGCTACAGGCCCAGACCCAGTTCAAGATGGGCTCGCAGGCCCAGACCATTACCGCCAATATCATTGCCGCCACCATGAACCTGGGCGGCGGCTCGGCGATCAAGATCACCGGCTCGCTGACGGCCACCGGCACCATCAACATCCCCTCGCATGCCGTCATCATCGGCCCGATCTCGGGCGGCGACATCAACACCAATTCGCCCGTGACCATTACCGGCAACGTGACCTCCACCGGAAACTTCGAACTGGCCTCGGGCAGCACCGTCACCGGCAATGTCACGGCGGTCAACGTCACGCTCAATCCCTCGCCGTCCAAGGTGATCGGCAACGTCACGGCCAGCAACCACGTCGACATCGGCTCCGGCAGCGGCATCCAGGGCAATATCACGGCGGACAGCGCCACCTTGCGTCCCTCGGAAGCCTATGTGACGGGCACCGCGGCAGTAAACACCATCCAGCTGGGCTACCACGGCACCATCCAGCAGGGCATCACCTGCCAGGCCGGCGACTGCAGCTGCATCACCAACAACAGCGACTACCCTGCCTCCTGCACGCCCAGCACGCCGCCGGTGAATGGCCTGGACCATATCCTGATTGAATACAACGGCTCCCAGCTCAGCTGTGCGCCGCAGGTCGCCACCATTACGGCCTGCGCCGACGGCAGCTGCGCCACCAAGTTCACCGGCGGCCTGACCGTCAAATTCGTCAGCAATCTTATTCCCAACGTGGTGATCGGCGCCAGCGGCGTGGCGACCTTCACGCCGCCGTTTGACGCCGGTGCAACGACACTTAACCTGCAAACCTCCGTGCCGGGCTCGGCAAAGACCCAGTGCGATCCGGCCGGCTGCCAGATCAACTGGGTGCGCAAGGGCCTGACCATCTCCGCACCGCACCACAAAGCGGGCGAAACGGTGGACGTCAGCATCCAGATCCGCGATGCCGGCGGCAACGGTACAACGTGTACGCCGTTGCCGGCGATGACGCGCGATGTCAACCTGACCTGCGACCGCAATAATCCGCTGGCTGGCACGGTGTGGCCGAAAATGGGCGTTAACAGCGCCACCGCGGAATGCAAGAACACCTCGACGCTGACGCTGTCCCTGCCCTTCGATAGCAACGGCCTGGCGAAGGCCAAGCTGATGTATGAGGACGTAGGCGAAGTCAGGGTATCGGGCAATTACGTCAAGCCGAATCCGCAGGGCGGCACCTATTCCGGCGAATCGCCCGATATCGTGGTGGCGCCCTACAGCTTCAAGTTCACCACCACCGGACTCACTACGCCGAGCTTCCCGGCGCCGACCGGCAGCAGCGCCCAGGCCTTCGCCAAGGTCAACCAGTCAGTCCCGGTGCGCATCTATGCCGTCAACAAGGCCGGCAACCGCACGCCCAGCTTCGGCAACGAAAGCCCGGTGGAAAAGGTCCGCCTTACCAGCGAACTGAGTGCCCCCGTGGGCGGCGTCGCGGGCATTTTTACGGCGGACAACGACTACACCTTCACCAACGGCGCCAGCGACGAGATCCCGCTGGCCTGGGACCAGGTCGGCCTGCGCAAGCTCACCGCAAAACTCAAGAACACCGGTGGCTACCTGAATGCAGGCACCAACCTGATCGCGGAAGGCGAACAGCTGGCGCGCTTCGTACCGGACCGTTTCGTGGTCAAGGCCACGGCCGATGTCGCCGGCATGTGGTTCCAGCGCCTGCTGGCCTGCGCCGATGCCGCCACCTGCGAATATGTGTTCAGCCAACAGCCCTTCCTGCTGAGCATTACCGCGGTCGATGGCGCCAACCAGCCCATGCAGAACTACTCCGGCACCTTCCCGCTGCAGCCCACCGTGGTCGCGCTGAAAGCGCAAGATGCCGACAATGTGGCGGCCAACCGCAACCCCTCCTACATCACCGCGCCCGGCACCGGCCCTCTGTTTTACACGGACAAGAGCAATCTTGTGCAAAACGGTATCGAAGTCACCCCCGATGGCGACTGGCTTAACGGCGTCTGGACCAAGACCCTCAACTACAAGCTCTCGGGCAAGGTCGGTCCCACGTCCGCCTGGTTCCGTGCCTCCAGCGCCGACGCCACCTCGCGCAACAGCGTCACGCCGACCGCCTCGGGTGACGGCCGCCTGCGCGTGGTCTACGGCCGGGCGCTCGTCGAGAACAACTACGGTTCGCCCCAACTCAAGATGCCGGTCAAGGTGCGTGCCCAGTATTACAGCGGTACTGGAAACAACTACCTCAACAGTACGCTGACGGTGCGCAGCGACCTGCCGCTGCCGCCCGCAGCGGCAAAGCCGCCGGTGCAGATGAATACCAATGCCGTGTTCGTCAAGTGCGAGCGCCAGCTGGCCACGGATGCGGCAGGAACCTGCAATACCGGGCTCGTCAAACTCGACGGCACTCCGGTCTATGACTTCCAGAACGGCATCGCGCAGTTCAGGCTGGACAAGCCGAATGCAAGCGGCAGCGTGGTGATGACGGCGACGCCCTTCTCTTTCCTTGAAGATCCGGCACCGCAGCCCGGCCAGCTCACCTTCGGCGTCTACAAGTCCGGGCCGGTCATCTATATGCGCGAGGTGTACTGAGCGCCGGCGCACGATTGGGCTGGGTATAGTCCGGGGATCACCCTTTGGCAGATGCGGGCCGCAGCGCAGGCGTGTATCGTGCATTGCGGGCCTGCGACAAGGCCGCATTCCCTATCTTTCCCCGGAGATCTGCAATGGCAAAAGTTCTGGTCCTGTACTACTCATCCTATGGCCACATCGAAACCATGGCCAATGCCGTGGCCGACGGCGCGCGTGAAACGGGCGCCGCCGTCGATATCAAGCGCGTGCCGGAACTGGTGCCGCAGGAAGTGGCCGAGAAATCGCACTACAAGATGAACCAGCCCGCCCCCATCGCCACGGTGGACGAGCTGGCCAACTACGATGCCATCATCATCGGCACCGGCACCCGCTTCGGCCGCATGACTTCCCAGATGGCCAACTTCCTCGACCAGGCGGGCGGCCTGTGGGCGAAAGGCGCGCTGCACGGCAAGGTCGGCGGCGCCTTCACCTCCACCGCGACCCAGCATGGCGGCCAGGAAACCACGCTGTTCTCCATCATCACCAACCTGCTGCACTTCGGCATGACGGTGGTCGGCCTGAACTACGGCTTTGCCGGCCAGATGAAGCTGGACGAAGTGACCGGCGGTTCGCCTTACGGCGCCACCACCATCGCCGGCGGCGACGGCAGCCGCCAGCCGAGCGAGAACGAGCTGGCCGGCGCACGCTACCAGGGCCGCGCCATTGCCGAGGTGGCCAACAAGCTGCACGGTTGAGGCCGGCCATGGACCGCCAGACCCGCTGGATCGATGTCAAGGTGGCCGACGGCAGCTTCGGCGCCTATCTTGCGCTGCCGCGCGGCGGCCGGGGGCCGGGCATCGTGCTGATCGAGGAGATTTTCGGCGTCAACGCCCATATCCGCAGCGTTTGCGAACAATACGCGGCGGACGGCTACGTGGTGCTGGCGCCGGACATCTTCTGGCGCCAGGCGCCGCGCATCGAGCTCAGCTACGACGAGGCGGACTGGAAGCGGGCGGCGGCGCTCAAGCAGGCCACCGACCCGCAGCAGGCGGTGGCCGACATCGCCGCCACCGTCGAGGTGCTGCGCGGTCTGGACGGCGTGGGCCCGAAAGTGGCCTCGATCGGCTACTGCTTCGGCGGCCTGCTGTCCTACCTGACGGCCGCCGCGGGCAAGGTGGATGCCGCCGTGGCCTATTACGGCGGCGGCATCCAGAACCAGCTGGACCAGGCAGACAAGATCGGCGTGCCGCTGCTGATGCACTTCGGCGGCCGTGACAACCATATCCCTGCCAGCGCGGTGAAGCAGATCGCGCAGCGCTTCGAAGACCGCGAGAACGCCGAGCTCCACATCTACCCGGACGCCGAGCACGGCTTCAACTGCTCGCACCGCCCCATGTACCACCAGCGTTCGGCGGCCGAAGCCCACGGCCATACCCTGCTCTTCCTCAGCGAAGTGCTCTAGCTGCCGAGCCCGTGTCCACCTTGGGGTCAGACGGGGGCGCCGAGCCCCCAAGGTTGGACACGGGCTCGGCCGTTACGCGGACTTGCGCAGGGGGGCGATGCTGTTACGCTCGCCCGCCCGCAGACGCCGTACCTGCAGGAAGGCGCCGATCAGGAACAGCAGGAAGAGGATGCCGGCCGCCGCCTTCAGCGCTTCGGCCTCCGGGCTGTCCACCAGCGGCTTGCCGGCCGGCAGGCGGGTCGAGGTTTCCGTGATGGCGGGGATCAGGTGGAAGTAGAAGGTCAGCGAATAGCTGACGGTTTCGATATACGCCGACCTGGCGCCGAGCTTGCCCTGCCCCGCCGCCCAGGCCAGGCCCAGCACCAGCAGCGTGATCACGCCCAGCACGTGCGCCTTGCCGAAGCCGCCATGGTTGAAAATGCCGAAGCCGGTAAGGCAGGTCAGCACCGTGGCGATCACATAAACCTTGCCCAGGCCGTTGTCCGAACTGATGCCCTTGTCGCGGAAGAAGGCCATGACGGCGGCGCCCACGGCGACCAGGCTGATGGCGGTGTGGATGATGCCAAGCGTCGATAATCCTAGCATGATGAAATCCTCAGGTTGGTAGGGATAAGCCATCGTATGTCCTGCAACTGCCTGCGGTCCTGCCCCCAAAGGCAGAGCGCACGCTCCCGCAGTGGCTGCGTGCCGCGCTCGGCTACAATAGGGCCATGAAACGCTTTCTTGCGACATGCCTGCTGCTGGCCGGCTGTGCCCTGGCGCAAGCGGCGCCGCTCAAGGTGGGCGGCTTCGTGGTGGCGCCCCTGATCAGCGGCCAGCCCGGCGTGCCGCTGCATGGCGTCCTGCGCGACTTCATGGAGCTGCATGTCGCAGGCCGGGGCGTGGCCCTGGAATGGATGCCGCCGTCCTCGCTCAGCCGCGCGATGGAGAGCCTGCGCAACGGTTCGCTGGACATCCTGCTGCTGACCAGCGGCAGCCAGGACCGCGGCCCCGGCATCGGCAGCTTCGACTGGACCTATCTGCGCACCCAGCCCCACTTGGCCGTGCGCCGCGATTCGCCGCTGCAGAGCGTGGCCACGCTGCAGGCGCTGGCCGGCATGGAGATCGGCTGGGTGGCCGGCTCCGAGATTCCGGAAGGTCTGAACCGCGTGCCCATCCGCTGGCAGCGGCTGGCGGCCACCGACTGGCAGGCCGCCAACCTGCGCAAGCTGCAGGCGGGGCGCATGGACGCCGCGTTTTTCGAGAACGAGTTCTCGCCGCGCTATTACGCCCAGCGCGAAGGCGTGGACGTGCGCCTGCTGCGCCTGCCCATGGCGGAGCGCCACTTCTTCATGGCCTATTCGCTGAAGGCCGATCCCAAGGCCATTGCCCAGTTCGACAAGGTGGCGGGCGCGGCTTTTGCCGATGAACAATTCCGCCAGTTCCTTGAGCAGGCCATGCGGCGCCAGGCCTCCGTGCGCTGGCGCACAGATGGGGCGGTAGCCGGACGGTAGGCTCAGCATGGGTTCCCACTTTTGCGGGAACGGCGGCGCGGGGAGGCAATATGGCAAGGCTGGCGACGGGCTTCACAAGTGCGGCGTGCGCAGCGGCGGGCGCGCTGCTGCTGGGCTGCGGTGGGGGTGGTGGTGGCGGCGCCGCGCCGCCGGTGACACCGCCCGTAACGCCGCCGGTCACGCCGCCCGCCGCCCTGGCGCTCAAGCTGAGCGAAGTGGCCTCCGGCCTCAGCCAGCCGCTGCTGCTGACGGCGCCGGCCGGCGACAGCCGCCAGTTCATCGTGGAGCGGCCCGGCCGCATCCGCATCCTGGCCGGCGGCGCCCTGGCGGCCAAGCCCTTCCTCGATATCAGCGCGGTCATCGGCACGGGCGGTGAAGGCGGCCTGCTCTCCATCGCCTTCGATCCGCAATATGCGCAGAACGGCAGTTTCTACCTCTACTACACGGACAAGTTCGGCAATATCGCCATCGACCGCGCCAGGGTGTCGGCCGACGCCAACGTGGCCGATGCCGGTTCGCTGAGCCGCATCATCACCATCCCGCATCCGGATGCCACCAACCACTACGGCGGCATGCTGGCTTTCGGGCCGGACGGCTACCTGTACGCCGGCACCGGCGACGGCGGCGGCGCCGGCGACACAAAAGGCAATGCGCAGAACCTGGATTCCCTGCTGGGCAAGATGCTGCGCCTGAACGTGCGCGGCACCGTGACCATTCCGCCGGACAACCCCTATGCAGGCCAGCCGGGCCGGCGCGGCGAGATCTGGGCCAGCGGCCTGCGCAACCCATGGCGCTTCGCCTTCGACGGCAGCCAGCTGTACATCGCGGACGTGGGCCAGGCCGAGCGCGAGGAAGTCAATATCATGCCCGCCACGCAGGCCGCCGTGAACTACGGCTGGAACCGGATGGAAGGCACGAAATGCTATAACAGCGGCAGCTGCGACCAGACCGGCCTCACCCTGCCGCGCTTCGAGTACGAACATGGAGCCAACGGCGCCAACGGCTGCTCCATCACCGGCGGCTACGTCTACCGCGGCGGCGCGCTGCCGGAGCTGGCCGGGCGCTACCTGTATTCGGATTACTGCAAGGGCTACCTGAAAAGCTTCCTGTACAGCGGCGGCGCCGTCAGCGAGGCCAGGGACTGGAACATCGGCAATGTGGGGTCCATCCTTTCCTTCGGCCAGGATGCGCAGGGCGAGCTCTACATGCTGTCGGACAATGGGCGGGTTTACAAGATCGTGCGCCAGTGAGGCTACAATGGGATTTTTAGCCTCACCGTTTTCCCATGGCCAGACTGAAACTTGAATTCCCCGACGAGCTGTTCTGCTTTTCCACCCAGCTGACGGTGCGCGTCACCGATATCAATGCCGCCAACCACCTCGGCAACGATTCGATGATCTCCATGATCTCGGAGGCGCGCGCGCGCTTCCTCTACGAGAACGGCATGCCGGAAGTCGATGGCGACGGCACCGGCATCATCGTGACCGACCTGGCCACCATGTACCGCGCCGAAGCGCATGCGCGCGACGTGCTGGTGTTCGAGGTGGGGGTGATGGACTTCAATAAATACGGCGGGGACATCATCTTCCGCATCACCCGGCCCAAGGACCGCACCCTGGTGGCGATGGCGAAATACGGCTTCGTCTTCTTCAACTACCAGCGCAGCGAAGTGGTGCCGATGCCGGAAGAATTCCGCGCCAAGTTCCCCCGCGTGAACGAGATCGACTAGGCGCGGAGCCTGCGGATTACTTGGCCAGCTTCACCTGGCTCAGCTCACCGGTCAGGTAACCCACCGCTGCGCTGAACTTGCCGTTGTACTTGCTGTCGATGGCCTTGTTGATCTGGTCCTTCAGCGCCGCCGGCAAGGTCGGGAAGCGATTCCATTCGTCGCCCGGATGCTGGAAGTTGCTCATCACATAGGTGAAGCCATTGATCTCGTCCACCGCATGCAGGCCGGTCGATTCGGCGCCGGCGGGGCAGGACAGCAGGCGCTCCAGCTTCTTCGTATCGACGTTGTAGGCCCACAGGAAGTTGTTCAGGTGGTTGCCGCTGTCTTCGCCGATAAACAGGGTGCGCAGCTTCTCCGAGAACTTCAGGTTGTCCGGGCTGGCGATCCGGGCCGGATCAGCGGTATTGCCCAGGGCATCGCCGGCGATGTCGGCGCCCGCGATCAGCAGGCTGGACTCGCTCGGCACCCATTCACTGTCGATGGCCGCGCCGGTGTCATCCTTCTGGCCGCCGGCCAGCTTGTGCTGCATTACACCGCCTGCCACCAGCTTCTTGAACTTCACGTTGTGGGTGGCCACGTAGCCCGAACCGCCCTCCACCATCGAATCCTGGATATTGGCGTAAGCCGAATAGGCGATCTTGTCCTTGGCGTTGACGGTGGTGCCTTCGTTCTTGGTGAAGGCCATGCTGCCGCCCTTCATCGCCGCATAGCGGTGGGTTTCCAGGAAGGCCGCAGCCTTTTCCTGCCCGGCCTTGACGCGCACCCAGGCGGTCTTCTTGTTGAGGACGATTTTCCTGTAGCTGGCGTCGGCCGGGTCGGTCAGCGTGGAATCCATGATGTCCGTGCCCTTGATGCCGCCATCGACCATGGCCTTGATTTCGGCGTGGGTCGCATGGCCCAGCTTGATCCACTGCAGCTTGCCGGTGGTGGTCTCGGTCAGCGGCGTGGTGTACTGCGCCACGTACAGGGTGCCGCCCGCAGCCAGGTCGCCGGCCTTGTCGGCCACGAACATGAACAGGCCGCCGTTGGTGTAGTCGTCGCCGCCCAGGATGGTGCGCTGGTCCGGCATCACCTGCACCAGCTCACGCGAGTAGCGGCCCAGGTTGTAGTGCTTCCTGATGGTGCCGGTGCCGTCCGGGTTCACCGTGACTTCCGGCAGGTGGCCGTAGTCATAGGGATTGGCGGTGGCCGGATCGCCGAACACGTTCTTGCTGAACTCCTTGAGCACGGCCAGCGACTGGCCGCCCAGGCCCTGGTCGAAGGCATCCGGTTCGTACTCTTCGCTCGACAGGTGGGTGCCCCATGGCGACAGGCTGGCGCCGCAGGTGATCCACAGGCCCTTGACGGCCGAGGTATCGACGTTGTGGTACTTCACCAGCGCCAGCTTGCCGGTGGCCTGGTCCTGGTCCAGCGTGAGCACGGCGATCGGCGACGGCAGCGTGCCGTAGGTCGAGGCGCCGGCCTGGTTCAGCGAGTTGTATTCGAACTGCACCACGGCGAACACCGGCTTGCCCTTGACGCCGGCCACATTGGCGTTCGGCACGGTCAGCAGCGAGCTGCCGTCCGGCGAGTCGGAGAAGAACTGGCGTTCCTTGCCCGGCACCGATTTGTCGATGATGGGCTGGTTCTTGATGTCCACATAGCCGCCCGCGACCACGGTGCCGCCCTTGCCGTCCGGTACCTTGTCGCCGGTCAGGAAGAAGGGCTGGTAGGCCAGCTTGTAGGTATTGCTGCTGCCGTCGCTGAAGTTGACCTTGAGGCTGGAACCGACGGTGGTGGAGGCCAGCGCAGCGACATCGGCGGCCGCCGGCGCCGCCATGCCGGTGAATTCGGCCGTGGTAAACGTTGCAGGCGCCGCAGGCGGCGGGGCTACCGGCGGGGCGACCGGATCATCCGAGCCGCCGCAGGCGGACAGGAGGGCGCTGACACCGGTTGCGCCGGCCAGGGGCAGCATGGGGGCGCCGGCGATCAGTTGCAGCAGGCGGCGGCGGGTGGATTCCGGAGTGGAATTGGACATTTCTTGTGTTCTCCTTGGTATGAACGAATGCCTGGAGGGGACAGGCGCAAAAGATTCGGCCTGATCCTAAACAAGAAGTGTGTCCGCCTGATGACACAGCGGCCGCGCAGCGCTGAACGCTGGGCGGCCGCCGGCAGGCTGTCAGGGGTGCGTCAGTGTGCGCTCAGCTTGGGGGCGCTGATATCGCGCTTGAACCATTCGTCGACCATCTGCTTTTCGAAGCGCAGCGGGTCGCCGGAAGAATAGCGGTTCAGGCGTTCCAGATACATCATATTGTTGATCGATGCTTCGCCGCTGCGCAGCACCTGGCCGTTTTCTTCCAGCACATAGCTCAGCTTCATGGTCGGCCAGTCGGCGCCGCCGCGCAGCAGCCGGATATCGTTATTGAAATTCCAGCGCGCCGGTTCGATGCGGCCGGCCAGGTCGATATCCTTGACGGTGATGCGCAAGTCCTGCCCTTGCGGCAGCTCCTGGCCCAGCTTGCCGAAATGCTCGCTCAGCTGGCGCAGGATCTCATCGCGGTCCACCTGGCTGTACGGCATGTCGCGGAATTTATCAGGCTGCTCATAGGTGACGGTAACGCCGGCGGACGCAGCACCGGCCGTGGCTACCAGGAGCGCGGCAGCCAACAGATTGCGTAAGTGACGTTGCATGATGGGTTTCCTTTCCATGTCCATGCTTCCCATATTACGCCAATTGCAGGTAAACGCAGGGCCGGAAAAATTTGCTTACGAAAAAAACCCGCCGGATACTTTCGCCGCCCCAGCGTGCGGGCGCGCACAGCGCGGCAGGGTGGCGCCGCCTACACTGGACTCCCGACCATCAGGAGCACGCCATGCCGGAAGGACCGTCCATCGTTATCCTGCGCGAACAGGCGCAGGAGTTCGAAGGCCGCACCATCGCCACCGCCCGCGGCAACAGCAAGGGCCTGCGCTACGAGGAGCTGCCGGGGCAGCCCATCATTTCCCTGCGCAGCTGGGGCAAGCACTTCCTGATCGAGCTGCCGCTGTTCAGCCTGCGCGTGCACTTCCTCATGTTCGGCACCTACCGCATCAACGAGGTCAAGGAAAACAGCCCGCCCCGGCTCGCCCTCACCTTCGAGGAAGGCGGCGAGCTGAATTTCTACACCTGCTCCATCAAGGAAATTGACGGGGAGTTAAGCGAACACTACGACTGGCGCGCCGATGTGATGGCCGGCGAATGGTCGTCCGCCCTGGCACTGAAAAAGCTGCGCGCCAAACCGGAGATGCTGGCCTGCGACGCCCTGCTCGACCAGACTATATTTTCCGGCGTCGGCAATATCATCAAGAACGAGGTGCTGTTCCGCATCCGGGTGCATCCCCTGTCCACCATCGGCTGCCTGCCGCCGGCCAAGCTGCGCGAGCTTGTCAAGGAAGCACGGCAGTACAGTTTCGACTTCCTCGAATGGAAGAAAGCCTTCGTGCTGAAACAGCACTGGCTGGCGCACACCAAGCGCATTTGCCCGCGATGCAACATTCCCTTCCACAAGGCCCACCTCGGGCAAACGCGGCGCCGCAGCTTCTGGTGCGAGCGCTGCCAGAAGCGTTATGACACGCCGAAGGTGTTGTAAATGCTGCGCACGGTTTATTGCCTGTTGTTAATGGGATGAGGTAAGAATACAATCGATCAGTGCGCGTTAACAAGTCGCGCAAAACCTGGCGTCTTTATCCGGAACTCACCCCTATGTCCTTTCTGTCTTCTGCATCGCCTAAGCTGCCGCCCTGGAAAATTCTGCTGGTCGATGACGAACCCGATATCCACGACGTTACCAAGTTGACATTAAGCCGCTTCCGCCTGGACGGACGCGCGCTGACCTTCCTGCATGCCTATAGCGGCGACGAGGCCAAGCAGGTGCTGTCGCAGGAAAAGGACATCGCGCTGGTATTCCTGGATGTGGTGATGGAGAAGGAAGACAGCGGCCTGGAAGTGGCGCGCTGGATGCGCCAGGACCTGGACAACCAGTTCACCCGCATCGTGCTGCGCACCGGCCAGCCGGGCCAGGCGCCGGAAGAACGCGTGATCGTTGACTACGACATCAACGACTACAAGGAAAAAACCGAGCTCGATCGCACCAAGTTGTTTACGACAACGTTTGCTGCACTGCGCGCCTACCGCGACATCATGAAGGTGGAGGAAGCGCACCGCCAGCAGATGAATTTGCGCGAGGGGCTGGAACGGGTGATCGAAGCCTCCGCCCATATCTTCCAGCAGCGCAACCTGAAAGACTTTGCCAATGGCCTGCTGCAGCAGGTCGTGGCCCTGCTGCGCCTGGAGAACAGCATCCTGGTGCGCCTGCGCGCGGCCACGGCCATCACGGGCGAGCAGGACTATGAGGTGCTGGCCCAGATCGGCGAGGAACAGCTGCTGACGCCGGAAGTGCTGGCCCGCCTCGACGCCACCCAGAGCAACCGGATCGCGCGGCTGGAAGGCGACACCTATGTAGGCTACTTCCCGAACAGCAGCGGCAAGGCCTCGGTACTGGTGCTGAAGGGCGTGGAAGAAATTTCGGACATCGACGCCAAGCTGCTGGAGATCTTCTGCAGCGGGGTGGCGATTGCCTTCGACAATATCCTGCTGAACCAGGAAATCACTGACACCCAGGCCGAGCTGATCATGCGTCTCGGCGACGTGGTGGAATCGCGCTCCAACGAAGCGGGCAACCACGTGCGCCGCATGGCCGAGATCTGCAACCTGCTGGCGCAGGCGGGCGGGCTGCCGGACGACGAGCGCGCCGTGCTGAAGCACGCGGCCCCGATGCACGACATCGGCAAGATCGCCACGCCGGATTCGGTGCTGCTGAAGCCGGGCAAGCTGGACGCGGCCGAATGGGAGATCATGAAGCAGCACCCGGCGGTCGGCCTGTCCATCCTGGACGGCTCGCAGCGCCCGATCCTGAAGGCGGCGGCGGTGATCGCCCACCAGCACCACGAAAAATACGACGGCACCGGCTACCCGCAAGGGCTGCGCGGCGAAGACATCCACCTGTACGCACGGATCGTGGCGGTGGCCGACGTATTCGACGCCCTGATGCACAAGCGCTGCTACAAGGACGCCTGGCCGGTGGAGCAAGTGGTGGAGCACCTGCGCGAAGTCGCCGGCCACCACCTCGACCCGCACTACGTCGAGCTGCTGATCCAGAACATGGACAAAGCCCTCACCATCACCGAGCGCTTCCCCGACTGAAACATTTCCAGGAAAATGGGGACAGACCCTAATTTCTAAAATCCGGGTCCGTCCCCAATTTCTAAGCAACTATTTGCGCTGGTCGCGGGGGAAGCGGAGGTGGTAGTGCAGGCCGTTGCCCGGCGAGCTTTCGACTTTTACCGTGCCGCCCAGCGCACCCGTCACCAGGTTGAACAGGATGTGCGCGCCCAGGCCGCTGCCGCCGCTGCCGCGCTTGGTCGTGAAGAAGGGGTCGAACAGCTGCCCCAGCGTTTCCTTGTCCATGCCCACGCCGTCGTCGCTGTAGTCGAACACCACGTGGTCGCCGTCCAGCCGGCCCTGGATCGAGATGCGGCCCGGCTTGCCTTCCTCGAAGCCGTGCACCAGCGAGTTCATCACCATATTGGTGATGATCTGCGAGACCGCGCCGGGGAAGCTTTCGAGGTTGATGTCGATCGGGCAGTCCACCTCCACCTTCACCGGCTTGCCCTTCAGCTTGGGCTGCAGCGACAGCAGCACTTCGTCGATGTATTTCGCCAGGTTGAAGCTGCGGATATTGTCCGAAGACTGGTCCACCGCCACCTGCTTGAAGCTGCGCACCAGCGCCGCCGCCCGCTGCGTGTTCGTGGTCAGGATGCGCAGCGACTGGTCGATGACGTCGAAGAAGCTGTTCAGCCCCTCTTCGTCCAGCCGGCCATCCGCCAGGTCTTCCTTGGTCAGTTTCAGTTCCTGCACCAGGTGCGAGGTGGCCGTGACGCAGATGCCGAGCGGCGTATTGATTTCGTGCGCCACGCCTGCCACCAGCCGCCCCAGCGAGGCCAGCTTTTCCTGGCGCACCAGTTCCGACTGCGCGTCCTGCAGCTGGGTGAGCGCCGTGTTCAGCGCCGCGTTCTGTTCCTCCAGCGAGGCCTTGGCCTTGCGGATCGCGCGGTCGGCATACAGCCGCGCCAGCGCCACCGCCACGTGGCTGGCCATGAAGGCCAGGATATCGAGCTCGGACTGGGTGTACCACACGCTGTCGTCATAGCTCTGCACAATGATCACGCCGTAGGCCTGGTCGCCCAGCAGCATCGGCGCGCCCATCCAGCTGGCAATGCTTTCATTCCCCAGCGGCTCCGAGATTTCCCCCGCCTCCACCAGCTGGCGGTAGCTCCAGGCATCCAGCAGCTGCGGCTGTTTGCGTTTGAGCACATAGGAGCTCATGCCGATGCCGTACTGGAAGCGCTTGACCGGCGCTTCGCCGTCCTTTTCATCGACAAAATAAGGGATGCTGATTTCCTGCGTATCCGGGTGGTACAGCGCGATCAGGAAGTTCGGCGCCACGATCATCTTGCTGATGATCTGGTGCAGGCGCTCCGGCAGCGCATTGGTATCCGCAGCCGAGGCGGACAGGCTGGCAATTTCGTACAGCGCGGTCTGCAGCTTTTCCGCGCGGCGCCGTTCGGCCACCTCATGCTCCAGCCGCAAGGTGCGCTCGCGCACCGCCCGTTCCAGGCGGTCCATGCTCTGCAGGCCCTGCAGCGCGCTCGATACATGGTTGGCGATCAGCGCGAACAGCGCCTGGTCTTCCTCGTTGAAGGTGTGCTGCTTGTCGTAGCTCTGGATCACGATGGCGCCCAGCGGCTGGTGGTCCTGGTCCAGCAGCGGGCAGCCCATCCAGTGTTCGGCCACGGTGCCGATGCCGAAGGCGTCGCCGCTGCTGTTGCGCGCGATGTGCTCGGCGGCCGTCATCACCAGCGTCTGGCGGTTCAGGATCACCCATGCGGTCGGGGACTGGTCGGCCGAGGCCAGCGCCACGACTTCCCGCGGGTCCGGCGGTTCGTCCACCTCATCGACGAAATACACGAAACGCACCGAATTCGGTGTGCCGTCCACGCTCAGCGCCACATAGAAGTTGGCCGCATACATGATGCGGCCGAGCGCCGCGTGCACGGATTGCAAAAACTGGCGGATATCGGTGCAGGTGCTGGAGAGCTGCCCGATTTCGAGCAGCATGCTCTGGACGGCTTCCAGGCGGCGCAGACGGCTTTCCATCAAAAATCCTGTGAAAGATGCATCCGATCAATATATCAGGCCCACCCATCCGAGGCCAGCAGCAAGGCTCAAAATGCAACATGCGGCCGCCGGAGAGCCCGCACTCGTCAGCGTGAGGGCTTGCGGTAGCCGCTCTCGATCCAGTCCGAAGCGCTGCCGGGCGTCAGTCTGAAGGCAGGCGCCACGCGCACGCGGCCCAGTTCTTCGCCATAGGCGTCGATGGCGCTCAGCGTCGCATAGGGATCGTCCTCGTCCGGCACGATGTCGAGGTTGACGGTGATGCCGTCCACTTTCACGGATTTGTGCAGCTGGGCGTGCAGCTGCTGTTCGTGGCGGCGTATCACTTCGGTGGCGGTCTTCACCAGCGTGTTGAAGGCGTTCACGTCCAGCGGCTTGGGGTTCTTCTTGTCGCGGCCCATGGTCCAGGGGCCGACCAGCGCCGGTTCCGGCTCGCCGTCCATGATCATGGCGACTGCCCAGCCGTCGTCGTCCTCGTTCTTGATGACGCGCGCCGTCCAGCCGCTGCCCTGCCAGACACGGTCTTCCTGAATCGGTCCCTGCTCGAATTCCTCGCTCATTGCTGCCCGCTGCCCCGTGATGTAAGGGCAGCATCATAGCAGCTCGATGGCTCAGTTGCCGCGGCGGCGTGCGTGCCGGCGCAAGGCCGGGAGCGCCACGCAGACCAGCGGCGGCAGCGCAGGCGGACGCACCGGCAGCCCGGGCGGCTCCACCAGCGGATCGATGGCGGCCTGCGGCATCTGGTAGCGGTAGGGATTGATGATAATCGGGGGAATGGTGGGCGGGGCCGAAGGCGGCCCTTTCGCCACGCGAATGCGGATCGGCGCGCTGCGCTGGCGCTCGTCGCTGCTTGTGGAGGGTAGCGGTTGACCCTCGATGGTTTCCAGCCTTGCCATCATGTGCTCCATGTGCGAAGACAGAGTTTCAGTATAGGCAGGAGTGTCCGAAATTCAAGTTTTCCGCGGAACATTTTCGCGTCCCACCGCTTATCGGCGCGAACTCGCCCTTTGTCCCGCGAAATCCGCCGTTTATCGCAATCCGGTGGCCCGTGTCAGGCGCCGCGCGTACAGTTCAAGCATACCGCACAGGTTAACGAACGAAGAAAAGAGGACACCATGAAAAAGCTGCTTGCCGTGACTGTGATTGCCCTTCTGGCTATCGCCGCATTCAATTCGATAGACGGCCACGATATGGTCGTGCACTGGAATGGCGAGGAGATGGACGGGCCCCTGGAGTGGCTGTTCGGCATGCTGTTCGCCGGTGGCGGCCTGGTGATTGCGGCGATTGCCATCACCTGCGCAGCGGTCTTCGTCGGCTTCCTGTTTGCCGGCCTGGGCATCCTGATGGTGGTGGGCCTGGTGCTGCTTGGCCTGGTGCTGGCCGCCGCGATCGCGCCCTTCCTGCTGCCGCTGCTGATCCCGCTGGGCATCTGGTGGGCCATCCGCAAGCGCAACAAGCGCGATGTGCTGGTGAAGGAACCTGCCGCAACCGTGTAAGGAAATCAGGAGCAGGCTTCGGCCTGCTCCACGCGGTTCCGGCCGCCATGCTTCGCGCAGTACAAGGCCTTGTCCGCCCGCACCAGCACCGCATCCAACTTCTCGTCGGATGCCGACATCGCAGCAATCCCCACACTGACCGTGACCGCCAGCCGCAGGCCATCCAGCTGCAGCGGCGTCAATTCGATGCGCTGGCGCAGGCGCTCGGCGAACACGCGCGCCGCTTCGTTGTCCGCGCCCGGCAGCAGGGCCGCGAATTCCTCGCCGCCGACGCGGCCCAGCACGTCCACCTTGCGCTGGCTGTCCTTCATCAGCGTGGCGAGATGGCGCAGCACGGCGTCGCCGACCGCGTGGCCATGCTGGTCGTTGACGTTCTTGAAGTGGTCGATATCGAGCATCAGCACGGCGGCGCGCTGGTCCAGTTCGCGCTGCAGCCTTCCCTGCTGCTCCTGCAGCCTGCGCATGAATTCGCGCCGGTTCGGCAGGCCGGTGAGCGAATCGGTCGTCGCCAGCATCTGCAGCTCCTCGTTGAGCCGCTTGCGCTCCGTGATGTCGATGGTGGAAACGATCACGAAATCCAGGGTGTGGGCATGGCCCGGCATGACCAGCAGCGTCAGTTCATTCTGGCGCAGCACCCCGTCCAGGCGCTGGAAGCTGCTCTCGCAGGCAAACAGCTGCGCCCCGCGCGCCAGCGCCACCAGCGCGGAGCCGAAACAGGGCATGGCGCTGTCGGCGAAATTCTGGGCGATGGTCAGTACCGCCAGATCCTTGCCCTGCGCCGCGCCGCCGACCTGGGTCAGCGCGGCCGCATTCACGTCCGTAATGCGCACCAGTGCCGCCAGGCGTTTGAGCTGGCTGGGATTGGCCTGCAGCCAGGCTTGCAGGTCATCGATGCCGGATGCCGCGATGTCATGCAGCGCGGCCCGCACGGCGGACCAGTCCTGCTGCCACAGCGCGACGGGCGCATTGTCATACAGGCTGCGGAAGCGCGCTTCGCCGGAACGCAGCGCCTCGGCGGCCTGCGCCTGCTCGATGGCGATGCCCGCGAGGTTGGCCGCCTGCTCCGCCAGCGCGATATTGGCCACGCTGCGCCGATGCGTTTCGCGGTAGTAGATGGCGAAGGCGCCCATCACCTTGCCGCTGGAGGAATGGATAGGATCGGACCAGCAGGCCACCAGCCCCGCGCGCAGCGCCAGTTCGCGGTGCGCCGACCAGAGCGGGTCGCGCCGGATATCGTCGACGATCACGCGGCGGTTGGTCATGATGGCATGCACGCAGGAACCCACGCCCTGCTGCAAGGGCGTGCCGTTGATGCCCTTGTTGAAGAAATCCGGCAGGCTGGGCGCCGCGCCCACCACCAGGTGCTTCTCCTCTTCATCCAGCAGGATGATGCTGCACAGCGCGCCCGGATTGCCCGCTTCCACCCCCAGCACCACGCTTTCCAGGATCGCGGGCAGGGGCGCGCCGCCGGCCAGCAGTTCCAGCACGCGGCTGCGCGTCTGTTCGCTCTGCGCCGCCAGTGTGGACTCGGTCACGTCGCGGAAGGACCAGAGCCGGGCCGGCTCGTTCGCCAGCCGCAGCATGCGCTGGCGCAGTTCGATCACGCGGCCGTCCTTCAGGTGCAGTTCGGCCGTGTGCTCGCCGCCATCGGCAAAGGGATGCGCAGCTGCATCGCGGAAGGGCTTGGCGTCCTGCAGCTGGCCCGCCAGGTGCGTCATCAGGATGCTGCCGTCGGCCTGCCAGTCCAGCTGCTCCGGCACGTCCCAGATCTGGCGGAAGCGGCGGTTCGAATTGAGCACGCTGCCGCGCAGGTTGTCGACCAGGATGCCGTCGATGGTGGAGTCGAGAATGCTGCGCAATACGGCCTGGCTGTTCTGGGCGCTCTCCGCCATCACCAGCAGGCTTCGCTGGCCTTCCTTCAGTTCCTCGGCCATCGCACGGCTGCTTTGCAGTGCCGCGCGGGCGCGGCGGCGGCCTTCGGCCAGCACCCAGGCCAGGAAGGTGAGCAGGATGCTCAGCACGATGCCGATCACGGCAACGAGGCGCGGCTTGTCGCCGAACAGCGAGCGCTGGGGCGGCGGCGCGGCGATCTGCAGCGTCCACTGGTGGCCGGCGATGCGCAGCTTCTGCACGGTGCGCGAGGCATTCTCCGGCAGGACGCCGCGGCGGCTGTCGTACATGCGGCGCGCGGTATCGAGGCCGTCGCCATCGAACAGCTCGATCTCCAGCGCGCCCATCTGGTCGCTGCCGACACCGGCCATCACATCGCCGATCCGGAACGGCGCATAGACCCAGCCCATGATGGCGGCGCGGCGCTGCGCCAGCGTGCCGCGCGGCTCGCCGTTGCGGTAGACCGGCAGGGCGATCAGGAAGCCGGCCTGGCCCTCGGCATCGGTTTCCTGCACCAGCCGGATCTTGCCGGTCATGGCGGGCAGGCCGGAATCGCGCGCCTGCACCAGCGCGGTACGCCGCACGGGATCGTGCCAGGGATCGAAGCCGAAGGCTTTCAGGTTGGTGCCGCTGAAGGGTTCGAGGTAAACCACGGGCGCATAGGTGCTGCGCTCCCCGGCCGGATAGACCTGATAATCCGGAAAGCCTTCGCGCCGCAGCGCGGCAATGTGCTGCGCGAGCCTGTCCTGCGGCACCAGGCGCATGAAGCCTACGCCCTGGATGCCGGGGAAATGCGTGTTCAGTTCCTGGCCGGCGAGATAGGTGCGGAATTCGGTGCGGTCCACATAGTCGGAGCTGGCGAACAGGCCCTGCACGCCGTACAGCACCTGCTGGTAAGTCTGCATGCGTAGCGCGATGTTGTTGACCAGCTCGCGCACGCGGAAATCGAATTCGGCCTGGGTGTCGCGCTGCGCATCGCTGCGCGCGCTGTGCCATGCGGCGCCGGTGGCGCCCAGGCCGACGGCCAGCACCAGGCCGGACAGCCAGGCAGGGCTGAGCAGGCGTTGCAGGGGGCGGCGGCGCGAGGGCCGGTTAGGACGCAATTCCATCGCGGATCAGGTAAGCCAGCAGTGAAGCCATGGTACGTGAGCCGGACGGCGGGGGCAACGACTATCCGGCTCTATGGGCCGCATACTGGCGGTAGCCGCGCGCCCGCAGTTCGCAGGCCGGACAGGCGCCGCAGCCATAGCCCCAGTCATGCAGCGCGCCGCGCTCGCCCTTGTAGCAGGTGTGGGTGTCGGAGCGGATCAGGTCCACCAGCGCCTGGCCGCCGAGGCTTTCGGCCAGCTGCCAGGTCTGGGCCTTGTCCAGCCACATCAGCGGGGTTTCCAGCTTGTTGCGCGTGTCCATGCCGAGGTTCAGCGCCACCTGCAGGGCTTTCATCGTGTCGTCGCGGCAGTCCGGATAACCGGAAAAATCGGTTTCGCACATGCCGCCCACCAGCACGTTCAGGCCGCGGCGGTAAGCCAGCGTGGCGGCCACCGTCATGAACAGCAGGTTGCGGCCGGGGACGAAGGTATTCGGCAGGCCGTTGGCCTGCATGGTAATTTCGATATCTTCCGTCATCGCCGTTTGCGACAGCCGGGAAATCAGGCCCAGGTCCACCATATGGTCTTCGCCGAGGCGTTCGGCCCATTGCGGCGACTGGGCGCGCATCTTGGCCAGCAGCGCGGGCCGCACGGTGAGCTCGATGGCATGGCGCTGGCCGTAGTCGAAGCCGATGGTTTCCACCCGCGCATAGCGCTCCAGCGCCCAGGCCAGGCAGGTGGTGGAATCCTGCCCTCCGCTGAACAGGACGAGGGCGGCATCGGTTTTCATCATGGCGGGTCTTTCGTGGCAATTCTGCAAAGCTTAGTGGTACGCCATGAGGTCAGCCTTTCCGGTAACATGCCGAAAATACCACTCATCACATGGCAGGACTACGAATTTTGGCACAAGTCGTCACAAAAGTAATGCGACGCCTGGCGTTTGCCGCCGCCACGCTCCTGCTGCCGCTGGCCGTGCTGGCGCAAGGACTGCAGTACCGGGTGCAGGTGAATGCGCCGGGCAGGCTCGATGAGCTGCTCGCGCAGAACCTCGACCTGGAACGCTTCCGCGGCAATCCGCGCATGAACCGGGAGCAGCTGCAGCGCATGGTGCGCACCGCGCCCGAACAGGCTAAAACGCTGCTCGCCACGGCCGGCTACTACTCGCCGGTGGTCAGCGTTCGCCTGGAGGAAGGCGCGACGCCGACCGTGATCGTGGACGCCGATCCCGGCCAGCCGACGCTGGTGGGTGCGGTCGAGATCGTGCTGAACGGCTTCACCTCCACGTCCGAATCGCCGTTCGACAAGGACGCGCTGCGCGCGGGCTGGACGCTGCCCGAAGGCGAAGTGTTCCGGCAGGACGACTGGGAACGCGCCAAGCGCGCCATCCTGCGCGCCGTGGTGCAGACGCGCTACCCGCGCGCCCAGCTGACGGAGAGCCTGGCCACGGTTGACCCCGATACGCGCCGCGCCCTGCTGCGCGTGGTGCTGGAAAGCGGTCCGGAAATGCGCTTCGGCGCGCTGCGCATCGAAGGCCTGAAGCGCTATCCGGAATCCGTGATCCGCAATCTCAACCAGATCAAGCCGGGCGACTACTACAGCGAAGCGGCGCTGCAGTCCTATCAGTCGCGCCTGCAGGACACCGGCTATTTCGCCAGCGTGGAGGTGAGCGCGGACCTGAACGCCATCATCGCCGAGCAGATGGAGGCCGCCGATGAGAAACGCGAGGGCGCGCCGCCACCCGCCGCCCTTGAGCCTTTGCCGCTGCTGGTGCGCGTGATCGAGAACAAGCGCCGCAATGCCAGCGTGGGCGTGGGTATCAGCACCAATACCGGCGGCCGCACGCAGGTCAACTACGACGACCTGAATGTCTACGGCCTGCGCCTGAAGAGCGCGCTGACGGTGGAACAGAAGCGCCAGACGGCACGCGGCGACTTCTATTTCCCGACCACCGCCGACGGCTATAACGACAGCTTCGGCGCGGCGCTGGAACGCAACGATATCCAGGGCGAGGTCACGCGCACGGCATCGGTGAATGCCAAGCGCGCCTGGGGGTCGCCGCTGCTGGAACGTTCGATCTCGGTCGAGTACCTCACCGAAAGCAAAACGGTGGCAGGCGCCGAGTCCAGCCACGCGCAAAGCCTGCCGCTCACTTACGCCGTCACCTGGCGCAAGCTGGACAACCTAATCTTCCCCACCAAGGGCTATGTGCTGAATGCCTCGGTCGGCGGCGCGCTGCTGCCAGTATTGACGGACGAAAAATTCATCCGCGCGACGGCGCGCGGCATCACCTACCGCCCGCTCAACCCCACATCGACCGTCATCCTGCGCGCGGAGCTGGGCGTGCTGGGTTCCGCCAAGAAGGATGGCGTGCCTGCGACCTACCTGTTCCGCGCCGGCGGCGACAATTCCGTGCGCGGCTACGGCTACCAGGAACTTGGCGTGCGCGAGGGCGATGCGACGGTAGGTGGACGCTACCTGATGACGGCCAGCGCCGAATACCAGTACTGGTTCAAACCTGAATGGGGCGCGGCCGTGTTCTACGACGCGGGCAACGCGGCGGACTCGCTGAAGAGCATTCATCCCAAATCCGGTTACGGCATCGGTGCGCGCTACAAGAGCCCGGTGGGCCCGATCAATGTCGATATCGCCTACGGCCACGCGGTCAAGAAAGCGCGTCTGCACTTCTCACTGGGGTTCACTTTCTGATGGACGAACAGAACGACACGCCGGTTCCACGCCCGCGCCGCTGGCCAAAGCGCCTCGCAATTGGCGCCGGCATCACGGTAGTGCTGCTGGGCGGCGCCGTGTGGTACCTGGGCCGCGAAGCCACGCTGCAGCAGATTGCCGAACGTGTGGCGCGCGCCAGCGGCGGGCAGATCACCATCACCGGCGTGACCGGTTCACTGTATGGACGCATGCATCTGGGCCGTGTGGTCTACCGCAGTCCCGAAAGCGTGATCACGGCGGACAACATCGACATCAACTGGTCGCCGCTGCAGTACTTCTCCGAGGGCGTGGCGATCAGCGAGCTGCATGTGGCGAGCACCGTCATGCAAAGCCTGCAGCCTTCCAAACCGCCCACCATGCCGCTGTCGCTGGCGCCGCCCTTCCGCCTCAGCATCGGCGATGCGAAGCTGGCAAAGTTTGTCATGATCGACGAACTCGGTGCGCGCACCGCCATCGACAATGTGGCGCTCAAGCTGTACGGCGACAGCAAACAATGGCAGCTGAAGGATGCCAGCGCCATCACGCGTTTCGGCCGCGTGACGGCGGAAGGCACGGTTGGCGCACGCCTGCCCTTCCCTGTTGAGGCGAAGGGCAGCCTGTCGCAGTCCGTGGCCGCGCCGGGCCGTCCCACCGCACAGCTGGCAGCGGCGGCCACCGGCGATTTCAAGCTGCTGACGCTGGCCATCAAAGGCAGTTCATCGAATGCAACCGGCGACGGCGTGCTGACGCTCGCACCCTTCGACCCGATTGTCCTGCGCACGCTGGACCTGCGGGCGCATGGCGTCGATCCATCGCGCTTCAATGCGGCGTGGCCGAAAGCCAGCCTGGAACTGGCGGCAAAAGCGAATATCGGCGAAGGCCAGCGCGTCAGCGGTTCGCTGTCGCTGGCAAATACCGGCGACAGCGGCCCGCTCGACCAGCAGCGCCTGCCCCTGCGCTCCATCACGGGCCGTCTTGGCGGCACCCTGAAGGTAGCCACCATTGACGACGTGCTGATCGATCTCGGCGCGGCGGGCAAGCTCTCCGGCAGCGGCAGCATCCACCGTTCAGCGCCGGACGGCGGCATCGAGACGGCCGATTTCCGCCTGCAGACCAGCCGCATCGACCTGCACGGACTGCACAGCAGCGCGAATCCCACGGCGATTGCCGGAACGATAGCGGCGAGCAGCCAGGGCAAGGTGCAGCGCCTGAACGCGCGGCTGGCGGACAAGGGCCTGCGCCTCGATGCGCAGGCAACGCTGGAAGATTCCGTGCTGCGCGTGAGCGAAGCGCGCATCGCGGCCGGCAAGGGCAGCATTGCCTTGAAGGGGGAAGCCGGCCTCGTTGGCGACAAGCCGTTCAAGGCCTCGGCCAGCATTGCGCACTTCGATCCATCGGTTCTTGGCAGCTATCCGGCGGCGGACCTGAATGCAAGCCTGAACGCCAGCGGCAGGCTCGCGCCTGAGTGGCAGGCTAGCGCCAGTTTCGCGATTCAAGCCAGCCGGTTCATGAACCAGGCCCTGTCCGGCAAGGGCAAACTGCAGGCGGACGCACGCCACCTGAGCGGCATCGACGTGGACCTCACCTTAGGCGGCAACACAGCCGAGGCACGCGGCGCCTTCGGCCTGCCGGCCGACAAGCTAACCTGGCGCATCGACGCCAGGCAGCTCGCGGCACTCGGCATCGCGCCTGCCTCCGCCGGCCCCACGCCTTCACGCAGCGCCATCACGCCGGCCGATGCCGCGCCCATGGCGCCCGGAACCGCAAAGCGTGGCGGAATGCGGGAAGCAAGATCCACTGCCGCTGCCGTGCCGGACCGCCTTCCCGCAAAGCGCGGTGCAAGCGCGGCGGCGGGAGTGCGCAGCACGTCCGGGGCGAATGCAGCAACCGGCCTGCGCGGGGCACTGAGTGCAAGCGGCGTAGCAACGGGCGGCTATGCGGCGCCGCGCAGCAGCTTTGAGGCGACGGCGCGCGGGCTCGCGATGGCGGGTGCAAGGGCCAGGGGCGAAGACAGCGTACTCTCCGTGCGCGGTGACATTGGACTGGCCGGACCGAAGCGGGATATCGAGATCACCGCAAGCGGCAGCGCAAGCCGCTTCAATCCCGCCGCTTTCGGCTCCGCGCCGGCCGGCAGCATCAGCGCGGAATTCAGCGGCAGCGGGCGCATCGCACAGGACTGGCGCGGCAAGCTCAATCTGAAACTGCTGCCGTCCACGCTGTCCGGCGCCCCGCTGGCAGGCCATGCCAAGGTCAGCGCCACCAGCCAGCACGTGGAAAGCTCGGACATCCACCTGCAGCTAGGCCAGAACACCCTGCAGGCGCAGGGCGGCTTCGGCAGCACGGGCGACCGCCTCGACTGGAAACTGGATGCGCCCCAGCTGGGCAACCTCGGCCCCGGCTTCGGCGGCGTGCTGCGCGGCACGGGCTCGCTGAGCGGCACCGCCGGCAAACCGTCCATCGCCTTCAGCATGGACGGCAACAGCCTGCGCCTGCTGGAGCAGCACCAGATCAAGGCCATCAAGGCCAGCGCCACGCTGGGCGCAGGCCAGGGCGCGGCCGATGCGGTGATCAGCGACATCGACCTTACCGGCTACAGTTCTCCCGCCATCACGATCGGCAAGGCGCACCTGCAAACCAGCGGCACCCGCGCCGCCCACCAGCTGCAGCTGACGGCAAGCGGCGACCGCTTCGACGCCAGCCTGCGCGTGCGCGGCGCCATGAACGGCGACACCTGGACCGGCGCCATTGAATCCCTGCAGAACAAGGGCCGCTTCGCGCTCGCGCTGCAAGCGCCTGCCCCGCTCAGCATCACCGGCCCATCCGGCAAGGGCGTGCTCGGACTGGCGCAGCCGGAAAAGCTTGCATTGAGCCGCGCCGCCATCACGCTCTCCGACGGCGGCGCCCTGCGCATCGACAGCCTGGAAAAAGACGGCGTCCACTGGCGCAGCAAGGGCGCGGCAGCGGGCGTGAACGCCAGCTACCTGGCCCAGCTCTCCGATGCATGGCGCGACAATGTCGTGAGCGACCTCACGCTCGGCGCCAACTGGGCCATCGGCCTGACAGCGCCCGCCAGCACCGGCGCTGCGCCGGCGCTGGACGGCTCGCTCAGCGTCTTCCGTGAAAAAGGCGACATCACCGTCACCGGCGGCGACCGCCCCATTCCGCTCGGCCTGAGCCAGCTGGAGGCACGCGTGAACGTCAGCGGCGACATCCTGCGCGTGCAGACCGCCCTGAACGGCGCCCGTTCCGGGCAAGCCCGCCTCGATGCCACGGCACAGCTGCGTAACGGCCGCATTCCGGATGACAGCCCGCTCAGCGTCAGCGGCAATATCGACATGCCCTCGATTGCATGGCTGTCGCCGCTGGCCAGCATGCAGGGCCTTGAGCTGGACGGCGCGCTGAAAGCAGCGCTGAGCGGCAGCGGCACCATCGGCAACCCGGTGCTGAACGGCGACATCAGCGGCCAGCGCCTCGCCGTCAACTGGGTGGAGCAAGGCATCAAGCTGAAAAACGGCGAGCTGCAGGCCCGCATTGCCGGCGACCAGCTGCAACTGCAGCGCCTGCGCTTCGACGGCGAGGAAGGCAATATGCAGGCCGATGGCTGGCTGCGTCTTGCGAACGCCGAAGCCACCATGCAGCTCAAGCTCACGGCGAGCAAACTGGAAGTGCTGGCCCGCCCGGACCGCATCCTGGTGCTGAGCGGCGAGAGCACGCTGGTGCGCGATGCGAAGCACTTCCAGCTCGACGGCAAATTCCGCGCCGACCGCGCATCCATCGAACTGCCGAGCGAGAACACGCCGACCATCAGCGATGACGTGGTCATTCTCGGCAAAACGAAACCCACGGTGAAATCCGCAGCCGAATCCATGCCCCTCAATATCGACCTGGAAGCGGACCTGGGCAACGATTTCCGCCTCAAGGGAAAAGGACTGGACGCGGAACTTGCGGGCGCGGTGCGCGTGCGCATCGCCGACCGCCGGGCGCCGCGAGTCAACGGCAGCATCCGCGTCGTCAGCGGCACTTATGCGGCCTACGGCCAGAAGCTGGCCATCGAACGCGGTGTGCTCAATTTCACGGGCGCTTACGACAATCCCGGCCTGAATATCCTGGCGCTGCGCAAACGTCCGGAAGGCGAGCAGCTGAGCGTGACGAATGTGGAAGCGGGCGTGGAAGTGCGCGGCACCGCGCTGGCGCCGGTGGCCAAGCTGGTGTCCACGCCCACCGTGCCGGACAGCGAGAAGCTGTCATGGCTGGTGCTGGGCCACGGCCTGGAGGATATGCAGGGGAACGAAATGGGCCTGCTGGGCACCGCGGCCGGCGCCCTGTTCGGCGGCAAGGGCGGCGGCAGCCTGGCCAACAAGGTTGGCCTCGATGAACTGGGTGTATCGCAGGCGAAAGGCCTGGAGAGCACCGTGGTCACGGTCGGCAAGAAGCTGTCCTCGCGCGCCTACCTGAGCTTTGAACAGGGCGCGGGCACGGCCACCAGCCTGGTCAAGCTGCGCTACAAGCTCACGCCGCGCATCACGCTGCAATTCCAGACCGGCACCAACAACGCGCTGGACGTGCTCTATACCTGGGCCTTCGACTGAGCGAAGCCCAGTTCGGGCTTATGGTCGGGAATGGGCTCGTCGTCCGGCACCGGCTGCTGGTGGTGGGGATGGGCAGGCTGCGGATCGGGGTGCGGCTCGTCCACCGGCACCGGCAGGTCCGGCGCGCGGTGCGCGTGGATCATTGGCTCGTTCATGATGCCTCCTTGCGAAAACCTCAACGTTACCATTCCTGCTCAGGGCCTGGCGTCCTTCACATGCTTGTCCAGCCAGGCATTGGTTTCATACAGCATGTGCAGGATGGACTCGCGCGCGCGGTAGGCATGCGATTCGTTCGGCAGCATTACCAGGCGCGTGGTGCCGCCCAGCCCCTTCACGGCCTGGAACAGGCGCTCGCTCTGCATGGGGAAGGTGCCTGAATTGTTGTCCTGCTCGCCGTGGATCAGCAGCAGCGCATCCTTGATCCGGTCCGCGTGGTTGAAAGGCGACATGGCCTGGTACACCTCCTGCGCCGTCCAGAACGGCCGGTCTTCGGACTGGAAGCCGAAGGGCGTGAGCGTGCGGTTGTAGGCGCCGCTGCGCGCGATCCCGGCGCGGAACAGGCGGGTGTGCGCCAGCAGGTTGGCCGTCATGAAGGCGCCGTAGGAATGGCCGCCGACCGCAATCCGGTGGCGCTCCGCCACGCCGCGCCGCACCACCTCGTCCACCGCCGCCTCGGCGTTCGCCACCAGCTGCGCCAGGTAGCTGTCGTTCGGCTCCGCCCCGCCATCGCCCACGATGGGGAAGGACGGGTTATCCAGCACGGCGTAGCCTGCCGCCAGCATGGCGGCAGGTCCCCAGTAGCTCACCGCGTTGAAGCGGTAGGGCGAACCCGTGACCTGGCCGGCGGCGGCGGAAGACTTGAATTCGTGCGGGTAGGCCCACATCAGCAGCGGCAGCGGACCGTCGCGCTGCACCTCGTAGCCGGGTGGCAGCAGCAGGGTTGCCGTCAGGTCCACGCCGTCCTGGCGCCGGTAGCGGATCTGCTCCTTCTGCACCTCCCTCAGCTGCGGCAGCGGATGCGGGAAATGCGTCAGCGGCGTGAGCTGCCGCCCCGCGCTTCGGGTGAGGTCGCGCAGATAGTAGTTCGGCCGCTCGGCCGGCGCTTCGCGGGTACAGAGCAGGCGGGTGCCGTCCTCGTTCAGCACGGCCGCCACGTTTTCAAAATACGGCGGCGCGCTCTGGAACAGGCGCTCCTTCTTCTTCGTATTGAGGCTGAAGCGGTCGATGAAGGGCCGGTCGCCTTCCGGCGAGGCGCCCGCGCCGTCCAGCAGGATGGTGTCATCGGGCCCGAGCAGCAGGCGCGGCAGTCCTGCCGCGTCGGCGCGCATCACCGGCCGGCCCGGATTGGCGTAACGGTCTTCGAAGGAGCCGGACCAGACCAGCTCCGGCTCCCTTGCGGGCATGTCCGGCGCAATCTTCCACTGCTTCTCGGCGCGCGTCTTCCACCAGCGCTCGTTCAGCAGCGCCACGTCGCCGCGGCCCCAGGCCACGCCGGCGTAGCGCGAACCGAGCCTGGCCAGCACCAGCGGTTCGCCTTCGAATGGCGCGGCATGCGCGTAGACGATGTCGCGGACATCGGCGGCCACGGCGGGATCGCCGCCGTCCTGCGCCTCCGCCCAGACCAGCGTGGCGGCCGCATCCACGCGCCAGCTCACATTGCGCACGCCGGCCGGCACCGCATCGTTCCCCGGCGGCAGTCCTTCCTCCAGCGGCAGCGTGGCCACCGTATGCACCGTCCTGCCGTCGAGGCCGCGCACTTCTATATGCTCGCCGAAAGCATGCGCAGGCACCAGATAGGAGTAAGGGCGCGTAATGGTATGCGTGAGCAGCAGCTTGCCGTCCGGCGAAGACACGACGCGCGAATACGGCGCCGGCTTGCCGACCAGCTTTACCTTGCCGGACAGGTCCACGATGGCAAGCTGGGTGGTGATGTAGTGTTCGAACAGCCTGGCATCGTCCTCGTTCTTCAGCAGGTCCTGGTAGGTGCGCAGCTGCTTCACGCCGCCACCCGGTGCGCTGTCCTGCACGGCGGGGCCGCGCGGAATGCCATCCGATAGCGGCGCGCGGTACCGGCCGCCGGGCTTGAGCAGCACCAGCAGGCCCTTGCCGTCCGGCCGCCAGCCGAAGCCGCGGCCCATCACCGCATTCAGCGGCCGCTTCAGCAGCTTGCGTGCCGCGCGCGACACCGTATCCAGCAGCCACAGCTCCATGCCCGCGTTCCTGCCGCCGTATTCCACATGGGTGAAGGCAAGATAGCGCTGGTCCGGCGACCAGGCGAGGCTGGCCACCCGCAGTCCCTCCGGCAGGCCGGTCACCGCCGACTCCTGCTGCGTATCGATATCGAGCAGCGAAATACCGGTGCCGAAAGTGAAATTGCTGGCCGCATAGGTGCGCGGATTGATGCGCATGCCGGCCAGCTTCAGTTCCGGCTGCGCCACTTCCGCGATGCCCGGCAGCGGCGGCATGGCAACCATGGCCGCCAGCGTGCGTTTCGGCCCGAGCGACAGCATGGGCGCGCGCGGCGCATCGACCAGCGCCTGCAGCGCGGGCGGCGGCAGCTGGTAGCCGCCGGCCGATGGCGAAGCAGGCATCAGGCCCAGGGTGTCGGGAACGAGGGGATTGCCGGAGGTCATAAATGATGGGGCTGCATTGAGATCAGGCGAGTTTGCGCAGCCCTGCGCCAAAAGTCAAATGAGGCGGCGCTGGCTGTACAATCCTGTTTCCAACGACTGATGCCGCAATTCATGGAACTGACCACCCTCGCCCTGCTCGTCCTGATTCCCCTGCTGGTATGGCGCATCTACATGCGCCTGAAGCCCTTGTTCGCGCGGCAGGAATCGCTGATGTGGAAGCACTGGACGGGCGCGGCCGGCTTTCCTTTCCTGGTGCTGATGTCGGCCATCGCCACCCGCAATGACGTGCTGGCCCTGTCCTGCCTCGGCGCAGGGGTGCTGGGCGGCGGCTGGGCGGCGCGCTATGCGCTGCACAAGACGCGCATCGAGACACAGGGCATCCGCTTCTTCTTCAAGCCCTACCAGCGCTTCGGCATGGTGATCTGCATGCTGTTCGCCGCACGCATCCTGTCCATGGGCGTGGAACTGTACATGAACCGCCAGTCCGCCTCGCCGCAGCCGCTGACGCGCGAGATGGTGCTGCTGCACCCGCTCACCATGGCGAGCTTCGGCCTGCTGGCGGGCTATTTCGGCTACTACTCGATCGGCATGCTGGGCTGGCGCCGCGCGCAGCCCAAGCTGCCCGACCTCGAATGACTACATCAGGCTATGCAGCGCTCCCTGCACCGCAGGGTAGCGGAAGCTGAAGCCCTCCTCCAGCAGGCGCACCGGCGCCACATTCTGCCCTTCCAGCAGCAAGTCGGCCTGTTCGCCCAGCAGCAGGCGCACGGGCCAGCCGGGCGTCGGCATGATGCAGGGCCGGTGCGCCTCGCGCGCCGCCGCCTGCATGAACTCGAGCTGCGTGGGACATTCCGGCGCCGTGAAGTTCCATGCGCCCTGCACGCTGGCGCTTTCGCTGCGCTGCGCCAGGTGGGCGATGGCGCGCAGCAGGTCGTCCAGGTGTAGCCATGACATGCGCTGGCGCCCGCTGCCCATGCGGCCGCCGACGCCCATCTTCACGGGCAGCAGCATCGCCGGCAGCGCGCCGCCGTGGCCGAGGACCAGGCCGAAACGCATGCAGGCCACCTGCACGCCGTGCGCCGCCGCTGCCTGCGCCGCGGCTTCCCACTCCTGGCACAGCTGCGACATGAAAATGGGCTGCGGCGGACTGGCTTCGTCCAGCGCCGCGCTGCTGCCCTGCTCCTGGATGCCATAGTAGCCGATGGCCGATGCCGAGAGCAGCACGCGCGGCTTGTGCTGCGCCTTCGCGATCCAGTCCACCAGTCCCTGCGTGAGGCCGATGCGGCTGCGCCGCAGCTCCGCCTTGCGCGCTTCCGACCACCGCGGGCCGAGGATACGCGCGCCCGCCAGGTTGACGATAACGTCGATGCGTTCATCCGCCGCCAGCTCGCGCATGCCGGCCACGCAGCGCACCATGGCGCCCAGCCTGCGCTGCGCGGCAAGCCGGTCGCGCGTGAGCGCCACCACCTTCTGGCCGTCCGCCAGCAGGGCGCGCACCAGCTGCGTGCCCACGAAACCGGTGGCGCCGGTGACGAGGAAAGTCTGGCCCGTGCGTCCGAAATGCAGGTCTTCCATGATGCCTCCTTTCACAGCATGCGGGCGACCTTGCCGCCCATGGTGATGAAGCGTTTCAGCGTGGCCGGCGGCAGGTGCTTGTAGTCCTCGTAGCTGGAGGCCAGCATTTCCATGAAATCCAGCACCTGCGCCATGCGTTCGCGCGTTGCGTCCTCCATCGTCCTGTCCTGCTCCGCCTCGATGGCGCATTCGCGCAGCGCGCTCAGGGTGGGATCGATCTCGCGCCGTTTGCGCTCCTCGATGATGACGCGGAAGATCTCCCATACATCCTGCAGCGCCACGAAGTGGTCGCGCCGGTCGCCCAGCACATGCGAGACCTTCACCAGGCCCCAGCTTTGCAGCTCCTTCAGGCTGGTGCTCACGTTGGAGCGCGCCACATTCAGCGCCTCCACAATCTCCTCCGCGTGCATCGGGCGGTTGGCGAGGAACAGCAGCGCGTGGATTTGCGCCACGGTGCGGTTGACGCCCCAGCGGGTGCCCATCTCGCCCCAGTGCAGGATGTATTTCTGTTCTGTCGGACTCAGGCGCATGATTTTCTTTAATTTCTGTTGTTACAGAAATTAAAGATCAAAAATGACTGCCTGTCAACCGGAAAATGCTGTTCGCTCCGGATGTCCTCATTGACGATCAAGCGGGCATGAAACGAAAAAAAAGCCGCACAGTGTGCGGCTTTTCCGGATTACGCGGCTTTTGCGCCGGCTTGCGGCTGGCGCCGCTGCAGCACGAAGATCGGCTGCGCCCATTGCGTGTCCTTCTTTTTCTTGCTCGTGATGAGCGTGAGTTCGGAAGGGTCGTAGACGTCGGTGTTGTGGGTCAGCGGCGTCGTCATCAGGTACTGGGCTTCGGTGTTCTTCAGGAACTCGCCGACCAGCTGGATGTTGCGGATATCCAGGTGGGCAAACGGTTCATCGATGAATACGAAGCCGCCGGAACCGTCTTCCGACTTCAGCAGGCCGATCAGCAGCACCAGCGACTTCATCACCTGCTGGCCGCCGGAGGCTTCGCCGTCGTTCATGCCGATCACGCCCTTGCCGTCGAACTTGAAGCGCACATGCAGGCCGGCCTGCGCCAGCAGCAGGTCGTCGTTCTCCAGCTTGACCGGGTCGGCGTGCACTTCGATATTGGCCAGCTGGCCCAGTTCCTTGATATTGGCCGTGTAGGTCTTGATCGTGTAGCGCAGGCGCTCGATGTAGGCGCCGCGCGCATTGGCAGTCGCTTCGATGGCGCGGTTGTTCTGGTAGCGGCGTTCGTCGGTTTCCGATTTGCGGCTGTTCAGCTGCTCGTTCAGGCGCTGGTACTGGTCGATCACCGTTGCGTCCAGCTCCCAGTCGTCGCGCGCCAGGCTGGTTTGCAGGCTGGCGATACGCAGGTCGACCTGGTGCGCGTTCTGGTGCTGCTCCACCAGGGCGGCGCGGCGCGCAGGACGCTTCCAGGCGCCCGGCAGGTGGCGCCACTGGCGGCGCAGCGCCAGCAGTGCACGCGCGTGGTCGCTGCGCTGCTCCAGCTGCTTCTTGTAGTTCAGGCGCATGCCCGCTTCGGATTCGGACAGGGCCATGCGCGCATTCTGCCAAGTGGTGTCGGCACGGGTGCGGGCCACGGTGGCGTTCTTCATCAGGCCCTGCAGCTCGCCGAGGCGGCTGCCGACTTCCGTGCGCTCGGCGCGCAGCGGCACGGCGGCGCGCGCGGCCTCGTCGAATTCGTCGGCGCGGGCCGTCAGTTCCTTGACCGCGTCCACACCGGCCACACGGGCTTTCAGCGCGCTGGTTTCGGACGCCAGCTTGCTGATCGACAGCGTGTACTTGTCTTCTTCCGCTTCCAGCGCCGGCAGGTTCTTCTGGATCGCATCCATACGCTGGGTGCGGCCGGCGGAACCGAAGCGGTAGCGCGAGGCTTCCACGAACAACGAGCGGCCGCCGCGGCGCTCCTTGTGGTAGGCGTCCGGCGTGATCCATTCTTCGATGTTGCCGAGCTTCGCGCCCTCCTCCACCGATTCCACGCGCGTGATGCGCGCCAGCTGGTCGATCAGCCATTCCGGCGCCTTGGCGCTGAAACGGACGATGGACAGCAGGCTCTGGTTCTTCGGCTGGTGCGCAGTGACCAGCTCCGGCACGATGAAGTGGCGGTAGCGCTCCTTCTCGGCCAGCCTGTAGGCAGCCGAAGCATCGCTCGCGCGCTCCAGCAGCACCACGGAAGCATAGCCGCCCAGCACGCCTTCCACGGCGCCCTGCCATTTCGGGTCGGTGACTTCCACGATGTCCGACAGCATGGCGTGCGGAATATTCGCGTCGTTCAATGCGCGGCGCATGGCGCGCACATTATCCGGCTCCGGCATCGAGGTCTTGCCCTGCAGCGCGGAGATGGTGGCCTTGTCCGCCGCGATGCGCGAGGACACGGCATCGCGCGCCGCGCGCAGCTTCGCCAGCTCGGCTTCCTTCTCTTCCAGCTGCTTCGCCACGTCCGCGATATCGGCGCCCGATTCGGCGGCCAGCTTCTGCAGGCGGGTTTTCTGTTCGATCAGGCTGTCCAGCGGCTTCAGCTTGCCGTTCAGCTGCGACAGGCGGCTTTGCAGCACGGTGGATTCCTGCTCCAGCAGGGTTTCCTGTTCCTGTGCATCCTTCAGCGCCTTGGCCTGGCGCGCCAGTTCCTTGCGCTTTTCGTCCAGCACCTGGTCCGCCTGGGCCAGCGGCTTGCGCGCTTCGCGCAGCTGGCGGCTTGCGTTATTGGCCTTCTCGCGCGCTTCGTGATATTCCAGCGAAGGCAGCACTTCTTCCTGCAGGTTGCGGCGTTCCTTGTGCAGCGTTTCCCACTGGTGGTAATTCGCCACGCGCAGCCGCAGGCCTTCCAGGTTGGTCTTGGACGACTCCAGTTCCGCCTCGAAGCGCTTCAGCTCCTCTTCGGTATCGCGCTGGTGGCGCTTCGCTTCATCGTAGGCGTCCAGCACTTCCTTGTCGCCGAAGACCTGGAACACCAGGTCCAGCAGCTGGCGCGGCGCGTATTCGCACAGCTTGTCCGTTTCGCCCTGCTCCAGCGCCAGCACCTTGGCCATGGCGGGCGACAGGCCGGCATTGGCGAGGCGCTTGCGGTAGTTCTCCACGCCGAGCCAGTCGGAGGCTTCGGTCACTTCCTCGATTTCGATATTCCCCGGCCGCATCAGGTACTGGCGCTTCCAGTCGCCGCCGTTCTTCTGGATCTGGCAGAACAGCGTGACTTCGTCATCGGCGAAGAAGCCGCTACTGCGGAAAGGGCGGTTCGACAGCTGCTTGCCCACGGCGCGGTTGTCCACCACGGCGCGCAGCCATGCGGTCTGCTGGCCCGAGTGGCGCGCATAGTGCTTGTAGGTGCGGCCCATCGAGCAATCGAGGCCGAACAGGGTGCGCAGCGCGTCCAGCAGCGTGGTCTTGCCGCTGCCGTTCTGGCCCGCGATGGTGATGATCTTGGCATCGAGCGGAATATTCTTGATGCGCTGCCAGTAATCCCAGTGGACCAGTTCTAGCGATTTGATATGGAACATGGGGTCAGCCTTCGTTCGGGGTATCGGTGGACGGCGCTTCGTCGGGCAGCGCCTCCGCTTCTGCGGCATCGTTCGCGGCGGCGGCTTCGGCCAGCACGGCGCGCGGAATATGCACCACCTGCGCCGGCGCGCGCTTGAACACGTCCGCCAGCGCGCCATTGATGATGCGTTCTTTCAGCAGGTCGGTATCCATCAGCAGGTCCAGCAGCGGGCCTTCCAGCAGGATATCGCCGCGGCGTTCGATGAAGCCGAGGCGGGACAGGATGCCGAGGTTCATGTCGAGGCGGGTCTTCTTGCCAAGCTTGTCGCCGAAGTCGGCCAGCAGCGCCTTGTAGGGGATGCCGATCGAGGTATCCTCGGCGCGCGGCACCGGCTTCTCCTTGCCGAACATATCGTTCTGCTCATCGTCCGCCTGCTGGTGCGTTTCCTGGCGTTCGCGCTTGGGCAGGATGATCAGCGCCCACAGCACCACCAGCAGCGCCACGCCGTCGCGGGCCAGGCCGAAGTTATTGTTCTGCCAGATGTCGCGCGCGCCGAAGATCTTCGGCTCGATGGCGCGGTGCAGCGCCAGCGTCACGTGGTCCGCATAGACGTTGTCCAGCAGCTTCATGCCCGCGGCCAGCAGGCGCGCATCGACTTCGGCGCGGAACTGCTCGTCGGACAGGGCGCGCTTCACCAGCTTGTCGTCGCGGCGCAGGGTCTGGTGCGTGAGCAGGCGCGCAATCAGGATTTGGGAATCGTCATTCATCGGCCTTGCCGCTTTCCAGGATCAGTGAGAGGGATGCCATGGAGATTGCCGCCACTTCGAGATCGGGCAGCTTGACCATGGTGTCGCTCGGTGTAAAGCTGAGGGGCAGGCGCGCCAGTTCGGCGGTTGCGCCCTGCAGGCTCGCTTCGGAGGCGTCGCCCAGCAGCGGCAGCAGCGAGGCGCGGTAGGACGCCACGGCAAAGCTGGCCGGCAGCAGCGATTCATGCACCGGGATTTCTTTCGGCGACTCCTCGGCGATGCTGGGGAAATTATTCAGGTTGGCGAAGTCGGACAGGCGGGCCAGCCAGTCGTCCAGTTCTTTTTGCATTGCAGGCGTATCGTTGATGGTGGTCGGCGCATCCTGGCCGGCCGGCAGGCTGTTGCCTTGCGCGCTCACGCGCTCGGCCAGCAGTTCGGTTTCGGCGACGTCGATCATTTCGGCCGGCGTGATGAACAGCGGCTTCACCGGCTGGTCCACGGCGCCTTCCGCCAGCGAAGCCAGGTCGGCGTGTTCCAGCAGCCAGCGCTTGATGTCGGTGGTGGACAGGCCGGACTGGCCGAGGTGCACGCGCTGGCGTTCGATCTGGTTAAGCGCGCGCGAGAACATGCCCTGCATGTTCAGCAGCGCGCTCTGGGCGCGGCCGATGGCCTGGGCAGCGCGGTGCGTGGCGCTGTCCGCGTTTTCGTCGCTGGTGATGGCGCGCAGGATCTCGCTGCCCTTCTCCACCCAGTCGCAGGCCTGGTGCCACTTGGCCTGCGATTCGCGCAGGCGGAATTCGGAACCGGAGGCGATGGCGTCGCGGAATTCCTCGGTCAGGTCCACCAGGCGGCCCAGCAGGTGCTGCAGCTGGTCGGCGGTGATGCCGCCCACGGCCTGGGCGCCGGCCACCTGCGACAGCAGGAAGCCCATTTCGGCTTCGTCATCGTCCTGGCCCAGCGCCAGCAGGCCGTCGATGGCCGACAGCACATTGCGCGCCATCGGCGTTACGCGGTACACGCCCTGCTGCGCATCCCAGGCCAGCAGGCCGTTGGAACGCAGGCGGTTCAGCACCGTTTCCAGGCTCTCCGGCAGCAGGTAGGCGAGGCGGGTATTGATGTCGGCGCGCGAGAACGAGGACACGCTCGGGTCGTTCGCCAGCTCGCGCAGCACCAGCAGGCGCACCAGCACCCCCTCGAAACCGCCGTGGAACAGCGCGGTGAACACCTGGAGCAGCGGCTGCGCGCGCTTCAGGTGGTACACCTGCTCGATCTCGTCGGCCGAAATGTGAGGCTGGAAGTGAACCTGCAGGGCGTCCTGCTGTTCCTGCACGGTTGGATTGTGGTCCGCAGCGGTGGCTGCGCTTGCCATGATATTCATTGGGCTCCGGGAAATCTTGCCGGCCTAGTGCAAGATTGACATCATCTCGCAACGCTAAGCGGGGACGCAAGTATACCAGTTCCGTTTGCCTCCCCGGCCCTTAAAGTGTTACTTCTTTGCAACTTTCTCCAGTTGCTGGTCGAAGGAGTCGCCATCGTCCTCCATGAAGAGGATGCGCACCGGGTACCACTCCATGGCCGGCGCCAGCCACAGGTCGACCTGCTGGCCCTTGTTGTTTTTCGGCGGCGCCTTCGAGAAGTGCAGGGCCTTCACCTCGCCCATCGGGGTTTGCAGGGTTTCGGTGCCCACCACCTTGAACACCCAGGGCTCGGCATCGCGCCGGCCCGCCACGAAGAAGGACCACTCGCTGCCCGCCTTGAATTTCTCCGGCGACTTGCGGGCAATGGCGGCCAGTTGCCAGGGTGCGCTGCTGCGGTCCTGCTCGCCGCCCTTGATCGGATAACTCTTCTCGCCGCCCTGGAAACCGATCACGGCCTCGTCGCGGCGGAAGGTGGTGATCGTCGGGTCCTTGCGGATGCGCTTCTCGTAGTAGCTGGCCGGCGCCAGGCCGAATTCGTCGATGCTCCCTTCGCTGCGGTGTTCCAGCACCTTGCCGAACAGGCCGGAGCGCGCTTCGGTCAGCAGCGCATACTTGCCATCGCCCTGGCGCCAGCTCACGGTGCCGGTGCCGGACAGCGGCAGGCCATGGCTGCTGGCTTTCACCGCATAGGTGAGGTCCGCCGACGGCGGCAGGCTGAATGCACGCTTCACGCTGGGATGCTCATCGTCCGCCATCGCGGTGGCAGCCACCAGCGCGGCGCCAAGTACTGCAATCTTCAAAACGTTCATCTTCGGTTCCTCAATGAGCGGCGCTCGTAATCTTCGTGACGGTCTGCGTTGTCACCGCGCCGCTGCCTTCCGTATTCCTGATCTGCACCGGATACCAGTCCAGGCCCGGCGCCAGCCAGATATCCAGCCGCGAGCCATAGCTGCCGGGGCGCGGCGGACGCGCCAGCCGCAGCGTCACCAGCTTGCCCATCTCCGTCTGCAGCTCCTCCTCGCCCACCAGCTGGAAGCGGTAGATCACGGCGCCGCGGTCCTCGCCCACCTGGATATCGATATCGCCGGAGAACTGGTTCACGTCGGCGCGGCCGATGGCGGCCAGCTGGAAAGGCACGGTCGCCTTGTCCTGCGCGCCGGGCAGCAGCTGCACATTCGCCGCGTTGGAAGAGAAGGTGATGCGCTTCTCGTCCTGGTCGAAATGCGTGTTGGTGGCGGAGCGGTTGCGGCGCTTCTCCATCATCTTCACCGGGGCGATGCCGTTATCGTCGACCGTACCCTCGCTTACCAGCGACAGAAGATTGACGCGCGTAATCAGCATGCTGATGCCGACGTCGAGGCTGGACGTATAGCGGCTGCCATCGGTCTGCCATTTCATGTCGGCGACACCGGTCCACTTCGTGCCATCGGCATCCGTGCGAAGCACCTTCAGCTCGAACGCGGCAGACGGCGGCAGGTTGACATTGAAGCGGCGCACGCCGTCCGGCCCTGGATCGGTGCTGGGTGCGGCTTGCGCGGATTGTACCGGCGCAGCAGCGGGAGCAGCGCCCGCTTGCGGCTCCGCGGCAGGCGCCGCCGGCGGCGTGGCTTCGGCGGCAACAGGCTCGCCCTGGGCCGCGGCACCGGGCTCACCGGAAGCGGCCACTACGCCGGTTTCCGCGCTCTCGGCCTGGGGCGCGGGCGAAGGCTGGTCCGGTGCCGTCTTTTTCGGCGGGCGCGGCCTGGGCGCGGCGGCAGGCTTCACCGCCGGCGGCGCGGGCGGCGCCGCCACGGCTGCCGGTGCGGGCGTGGTGAAGCGGATCTGCGCGGCGACAGGCGTGGGGCGGTCCTCATGCTGCTGCACACCGATACGGCCGGCCAGCCAGTTGATTGTCGCGTAATGCAGTGCTGCCGTGAGCGCGCCAAGCACGAGCACGCGCCGGACGCGGGGAGAAAGGGTCGCCATTGCCATACCGCTAGTGTAACGTCTCTCCTTCTGCTACGCTTAGCGCTTGCCCTGCCCCTTGGAGACTGCCATGAGCAACCAACAGATGCCCCTCATGAACGACACGCTCGACTTCGTCAAAAACCTGTGGGGCAGCATGGGCGTGCCCGGCATTGCGACGCCGACGCTGTCGGTGGACGAGCTGGACAAGAAGATCGGCGACCTCAAGGCCGTGGAAGCGTGGCTGAGCCTGAACTCGACGATGCTGCGCAACAGCATCCAGGCGCTGGAAGTGCAGCGCAACACCATCGCCACGCTGAAATCGATGGGCGAAACGATGGCGCATTCGATGCAGCAGGCAGGCAGCGACAAATCGCTGTTCGACACCATTCCCTACGCCTCGGCCTTCTTCCAGCAGGCCGAGAAACCGAAGGCCGCGGAAAGCGTGGAGCCGCCCAAGGCGCCGCCGGCGCCCGACCCTGCAAGCGCTGCCGCGGCGCAGATGGCCAATCCGGCCGCCTGGTGGAATATGCTGCAAGACCAGTTCGCGCAAGCGGTCACCAAAGCCATGGCGGCCGACAACTCGGTGAAGCCGGAGCCCGCCCCCGACCCCGAAGCGCCCCCGAAGCCCAAACGCAAACCTGCCAAGTAACAATATTTCCTGAAAAATGGGGACAGACCCTGATAAATTCAGTCCGGGGCTCGGCGCCCCCGTCTGCCCCCATTTTTCAGGAAATATTTAATCGTCGTGGTCGAAACGGCTGCGGCGCTTTGGCGGCTCGGGGGCAGGTTCGCTGAGGAGGGCCGCGATGTCGTCGTCGATCGCGGTATCTTCACCGACTTCAAGCAGCTCAACGGCCTCCGGCTGCGCCGGCGTGATGCCGCGGCCTGGAATCAGCTGCTGCAGCTGTTCGATCAGCTGCGCAAAGCGCTGCTGGCCTGCCGCGATCTGGTCGACATGCATCAGCACCCCGTTCGCTTCCGTCATCAGCGCTTCGTCGTAGCCATGCTTCTGCATGTGCGTAATGATCATCTGCGCGGAGTTGAACAGGATACGCATATTGTCCGGCAGGCGCTGGCGCGCTTCGCGCATCCATTGCACCGCCTCGGCGAGCTTGCCGGTCTTCCACAGCAGCACGCCCTTGTTCATGATGTCCGACGCTTCGCGGCGCGAGGCGTTGATCAGATCATCCGCCTCGTCGTTCATGCGCGCTTTTTCGAAGATCTTGTGCACGTCATCCAGCAGCACCTGGTTGTCGTGGTTGTTGCGGATGACGTGGCATAGCAGCTCCACCGGCGCATCCTTGACGCCCACCGCGAACAGCAGCGTCGCCATTTCCATGCAGGTCGCCGTGTCGGGACGCGCCGGATCGTTCTTCAGCATCTCTTCCAGTTCATCGCCCGCCTTGCGCGCGCGGCGGTAGTCGCCGCTCTCGTGGTAGACCATGCCTTCGGTGATCTTGGCGCGCAGTTCGGCCATATCGCCGGGGAAGTCGCGCCGCGCAATCACCAGCAGCGCCAGCGCTTCCTTCACATCGTTCTTCTGGCCGCACACCCGCGCCAGTCCGAAATAGGGGTCGACCGTGCGCGAAATGGAATACTCACCCATCGCAATGCATTTGCGGAAGGCCTTCTCCGCCAGCGGAATATTGCCGATGCGCAGAGCCGTGTTGCCCAGGTTGCGCTGGCGCGGCACGGAATTCGGTGACAGCCTGGTGGCATTCTCCAGCACCGTGCATGCTTCCTCGTGACGCCCCATCATCTGCAGCGAAGCCGCCAGCTGGTCGTAGGCATCGATATAGAAGCGGTTCTCCGCCATCACGTTATTGAACATCTGGCGTGCAGCTTCATACTCGCCGTTCGCCATGCGGATCTTGCCCAGCCCCGTACGCGCCCAGTTGTACTCGCGCTCTTCCAGCACGCGCTCAAACACGGCGCGCGCCAGTTCGGTCTCGCCGGCCTTGAGGTAGAGCGTGGCCTTCATGCGCAGCAGGTCGATCTCGTGGACCTTGTTGGCGGCAATCTGCTCGTCGCACAGCCTGGCCGCGCGCAGGTAGTCCTTCTCGATATAGGCCTGGTCGATCTCGCGGAAGATCTGCTTCTTGTGCCACACGCGGTTGAGGCGCGTCAGCAGCACGCCCTCGGTGATCGGCTTGATGATGTAGGCATCCGGCTGGTGCTCGGCCGCGCCCATCACCGACTCCACGCTCTTCTCGGCGGACACCGTCAGCCACACGCTGCTCGGAATCATCAGGTTGCGCGCGCGCGATTCCTCCAGCACCTGCTGGCCGTTCTTGCCCTCGCCCAGGTTGAAGTCGCACAGCACCACGTCGTAGTGGGTGCGCGCCAGCAGCGTCATGGCCTCGCCGCCGCTCGATGCCTGGTCGATATGGCGCGCGCCGATATTGCGCAGCGACTCGCGCAGCAGCTGGCGGATGCCGACAAAGTCGTCAACGATCAGGTAGCGCTTCTCGCTCCAGTCGACATCCGTGATGTCGCCAATCTTCTTAACAGTGGGCAGCGGCGAATTCATGGCAGTCGCAGGATAAAGCAGCCGCCTCCCAGCACGCCGCCGTTTTCCAGCGCGATGCTGCCGCTGCGCTGGCGATGCCGGTGCATGCGCGCCACTTCGCTGGAGAAAAAGAGGCCGAGGCCGCTGCTATTGGTGAGGAAATTCACGCCCTTGCCCACGGCGGCGCCGGCTTCCAGCATCGAAGGCGGGAAGCCCATGCCGTTGTCCTCGACACGGAATTCGAGCCAGCCATCGCTCTCGGTGATGGCCAGGCGTATGCGGTCGCGCGTATAGCGCACGGCGTTGTTGATGGCATGGGCCAGCACGCCGATCACCAGGTCTTCGTCAAAGGTGCCGATCGCTTCGGGATCGTAATCGAGGTCCAGCGTAATCTGCTTCGACTGCAGCAGCACGCGGGCCTGGTCGGCTACCTGCTGCACCAGTTCCCCCAGCTGCACGGGGCGCGGGTCGAAGGGGTAATCGGGTTTGCCGAGGTCCTTGTACAGCGCGAGCAGCTGCATCAGGTTGTCGTTCAGGCGGCGCGTCTGGTAAAGCATATGCGCCATCTGCGGGTAGCCCTGTGGTTCCTGTCCCGGCTGCGCCTGCACCAGCAGATTCTCCAACGTGCCGCTCAGCACGCTGATCGAATTTTTCATGTCATGCACGGTCGAAGCCAGGAACAGGAACAGCTCCGGTGAGCCGGTTTGATCGTCCATGTTCTATTGCTCCTGCGCACGTTTCGTTAGCGCAATTATAGCTTGCACAGGACAGTTTGCAGGCCGACTATGGCGCATCCGCCACAGTCCGGCGGCGGTTTTTTAACAAAAACCGGGCCGGATCGAGGGCTGCGGCAAGGCTCGCTTCCAGCGGCAGTGGTTCGCCTTCCAGCTGGCTGACGAGCAACTCGGCCGCCAGCGGTGCCCAGATCAGGCCGCGCGACGCATAGCCAAGGAGACAATGCAGGCCGGAATGCCGCTGCACATCGCGCGCGCGTTCGGGTTTGTTGAGGGCGCCGTAGTCGGGCAGCGTGCCCACCAGCGGCAGCCGGTCCGGCGCCATGCAGCGGAAGCCCACCCTGCCTTGCAGCGGCGGTGTCCCGGTGCGCCGCGCCGCGATACGGTCATGGCCGAGGATTTCCTCGGCGCGTTCCAGGTTTTCCTGCTGGCTGGCGTCACGCAGGGCCGCATCCCGGCCGGTGTCGTAAGTTGCGCCAACGCTGACAATGCCGCCAACCGGCGGCGTCATATACGCCTCGCGGCACACCACCAGCGGCAGCGTGGGGAACTCCCCTTCGTTCAAGTGCGTGACCTGTCCACGCATGGTGTACAGCGGCAGCGGCGCGGTTTGCGGCAGCTCCATCGCGCCCGCACCATTGGCGATGACGACATCCGGCGCCTGTGCAATCATGCTGCCGTCGGCGGCCAGCACCCGCCATTCTTCGCCATGGCGTTCGAGCCGCACCGCCTCCGCGTGGAAGCGCCGTTCCAGCTTGCCGCCGCAGCTTGCAAGCATGGCGGCGCAGATCGAGGCCGGAGTCGCCCAGCCGCCCTGCGGAAACAGCCAGGCACCATATGGCGTAGGCGATCCAAGCTTGCTGCTGGCCGCTTCCGCATCCAGCCACTGCACGAACTCCGGCGGATAGCGCCATTGCCCGGCGAGTTCTTCCTGCAGCGCCGCATGATCTGCATCGCGCGCCAGCTGCAGCACGCCGCACTGCGCGCCGTTGATCGCGGCACCGAGCCCGCCGAGCGCCTGCCAGCGGCGCAGCGCATACAGGAAAGCGGCGCGCGCCAGGCGCGTCGGGATATTGTCGTCCTTCGACAGCAGCGGCATGAAGATACCTGCACGGTTGCCGGATGCTTCCTGCGCCGGTGCTTCATGGCGTTCGATCAGCGTGACCTGCCATCCGCGCGCACACAGGCGCTCGCACGCTGTCGCGCCGGCTAGGCCTGCGCCGATGACCACGGCACGCTTCGACGGCGGAGCTGCTTCAGGCGGATGCGGGCGCTGGCTGGTGTAGCGGGCATGCAGCCACGGGCCTTGCTGCCCCTCGTCCCAGCTGAAGCCAGCGGCACGCAGCGCGCGGCGCTTCTCGTCATCGGCATCTTCGGCCTGCAGGGTTGCATGCGGCGCAGCCATGCGGCCAAGCAGGCGGTTTGCAACGGCGCCGGCAGGCAGAATGAAATGATCAACCCGCGCCCTCACCTCGGTCAGCGTTTTTTCCGGATCGCCAATCAGCAAATCCAGCGTGGCCGCCCCACCGTCCAGTTCGACCCTGTGCAGGCCCGCAACTGATGTGCCCACCGGATGGGCTGAAAGTGCAATGTAGTGCAGCCGCCCGCTCCAGGCCGCGCGCTCGCGGCTCAGGCGTTCAGGATCGAACGCAAGATCGAGAACAACCCGGCGCTCAGGCAAGGCGCTTGCATTGTGCATGGCGGAAGCAGCTCAGGTCATGGTCGTTCACCATGCCGATGCCCTGCATGTAGGCGTAGATGATAGTGGAGCCAACAAATTTGAAGCCCCGCTTCGACAGGTCTTTCGAAATATGGTCGGACAGCGCGGTCTTTGCCTGCCGGTCCGCAGGATTCGCGAGGCGCGCATCAATCGGCTTTCCGTCCACATAGGCCCACAGCAGCTGATCCAGCGAGGAGCCCTCCTCCAGCAGCCGCAGATAGGCTTGCGCATTACTGATGGCCGCTGCCACCTTGAGCCGGTTGCGCACGATGCCCGGATTCGCCAGCAGCTCCGCCACCTTCTCCGGGCCATACGCCGCTATCCTGCGCGCGTCCCACTGGTCGAAGGCCTCGCGATAGCTTTCCCGCTTGTTGAGAATCGTCTCCCAGCTCAGCCCCGCCTGCGCGCCTTCCAGATTCAGCATCTCGAACAAACGCAGCTCATCGTGGCAGGGAACACCCCACTCCTCGTCGTGGTAAGCGATGTAACGCGGATTGGCTGGATTGGCCCAGGAGCAGCGTGTCTTCGGCATGGCAGGCAAAGTTGATGGGAGACGCCGAGTATACAAGATCCTTTGCTGGCCGCGAGACGGCTTACTTACGCTCAATCATGTAGCTGCTGATTGCCTTGCCGTGCAGCTCAGTCTCCATTTCATAGCGCATGCCCAGGCGTTCGGCAACACGGCGCGATGATTCATTGCCGGCCCCGATGAGCGCACGAACTTTCGGCTCGTGCCGGACCTGGAACGCATACGCCAAAACCGCAGCCGCTGCCTCGTTCGCAATTCCCTTCCCCCAGAATGCGCGATAGGTGTTCCACCCCATCTCCATAACAGTTGACTGCTCGCGATAGAAAGCGCCCACAGTGCCCACCAGCTGGCCGGTCTGCTTGTCCTCTATCGCCCACCAGCCCGCGCCGTGCAGAAGCCACAGGCCCGCATGGGAGCTGAAGATCCGCCAGGCAGCTGGACGATCTGCCGAACCCAGATGGGCTGAGCTCTCAGGGTCCGCCAAATGGTCAGCGAACAGGTCGAAGTCCCCGCGCCGATACTCGCGAAGAACAAGCCGCTCTGTGTGAAGATAGGGTAACGAAGCAGTAAACATCATGGGAGCCTTTTTTCCTTGAGGTATGCGATCCTCCAAGAGCATAGCAGTAAAGCTTCGCCACGCCAGCGCCAGGCGCGCCGAATACGATACCGTTACGCCTCCTCCTTACGGTTCCGCCGCATAGTCCCTGCCCACCAGGCCACGCTCCATGGCCAGCACCACGGCGTGGGTGCGTGCCGTTGCACCTAGCTTTTCGAAGAGTCCTTTAACGTGGGTCTTCACCGTGCCAACGCCGATGTCCAGCTCACGGGCGATGGCCTTGTTGCACATGCCTTGGGCCAGCAACTGAAGGACGTCCGTCTCGCGGCTGGTGAGGCCGGTACGGGTTGAGCTGGCCGCCATGCAGTGACGCAGTTCCGCACTCAGGTAATGCATGCCGCGGCTCAGCGTGCGCACTGCGGCAAGCAGCTGCCGGGCGTCGGCATTCTGCAGCAGGTAGCCGTGCACGCCGGCCATCATGGCGCTGTACACATCCCACTCCCGGTCCAGCTGGGTGACAATCAGCACCTGGGGCAGGCCCGGCCTGCGGTACCCGCCGCCACAGCGGCGCGTGTGCTCCATTGCACCGCGGTGATCGAAGATGATGACGTCGGCGCCCGCATGGCTGGCTGCAGTTCCGCCAGCGGCGATGGTGACGTGCAGGTCGGCATGCCCTTCCAGCAGCGAGGCGATGCCCGCGCTGACAATCGCATCGGCATGGGCAATTACAACGTTGATCCGTTTTTTCAGCGGCGCAGCAGCGCCGCCAGCGCGGTCCGGCGGCCGCGAACAATTGAACAATTCACTCATCGGTTCTTCCTTAACATTGGATTGGCTGCCGCCACGGCGTGTTCAGAAGCGGTACTGCGCACTGAGGCTGACGAAACTCAGGGCAGCGCCGGCGCCCGTTTCGCGCAGGAAGGCGCCGGGCCGGGCGTAGGAGACCACAGCCGTCGACGTCCAGCCCCGGTCCAGCGTCCAGGTGGCGCCAAGGGAAGCGATGCTCGCCACATAGCGGGCTCGGCTGTTGCCTGCGGCCCGGATCAGGCCGCCGTTCGGCGCATAGACGCCGTCGCGGGTGCTGTGCCGCCAGAAAAAGTCGAGGCTGGCATTCAGCTGCACCCCAGGTGCGAGCCGCATGCCCAGCGCCGGGTGGATATTGAAAAAATTGCGCGGCCCGAGCGTCGCTTCGTCCCCGAAGTAATTGCCGCGCGGGTAAAACGCATTCGTGGCGCCGAGGCGGCCGTCCGTCGGGTCTTTGTCGCCGCTGGCAACGGCTACCAGCAGGGCTGCCCTCGGCTTGCCGGCCACGCCATCGAAGCTGTAGCCGGTATCCGTGGCGAGCGACCAGGCGCGGATTTCGGCATCGCCGAAGCGGCCGGCCTGCACGGCAAATTCCCAGTTCCAGTCCCAGGCCTCGCGGCTGCCGGACACGCGGGTGCCGAGCGACCAGCGGCGTTCATGCGCGACGCCCTGCACGTAGCGGGCCACGGCGTCGTCGTAATACAGCGCATAGAAGTCCCAGGCGCCGGCGCCGGTGCTGCCTACCGCGTAGATGCCATGCAGCTCCTGGGTCCTGGAGCGGGCATCATCGAAGCTGCCGGCACGGTTCTGCCGCGGCGCCGCGGCGAAGACATCGACACGCCAGGAGCCGCTGAGCGCATAGGCCCGGATGGCGTCGAAGCTGCGCCGCACGTTCGGGCCCTCCCGTGCATCGATGCTGCGGCCCGACCCGAACTGCAGCTCCTGCACCCCGACACGCACACCCATGCTGCCATCGCCGTCCCGCACCGGCTGCCATTCGACAAACAGGTTGCTGGGGTCCAGCCGGTTCTCGTCCACCGGGGACGGCCCGGCGGCACGGCCAT
>NZ_JBJQIK030000014.1:0-121631 GCF_045984285.3 Pseudoduganella rhizocola
GGCCGAGCAGCTCGCCGAGAAACTCGGCCAGGATCTGGTCGTCGTCCACGATGAGCACATAGCGTTTGACCGGAGCAGCAGCGTTCATATGTCGATGCCTGTTCTGATGGTTTCGGTGCCCCGATTATAGAACGACTCCGGACGATGGCGGACCGGCTTCGTGCGTACCGAACAGGCGGCGAAAGGCCGTAACCGCCTGGGGAGTATCTTCCGCGCCATACACACTGCTGATGGCGGCCACCAGGTGCGCGCCCCGCTGTACCAGCGGACGGGCATTTTCGGGCGTCATACCGCCTATCACCACGCAAGGCACCCGCAGCATGACGCGTGCACGGTCGAGGATTTCCGGTGAGGTCACGAAGTCGTAACGCTTCACGCGCGAAGGATAGAAGCCGCCGAAAGCCACGTAGCTGGCGCCGTCGCGCTGTGCGTCCAGCGCGCGCTGCAGTTCGCCGTAGCAGGAGGCGCCCACGATCTTGTGCCGGCCCAGCCGGGCCCGTGCCTGCTGCACGCCGGCGTCGGTGCCGCCGACATGCACGCCGTCCGCATCGAGCTCGCGGCACAGGTCGATATGGTCGTTGATGATGAAGGGCGTTGCGTAGCGGCGGCACAGCTGCAGCAGCGCCTGCGCCTGCTCCTTGCGCTGCTGCGGGCCGGCCGTCTTGTGACGGTACTGGAGCATGGCGATGCCGGTGGCGAGCGCCTGTTCCGTATGCCGCAGCAGCGCTTCGGTGTCGTCCCAGTCCGGTGTGACGAGATAGAGTCCTTGCATGGTGGCTTCCTTCATGTGAGGTGGCGCAGCGGAATGCGCTGGCCGGCTGCAATCGCGTAGGCGGCTTGCAGCGTGGAGTGGGTGTAGGCCTGGGCCAGGTCCAGCGCTTCTTCCATCGCGCGGCCTTGTGCCAGCAGGGCTGCAGCAGCAGCGGCCAGCGTGCAGCCGCTGCCGTGGTATTCGCCGTCCAGGCGCGGCCAGTGCCAGCTGCGTTCCAGTCCCGCATGGCGCCAGCGGTTCACGACCACGCTGCCGCCATCGTGGCCGCCGGTCTGCAGCACATGGGGCACCGTGTCCACGGCGCCGCCCAGCGCCGCGGCTTCAATGCTGTTCGGCGTGAGCAGCATGGCGTGCGGCAGCAGCAGCCGCAGTGCCTCCAGCGCGCTGCCGCGTGCCAGCGGATCGCCCTTGCCGCTGGCGAGCACGGGATCGACGACGACCGGCAAGCATCGCCGCACGGCAGTGGCAGGCAGCGCCCCGCGCGCGCGCGCCGCGCCATGCTGTGCCGTGCCGCCGGGCTGTGGGACGCCCGCGGGGGAGGCTGCGGGCGCTGCGGCAGGCTGCGTGTATGCGGACGATGGACCGCCGGCTTGCATGGCTGCCGGCAGCGCACGCAGCTCGGCGATCAGGGCCGCGATGGCCGCGGCGTTGGCGGCGCTGCCGGGGATGCCGACCTTCACCGCGGCGATCTCGCAGGACGCGATCAGGGCCCGCGCCTGCCGCCGCAGCAGCGCGGGGTCGACCGGCGCCACTTCCTGCACGCGGTTATTGTCCTGCACCGTCAGCGCCGTCACCACGCACAGCGCATGCGCGCCAAGCGCGGTAATCGCCTGCATGTCCGCCGCAATGCCCGCCCCGCCGGACGGGTCGTGGCCGGCGAACACCAGCACGCAGGGCCGCGTGCTCATTGCGCGCAGCCTCCGCACGCCGCGCCAGCCGCTGCCGGGCGGCGCAAGCCGGCGGCGCTCATGCCACGCGCCCGGTCATTGGCGACGAGGGCGAGGCGGCGAAGCGGCGCGGCATGCGGCCTGCAAGGAAAGCCTCCCTGCCCGCCTGCACGGCCAGCTTCATGGCGCGTGCCATGCGCACCGGGTCGCGCGCGCCCGCGATGGCGGAGTTCATCAGCACCCCGTCGCAGCCGAGCTCCATAGCAATCGCGGCATCCGACGCGGTGCCCACGCCCGCATCCACCAGCACCGGCACCTTGGCCTGTTCGATAATCAGCGACAGGTTCCAGGGATTCAGTATGCCCATGCCGGAGCCGATCAGCGATGCCAGCGGCATCACGGCGACGCAGCCGATATCCTCCAGCATGCGGGCCTGGATCGGGTCGTCGCTGCAGTAGACCATCACGTCGAAACCGTCCTTCACCAGGGTCTCGGCCGCAAGCAGCGTTTCCGGCATATTCGGGAACAGCGTCTTGTCGTCGCCCAGCACTTCCAGCTTTACCAGCTTCTGGCCGTTCAGCAGTTCGCGGCCCAGCTGCAGGGTATAGACCGCATCGCGCGCGCGGTAGCAGCCCGCCGTATTCGGCAGCACCGTGATGCCCTGCGGGAGCACGTCGAGCAGGCTGGGGGCGTTCGGATCCTGCCCGATGTTTACGCGGCGGATCGCCACGGTAATGATCTCGGCGCCCGAGGCATCGGTGGCGGCGCGCGTTTCGGCCAGGTCCTGGTATTTGCCGCTGCCCACCAGCAGGCGCGAACCGTATTCCTTGCCTGCGATCGTCAACACATCTTTTTTCATCGTCATTTTTATTCTCCTGTCAGCCGCCGCCAATGGCGCGCACAATATCGATCCTGTCTTCTGCCTGCAGCACGTAGCCCGCCCAGCGCTGGCGCGGCACGACCTCGCGGTTGACGGCCAGCGCCAGCGCCTGGCCCGCCAATGCCAGCGACTCCATCAGGTCCTGCAGATCCTGGCCGCGCGGGATACTGCGCGTTTCGCCGTTCAATACAATGGGTATCATGGCCGGCCTCACAGCTTGCGATACAGCTCGCCACCGCTGCGGCGGAACTCCACGGCCTTTTCGCGCATGCCTTCGGCTGCCGCGGCGCGCACCTCCTGCGTGATCTTCATTGAGCAGAAATGCGGGCCGCACATGGAGCAGAAATGCGCCACCTTGGCGGAGTCCTTGGGCAGGGTCTCATCGTGGAACTGGCGGGCCTTGTCGGGATCGAGGCCCAGGTTGAACTGGTCTTCCCAGCGGAATTCGAAGCGCGCCTTGGACAGGGCGTTGTCGCGGATCTGCGCGCCGGGATGCCCCTTCGCCAGGTCGGCCGCATGGGCCGCGATCTTGTAGGTGATGATGCCCTCTTTCACATCGTCCTTGTCCGGCAGGCCAAGGTGCTCCTTTGGCGTCACGTAGCACAGCATGGCGGTGCCGTACCAGCCGATCTGCGCGGCGCCGATGCCGGAAGTGATATGGTCGTAGCCGGGTGCGATATCGGTGGTCAGCGGGCCAAGCGTGTAGAACGGCGCCTCATCGCACTGCTCCAGCTGCAGCGTCATGTTCTCGCGGATCAGCTGCATGGGCACATGGCCCGGCCCTTCGATCATCACCTGCACATCGTGCTTCCACGCCACCTGCGTCAGCTCGCCGAGCGTGCGCAGCTCGCCCAGCTGGGCTTCGTCGTTCGCGTCGTAGATCGAACCGGGACGCAGGCCATCGCCCAGGCTGAAGGACACGTCGTAGGCCTTCATGATTTCGCAGATCTCCTCGAAATGCGTGTACAGGAAATTCTCGCGGTGGTGCGCCAGGCACCACTTGGCCATGATGGAGCCGCCGCGCGACACGATGCCCGTCAGGCGCTTCGCCGTCAGCGGCACGTAGCGCAGCAGCACGCCGGCATGGATGGTGAAGTAGTCGACGCCCTGCTCCGCCTGTTCGACCAACGTGTCGCGTAAGATTTCCCACGTGAGGTCCTCGGCCTTGCCGTTCACCTTCTCCAGCGCCTGGTAGATCGGCACCGTGCCGATCGGCACCGGCGAGTTCCGCACGATCCATTCGCGCGTTTCGTGGATATGCTTGCCGGTAGAGAGGTCCATCACCGTGTCGCCGCCCCAGCGGATGGCCCAGGTCATTTTCTCCACTTCCTCGCCGATGGATGAAGTGACCGCCGAATTGCCGATATTGGCGTTCACCTTCACAAGGAAGTTGCGGCCGATGATCATCGGTTCCGATTCCGGGTGGTTGATATTGGCGGGAATGATGGCGCGGCCGCGCGCCACTTCCTCACGCACGAATTCCGGCGTGATTTCCGCCGGAATCGCGGCGCCGAAGGACTGGCCCGGATGCTGGCGCTCCAGCATCGCCGCCATACGCTCTCCCATCGGGCCGCTGGCCTTCAGCGAGGCCACATATTCCCGGCGGCGCAGGTTTTCGCGGATGGCCACGAATTCCATTTCCGGCGTGATGATGCCCTGCCGCGCATAGTGCATCTGCGTGACATTGGCGCCGGCGCGGGCGCGGCGCGGCTTGCGCGCCAGCTCGAAGCGCAATGCGGCCAGCGCGGGATCGGCCAGGCGCGCCTGGCCGAAGTCCGAGGTCGGCCCCGGCAGCTCCCCGGTGTCGCCGCGCTCCGCGATCCATGCCGCGCGCAGCGGCGCGAGGCCGGAACGGATATCGATGCGCGCCTCGGGATCGGTATACGGCCCCGAGGTGTCATACACCGTCACCGGCGGATTGACCTCGTGGCCGAAGGAGGCCGAGGTATCGGACTGGCTGATCTCGCGCATGGGCACGCGCAGATCGGGCCTGCTGCCCTGCACATGAATTTTTCGGGAATTCGGCAGCGGCGCTATCGCGGCGCTGTCGACCTCGGCCGTGGCGGCGAGGAAGGATGGATTGGCGTTCATTTGGCTCCTTTGAAGGCTCAGGAGCCAGCAAAGGAGTTCAGGCGACGCACGCGCAGCACGGCAGGCGTGAAGGCGCGGCGTTTCCACAAGCTTCCCTTCGCTGGCATTACCCAGATCAGGTTCGGAGGGTATTTCTCACCCACACGGCTCGCGCCGTGCAGGACCCCTAGCGTTGCCACCTTGCGGTGGCGCGTGAATTATAACCCCATCAAGTGAGCGCGTGTGGCTGCGGCGCTGATCTATAATCGCCACATGAATGTCACTGTCCTGCGTATTGCGGCGCTGTCGGCGCTGCTGGCTCTCGCCCCTCGCGCCGGCGCGCAGCTGAGCGAGGCCGAAACCGATTCCTTCTACCGCTTCTACCGCGGCCTGCATCCCGAAGTGCGCATGCCGCAGCCGGCTTTCAGCACCGGCGCAGGCACGGGCAAGCGCCAGCTCAGCGCCACGGTCGACGGCAAGGGACAGCGCGCCGTGCTGCCGCTGTGCCGCGCGCCGCGCGAAACCTTCGACTACACGCCGCACGGTCGGCCGGAGCAGCGCTGGCGTCCGCGCGGCGAGCCGCAGCAGGTGATCTGGATCCACCACACGCCACAATGCGGCCAGGTGCCTGATGATGCGGTGCGCCTGCTGGCGCCTGTGGCCGATATGGACGCCCTGCGCCTGCTGCAGCAATACCCCGAACTGCTCGGCAATGCGCGCCTGCTCATGGCAGGCAATACCAGCTGCGCGCCGCTGCGCAACAACGGCTTCCGCCTGACGGGGCTGGACCGCGCGAAGGACGGCCAGAACATCCTGGTCTTCGACAGCTCCCAGGGCGGCTCCGTGCGCATCACCACGCGCAAGTCGCGCAATGAATTCCAGGCCTGGGGCGCCAATTGTGAAGGGCCGCGGCGCGGACGCAAGGGCGGCAAATAGCCCTGCTTACTTCTCGTTGGCGATCTTCTGTACCAGCAGGAAGGCCTGGCGGCCGATGAGCGGCTCGGCTTCGCTGAAGGCTTTCTGGGCCTTCACGAAGGCCGGGCGCTTCATGTCGGCATTCTCCGCTGCCGTGTACTGCGGCTTGGTGTCGACCAGGCTGGCGCGGGAGTTATACATGGCATATACCGCCTTCTGGCCGGCAGGCGTGCGATAGTAGCGTGCCATTTCGGTGGCCGTTTCCGCTGTCACCAGCTGCGACACCGGCACCGCCAGGCGCGAGTAGATGGTTTGCGGTGCAATCTTGTCAACCTTTGCGTTGACCGCCTGGCGCTGCGCGTCGTTTGCGTAGCGGGCCATGCCGGCCTTCATGCGCACCAGTTTTTCGGCCTGCATGGCTTCCAGCAGGCCCTGCACCGCCTGCAGGTGGGCATTGTCCGGCGCCGCAGGGGCGGCCTGCACATTCAGCGACAGTGCCAGGGCGGCAGCAAGTATCCACTTCATTCTCCAACTCCTTATCATTTAAACATGAGGCAGGAGCTTACCATTTAAGGGAATAAGACCCCCGCTCCCTTATAATGGATGTTTTCGCCAAAAATTCACGCCCTATCATGGAATTAGCCAAGTCTTTCGAGCCTGCCGACATTGAACAGTTCTGGCGCAGCGAGTGGGAGAAGCGCGGTTACTACGCCGCGTCGATGGACCTCTCGAAGCCATCCTTCAGCATCCAGCTGCCGCCGCCGAACGTGACCGGCACGCTGCACATGGGCCACGCGTTCAACCAGACCATCATGGACGGCCTGACGCGCTACCACCGCATGCTGGGCCATAACACGGCGTGGATTCCCGGCACCGACCACGCCGGCATCGCCACCCAGATCGTGGTGGAGCGCCAGCTCGACGCACAGAAGATTTCGCGCCATGACCTGGGCCGCGAGAAGTTCATCGAGAAAGTGTGGGAGTGGAAGGAGAAATCCGGCTCCACCATCACCGGCCAGATGCGCCGCCTCGGCACCTCGCCGGACTGGGACCGCGAATACTTCACCATGGACGAGCCGCGCTCGAAAGTGGTGTCCGAAGTCTTCGTGCGCCTGTTCGAACAGGGCCTGATCTACCGCGGCAAGCGCCTGGTGAACTGGGATCCGGTGCTGGGCACCGCCGTTTCCGACCTGGAAGTGGTGTCGGAAGAAGAAGACGGCTCCATGTGGTACATCAAGTACCCGCTGGCCGACGGCAGCGGCTCGCTGACCGTGGCCACCACCCGTCCTGAAACCATGCTGGGCGACGTGGCCGTGGCGGTGGACCCGACCGACGAGCGCTATACGGCGCTGGTGGGCAAGATGCTCAAGCTGCCGCTGTGCGACCGCGAAATCCCGGTCATCGCCGACTCCTATGTGGACAAGGCCTTCGGCACCGGCTGCGTGAAGATCACGCCGGCGCATGACTTCAACGACTATGCCGTGGGCCAGCGCCACCAGCTGCCGATGCCGTCCATCCTCACGCTGGACGCGAAGATCACCGACGACGCGCCGGCCGCCTACCGCGGCATGGACCGCTTCGCGGCGCGCAAGCAGATCGTGGCCGACCTCGAAGCGCAAGGCCTGCTGGAACAGGTCAAGCCGCACAAGCTGATGGTGCCGCGCGGCGACCGTACCGGCGTGGTCATCGAGCCGATGCTGACCGACCAGTGGTTCGTGGCCATGAGCAAGCCGGCGCCGGAAGGCACCTTCAATCCGGGCAAATCGATCGCCGAAGTGGCGCTGGAAAAAGTCGCCAGCGGCGAAATCAAGTTCGTGCCGGAGAACTGGACCACCACCTACAACCAGTGGCTGAACAACATCCAGGACTGGTGCATCTCGCGCCAGCTGTGGTGGGGCCACCAGATTCCCGCCTGGTACGACGCGCAGGGCAATTACTTCGTCGCGCGCGACGAGGCCGAAGCGAAGGCCAAGGCTGCAGCCGCAGGCAGCACCGGTCCGCTGACGCGCGATAACGACGTGCTGGATACCTGGTTCTCGTCCGCGCTGGTGCCCTTCTCCACGCTGGGCTGGCCGAATGAAACGCCGGACCTGAAAGCCTTCCTGCCAAGCTCCGTGCTGGTGACGGGCTTCGACATCATCTTCTTCTGGGTGGCGCGCATGGTCATGATGACGGCGCACTTCACCGGCAAGATCCCGTTCGAGACCGTGTACGTGCACGGCCTGGTGCGCGACTCGCAGGGCCAGAAGATGTCCAAGTCCAAGGGCAATACCCTGGACCCGATCGACCTGATCGACGGTATCGGCATCGATGCGCTGGTGCAGAAACGCACCACGGGCCTGATGAATCCGAAGCAGGCCGAGAAGATCGAAAAGGCCACGCGCAAGGAATTCCCGGAAGGGATTGCGGCCTACGGCACCGACGCGGTGCGCTTCACCATGGCCAGCTACGCCTCGCTGGGCCGCAACATCAACTTCGACCTGGGCCGCGCCGAAGGCTACCGCAACTTCTGCAACAAGCTGTGGAACGCCACCCGCTTCGTGATGATGAATACCGAAGGCAAGGACTGCTCGCCATCGGACGCCGACCTGTCGATGGCCGACAAGTGGATCATCTCCCTGCTGCAGAAGGCCGAGCAGGACGTGGCCAAGGGCTTCGCCGACTACCGCTTCGACAATATCGCCAGCACCATCTACAAGTTCGTGTGGGACGAGTACTGCGACTGGTACCTGGAACTGGCCAAGGTGCAGGTCCAGCAGGGCACGGAAGGCCAGCAGCGCGCCACCCGCCATACCCTGCTGCGCGTGCTGGAGGTGGTGCTGCGCATGGCGCACCCGGTGATCCCGTTCGTGACCGAGGAACTGTGGCAGACCGTTGCCCCGCTGGCCGGCAAAGGCGACAGCGCAGGCAAGTCCATCATGACCCAGCCTTACCCGCTGCCGAACGAGGCCCTGATCAGCGATGAAGCGGAAGCCTGGATCGGCGAGCTGAAAGGCCTGACCGACACCACCCGCAACCTGCGCGGCGAAATGAAGCTGGCGCCGTCCCTGCGCGTGCCGCTGGTCGTGGAAGCCACCGGCGCGGACAAGCAGCGCATGGCTGCCTTCGCACCCTACATCCAGCTGCTGGGCAAGCTGTCCGAAGTGCAGATCGTGGATGTGCTGCCGGAATCGCCGGCCGCCGTGTCCGTGGTGGGCACCACGAAGCTGATGCTGAAAGTGGAAATCGACGTGAAGGCGGAACGCGAGCGCCTGTCCAAGGAAATCGCGCGCCTGCAGGGCGAAATCGCCAAGGCTTCCGGCAAGCTGTCCTCGGAGTCCTTCGTGGCGCGCGCCCCCGCCGCCGTGGTGGAGCAGGAGAAGGAGCGTGTGGCAACCTTCGGCGCCACCCTGGCCAAGATGCAGGAGCAGCTGGCCAAGCTGCCGGCCGAGTAAGCAGGTTCAGGGCGGCAGCCTTCGGGACTGCTGCCCTGATTGACGGCGGCCGCAATTACCGCCACCATGTCGGCATGCAGAATGCCTTACGCCGCCTGATTGCCTGCGCCAGCCTGGCGCTCGCCGCCTCCGCCACGGCCGCTACGGTGGACCGCAACGGCGTGCTCACCCTCTCCCTCTGCATCGAAGAGAACCCCTTCCCTCCCTTTATCTACACGGACCGCGACGGCGCCATTCCCATTCTCATCAAGATGGCGGCGCGCGAGGCCGGCATGAAGGTCGCGTTTCACCGTGCGCCTTACCTGCGCTGCCTGGCGGAGATCAGCTCGGGCCAGGCAGACGGCTACCCGTCCGCTGCCATCGCCAACGTGACGAAAGACCTGGTCTTCCCAAGATCGCCCAAAGCACCGGACGCGGCGCATGCCACCGTCACCACGCGCGTGATGGTGTACCGCCCCAGCGGCAGTACGGTAAATTGGGATGGCAAACAGTTCAGCGGCCTCACGGGGCCTGTGCTGCATGACCGCACCACCGTGCTGGTGGCGCAACGCCTGCAGGCGCTGGGCGTGGCCGCCGACAACAATGCCAAGAACAGCGAGGCCAGTTTCTCGAAGCTGCTGCTCGGCCGCGGCGCGCTGGCCATCAGCTTCGAAGCCAGCGCGGCGCCGCTGATGGCGCAGCCGCGCTACGCGAGCAAGATCGAGATGCTGCCGGTGCCGTTCTATGTGGAGAACTACTATCTCGCGGTCAGCCGCAGCGTGTATGCCGGGCATGGCGCCAAGGTGGACGCGCTGTGGGAGGCCATCGCCCGTGTCAAACATTCGCCGGAGTACGCCGCCGCGACCCGCGACCTGCCGCACTATTAGATCAATACCTCTAACCGGGCCGCAAGTTTGCGCCCCGGCGCACTTCCCTGCGCTACACTTGCCTTCACAAAAACCATATCGGAGGCAAACACAATGCGTCACATCATTCACGCTGCACTCATCGCTGCAAGCGCCCTTTCCGGCGCCGCCTTTGCGGCCGACATGAATTCCCCGGTCGGCCTGTGGAAGAACATCGACGACAAGAGCGGCAAGCCAAAAGCGCTGATCCGCATCAGCGAAGCAAACGGCATCTACCAGGGCAAGATCGAAAAGCTGTTCCGTCCCGCGGACCAGGACCAGAACCCCAAATGCGAGAAATGCGAAGGCGCCGACAAGGGCCAGCCGCTGATCGGCCTCGCCATCATCAAGGACATCAGGAAGGATGACGATGAGTACAGCGGCGGCACCATCATGGATCCGGAAAACGGCAAGACCTACAAGAGCAAGATGAAGCTGGTGGACGGCGGCAAGAAACTGGATGTGCGCGGCTACATCGGCACCCCGCTGCTGGGCCGCTCCCAGACCTGGGTGCGCGAAGAGTAGAAAAAAAATGGGCTCCCCCGGAGGATGAGGGAGCCCTAAATTACAACACTTCCTGCCACTTGGCAGGTGCCATTATGCCGAGATGAGGCGCCCAGTAATTCAGTAAGATTTGGGCAAATTTGTAATCAATTGTCGAAGGGGCAGATGTCCCCTCCCGCGCGGCGCGGCGCTTGATACAATCGCAGTTCAGCTTCCTGTCGACCTGCATGCGATCCCTGTTCTGCTCACTCCTGGCCTGCCTGATCCTGCCCGCATTTGCCGGGCCTTTGCGCGTTGTCACCAGCGACCTGCCGCCGCTGTCGATCGAACAGGGAGCCGGACAACAGGGCGCGCTGGTGGACATCGTCACTGAAGTGGCGCGCCGCGCAGATGTGCCCGTCCAGATCCAGTTCGTGCCGTGGAAGCGCGCGCTCTTTCTGGTTGCCACCGTTCCCAATACCGCCATCTTTCCGCTGACGCGCAACGCCCAGCGCGAGAAAAGCTACCGCTGGATCACACCCCTGCACTACGAGAAGTTTGTTTTTATCGGTGAGGAAGGCCGCGCGCCGGTGACGGATGCCGCAGCGCTCAGGAACCGCCCGGTGGCGATCCTGCGCGGCTCCGTGCAGATAGAGAACCTGAAGAAGCTGGGCTACACCCAGCTGATCGAAACCACCACGGTGCAGGGCGGCCTGCGCCTTGTGAAGCTGGGCATCGCCGATGCGGTGTTCGGCGACCAGGACATCATCAGCGGCACCGCCCACAGCTATTTCCCCGACATGCAGATCACCATCAGCAAGCCGGTGACGAAGGCCGAAACCTGGCTGGGCGGTTCGCCGGATATGGACGATGCAACGGCCGCGCGCCTGCAGGCTGCAATGAAGGCCGTCGTCAAGGACGGCACCTATGCGCGGCTGCTGAAAAACTATGGCTTGCGGGCTCCCCGCTAGGGGCGCTTAACGCGCCGACCTCAGTTCGATCTCGAACAGGCGCGGCCACCGTTTGCCGGTGACGAAGAGACGTTTCTGCTTGCTGTCGTATGCGATGCCGTTCAGGACATTGTCCGAATCCGGCGCTACGCCGGCTTTGGCGGACAGGCCCTTAAGGTCGATCCAGCCGATCACGCGGCCGGTGATGGGATCGATGCGTGCAATGCGGTCGGTCTGCCACACATTGGCGTAGATGATACCGTCCACCCACTCCAGCTCATTGAGTTTTGGCACCGGCTGGCCGTCGGCGGTAACGTGGATGCGGCGCTGCTCCTGCATGGTTGCGGGATCGAGCACGCGGATATAAGGACTGCCGTCGCTCATGTACACGCGCTGGCCATCGCTGGTGAGGCCCCAGCCTTCTCCCTGGTAGCGGAAGGTGGCTTTGGCCTCGAAGCTGGCCGCATCGAGCACGAAGCCGCCCTGGTTCATCCAGGTCAGCGCCATGATGTTGCTGCCGACCAGCGCAATGCCTTCGCCGAACACCTGCTCCGGCAGGTCGCGTTTCTGCAGTACCTTGCCGGTCGCGATGTCCACCTTGCGCACGGAGGACGCGCCGTACTGGCCGGTGCTCTCGTACAGGAAGCCATCCTTGAAGAACAGCCCCTGCGTGAACGCCTGCGCATCGTGCGGATAGCTGTGCTTGACCGTGTAGCCCTGCACCGGCACCGCAGCGCCGGCAATGCCGCCGAGGCAAAGAGAAATCAGCGCGAGCAGCTTACGCATCCCACAGGTCTCCGGTTGGGTTGGTGCGCGGCGGGGTGGCGCCGAAGTGCTGGTAGGCGGCCGGCGTGGCGACCCGGCCGCGCGGGGTGCGCTGCAGGTAGCCTTGCTGGATCAGGTAAGGTTCCAGCACGTCCTCGATGGTGTCCGCCGCTTCCCCGATGGCGGCGGCGAGGTTGCCGATGCCGACCGGACCGCCGCCGAATTTGTACAGCACCGCTTCCAGCAGCTTGCGGTCCATCACGTCAAAGCCCACGCTGTCCACGTCCAGCATGCGCAGCGCGGCATCGGCCACGGCCTTGGTGATATCGCCGTTGCCCTTCACTTCCGCGTAGTCGCGCACGCGGCGCAGCAGGCGGTTGGCGATACGCGGCGTGCCGCGCGCGCGGCGCGCAATTTCCACGGCGCCGCTGTCGTCGATATTCGCCTTCAGCAGCGCGGCGCTGCGGGTGACGATTTTCGCCAGTTCATCGGTGGTGTAGAACTCCAGGCGCGCGACGATGCCGAAGCGGTCGCGCAGCGGGTTGGTCAGCATGCCCGCGCGGGTGGTGGCGCCCACCAGCGTGAAGGGCTGCAGGTCCAGCTTGACCGAGCGCGCCGCAGGGCCTTCGCCGATCATGATGTCGATCTGGTAGTCCTCCAGCGCCGGGTACAGGATCTCCTCGACCACCGGCGACAGGCGGTGGATCTCGTCGATGAACAGCACATCGTTCGCTTCGAGATTGGTGAGGATGGCGGCCAGGTCGCCCGGACGTTCCAGCACGGGGCCGGAAGTCTGGCGCAGGTTCACGCCCATTTCGCGCGCGATGATGTTGGCCAGCGTGGTCTTGCCCAGGCCCGGGGGGCCGAACAGCAGCGTGTGGTCCAGCGCCTCGCTGCGCTTGCGCGCGGCAGAGATGAAGATCTCCAGCTGGTCGCGGATTTTCGACTGCCCGACATATTCATCGAGATGCTTGGGCCGCAACGCGCGCTCGATCGCTTCCTCGTTCGGCGAGGAAGGCGCGGCATCGATGATGCGCTGTTCGGTGAAATTGTCGGTCTGAATGCTCATCACGTGATTCTACCAAGCCTTCGGCCATGGCAGGCGGCTCATTCGCGGAGCGAACGCAGGCTATTTTGCGGCCGGCTTAGCGATTGTCGGGTGCACGCGGTTCACCATCATCAGGGCGGCGGAGCCGAAGTGGGTGTGGTACTCCGCCACCATTTCGCCCTTGATGATGACCGGGTCGGTGGCAACCAGCTTTTTGGCCTCGTCGATGCTGTCCACCGGCAGGATGAAAATGCCGCGCGCGCCATCCACGCCGTCCAGCGGGCCGGCGTAGGCCAGCTTGCCCTGGTCGGCCAGGCGCTGCATGTTGGCGAAGTGGCCGGCGAACATTTCCTTGCGCTCGGCGCCTTCCGGCACCTTGCTGGGGCCGGTGCGCAGGATCACGAGTACGTAGCGGCGCAGGCCGTTGTCATTGGCGCCGAGGGACTTCGCCAGCTCCGCGTCATAGGCGGGCGCCGTTTGCGCCTGGGCGGAAAGCGAGAGGATAGCGAATGCGAGTGCTGCACAGAGCTTGTTCATGGCCGTCTCCTTGTGAAAAAGTTCAGCCCTTGGACAGGGCCTTCAGCGCCTGCTTGATGCCGTCCGAGACGGAGGCGCCGGCCGGCACGGTTTTCAGCGCCAGCAGCGCTTCCTTGTCCGAGTAGCCCAGCGCCAGCAGCGCATTCAGGATATCGGTCTGGGAATCGGCCACCGGATGCGCGCCCGCGCCGATGTCGGCGCCCAGCTTGCCCTTCAGTTCCAGCAGCAGGCGCTCGGCGGTTTTCTTGCCGATGCCGGGCACCTTGACCAGGCGCCCCGCTTCCTGGCGCGTGACCGCCTGCGCCAGGTCGGGAATCGACATGCCGGACAAAATCGACAGCGCGGTGCGCGCGCCGATGCCGCTGATCTTGATGAGCTGGCGGAACACCGCGCGTTCCTCGGCATTGCCGAAGCCGAACAGCAGGTGCGCATCCTCGCGCACGGTGAGGTGGGTATAGAGCACCACGCGCTCGCCGGTACCCGGCAGGTTGTAGAAGGTGCTCATCGGGACGTCGACTTCGTAGCCGACGCCCTGTACGTCCACCAGCAGTTGCGGCGGGTTCTTTTCAAGCAGAACCCCGGAGAGGCGTCCGATCATGGGAATACCTTGGGAAAAAGAGACAGTTTAGCCGACCAGGCGGCCGCGCCGCATGCGCAGGCCGGCGAGGTTCGGCGCGATGTTGCTGATGACGGACAGCGTGGTGTTGCTGTGGGCGTGGCAGATGGCGACGCCCAGCGCGTCGGCGGCGTCGGTGCCGGGCAGGCCGGGCAGCGCCAGCAGGCGCGCGACCATGTCCTGCACCTGCGGCTTGGCGGCGCGGCCGGTGCCGACCACGGCCTGCTTCACCTGCGTGGGCGAGTATTCGGCCACCGACAGGTCATGCGTGACCAGCGCGCAGATCGCCGCGCCGCGGGCCTGGCCCAGCAGCAGCGTGGATTGCGGGTTGACGTTGACGAAGACTTTTTCGATGGCGGCGCAGTCGGGCTGGTAGGTGGCGGCCAGCTGGCTCACGCCGTCGAGGATGATCTTGAGCCTTGCAGGCAGGTCGCCTTCGCCGCTCTTGATGGTGCCGGAGGCGATGTAGCGCAGCTTGCTGCCCTGCTTGTGTATGACGCCGAAGCCTGTGGTGCGCAGGCCGGGGTCGATGCCGAGGATGATCATTGACTGATTGTAGGCAGTCTGCTGCTGGGAGGCAAGCTGACTGTGTTCGGTGGCGGACTGGGAGTTCGGGGACAGACCCTGGTTTCGCTACGCGAAAGCAGGGTCTGTCCCCTCGGCCAACGAATTAGTGGCGGAAGTGGCGGGTGCCGGTGTAGAGCATGACGACGCCGCGCTCGTCGGCGGCGTCGATCACTTCCTGGTCGCGCATCGAGCCGCCCGGCTGGATCACGCAGGTGGCGCCTGCGTCAACCACCACGTCCAGGCCGTCGCGGAAGGGGAAGAAGGCGTCCGACGCCACTACCGAACCGGCCAGCGTCAGGCCTGCATTCTGCGCCTTGATCGAAGCGATGCGCGCCGAATCGATGCGGCTCATCTGGCCCGCGCCCACGCCCAGCGTCATATTGTTGCCGCAGAATACGATGGCGTTCGACTTCACGTACTTCGCCACGCGCCAGGCGAACATCAGGTCCGCCAGCTGCTGCGGGGTCGGCTGCTTCTTCGTCACCACTTTCAGGTCGGCCTGCAGCACGTTCTTCGAGTCGGCCGACTGCACCAGCAGGCCGCCGCCAACGCGCTTGAAGTCCATCGGGTTCACGCCGTCGCCCAGCGGAATCTCCAGCAGGCGCACGTTCTGCTTGGCGGACATGATCTGTTTGGCCTCAGGCGTGAACGAAGGAGCGATCAGCACTTCCACGAACAGCTTGGCCAGTTCGGTGGCCGCCGCCGCATCCACTTCCACATTGAAGGCGATGATGCCGCCGAAAGCGGAGGTCGGGTCGGTCTGCAGCGCGCGCGAGTAAGCCTCGGCGGCGTTGGCGCCCAGCGCCACGCCGCAAGGGTTGGCGTGCTTGACGATCACGCAGGCCGCAGGCTGGCCCATGCCGCCCATGCTCTTCACGCATTCCCATGCCGCGTCGGCGTCGGCGATATTGTTATAGGACAGTTCCTTGCCCTGCAGCTGGCGGTAGTTGGCCAGCGCGCCGGCCACCGGCACGATGTCGCGGTAGAAGGCGGCGCTCTGGTGCGGGTTCTCGCCGTAGCGCATGTCCTGCACTTTCTCGAAGTGCGAATTCAGCGTTTGCGGATAGGCGCTGCGGGTGGCGTGTTCGCGCTCCGGGCCCAGGCTGCTCAGGTAGTTGGCGATGGCGCCGTCGTACTGCGCAGTGTGCGCATACACCTTCTTGGCCAGCATGAAGCGGGTTTCATAGCTCACATAGCCGGGCGCATTGTCGGTGGTCTTCATCTCGGCCAGCACGCGGCCGTAGTCGGACGGGTCGCAGATCACCACCACGTCCTTGTGGTTCTTGGCCGAGGAGCGCAGCATGGCCGGGCCGCCGATGTCGATGTTTTCGATCGCGTCTTCCAGCGAGCACTCGGCTTTGGCCACGGTGGCCTGGAAGGGATACAGGTTCACCACCACCATGTCGATGGTGGGAATGCCATGCTCGTCCAGCTTTGCCATATGCTCCGGGAAGTCGCGGCGGGCCAGGATGCCGCCGTGGACTTTCGGGTGCAGCGTCTTCACGCGGCCGTCCAGCATTTCCGGGAAGCCGGTGTAATCGGCTACTTCGGTAACGGGCACGCCGTTATCGGCCAGCAGCTTGGCGGTGCCGCCGGTGGACAGGATGTTGACGCCCATCGCCGACAGGGCGCGCGCGAAATCGAGCACGCCGGTTTTGTCGGAGACGGAGATGAGAGCTTGTTTGATCATGGCTATCTGGAGGTTGTGAAAATTCTGGTTGTACCGAACCACCGGCCGCAGCGGCCGGTCACAGCCACGCAATAGCCGGACGGAAAAAGAGCCTTACAGCAGGCCGTGTTCCTGTAATTTTTTTCGCAGCGTGTTGCGATTGATACCGAGCATTTGCGCGGCGTGCGACTGGTTGCCGTCGGCACGCGTCATCACCACTTCGAGGATAGGCTTCTCGACCGTCAGCACCACCATGTCGTAGATATTCGAAGCCTGCTGCTCGCCCAGGTCGTTGAAGTAGTCTTCAAGGCTTTTCTGGACGACTTCCTGGATACTTTCTTTGCTCATATTTTTATCATTCTGCTAAATTACATGCCCCAACCGGCCACTGTTCAAGCGGCCAGCATTTCCTCAGGGAGGCAGTATTGTAACCGCTCCCCGTACTTCCATTGCGATTCAAAGAAGCTGTCCACCGCGCGCAGCTGCTCGTCCGTCGATTCCAGACGGTTCATGGCCTGGCGGAATTCCTCCCCGCCCTGCAGGTCGCGCACATACCAGCCGATGTGCTTGCGCGCCGTGCGCACGCCCAGGAATTCGCCGTAAAAGGCGTAATGCGCACGCAGGTGTTCGTCCATCAGCTTGCGCACTTCCGCGACCAGCGGGCTGGGCAGGTGCTTGCCGGTGCGCAAGTAGTAATCGATTTCGCGGAAGATCCAGGGACGGCCCTGGGCGGCGCGGCCGATCATCACCGCATCGGCGCCGGTTTTGTCGAGCACGTAGCGCGCCTTTTCGGGCGTGGTGATGTCGCCGTTGGCGACCACGGGAATCTTCACTTCGGCCTTTACGGCCGCGATGGTGTCGTATTCGGCGTCGCCGGTATAGCCGTCGGCCCGGGTGCGGCCGTGCAGGGTCAGCATCTGGATGCCGGCCTGTTCGGCAATGCGCGCGATGCGCAGCGCATTCTTGTTCTCGCGGTTCCAGCCGGTGCGGAATTTCAGCGTAACGGGCACATCCACGGCGCCGACCACGGCGTGCAGGATGCGCTCCACCAGGTCTTCGTGCTGCAGCAGGGCCGAGCCGCACCAGTTGTTGCACACCTTTTTGACCGGGCAGCCCATATTGATGTCGATAATCTGCGCGCCGCGGTCCACATTGAATTTGGCGCAATCGGCCAGGTCCTGCGGGTCGGCGCCGGCGATCTGCACCGCTTTCGGCTCCATCTCGCCCTCATGGTCGGTACGGCGCGAGCTTTTTTCGCTGGCCCACAGTTTCGGGTTGGAAGCGGCCATTTCCGAGACAGCATAGCCCGCGCCCAGCTCCTTGCAGAGTTGCCGGAAAGGACGATCCGTCACGCCCGCCATGGGGGCGACGAAAACGTTATTGCGCAGTAAATGAGGTCCGATTTGCACGGGGCAGCTTCCTGAATCGAGCGGAGGAACCTGCAATTCTAACCCAAGGGCTGCTCAAATAATAAGCACTATTTTGTCTGAAAAAATTCCTTGTACAGCTTAAGGGTTATGAAACACTGTTTTCATAGGGAAAATTTTCAGACGGACGTGCTAAATCACGTCGTCGAGTGTTGCAAGAGTGAGATGCGCCACTTCGCCCCATTGGCTGAGAAGCAACTTTCCATGCTCAAATGTAAAACGATTGATGCTGGCGTTCTTCACCTGGAAGTCGCGCGGGCTGTCCAGCGACATGCCGGTAGCGGCCCGGTAGGCGCACTCCAGCACGCCGCCGTGGGCGACCACGGCAATGGCCTGGCCCGGGTGCTTTTCGGCCCATCTTGCCAGGGCGGCAATGCTGCGCTCGTAGAACTGGCGGAAACTTTCCGCCTTGCGCTCGCCGTGCGGCATCACAGCCTCCACATGGCGGGCCTGCCAGGCGGCAAAGTCTGCCGGGTAGCGCTCGGCGATCTCTGTATACAGGAGGCCCTCGAAAGCGCCGTAGCCGCGTTCGCGCAGGTCCGGGTCCACGTGCAGCGGCACGTGGTGATGGGCGGCAATGGCTTCGGCCGTCTGCAGCGCCCGTTTCAGGTCGCTGGAGATGATGGCGTCCAGTTTTTCGCCGGCCAGCGCGCGGGCGGTCGCTGCCGCCTGGCGCTGCCCTTCCGGGTTGAGGTCGATATCGATATGGCCTTGCAGGCGGCGCACGGCGTTCCAGGCGGTTTCGCCATGGCGGATCAGCAGGATGGTGGTGCTCATTTCAAGGTGTAGGTGCCGATCGTCTGGGCTTCGTCGAGGATATGGCCGTGGATGGCGGCCATGGCTTCCGGGCCCGTGAAGCGGCCTTCCAGCGGAAAACGGGGGATATCCAGCGCGTACAGCCGGAAAACGTAATGGTGGAGGCGCTCGTCGTTCCAGGGCGGGCACGGGCCGTCATAGCCGTAGTAGTCGCCGGCCATGTCCTTGTCGCCGGCGAACCAGCTGGTGTAGTCGTTGACGCCGTGGCGCAGCGGGTGTGCGCCATCGGCGATGACCGGGCCGGGCTTGCCTTTCGGCGTCACGGCCTGCGAAAACTGGCCTTCGGCGATGCCCGTCATCGAAGGCGGAATGTCCACCAGCGTCCAGTGATAGAAGTCGGCGCGCGGCAGGCTGTCCGGCACCGTCTTGCCTTCCTGGTTGACGTCGCTGCCGTCGGTGGGCGCGTCGCCGTCGATGCAGAACAGCACCAGCGATTCGGTGCCGTTCGGCACGTCGTCCCAGGCAAGGTGCGGGTTGCGGTTGGCCGCGAAGCGCACGTGCGTCGCCGGGTCTTTGACGGCAAAGGCGTTGTCGCCGGGGATGGCGGCGCCATCCTTGAAGGATTCGCTCCAGAGTTTCATGCGCTCGCTTTCGGGTTCACCTGCAGCCAGAAGGTCACGGGGCCGTCATTGGTCAGCGACACCTTCATGTCGGCGCCGAAACGGCCGGTCTCTACTTGAGCATGCTTCGCTTTTGCCTGTCGCACGAAATACTCGAACAGGCGCCTGCCCTCTTCCGGCGCGGCCGCCGGCGTGAAAGACGGGCGCGTGCCGGATTTGGTGTCGGCCGCCAGCGTGAACTGCGGCACCAGCAGCAGGCCGCCCGCCACATCGCTCACGCTGCGGTTCATCTTGCCGGCCTCGTCCGAAAAGACGCGGTAGGACAGCAGCTTGGCGAGCAGCGCATCCGCCTCCCTTTCGGTGTCGTTGCGCTCTGCGCACACCAGCACCATCAGGCCGCCGCCGATGGCGCCGACGGTTTCGCCGTCGACCACCACCTTTGCATCGCTGACCCGCTGCAGCAGGCCGATCATGCGGACAGCGTCACGCGGGCGAACTTGCGCTTGCCCACTTGCAGCACGAAGGTGCCGGCCTCCGCTTTCAGGGCCTTGTCGCTGATCACGGCGCCGTCGATGCGCACGCCGCCCTGGTCGATCATGCGGTTCGCTTCCGAGGTGGAGGCGCACAGGCCGATCTGCTTCAGCAGGTTGGCGATGCCGATGGGCGCGCCGCTCACGGCCACTTCCTGCACGTCGTCCGGAATGCCGCCCTTGGAGCGGTTGACGAAGTCGGCCAGCGCATCTTCGGCCGCCTGGCGCGAGTGGAAGCGCTCCACGATTTCCTGGGCGATGGCCACTTTGGCATCGCGCGGGTTGGCGCCGCCTTCGACGGCCTTCTTCAGGGCCGCCACTTCTTCCAGCGACTTCCAGGACAGCAGCTCGTAGTAGCGCCACATCATGGTGTCCGAAATGCTCATCACCTTGGCGAACATGGTATTGGCCGGTTCGGTGATGCCGATGTAGTTGTTCTTGGACTTGGACATCTTCTCCACGCCGTCCAGGCCTTCCAGCAGCGGCATGGTGAGGATGCACTGCGGCTCCTGGTCCCAGTCCTTCTGCAGCTCGCGGCCCACCAGCAGGTTGAATTTCTGGTCGGTGCCGCCCAGTTCCAGGTCGGACTTGAGCGCGACCGAATCGTAGCCCTGCATCAGCGGGTAGAGGAATTCGTGCACCGAGATCGGGGTGCCGTTCTTGAAACGCTTGGAGAAATCGTCGCGCTCCATCATGCGCGCCACGGTGTAGCGCGAAGCGAGCTGGATCATGCCGCGCGCGCCCAGCGGGTCGCACCACTCGGAGTTGTAGCGGATTTCGGTCTTGGCCGGGTCGAGCACCAGCGAAGCCTGCTTGAAGTAAGTCTGCGCGTTCAGCTCGATCTGCTCGCGGGTCAGCGGCGGACGGGTGACGTTGCGGCCGGACGGGTCGCCGATCATCGAGGTGAAGTCGCCGATCAGGAAGATCACCTGGTGGCCCAGGTTCTGCAGCTGGCGCATCTTGTTCAGCACCACGGTGTGGCCCAGGTGCAGGTCGGGCGCAGTCGGGTCGAGGCCGAGCTTGATGCGCAGCGGCTGGCCGGACTGTTCCGAGCGCGCCAGTTTCTGGGCGAACTCGCTTTCGATCAGCAGCTCGTCCACGCCGCGTTTGGTGATGGCGAGCGCTTCCTGGACTTTATCGCTCAGCGGGAGGGCCGGCGTCACAGATTTTTTGGCCGACGAGGAAGATGTATCCATTTGTACCGAAATTTTCTCAAAGTGTTGGCAGGGCTGCGGACTTTGCTATAATGCCCGATCCCATCAATCCTGCCCAATGAAATCAACGACTTAGAACAAAACAGCAATAATTCATTAAGTTTAAGCGGCAAATTTTAACTGATTGCATGAACCCTATAAACAAGTTCACAAGCTCACGCTTGTACAATCTGCTAGGTTCGACACGCAAGGCACGCATCATCAGCGCCTCGGCGCTGGCCCTCGCGGTATGCACTTTCGGTGCTGCCGGCGTTGCCCCGCTCGCGCCAGATGCCAGCGATCTGCCCGTCACAACGATCTCCCAGAATATCGATCTGCCTAATCTGTCCACCCAGATTGCAGCGCTTGAAGCGCAGGATGGCAGCCAGAAATACGTGCACGAAGAGCGCATCCGCGCCGGTGACACGCTGGCCACCCTGATGCAGCGCCTTGGTGTGGAAGACGATGCTGCCGAAACCTTCATCAAGAAGGACAAGGTAGCGAAGGCGATCATGCAGCTCAAAACGGGCAAGCGCGTACAGGCGCAGACGGACGAAGAAGGCAACCTGCTGTGGCTGCGCACCACCGTCGTCGACGGCAAGGACAATCCGGTCAAGAATATTTCGATCACCCGCAAGGGCGAAAGTTTCGTGGCCGAGGAAACGGCGGCCAAGCTGGAGCGCCGTATCGAGATGCGCGCACGCACCATCACCACCAGCCTGTTCGCGGCAACCGATTCGAGCTCGGACGGTTCCAGCCTGCCGGATTCCGTGGTGCGCCAGATCGTGGAGATGTTCTCGACCAATATCGACTTCCGCTCCGACCTGAAGCGCGGCGACAAATTCAATGTGGTGTATGAAACCTTCTGGCAGGACGGCGAGTTTGTGCGCGCCGGCCGTATCCTGGCGGGTGAATTCACCAACCGCGGCACGACGTATCAGTCCGTGTGGTTCGAAGATCCGGCGAGCAAGACCGGCGGCGGCTATTACAGCTTCGACGGCAAATCCCTGAAGAAGGCCTTCCTGAAATCGCCGCTGGAATTCAGCCGTATTTCGTCCGGCTTCTCGATGCGCGTGCACCCGATTTCGGGCCAGTGGAAAGCCCACAAGGGCATCGACTTCGCGGCGCCGACCGGCACCCCGATTCGCGCGGCAGGCGATGGCGTGGTCGATTTCGCCGGCGTACAGGGCGGCTATGGCAATGTCATCGTGCTCAAGCACTGGAACAACTACACCACCGCCTATGCGCACATGAGCCGTTTCGCGCCGGGCGTACGCAAGGGGACCAAGGTCAGCCAGGGCGACCTGATCGGCTATGTCGGCACCACCGGCTGGTCGACCGGCGCTCACCTGCACTACGAGTTCCGCGTGGGCGGCCAGGCGCAGGATCCGGGCAAGCTCAATATCGCACCGCAGGCGCCTTTGACGGCGGCCGAGCTGTCGCGCTTCCGCGCGGTATCGGGCGACATGATGCACCGCTTCGCGCTGCTGCGGCCGGCGGGCTCTTCCAACGGCACACTCGCTGCCAAGTAAAAAAACGGCGCCTTGTGGGGCGCCGTTTTTCTTCCTCCCTCACCATGGAAACCATGATAGCGAAGCCAGCAGTGGATGACTGTTAGCTGGCTAACACTGCTATGAAAGTGGCACAATAGCCTCACTTTTTACTCAGCGGAGCATCATGAGCTTATTTATCGGATTGATGTCGGGCACCAGCCTGGACGGCGTAGACGGGGTGCTGGTCGATTTCTGGGCAGGCGCCACGCGCACCATGTCGGCGGCCTATGTGCCCTTTTCCGCTGAACTGCGGGCCGAGCTGATGGCCCTGCAGGCCGCCTCGGACAACGAGCTGGAGCGCGAAGCGCTGGCGGCCAACCAGCTGGCCGAACGCTATGCGGAGTGCGTGAAGAAACTGCTGGACGCGGCCGACATGAAGGCGGCCGACGTGCGCGCTGTCGGGGTGCACGGCCAGACCATCCGCCACCGTCCCGAGCTGGGCTTTACGCGCCAGACCAATAATCCGGCCCTGCTGGCCGAGCTGTGCGGCATTGACGTGATTGCCGACTTCCGCAGCCGTGATATCGCAGCTGGCGGCCAGGGCGCGCCGCTGGTGCCGGCCTTCCACCACGCCCTGTTCGGCGGCAAGGGCAAAACGCAGGTACTGGCCAATATCGGCGGCATCGGCAACATCACGGTACTGAATGCGGACGGCAGCGTGACCGGTTTCGACACCGGCCCCGGCAATGTGCTGATGGACCTGTGGATAGCCCGCCACCAGGGCAAGGAATACGACGAGGACGGCGCGTGGGCCGCAGGCGGCAAGGAAATCCCGTCCCTGCTGAAAGAACTGCTCAGCGAGCCGTATTTCGCCCTTCCCGCCCCGAAGAGCACGGGCCGCGACCTGTTCCATGCCGACTGGCTGGATGCCCGCCTGAAAAACTACGCCGATGCCGCGCCGGAAGACGTGATGGCGACGCTGACGCGCCTGACGGCCATTTCGCTGGCGGACGCCATCAAGGCGTCGGCCTCGGGCGCAGAGGCCGTCTATCTGTGCGGCGGCGGGGCTTACAACGGCACGCTGAAGCGCATGCTGTCGGCCGAGCTGGGCGACACCGTGCAGGTGAAGACCACCGATGCCCTCGGCGTGCCGCCCAACCGGGTTGAAGCGATGGCCTTCGCCTGGCTGGCCCACCGCTTCGACGAACGCCAGCCCGGCAACCTCCCCGCCGTCACCGGCGCGCGCGGCGACCGCATCCTCGGCGCCCTCTACCCCCGCTGAACCTGACACCTTGGGGTCAGGCACCAGCTGTCACATGACAAACGGGTGCCTGACCCCAAGGTGTCAGTAAACGACAAACGGCGGGACAGCTTGCGCTGCCCGCCGTTTTGCTGGCGCTCTTCCGGTTTTAGACGGAGAAGGAGCTGCCGCAGCCGCAGGTCGAGGTGGCTTGCGGGTTCTTGATCACGAACTGGGCGCCTTCGAGGTCGTCCTTGTAGTCGATCTCGGCGCCAACCAGGTACTGGTAGCTCATCGAGTCGATCAGCAGCTGGACGCCGTTCTTGACCATCGTGGTGTCGTCTTCGTTGACGATTTCGTCAAACGTGAAGCCGTACTGGAAGCCGGAACAGCCGCCACCCTGCACGAATACGCGCAGTTTCAGGTCGGGATTGCCTTCTTCTTCAATCAGCTGCGCAACCTTCTCGGCGGCGCTGTCGGTGAAGATGATCGGCGATGGAATCACGTCTTGCGCTTCGGCTACTGCATTCATTTGCTACTCCTACTAAAAATCGTTGAGCCCATTATAGTCCTTTGCTGCCTCGCATGCTTTGAGGACTCGCATTTCCGGCCGCCGGACCTCGGTTATGGGCCCGATTTGTTGCATTTCAAGGAGAGGTTTTCACAGGCGTCGTTTGGGAAACGCTGGTTTTGCCGCCACTGAGCGTTACTTTCAGCTCGGTAGCCTGCACACCTGCCGGCAGGTCCAGCGTGCCGTCAATGCGCTGGTAGTCTTCCACCGTGAGCTGGTAGCGCTCGGCGCCTTCCTTCGTGGGAAACTCCAGTGTTAGCGGTTTGCCATCTTTTTTGGCTTGCAGGATGATGCCGAGGCGCCCTTCAAAGCTTGGCTGGCCTTTTTTGGGTCCGTAGCCCAGCAGAATGGTGTAGTGCAGCTGGCTGGCGCTTGCCATCCGCGCCTGCAGGCCGCGAATGAGGAGCCCGGCGCCGGGTTTGACAGGCGGGAGGATGCTTTCCAGCAGGGCGAGGTCGGCGGCCAGACGCCCGTTTTCAGCGGCGGCGCCTGGATCGGCCGGTGCGGACGGGGTGGCGGGAGCCGGGCTGGCCGAAGCGCCCGGAGCGGGCGCGGGAACCACGGCAGCAGCCGGGGCGCTGCCTGCGCCTTGACCGCTGGCAGCAGGCGCAACGGCCGGGGCGTTCGACGGCGCGGCGCCGGCGGCGGGCGTTCCCGCCGCCTCTGCAGCAGCGCTGGCGGCCGCACTGCCCGCAACGGGTGAAGGCGTATGCTCGATCACGACGGCGGGAGCAGGCTTGCTGCTGGCGCCAATCAGGCGGGTGCCGAGATCCCAGCCCCACACCAGCAGCGCGCCCGCCAGCATCAGCACCACCGTCAGCCCGAGCACGCGGACCAGCAGCGGTGCTTTCTGCTCGACGAGAACGGTTTCCGGTTCAGCCACAGCCGATTACGGCATCAGCGCGATGGTTTGCAGGCCGGCGCCTTCGTCCAGGCCGAACATCAGGTTCATGCACTGCACGGCCTGGCCGGAGGCGCCCTTCACCAGGTTGTCCTGCACCACCAGCACGATGACGGTGTTGCCATTGTCCGGACGGTGCAGCGCCAGGCGCAGCACGTTGGCGCCGCGCGTGCTGCGCGTTTCCGGATGCGAGCCGAAGGGCATCACGTCCACGAACGGTTCGTTGGCATAAGCATCTTCGAACAGCTTCTGCAGCTCTTCGTTCGACACCTCGCGCGTCAGGCGGCCGTACAGCGTGGAATGCATGCCGCGGATCATCGGCACCAGGTGCGGCGTGAAGATCAGGCCCACCTTGTCCTTGCTGAAGCGCTGCAGCTGGGCCGAAGTTTCCGGCGTGTGGCGGTGGCCCGCCACACCATAGGCTTTGAAGTTGTCGCTCGACTCGGAGAACAGGATGCCGATTTCGGCCTTGCGGCCAGCGCCCGACACGCCCGATTTGCAGTCGGCAATCAGGTTGCCCGCATCGATCAGGCCTGCCTTCAGCAGCGGCACAAAGCCCAGCTGCATGGTGGTCGGATAGCAGCCCGGATTGGCGATCAGTTTGGCCTTCTTCACGTCTTCGCGGTTCAGCTCCGGCAGGCCGTACACCGCCTGTTCCAGCAGCTCGGGCGCGGTGTGGTCGATCTTGTAGGTCTTCTCGAACACGGCGCGGTCCTTGATGCGGAAGTCCGCCGCCAGGTCGATCACCTTCACGCCCTTGGCCAGCAGCTCCGGCGCCTGCGCCATGGCCACGCCGTGCGGGGTGGCGAAGAACACCACGTCGCACTGGGTGAGGTCGGCCTTGTCCGGCGCCGAGAAGGCGAGGTTCACGCGGCCGCGCAGGGAAGGGTACATGTCGGCTACCGGCACACCATCCTCTTTGCGCGACGTAATTGCGGTCAGCTGCACTTCGGGATGGACTGCCAACAATCGCAGCAGTTCAACTCCGGTGTATCCGGTGCCGCCGACGATGCCAACTTTGATCATGTTCTTTCCTTGCCAATGAATGAAGAGAGGGGTGTGTATTTTATCAGCACTATAAACATGCTGTTTACCCTAGCCCAAAAGCAAAAAAGCCGCTGGCGAACCAGCGGCTTTTCGCGGTTCCGGTCCAGGGACCGGAACATGAAGCAAATTAACGCTTCGAGAACTGCTTTGCGCGGCGTGCTTTGCGCAGACCCACTTTTTTACGCTCAACTTCACGAGCGTCGCGGGTAACGAAGCCGGCGCGGGCCAGATCGCCCTTCAGGCCTGCATCGTAGTCGATCAGGGCGCGGGTGATACCGTGGCGCACTGCACCTGCCTGGCCGGACTCGCCGCCGCCATGCACGTTGACTTTGATGTCGAAGCGTTCGACGTTGCCGGTCAGTTCCAGCGGCTGACGGATCACCATCAGGCCGGTTTCGCGCGAGAAGTACTCGGACGCTGGCTTGCCGTTAACGATGATTTGGCCAGTGCCCACTTTGATGAACACGCGAGCCACTGCACTCTTGCGACGGCCGGTGCCGTAGTTGTAGTTACCGATCATGTCAGTTCCTTAGAAGTCGAGTGCTTTAGGTTGCTGAGCAGCGTGCGGGTGCGAACCTTCGGCGTACACTTTCAGCTTCTTGATCATGGCGTAGCCCAGAGGACCTTTTGGCAGCATGCCTTTCACTGCCTTTTCCAGAGCGCGACCTGGGAAACGCTGTTGCATTTTCAGGAAGTTGGTCTCGTAGATGCCGCCTGGATAGCCAGAGTGGCGGTAGTAGGTTTTCTCGGTGGCTTTGGTGCCGGTCACACGCAGTTTGCCTGCGTTCACCACGACGATGAAGTCGCCGGTGTCGACGTGAGGAGTAAATTCTGGCTTGTGCTTGCCGCGCAGTCGGCGTGCCACTTCGCTGGCAACACGGCCGAGGACCTTGTCCGTCGCGTCAATCACGAACCAGTCGCGCTGGACTTCATGAGCCTTAGCGGAAAAAGTTTTCATGTTTGACTTCCTAATAGAAGATTAAAAACGCTCAAATGGTGGTTCCGCCAGCAACTTCTGCGGACGCGCCCTTGTTGTAAGCTTTTCCTGAGCGAATGGAAAGCCGACGATTATAGTCCGGAACCGGGCGCCGGGTCAAGCCGCCCTTTGCCTGCGCAACAGGCATTGCCTGATATGCAAGAGCTGGCTACCATGGCCCTTCCTTCTTGTGGAGTGTTGCCAGTGAGACTACGGTTCCGCCTTACCCTGCCCCTGATGCTGGGGGCCTTCGCCGTCCATGCCGCCCCCGGCAAAACCTGCCACCTGCCCGGCGCCGAAGAGGCCCTGCGCTGCGTGAAAGTGGAGGTCCCCCTCGACTACGCCCAGCCGGGCAAGACGCTGGCCATCCACGTGACGGTGGCCGCCGCTTACCGCGAAGCGGCGCGGCCCGATCCCCTGTTCATCCTCGCCGGCGGGCCAGGACAGGCCGGCAGCGATGTGCTGCCGGTGATGAACGCCGCCTTCCGCCGCGTGCGCGCCACGCGCGACATCGTGCTGATCGACCAGCGCGGCACTGGCCTGTCCGGCAAGCTCGATTGCAAATCGCCGCCGGACGTGGAAAGCATGAGCGAGGAGCAGCTGGACGCCGAAGCGCGCCGGTGCATCGAATCGCTCGGCGCGCCCTACCACCTCTACACCACCGATGCCGCCGCGCGCGACATCGAAAAGGTGCGGGCGGCGCTGGGCTACAGGCAGGTCAACCTGTGGGGCGGCTCCTACGGCACCCGCCTCGCCCAGCACTACGCCCGCCTCTATCCTTCCAGCGTGCGCACCCTGGTGCTGGACGGCGTTGCAGCGCCGGACCAGGTGATTCCCCTCGGCGCGCATGACGCCCAGGCCGCGCTGGCCGCCACGTTCAGCCAGTGCGAGAAGGATGCGGCCTGCGCACGCGCCTTCCCGGCCCTGCGCAAGGAGTTCGCCGGCCTGCTGGCGCGCGTTACGAAGGAACCGGTCACAATCGACATGAACGATCCGCGCACGGCCGAACTGCGCACCGTGAGCATCGACCGCCGCCGCTTCCTCGCCACCGTGCACCGCGCCCTGTATTCGCAGGCCGATGCGCGCACCCTGCCCTTCCTGATCCACGGCGCGGCGCAGGGCCGCTGGCAGCCCTTCGTGGCGCGCAGCAACCGCGAGAGCGATTATTCGGTGGACGGCTCCATGTCCAGCGTGCTGTACCTGTCCGTGATCTGCGCCGAGGACTTCCCGCGCATAACGCAGCAGCTGCAGGACGATGACGCGCGCGATTCCTTCATGGGCACGCCGCAGACGCAGCAGCTGGCCTCCCTGTGCCCGCTGCTGAAAGTGAAGCCGGTGGCGCCGGCCGCCGTCACGCCGATTAGCGCGCCGGTGCTGATGCTGTCCGGCGCGCAGGACCCGGTCACGCCGCCGCGCCGGGCGGAGGCCGCGGCGCGCTCGATGAAGGCTGCGCAGCACCTGGTGGTGCAGAACGGCGGCCATATCGTCTCCACGCTGGGCTGTGTGCCGCGCCTGATGCGCGAGTTCCTCGACCAGCCGGAAAAGCCGCTCAATGCCGCCTGCCTCAAGGAGATTCCCGCTCCGACCTTCCAGCTCAACGCCGCTGGCCCGCAACCCTGAGGATCCGGACATGATCGAAGTTCACGACGTAAAAAAACAGTTTGGCGCCGTACAGGCGCTGGCCGGTGCATCGTTCACCGCGCGCGACGGCCAGGTGACGGCCCTGCTCGGCCCCAACGGCGCCGGCAAGACTACGCTGCTGCGCCTGCTGGTCGGCCTGATGAAGCGCGACCACGGCAGCATCCTGATCGACGGCGTGGATCCCGGCATCGACCCGATGACGGTGCGCCGCAATATCGGCTTTCTCACCGACCAGTTCGGGCTGTACGAACGCCTCAGCACGCGCGAATACCTCGACTACTTCGGCCAGCTGAACGGCATGGACAAGCGCGCCATCGCGCAGCGCATCGAGGAAGTGACGGAGCTGCTGTCGCTGCAGGACATCCTGGAGCGGCGCGGCAAAGGCTTCTCCCAGGGCCAGCGCATCAAGGTGGCGCTGGCGCGCACGCTGCTGCACCGGCCGCGCAACCTGCTGCTGGATGAACCGAGCCGCGGCCTGGACGTGATGAGCACCCGCGCCCTGCGCAAGGCGCTGGCGGCGCTGCGCGCGGACGGCTGCTGCGTGATCATGGCCACACACGTGATGCAGGAGGTAACGCACTCCTGCGACGACGTGATCGTGATCGCCAAAGGCGCCACCGTGGCCCAGGGCACGCCGGAATCGCTGTGCGAACGCACCGGCATCGCCAACCTGGAAGACGCATTCGTGAAACTGGTGGGTACCGAAGAAGGGATTTCCGTATGAAGCCCGCAATCTGGGTGGTGATGGTGAAGGAGCTGCGCGAGACGCTGCGCGACAAGCGCTCGGTGGGCATGCTGGCGATGTTCGTGCTGCTGTATCCCCTGCTGGTGGGCGGCATTCTGCAGCAGCAGATTCACCGCGCAACGAAGCCGGAAAAGGAAGGCATCCCGCTGACCGCCATCGGCGGCGCGCAGGCGCCAACGCTGATGGCGCAGCTGAAGCAGGCCAATATCAATGTCACGGAATCGCCCGCCATGAGCGAGGAGGACATCGCGGCCCTGCTGCGCAAGGGGAAGATGGCGGCCGTGCTGACGGTCAGCGAAGAGTTCACCGATAACTACAAGGCCATGCGCCCTGCGCGCATCGAGCTGTGGTATGACTCGGCCAGCGAGAACCGGCGCCGCATCGACGATATCGAGAACGTGCTGCGCAACTACAGCAACACCATCGCCGGCGCGCGACTGCTGGCGCACGGCGTGTCGCCGGTGGCGCTGTCGCCTATCCACCTGCAGAAGTTCGATACCGGCACCAGCGCCTCGCGCTCCGCCTCCATCATCGGCAGCATGCTGGGCATGTTCTTCGTGCCGGCCTTCTTCTTCGCCATGAGCGCGGCGCTGGACAGCACCGCAGGCGAACGCGAACGCCGATCGCTGGAAGTGCTGCTGGCGCAGCCGGCGCGTCCGATGGACCTCCTTGGCGGCAAGTGGGCTGCGGCGGCCACCCTGTCCATCGTCGGCCTGACGGTGGAACTGGCCATTGCGCACGGCATGCTGAAATGGCTGCCGCTGGAAGAAATCGGCATGTCGTGGCGGCTTTCCCTGCCCCACCTGCTGGCGGTGTGCTTCGTGTCCATCTCGCTGCCGATGTTCGCCGCGGCCCTGCTGGTGGCACTGGGCGTGAACGCCAAATCCCTGAAGGAAGCGCAGACCACGGCCAGCTTCGCGCTGCTGGTGCCCATGATTCCGGTCATCGTGATTCCCATGCTGAACCTGGAGAGCGCAACGTGGATGTACCTGGTGCCGATGGTGGGCCACCAGCACCTGCTCAGCGAACTGGCCAAGGGCCAGGCCATCGGCCTGCTGCCCTTCGCGCTGGTGTTCTTCAGCAGCCTGCTGCTGGCGCTGGCCGTGCTGTTCTTCACCGAGCGGCGCATGCGCTCCGAGAAGTACATGATGGCGGTCTGAGCGCGCTGCGGCCGGCTCCATTACAATGGCCGCAACCCTGAATCACGGAGAGAATGCAATGGAAGTTAAAGTCAGCTGGAACGGCCCTTCGGGCATGAGCTTCCGGGCCCAGACCGGGTCCGGCCACATGGTATCCATGGACGGCGCGCCCGAAGGCGGCGGCAACAACCTGGCGCCGCGCCCGATGGAGATGGTGCTGCTGGGGACCGGCGGCTGCACGGCCTATGATGTGGTGCTGATCCTGAAGCGTGGCCGCGAGGACGTGCGCGGCTGCGACGTGACCCTGAAAGCGGATCGCGCAGAGACCGATCCCAAGGTCTTCACCCGCATTAACTTCCACTTCGTCGTCACCGGCAAAAACCTCAAGCCGGGCGCGGTGGAACGCGCGGTCGCGCTGTCGCACGAGAAGTACTGCTCGGCCAGCATCATGATGGCGAAGACCGCTACGCTCACGACCTCGTTCGAGATTGTCGAGGTCTGAGCCCTACGGACGCGGCCAGCCCGGGCCATTGCCTTCGGGTGAGTTAAAGTTTGATTTTCTGCCTTCAGGACTTCGTATGAACCGGATTCTCATTGCGGCCACCCTGGCCACTAGCACTGCGGCATGGGCCGCTCCCGCAGCCGTCGTGCAAACGCGTGACGTGCCGGTCAACCAGTTCCTGCAGGGGCGCCTGAAGGTGCAGATTCCGCTGAACATCCCCGTGCCGGTGGAATACGCACAATCCGCTGTCAAACGGGCGGGCTATTCCTATTGGATGCGTCCCGCCGACGCAGCCACGGCCAGCGCCGAGAAGCTCCCGAACCGCAACGGCTACATGTACGCGTCCACCGCCACCAATGTGACCTACGACGCACGCCATAAGGTCTTCTACGGCATCGACGATCCGGGCTCGCTCAACAAGCTGAAAGGCGCTGCGACCAATATCGAGGTCAAGCAGTTCAAGGAGGGGAAATTCCCGGCCGTGATGCTCTCGATGATCAGCGGCACGACGGGCCAGCCAGCCTACTTCATGTACATGGCAACGGGTGTAAAGAACGAAGTGTTCTTCCTGTCCCTGCGCGCGCCGGACGGCCGCCCCGATATCGGCGCAGCAGTGTGGGCCAAGCTGGCCGCGAACATCAAATGAAATCCCTGTTTCTTTTGCCCTTGCTGCTCATGCTGGCCGGAGCAGCCAATGCGAGCACGCTCCGGACACCATCTTTCGTCGTCGAGATCAAATCGAAGTGCGCTGAGGGCAATGTCACTTGCGACGACGTGATCTACACCGGCACCAGCAAGAAGACTGGGAAAAGCATCCGGTTACGCGGCAAGACGCTGCATACCTGGAAGAACGGCGTCCCTGGCCGCTTCCTCGGATACGAATTCAGGAATGGTAAAACGCATTATCAGGTTCTGGAAGACGGAAACCTGATAGTAAGGCTTGGAACGAAAGTCATCCTGAGCGAACATGGGGAATGGGACAAGTGAGCGCCGAGGGGGAGCTATTTTTTACCTCCAGTCTAATTTTCTCTAAACCGTGTTGATTCGATCTAAAAGACCCCAGAATGGCGGGGTCGTGTAGCGATTGGCAAACAGGAGGTCGCCTACCACTTTGACAAATCCGATCCTTTCAAAGAGAGTCTAAAGATTGGATCTCAGAACGGAAACATGGTTCGTTTTAGATTCTGCGCCCGAAAATGTAGATCGAAATAGATTTTGGGGGCGTTTTTATCGATGAATTTAGAACATCGGATGCTGATTTCAGAAGAGATTAGTATGAGGTCGTTCGAATTAGGCAGTTTTAGAACGGGCGAGAAAAATGGACACCCACACCCTGTACTAAACGTCGCCTGTCGTCAAGCCAGCGCGCTGGCAAGGATTTGCACTATGCGATCGGCCGAGGCGCCATCCCACATGGCGGGCCGCCGTGTGCCGCCAGCACCGGCCCGGAGTACTTGCATCGCGGTGGCGACGATGATGTCAGGATACGTGCCGGCGAGGCGGTTGCTGCCTTGTTCGACGGTGATGGGGCGCTCGGTGCTGTCGCGCAGGGTGATGCAGGGAATCCCCAGCATGGTGGTTTCTTCCTGGAGGCCGCCGGAGTCGGTAAGCACCAGTGCGGCCTCGCGCCACAAGGCGAGGAATTCCATGTAGGACTTCGGGCCGCACAGGGTGATACATTCGCCGCCAAAGTCGATAGCGCTGCGCTTCAGCGCCGCGCGGGTGCGGGGATGTACGGGGAAAACGAGCGGCAGTTCGCGCGATACCAGACGCAGCGCTTCTGCCAAGCGCGCCAGGGTAATGGGGTCATCGACATTCGAGGCGCGGTGCAGCGTTACGACGCCGTAGCGCTTGCGCCGGCCGCCAGGCGGCAAACGCGCGGCCTGGTACAGCAGATTGTCGGCCATGACGTTGCCGACAAAATGGATCGCATCGCGCGGCTTGCCTTCCCGTTGCAGGTTCGCGGCGGCTGAGGGCTCGGTGACGAAGAACCAGTCCGCAATGCTGTCCACGACCACGCGGTTGATTTCCTCCGGCATCGTCATGTCGCCGCTGCGCAGCCCTGCTTCCACATGGGCGACATGGATGCGCAGCTTTTTCGCAGCGATGGCGCAGGCCAGCGTGGAATCGACGTCGCCGACCACCACGACCGCGTCCGGCGGCGCGGCGCGGCACAGCTCTTCGAAAGCCATCATGATGCGCGCCGTCTGCTGCGCGTGGGTGCCGCCGCCTGCGCCCATGAAAACGTCCGGCGGCGGAATGCCGAGTTCTTCGAAAAAGACCTCGTTCATCTCGCGGTCGTAATGCTGGCCGGTGTGGACGATGCGGTAATCGAGCCCGCCATGCGCGCGCAGGGCACGCACGATGGGCGCAATCTTCATGAAGTTGGGACGGGCTCCCGCCACGAGGTAGAGGATGGGCATGCTCCATCTGAGCACACCGGCGCCGGCGGGATTGTGAGGAAGATCAGATGTGGTACGTGGTGCTGGTCATTACCTTGCTCATTGCCTTCATCGCCAGCTGCACCGGCATTGGCGTGGCGGTGGCGCCCATCTCCTGCGCGGCCTTCCCGTGCGCGATTTCGTCAATGCGCATCTGGTCCACGATGGCGCGCGAGCGGGCGTCGTTCGGCGGCAGGCTTTCCAGGTGGCCGTCCAGGTGCTTTTCCACCTGGCGTTCGGTTTCGACCACGAAACCCAGGCTGTAGGCGTCGCCCATTTTGGCGGCCACCGTGCCCAGCGCGTAGGCGCCGGCATAGAACAGCGGCGCGAGCACGCTGGTCTGGGAATTCAGCTCCTTGAGGCGCTCGGCGGTCCAGGCCAGGTGGTCTTCCTCTTCGCGCGAGGCGCGCTCGAACTGGGCGCGCACTTCTTCGGTCTTGGCGAAACGGGCCTGCGAGTTGTACAGGGCCTGCGCCATCACTTCGCCCACGTGGTCGACACGGATCAGGCCAGCGCTGTGCTTCATCTCGGCCTCGGTCATTTCAGTATCGGGGATGTGGCTGGCCGGAGTCGGGCGCGAGGCCGATGCCACGCCGGAGATCACGCGCAGGGCCTTGTCGGCGCTGGCGATAAAGCGGTCGAGGGGGTTATGGTGCTTGCTGCTCATGGTCTTCTGCCTAAACTTGTTCAGTTAACCACGATTATATGCCTGGCCGCCCGCCTCTTCGCGCAGGACACGCTGCTTCTCGATCCAGTCGGCCACCGGGCCGCGCACGTCGATGCCCGAGATGTCCTTCGCCACGCCCAGGTTGAGGCCGAGCAGGAAGGGAATGGACTCCACCGGCACATGGGGGCAGTAGTCGCCAAAGGCGCGCAGGAAACGCTGCGATTCCACCACCTTGATCACGCGCTCGCCGCTCATGTACTGCAGGATGCTGGTCACGCTGTGGCCGGAACCGATGGAGCGGTAGATGAATTTGTTGAATTCCTTGTCCAGCGCCTTGAAGTCCAGTGTTTCCTTGGTCATCAAGCCGGCAAGGTAGCACAGGCCTAGCGCGACCCGGAAGAAACCCTCCGACTCGCTCTTGCTCAGCCCGCAACGGGTAACTGCAAGTATCTTCTCCTGCAGCGCAACATCCAATTTGGCATTTTCCTGGCTCATGGACAAGCACTATAGCGCATGAATGCGTAGTATTGCGCCTTGCCAGTGAGGGATGCACTTGTTACCCTTAGTCTTCTATCAACTGCCTCGCCTGCTAATGCCTGCGTTTGCCCCGCACTCCCCCCTGATCCGCCGACGCTCCGTTCCCCGGATTGCGCACTCTGGCGCAGCGATTGTGCGGACTATCGCAATGCGGCAACCCATGTGTCGCGTATTCAATACAATGCCATCATGTGAAAAAAGCAGCGATGGCCGACACAATAGTGCGCCATGCTGCGCCGCAACACGACAGATTCAGGAGTAAGCATGGAATTACGCATTCGCAACTTGTCCAAGACCTACGCCAATGGCGTGGTGGCGCTGGACAATATTTCGCTGGATATCCCCTCGGGGATGTTCGGCCTGCTGGGTCCGAACGGGGCGGGCAAGTCCACCCTGATGCGGACCCTGGCAACGCTGCAGGAATGCGATACCGGCTCCGTCTTCTTTGGCGACGTGGACGTGCTGGACGAAAAGGATGAAGTGCGGCGCCTGCTCGGCTACCTGCCGCAGGACTTCGGCGTGTACCCGAAAGTTACCGCCTATGAGATGCTGGACCACTTTGCGGTGCTGAAAGGCCTGTCGAGCCGCGCCCGCCGCCGCGAGGTGGTGGACGGCCTGCTGCAGCAAACCAATCTGTTTGACGTGCGCAACCAGCGCCTTGGCACCTTCTCGGGCGGCATGCGCCAGCGCTTCGGCATCGCCCAGGCCCTGCTGGGCGACCCGAAGCTGATTATCGTGGACGAACCCACCGCCGGCCTCGATCCCCAGGAGCGCGTGCGCTTCCATAACCTGCTGTCGGACATCGGCGACGAGCGCACCGTGATCCTGTCGACCCACATCGTGAGCGATGTGGCCGACCTGTGCGCCAATATGGCCATCATCAACAAGGGACACCTGCTGGTGGCGGGCCCCACCCAGCAGCTGGTGGACGACGTCAGCTGCAAGATCTGGGCGCGCATCGTGGACAAGCGCGAGCTGTCCGCCTTCCAGCAGCGCCACAACGTCATTTCCACCCGCCTGCTGTCGGGCCGCACGCTGATCCACGTCTACAGCGACCACGATCCGGGCGACGGCTTCGAAGAAGCGATCGGCGATCTGGAAGACCTGTACTTCGCCACCATCACCGGCCGCCACAACCCTTCCGACAACTGCGACTGAGAGGGACGCCATGTTCGCCATCGCATTGTTCGAAGCGCGGCAGCGGTTCAAGCTGCTCTCGACCTGGGTTTATTTCTGTCTCTTCCTGGCGCTGTCCATGCTATGGATGGCCGCCGCCGGCGGCGTGTTCAAGGGGGTCTACGTCGTCTTCGGCAGCAAGATCCTGATCAACTCCCCGCGTTCGGTGCTGTTTACCGTCAGCTACCTCGCCAGCGTTGGCGTGATTGTCGTTGCGGCCATGATGGGCCGCTCGGTCCAGCAGGACTTCGAATACGACATGCACCACTTCTTCTTCAGCGCCCCGATCCGCAAGTACCAATACATGCTGGGCCGCTTCCTCGGCGCCTGGGCCGTGCTGGCCTTCGTGTTCTCCAGCATCGTGTTCGGCGCCCTGCTCGGCGCCTACATTCCGGGTGTCGATCCCGAACGTGTCGGCCCGCTGGTGCCGGCGGCCTATGTGCTGCCCTACCTGATCACCATCCTGCCCAACCTGTTCATCTTCGGCTCCATCTTCTTCGTGCTGGCCGCGCTCACGCGCCGCATGCTGCCGGTGTATGTGTCCAGCGTGGTCATGCTGATCGGCTATATCGCCGCGCCCAGCCTGGCGCGCGACCTGGATTTTAAGACACTGGCCGCGCTGATCGACCCCTTCGGCAATGCCGCCGCCATCCACCTCACCGAATACTGGCCTATCGCGGAGCGCAATGCGCGCCTGGTCCTGCCGGAAGGCGTATACCTGCTGAACCGCCTGCTCTGGGCCTCGATTGCCGCCGTGGCGCTGCTGCTCGGCTACTGGCGCTTCCATTTCGTGGGCACCGTGGACAGCGGCGTGCACGCGGCGCGCGGCGAAGGCGAAGTGCCGTTGCGCATGACCCACGCCGCCGTGGACACGACCGAAGCGCCGGACTTCCAGCGCCGCAGCCTCACCACCCTGCTGCTGACGCAAATCTGGCTGAACCTGCGCGAAACCGTCAAGAACATCTACTTCGTGGTGCTGGTGCTGGCCGGCGTGCTGATCATGTATGTGAGCGCGCTGGACATGGGCTCGATGTTCGGCACCAACACCTACCCCGTGACCTACAAGGTGCTGGAAGTGGTGAGCGAGACCTTCGCGCTGTTCATGCTGGCCATTACCACTTTCTACGCCGGGGAACTGGTGTGGCGCGAACGCGAGCACCGCATGGCGCTGATGCTCGATGCCATGCCGGTACCGAGCTGGCTGCCGCTGCTGGCCAAGCTGTTCGCGCTGATCGGCGTGCAGGCGCTGCTCCTGGTGGTGGTGATGCTGTGCGGGATGTCGATCCAGGTGTTCAAGGGCTTCTTCCAGCTACAGCCGGACCTGTATATCCGCACCCTGTTCACCATCCACCTGCCCTACTACGCGCAGATTGCCGTGCTGGCAATTGCGGTGCAGGTGCTGATCAACCAGAAATACCTGGCCTACTTCGTGATGATCCTGTACTACGCAGTGACCATCACGCTCAGCTCGCGCGGCATCGACCATCCGCTCGTGATGTATGCGGTCACGCCGTCGATCCAGTATTCGGACATGAACGGCTTCGGCCACTACCTGCTGCGCGAGCGCTGGTATGAGCTGTACTGGGGTGCGGCGGCGCTGATGCTGGCCGTGCTGTCCAATATCTTCTGGCCGCGCGGCGCCAACAATGAATGGCGCGTGCGCCTGCAGCTGGCCCGGCATGCGCTGACCGTGCCTGTGCTGGCCAGCTTCGGCATCGGCCTGCTGCTGTTCGCCGGCTCGGGCGCCCTGCTCTACTACAACCTGAACATCGCCAACGAATTCAAGTCCAGCTTCCACCGCGACAGCCTGCGCGCCGACTATGAGCGCAAGTACAAGGCCATAGCCGACGTGGCGCAGCCGCGCATCAGCGACGTGAAGCTGAATGTCGACATTTTCCCCGAACAGCGCAGCCTCGCCGTCAAGGGCCGCTATGTGCTGGAGAACCGCAGCGGCAAGCCGGTGACTACCATCTACGTGCGGCAGGATCCGGATGCGGAACTCAAGCCGCTGCGCCTCAGCACGAAGAGCCGCCTGTCGCTGAACGACAAGCAGCTGGGCTTCTACAGCTACACCCTGCTCACGCCGCTGGAACCGGGCGCGAAACTGGCGCTGGAATTCGAGCTGTCCTATGCGCCGAAAGGCATCCTCGGCCTCGGCAAGGACACGCCGGTGGTCTATAACGGCACCTTCTTCAACAACTCCGTGCTGCCGCATATCGGCTACCAGTCGGACAACGAACTGAAAGACCCGCGCGACCGCAAGCGCCACGGCCTGCCCGCGCAGGAGCGCAAGCTGCCGCGCGACGATCCCAAAGGCCTGGCCAACAACTTCCTCGGCACGGATGCCGACTGGGTAAGCTTCGACGCCACCGTCGGCACCAGCGGCGACCAGATCGCGATCGCGCCCGGCACACTGGAGAACGAGTGGAGCAAGAACGGCCGCCGCTACTTCCACTACAAAATGGACAAGCCGATCCTGAACTTCTACGCTTTCCAGTCCGCGCGCTATGCGGTCAAGCACGACTGGTGGCAGGACGTAGGCATCGAGATCTATTACCAGCCGGGCCACGAGTACAACCTGGACCGCATCATGAGCGGCGTGCGCAACTCGCTGGATTACTTCAGCAAGAACTTCAGCCCTTACCAGCACAAGATCCTGCGCATCGTGGAATTCCCGCGCTACCAGAAATATGCGCAGTCCTTCCCGAACACGATTCCTTTCTCGGAAGGCATGGGCTTTATCGCGAAGGTGGACGAGAAGAACCCGAAGGATATCGACTACCCCTACTACGTGACCGCGCATGAAGTGGCGCACCAGTGGTGGGGCCACCAGCTGGTGGGCGGCAATACGCGGGGCGCAACGGTGCTGAGCGAAACCCTGTCCGAATATTCGGCGCTGATGGTGATGAAGAAGACCTTCGGGCCGGAACGCATGCGGCGCTTCCTGCGCTACGACCTGGAAATGTACCTGATGGGCCGCGCGGTCGAGAACAAGAAGGAACTGCCGCTGGCCGACAATGAAGACCAGGCCTACATTCACTACCGCAAGGGCAGCCTGGCGATGTACCAGCTGCAGGATATCGTGGGTGAAGACAAGATCAATGCGGTGCTGAACGAATTGCTCAAGCAGTATGCCTACCGCACCAGCCCCTACCCGAGCGTGACGGTGCTGGTCGATGGCCTGCGCAAGATCGTGCCGCCGGAACAGGCCTACCTGATCGATGACCTGTTCAACAGCATCGTGCTGCACGATAACCGCGCCATCAGCGCCACCGCCAAGCGCCGCGCCGACGGCAAGTACGCGGTGACGATGACGGTGCACGCCTCCAAGCTGAAGGCCGATGAGCTGGGCGCGGAACAGGAAGTGCCTATGCGCGACCTGATCGATATCGGCGTCGACGATGCGGACGGCAAGCCGCTGCTGCGCGAGCGCAAGCTGATCGCGCAGAAGGAAAGTACCTTCACCGTGGTGGTCAGGAGCCGCCCGGGCAAGGCCGGCATCGACCCGGACAACAAACTGATCGACCGCAAGCCGGACGACAATATGATCAAGGTCGAATAGTTAGACCGCGTACAGAGCCCGCGCCACACCCGCTCTATGCTGTTCTCCTGCATACCAACAGGAGAACAGCAATGGGTATTCTCAGCAATATTTTCCGGAAAATTTTCCCTTCATCGCATCCCGCTGTCGCGCAGAAGCCTGCTGCGCAGCCCGGCGCTGCCCCGGCAGCGCCGCAAGCTGCTGCGCCCGCACCGGCCGCACCGGCGCCAGCCGCGCCAACGCCTGCCATGGAAATGGTCGATGTGGAAGCCATCCTGAACGCGAAGGCGCAGCAGGCCGGCCAGCCTCTGAACTGGCGCACCTCGATCGTGGACCTGATGAAACTGCTGGATATCGACAGCAGCCTGCAAGCCCGCAAGGAGCTGGCGCAGGAGCTGCATTACACGGGGGATACCGGCGATTCAGCCAGCATGAATATCTGGCTGCACCGGCAGGTGATGAACAAGCTTGCCGCCAATGGCGGCAAGGTGCCGGCGGACCTGAAGGACTGATCAGGCGCGCAGGCGCAGCTGGCCGGACAGCCGTGCAGGTGCGGCGCGGCCGAAGCCTTGTGCGGACGGCGCGTCCGCCAGCTTGAAGATGCTGACCGCCTGCGCCAGCGATTCGGCCTGGTCCTGCAGCGCGGAGGCGGCAGCGGCGGCTTCCTCCACCAGCGCCGCATTCTGCTGCGTCACGCCGTCCATTTCCACGATGGCCTGGTTCACCTGTTCGATACCGGCGCTCTGCTCCACGCTGGCGGTGGTGATTTCGCCCATGATGTCGGTCACGCGGTGAATGCTGTCCACCACTTCGCTCATCGTCATGCCTGCCTGCTCCACCAGCTTGCTGCCCGCGCCGACCTTCTCCACCGAGTCGTTGATCAGCTGCTTGATTTCCTTCGCCGCCGCGGCGCTGCGCTGCGCAAGGTTGCGCACCTCGGACGCCACCACGGCAAAGCCGCGGCCCTGCTCACCGGCGCGCGCCGCTTCCACCGCCGCGTTCAGTGCCAGGATATTGGTCTGGAACGCAATGCCGTCAATCACGGAGATAATGTCCACGATCTTGCGGGCCGAGGCATCGATCGATTCCATGGTCTGCACCACTTCGCCCACCACGGTGCCGCCGCGCACCGCCACTTCGGAGGCCTGCACCGCCAGCTGGTTGGCCTGGCGCGCATTGTCCGCGTTCTGTTTGACGGTGGAGGTCAGCTCCTCCATCGACGATGCGGTTTCCTCCAGCGAGCTGGCCTGCTGCTCGGTGCGCGAGGACAGGTCCATATTGCCTGCCGCGATCTGGCCGGACGCCGTGGAAATGTTCTCCGTGCTGGCGCGCACCTCGCCCACGATGCGCGACAGGCCCTCGTTCATCGTGCGCAGGGCGTTCAGCAGGCGGCCCGTTTCGTCCGTGGTGCTGACGGTGATTTCGCTGCGCAGGTCATTATTGGCCACGCTGCAGGCGATTTCCACCGCACGGTTCAGCGGCACCACAATGCCGCGCGTCAGGTACCAGGCGGCAGCCGCGCCAATCGCCAGCACCAGCAGGCCGAAAGCGATCAGGAAACGGAGATTGTTCTGGTAAGTCTGTTCGATATGCGCGGCCTGGTTATCGATGTTCTTGCGCTGCGCATCCTGCAGCGCCTTGAGCGCATCAAGGTAGGCTTTACCGGCGGGCATGAAATCCTTCTGCAGCGCGGCTTCCGCCTCCTCCAGCCGGCCCTGGTTCTTCAGCGCGATCACCGCATCGCGCGTGGTCACGTAGTGCTTGCGCGCCACCGCAATGGCCGCGGAGATGCTTTTCTCCTCATCCGTTTCGATCAGCACCTCGATTTTTTTCTGCAAGCTGCTCACTTCCCTGGTGGACGCCGCGGTATCGTCGGCAAAGAAAGCGGTCAGCGAAGGATCGCTGCTCTTGGCGATGGCCGTGGTGCGGCGCACGCTGGTATGGATCAGGCGGTACCAGTCGCCGATCATGCGTTCCTTGGCGAGCGGCTGCTGCATCATGTCACGGGTGGCCACCGCCACCTGCTGCATGTGCATGATGCCGATCGCCGTCATCAGGGTCGTTAATGCTAAAACGAGGCCGAAGCCCAGCGCCAGGCGGGTGCCAATCTTGAAATTATTCATGATTTTTTGACCGGCGCTATCCGTGGAGCAGGAGCCTACCGGTTATATAGTTGCAAGGAAGAACTATAAGTTTACCACAATTAAGATCAAATTGCTGTGATGCAACAATTGCCACTTATGGCCGGTGGTAGCGCTCACCCAGCCTGGTGCTCAACAAATTCTGCAGCTGCTGCATCCGGGCCGGGGACATGCGGGCGATAAAGGCCCGCTGTTCTCCGCCGCCCGTGGTCACGCGGATCTGCCATGCGGCGCCCCGTTGCAGACCGGGCGGCAGCAGCGTCGCGCTGCGGATCTCCGCCAGCGATACCTGCCAGCGGTTGTTGGCCAGCAGGCCGGTGGCGGACAGCGTCTCACCGTCCAGCCGGATACGGCAAGTCCTGGTCAGCAGCCAGACGTGGAGCGCTATCAGCGGAAAATACGCTGCGGCCCACAGCACGGCATTCTCGCGCGGCGCCAGCATGGCGATGAAGATGGCGACGAGGGCCGCGATCACGGCAGCGGACATTTTGTAGTTGCCGTGATCGAAAACGGGCTCTGGCTGGGTATTCATGCACGCATTCTATCCCCGCAGGCGGCGCGCTACAATGTCCTCATGAAAACACTGATCTCCGTCTTCTGCGGGCTGCTGCTCGCCGCAAGCAGCTGGGCTGCCAATCCCACCTTCGGCCAGCACGGCATGGCGATGTTCGGCGGCCGCGATGGCATTTATGCGGCCCACCTGCCCATGTTCCATGCGCCCCACGACTACCAGGTCATCCTGCGCCTCAGCATCGGCGATGCAACGGTCGACCGGCTGGTGAAAGCCCGCCTCGACGGCAGGACCGCGCTGTGGACCATCGCGCCGGAGAACTTCGAGCTGGACCGCCTCGGCCCGGGCGCGCAGCAGCCGCTCAAGACCTTCCAGGCCGACCTGGTGCTGGGCCACTTCGAGCAAGGCGGTAAAACCCAGTACCGCAATGTGCCGGTGGTAGTGGAAGAGGTGCTGATGTTCCGCCGCCTGTCGCCGGCCCCGCATGCGAGCCGGCAGGCGCGCTATGTACAGATCGGCAGCGGCGCGCAGCGCTTCCTGGTGAAGGAGATCGACAGCCGCCCGGACTTCGACCATATCGTCGCCTACAAGGCCGCCGGCGGCGCGGCGCGCAATCCGGTCACGGTGGCCAAGACGGCGCTGAACGAAACGCCCGCCAAGGCGCTGGAGGCCGCGCTGAAGGCGCCGGCGGGCGCCGTCGGCGGCACCATTTATTACTACCTCGACGACCTGCGCTGAGCTACTGCCAGTTCATCAGCGCCGGCGGCACCAGCAGCACCAGGGCCAGCACCAGGTAGATCAGCTGCAGGGGAATCATCCATTTGGCCCAGGTGATCCAGGGAATGCGCGCCAGCGCCAGCACGCCGACCGTGATGCCGGAAGTGGGAATCATGGGCGTGGTGAATTCGCCGAACTGGTAGGCCAGGATAGCGGTCTGGCGCGTAACGCCGACCAGGTCGGCCAGCGGCGCCATGATGGGCATGGTCAGCGCGGCCTGCCCGGTGCCGGAATGGATGAAGAAGTTGATCACCGACTGAATCACGAACATCTTCTGCGCCGCGAACACCGGCGAGGATGACTGCACCAGCGGCATCAGGCCGTGCAGCATGGTGTCGATGATGTTGGCGTCGCGCGCCAGGATCATGGTGCCGCGCGCCAGCGCGATCACCAGGGCGGTCCCCACCAGGTCTTTCGCGCCCTGCACGAAGGCCGCCACCGTTTCATCGGTGGACAGCCGCCCCAGCACGCCCGCCAGAATTGCCATCACGAGGAACAGCGCCGCAATCTCCTCGATGAACCAGCCGAACTGCACCACGCCGACCACCATGATGCACAGCGTGGCCGCGAACAGCCAAAGCACCAGCTTGTGGCGCAGCGTCATGCCCGCGAAGCTGCTGAAATCCACGCCGCCTTCGGCCCGTTTTTCGAGATCCAGCGCATAGGTCGGGCTGCGCGTGGGATCCTTCTTCACGCGCGCCGCGTACCACATCATGAACAGCACCGTGGCCAGCGTGGCGATGCACCAGACAATGACGCGGTAGCCCATGCCGGAGAACACCGGCACGCCCGCTATGCCCTGCGCAATGCCGACGTTGAAGGGATTCAGGAAGGCCGCCGCGAAGCCGACCTGCGAACCGATGAAGGGAATCGATACGCCCACCACGGAGTCGTAGCCCAGCGCCAGCGCGAGCGGCACGAAGATCAGGATGAAGGGAATCGCCTCCTCGTTCATGCCGAAAGTGGCCCCGCCCAGAGAAAACAGCGTGAGGAAGACAGGGATCAGCGCGGCGCGCACGACGGGCGAGCGCGTATGCGCTTTCGCGATCGACTTGATCATGGCGTCGATGGCTTCGGTCTTGTGCAGCACATTGAAGGCGCCGCCCACGATCAGCACAAAACCGATGATCAGCCCCGCTTCCACGAAGCCCTTGATGGGCGCCATCAACAGCGCGGCCAGGCCCTGCGGCTTGCTGGTGACGTAATGGAAGGTGGCGGGATCGACTACCTGCCTGCCGTTCACCAGCTGCGTTTCGTATTTGCCGCCGGGGACCAGCCAGGTCGCCAGCGCGATCATGGCCAGGATCAGGAACAGCAGCACATAGGTGTTCGGCAGCTTGAGTTTTTTCATAGGCTTAACAGGTTCCCAGAGCGGAAAGGTATGGCGCCCGCCACCTTGGCAACATTCATGCCGCGGATGACGTAGCGGTGCGAAAGCCGGGTGAAGAACACGCCGTCAACGCTGGTGCGCAGCGTGGTCTTCGCGCCGGTGAAAGGATCGATGAGGTCAGCCACCGGATCGCCGGCCTTGAGCCGTTCGCCCAGTTCGCGCAGATAGACCAGCATGCCGGCGTGCGGCGCGTCGATCCTTTCCGTGCCTTCCAGCGGCGTGGGTTCGGAAATCGCTGCCGGCATGTCGAAGGCCGGGAGCTCGATGACGCCCTGAAGGGAGAGGTAGCGCAGGATGCCTTCGGCATCGGCGCGCGCGGTATCGTAGTCCACCGACACTTCGCCGCGCAGTTCCACCGTGGCCGCGATGTTCGCGGGAGGGATCGGCACCGAGGGGCCGAAATGCGCGGCCAGGTCCCACCACAGGCGGCTGCAGGCTTCGTCGAAAGGCTCGCCGCCGGCCGCCGTGGTGTACAGCGTGGCGTGCGACTGCATCAGCACCGCCAGCGGCCCGATGGCTTCGCGCAGCGGCGTGCCAGCATAGATGTGCAGCACCGCCTCCAGGTCGCAATGCAGGTCGAGCACGATGTCGGCATCGATCGCCATCGACAGCAGCGCCTTCTTGAGCACCGCATTGTCCGAGGCCGGCTGCCATGCCGCCGTCAGTTCGCGCAGCTGCTCGCGGATCAGGCGCACGTTGCTGTCCGCATCCGCGCCCAGCTTGCCCGCAAGCCTTTCCTTCAGCTGCGGCGCGTAGTGCGGGTAGTTGCGGTTGAAGTTGATCCCGGTGCTCAGGTCATAGCGGCCGAAAGGCCGTTCGTTGATCACCTGTCCCAGGCCGATCGGATTCGCGGCGGGAACGAGGATGACTTCGCCCTTCACCTTGCCCTGCTGGTCCAGCAACTGCAGGCGCTCGCGCAGGCAATGGGCCACCAGCATGGCAGGCACTTCGTCCGCATGCAGGGAGGCCTGGATATAGGCCTTGCGGCCGCCCTTGCTGCCGAAATGGTGGCTGGTCAGCTGATAGCTGACCGGGCCGTGTTCGGCCGACAGCGGATGGTTAATCGTTTGCATGATGAATCCGTATCGAAAGCAAACGGGGCCCGAAGGCCCCGTCGTCTAACTCATCTTACCCGGCTGCGGCCGTTTTCTTGGCAGCGGCTTTTTTGGCAGGCGCCTTTTTCGCTGCAGCCTTCTTCGCCGCCGGTTTGGCGGCGGCCTTGGCTGCAGGCGCCGTGGCCTCGCCTTCCTTCTCCGCAGCCGCCTTGCCCTTCGCGGGCGCTTTCGCCTTGCGCTCCTCGAACTCGAAGCTGATCTTGCCGTCCTTGCCCTTCACCAGGAAGGCCTTGAACGGGCGGCGCGTACGCTGCGAGATAAAGCCCGGCAGCAGGTCGGTCTTGCCCTCGTTGAGGAGCTTGGCCATCTGCTCCGGCAGGATCTCCTGCTGCAGGATGATGCGGCCGCTGCGGAAGTCGCAGGTCTTCGGCTTGGCCACGCTGTGTTCGCACACATAGGCCAGGCCCATCTCGTAGACGCCGCCGTTGCACTTCGGGCATGGGCCGAGCGCGGTCTGTCCGGTGAAATCGACGCCCTCGCCTTCTTCGCCGTCGTCGTCGTTCTGGCCGAAGTCGAATTCGAGCTTGAAGTTCTTGATCTCTTCATCGCGCACGATGCGCAGGATGGCCGCGAACGGACGGCCCATCTTCGAGCGGAAGCCCTGCAGCGGGCCGATGGTGCGGTTCTTCAGCAGCTCTTCCACCTCGGCGATTTCGAACTGGCGGCTGCCCGGCGTTTTGCTCATCGAGAAATCGCACTTGGTGCAGGCGAAGCGGCGGTAGTTCTCCTTCACCACGCTGCCGCAGTTCGGGCACGGCGTCTGCAGCGTGGCGTAGTCGCCCGGGATGGTGTCGTTGTCGTATTCCTTGGCGCGCTTGACGATAATCTGCGTCATCTGCGCGATTTCGCGCATGAATTCCTCGCGCGAGATCTTGCCCTTTTCCATCTGCGACAGCTTGTATTCCCATTCGCCGGTCAGTTCCGGCGCCGTCAGCTCGTTCACGCCCAGGCCGCGCAGGAGCGTCATCAGCTGCGAGGCTTTCGCGGTCGGAATCAGCTCGCGGCCTTCGCGGATCAGGTACTTCTCCGTCAGCAGGCCTTCGATGATGGCGGCGCGCGTGGCCGGCGTGCCCAGGCCCTTGCCGGCCATGGCATCGCGCAGCTCGTCCGAGTCCACCAGCTTGCCCGCGCCTTCCATGGCGGACAGCAGGGTCGCTTCCGTATAGCGCGCAGGCGGTTTGGTCACCAGGCCGTTCGGCGTTACCGATTCGGTGTGCACCTTCTCGCCCTTGGCCACCGGCACCAGCGTGCCGCCGCCCTTCTCGTCATCCGCTGCGGCGTCCTTGCCGTAGATGGCCATCCAGCCCGGGTTGGTCATCACCTTGCCCTCAGTCTTGAACTGGTGGCCCATCACTTCCGTGAAGCGGGTAGTGACCTGGAATTCCGCGGCCGGGAAGAACACGGCCAGGAAGCGGCGCGTCACCAGGTCGTACAGCTTTTGCTCCGGCTCGGACAGGCCTTTCGGCACCGTGCCGGTCGGGATAATGGCGAAGTGGTCAGAAATCTTCGTGTTGTCGAAGATGCGCTTGTTCGGCTTGACCCAGCCCTTGTCCAGGATCTGCTTGGCGAACTGGTTGTAGTTATTGCTTTCCTTGAGCGTTTCCAGCGTGGACTTCACGGTGCCGATATAGTCTTCCGGCAGGTGGCGCGAATCGGTACGCGGATAGGTCAGCACCTTGTGCTTTTCATACAGCGCCTGGGCCAGGCCCAGCGTGTTCTTGGCCGAGAAGCCGAAGCGGCCGTTGGCCTCGCGCTGCAGGCTGGTAAGGTCGAACAGGGCGGGCGCCATCGAGGTGGTCGGCTTCGACTCCTCGGTGACGTTGCCCTGCTTGCCCTTGCAGGCCATGGCGATGGTATCGGCGGCGGCCTTGCTCCACAGGCGCTCGGCGCGCTTCTCCGGATCGTTCTCGTCTTTTTTGAAATTCGTGTCCAGCCAGCGGCCTTCATAGATGCCGGCGGCGCACACGAATTCCGCGCGCACTTCCCAGTAATCGCGCGGCACGAATTTCTTGATCTTCTCTTCGCGCTCCACCACGATGGACAGGGTTGGCGTCTGCACCCGGCCCACGGTGGTCAGGTAGAAGCCGCCCTCCTTCGAGTTGAAGGCGGTCATGGCGCGAGTGCCGTTGATGCCGATCAGCCAGTCGGCTTCGGAACGGCAGCGCGCGGCATCGGCCAGCGGCAGCATCTCGTCGTCGCTGCGCAGGTGGGCAAAGCCGTCGCGGATGGCGGCCGGCGTCATCGACTGCAGCCACAGGCGCTTGACGGGCTGCTTCGCCTTTGCGTTCTGCGCGATCAGGCGGAAGATCAGCTCCCCTTCGCGGCCCGCGTCGCATGCGTTGATCAGGCCGGTCACGTCCTTGCGCTTGATCAGCTTGTTGAGCACCTTGAGGCGGCTCTCGGTCTTGGCGATGGGGTTCAGCGCGAAGTACGGGGGAATCATCGGCAGGTGCGTAAAGCTCCATTTGCCGCGCTTGACGTCGTACTCTTCCGGCACCGCGATTTCCAGCAGGTGGCCTACGGCGGAGGACAGGACGTATTCATCGGATTCAAAGTACTCATCGTGCTTCGTGAAGCCGCCAAGCGACTTCGCGATGTCGTTCGCGACAGAAGGCTTCTCGGCAATGATGAGGGTTTTGCTCATTTATTGGGTTCTCGCTTGCTTTTTATATGGGTTCGGCAGGCCGCATCATACATGGATTGGCTGCGGACCCGGAAGTTTCCACAATCTTGCTCTATGTACATTATCACCGGACTAATAATAAGCGGCCTTTCAAGGGCGACGCAAGCAAACAGCGTCCGGACGCACGGCCGGACCGCTTTACAATTTGCTTTTTTGGCAATAATGCTGCACGCCGGGAAACGGTGCAGCGGGGCCGGAATCAGTGCAGCAGGCGGGGCGCCTGGTCTTCGTCCGAAGCGAAGAGATCGTCGAACATCAGCGCGTCCGGCTCCTTGCCCTGGCTCCACAGCAGCATCAGGACAATGATCTTCAGTTTGCCCAGGTTCACCGGCGCTTCTTCCAGCGCCAGCGCGCGTTCGATCACGATTTCGCGCTGCAGGGGCGACAGCACCTTGGCGCTTTCGAGGAACTGGATGAAGCCGATGGCTTGCGAACCCAGCACATCCTTCTCTTCGTCAACATAGAAGCGCGTGCCGGTCGACAAGGCCGTCAGCGATTGCTCCACGCCTGCCAGGGCGGTCAGGTCGTTGAGCCAGACCAGCGCTTCCGAGATCTCCACGTCGTCGAAGCCGACAGCCGATAGCTTCTTGGCCAGAGCCGCCGGTTCAGGGCATGCTTCGGGCCGGTAATAGGTTTCGTAAAGATAAACAAGGATGTCGAACATGGGCTCTACTCTATCAGCATCGCTCGCCACGGCACAAGTCCCGCACGCTTGCCTCAACGGCGCAAACGGCGGAACAGGCCGCCCGGCAAGCGTTCGATCAAACCGGCCAGTTCCAGAGCGAGCAGGCTGGCCTGCGTGGCCGCCACATCCAGGCGCAGATGGCGTGCCAGTGCATCCGCAGTCAAGGGATCGAAACTGAGGACATCCAACAACACATCGGCCGCGCGTTCAAGTTCATTGATCAACATTGTTTCGCGCGGCGGCGAGGACAGGCCCAGGCCATGTAACACATCGTCGTTGGTTTCCACCAGCACGGCGCCGTCGCGCAGCAGGCGGTGACAGCCGCGGCTCAGCGTGGCATGGATGGAGCCGGGGATGGCAAACACCTCGCGGTTCTGCTTCAGCGCGGCGTTGGCCGTAACGAGCGAGCCCGATGCCGTTGCCGCTTCCACCACCAGCACGCCGCGCGACAGGCCGCTGATGATGCGGTTGCGCACCGGGAACTGCCAGGCGCAGGGCGGCGTGCCCAAAGGGAATTCGCTGACGATGCAACCCTGCTCCGCCAGCTCATGCGCCAGCGCTTCGTTGGCGCGCGGGTAGATGCGGTCGGCGCCGGTGGCGATCACGGCCACGCTGGAGCCGCGGCCGCGCAGGCCGCCGCGGTGCGCGCCGGCGTCGATGCCGCGCGCCAGGCCGGACACGATGGTCAATCCTGCATCCGATAAACATTGGCCGAAGTGCTCGGCATTCAGCTTGCCTTGCATCGATGCGTTGCGGCTGCCGACGATGGCAAAGCACTGGCCGCGCAGCAAGGCCGCGTTTCCTTTTATATACAGCAGCAAGGGTGGATCGTCGATCTGGCGCAGCAGCGGCGGATAGTGCGGATCGTCCAGCGCCATCAGGCGGTTGCCGGGCTGCGCGGCCCATTCAAGGGTACGTTGCGCCAGCGCGCGCAGCTCGTCGCCGGGCGCCGCGCACAGGCTGCGCAGCTGGCCGGTGGACAGGTCACAGCCGATATCGCCGGCCGCCTCCACATCGGCTTCGGTGCCGGGCAAGGCCGGCGGCAGCGCCAGCAGGGCCTCCCTTGCGGCGCTTGGCGTGCCGAAGCGCCGCACCAGCGCGGCGGCGGTCATGCGGCCCACGCCCTCGGCAAGGCCGAAATGCAACCAGGACGCTAACACTTCGGCGTCCTGGTGAATGGTGTCCGGGGTATCCGTGGCTTGCACGGCGTCGCTCACTCCGCAGTTTTAGCGACGTCGCCAACCTCCACGGGTTCCGTCACTTGCATGATCAGGCCGTAAGAAACGTGCTTGAACACGCGGAAGATAAACAGGCTGCCCACTTCTTCATCCGGCAGCTTGACCTTAGGCTGGCCCAGGTTGTGCCAGCCTTTGCTGGCGCCCGGATCCGTCACCGTCTGCCCCCGATGGTACAGCTGCAGCACGGAGCCGACATCGAGTCCGTCAAGCTTTCCGCGATTAATGCTGACCACCTGGTTCTGGCCGGCATGGGTCACGCCGTTATAGATGGCGAGCACGCGCGCTTCCACCGCCACTTCGGGCGGATGCGGCACATAGTTCTGCATCGGCATCGGCGGCGCCTGCATCAGCAGGTCGCCCTTGCCCATTTCTTCCTTCGCGCTGGCGACCACGAAGGTGTGCACATCGGTGCCGGGCTCCGCTTCCTTCTGCAGCTTCAGGGTGCCGAGATAGAAGGCTTCCTGCGCCACCACGGCCCTGGTGACGGGATCGCGCAGCGGCTTGCCGGGACGGAATACCTGGAAGGACGTGCCGCCATTCAGCTTGCCGCGCACATAGGCCTTGTCGCCCTTGCCGATGAAGACATGGTTTTCCTGCGTGGCGATGATGCGCGGCGCATCCTTGAGTTCATCGCCTTCGATGATCAGCGGTTCGGTGAGGAAGGGTTCGATCACGCCGCTCGGAATCGAGGTCACGGCATCCTTGCCCAGGCCCTGCATGCGCAGCTGGGGCGACAGGCGCAGCGTGGACGGATCGCCCGCGCCGCCACTGCCATCGCCGCCAACGCGGTTGCCCAGGCGCAGCCGGCCGGCCTTGCGGTCGAACCAGATGATCTGGCCGGGATAGATCCAGTGCGGGTTGGCGATTTCTTCGCGGTTCATGCCCCACACCTGCGGCCAGCACCAGGGCTTTTCGAGGAAGGTGCCGGAAATGTCCCACAGGGTGTCGCCCTTGACTACCACGTGCTGGTCCGGCGCATTGGGCTTGAATTCGCAGCGCATCTGGGCCAGCGCGGAGACGGCCGGCACTACGGTCAACAGGGCCGCCGCGAACAGGCGGGCGCCGACTGTGTTAAAATTTTTCATGAAATCATCCGTTACGTGCGGCATCGACGCAGGCCTGAAAGGCTTGCCGTAGTGAATCAAATTCTGCCCATATTACCCTTAACTAGCAAGAGAAACCACGCGCTGCCGCCAGCCGACTCTGTTGCATTTTTGTGGTGGGCAAAGGCCGATTCAGCAACATTCTTATCAAGTCACCAAGCACAGTAGTATGGCCAAACTGAATATTCTCCGCTATCCCGATCCGCGCCTGCACAAGGTCGCCCAGCCCGTGACCGTGTTCGACGAGCGTCTTGCCACGCTGGTCGCCGACATGGCTGAAACCATGTATGACGCACCGGGCATCGGCCTCGCGGCAACCCAGGTCGACGTGCACGAGCGCGTGATCGTCATCGACCTCAGCGAAACGAAAGATGCGCTGCAGGTCTTCATCAATCCCGAAATCCTGTGGGCCAGCGACGAGCGCAAGGTCTACGACGAAGGCTGCCTGTCGGTGCCCGGCATTTACGACGACGTGGAACGCCCGTCCAAAGTGAAGGTGCGCGCGCAGGACGTGAAAGGCGAGTTCTTCGAGATCGACTGCGACGAGCTGCTGGCTGTCTGCATCCAGCACGAAATGGACCACCTGATGGGCAAGGTATTCGTGGAATACCTGTCGCCGCTGAAGCGCAACCGCATCAAGACCAAGCTGCTGAAGGAAGAACGCGGCATGGAGCGCGAGAAGCAGCTGCGCGCCAACGGCCGCCGCTGATACCGAAAGGGGACTCGATGAAAGTCATCTTTGCCGGCACGCCCGAGTTTGCGGCGGTGGCCCTGCAGGCCCTGCACGAAGCAGGTTTCGAGATTCCCCTGGTGCTGACCCAGCCCGACCGCCCGGCCGGGCGCGGCATGCACCTGCAGCCGTCCGCGGTGAAGCAGTATGCGGTGGCGCATGGCATGCCGGTGGCGCAGCCGCTGTCGCTGCGCATGGACGCGAAGGATCCGCAGCGCGCGCAGGAAGCCCGCGAAGCCCACGAGCGGCTGCTGGCCACCGATTACGATGTGATGGTGGTGGCGGCCTACGGCCTGATCCTGCCGCGCTCCACGCTCGATATCAAACCCTGCATCAATATCCACGGTTCGCTGCTGCCGCGCTGGCGCGGCGCCGCGCCGATCCACCGCGCGATCGAAGCGGGCGATGCGGAGACCGGCGTGACCATCATGCAGATGGAAGAAGGCCTGGATACGGGCCCCATGCTGCTGATCGAACGCACGCCCATCGGCCCGCAGGATACGACGGCCGTGCTGCATGACCGCATCGCCGCCATGGGCGCGCAGATGATCGTGAAGGTGCTGCGCAAGATGGAACAGGGCATTGTGGAAGCCGTGCCGCAGCCGGAAGCCGGCGTGACGTACGCGGCCAAGATTGCCAAGGAAGAAGCGGTGCTGGACTTCACCCAGTCCGCGCGCGACATCGGGCGCAGGATCCGCGCCTTCAATCCCTTCCCCGGCGCGCACGGCGAAGTGGACGGCACCGTCATCAAGCTGTGGGGCGCCGAGGTGCTGGACGCGGGCAGCGATGCCCCTGCGGGCAAGGTGCTGGCCGCCGACGCGCAGCACGGCATCGTGGTGGCCTGCGGCGGTGGCGGCGCGCTGCGCCTGACCGAGCTGCAGAAACCGGGCGGCAAACGGCTGCCGGCCGCGGAATTCATCAAGGGCTTCGCGCTCGAAGGCAAGACCTTCACCTGAGCCGTTGCCGCCGCCCTGCCCTTGCGCTAAGCTTGGCGGCAACCCAACTCATCCCCCAAACCTATGGACCAACTGGCAGCGCTGCGTGCCCTGCGCCGTGTCGTGGAGCTTGGCAGCTTTACGGCTGCGGGCGATGCCATGGGGATTTCGCACACCATCGTCTCGCGCCAGGTCCGCCAGCTGGAAACGCATCTCGGCGCGCAGCTGCTGAACCGCACCACGCGCCGCTTCGCGCTGACCGATGCGGGACGCGACTACTACGAAGCGAGCAAACAGATCCTCGATGCGCTGGACGATGCCGACCGCGCTGTCGGCCGGCACCAGGCGCGGCCCACGGGCACCTTGCGCATCAATGCGCCGATGGCATTCGGCGTCATGGAGCTATCGCAATGGCTGCCGCAGTTCATCGCTCAATATCCCGAACTGCACGTGGACCTGGTCTGCAATGACCGGCTGGTCGACATGATCGAGGAAGGGTTCGATGTGGCGCTGCGCCTCACGCGCGAGATGCCCGATTCGACGACGGTTGCGCGCCGCCTTGCCTCAAGCCGCGTGCTGCTGGTGGCCAGCAAGGACTACCTGAAGCGCCACGGCACGCCGCGCACGCCGGACGACCTGCTGCAGCATAACTGCATGGTCTACACCCAGGTGGCGCGGCCATGGGACTGGACATTCGAACTGCCGGACGGCTCGCGGCAGACGGTACAGGTGAAGGGGAAGTTCCAGGCCAACACCGGTATCGCCCTGCGCGGCGCAGCGCTGGCCGGTAACGGCATTGCGACCACGGCGTCCTTCATCGTGCACGAAGACATGCGGCGCGGGGACCTGGTGCAGGTGCTGCCGGACTATCCGATGAAGCCGCGCGAGCTGTACGCCATGTATCCGCACAACCGCCACCTCTCCCCCAAAGTCCGCGTCTTTGTCGACTTCGCCGCCGCGGTCTACCGCGACCGCGACTGGGATTGATTCATCTCCGCCGCCATCTCTTCCAGGAGGAAGATGATTTTCCCTTCGGACTTTTCGGTCCCGTCTGCCAGCGCCTCATAAAGGTCCGCGGCAATTGGTACTGAATGTGGAGGTATGCGCGGCCCCGACGGCAAGGGAATCGCGCGAAGCAATTCCTCATCCGAGATTTCGTCCAGATCATCATCCAGCGAATCAGCGTCGCCAAGCGGGTAGACCGGTTCGGGCATGTTGAGTCGCCGCCGCAGGTAGTCGTTAATACCCGCATCATAGTCGCCTCCCCTGCTTTTCAATGTTCGGTAGAGCCTCTCCCCGATCTGAACCATGTAGATTTGAACCTCATCATCTGGAGCATTCATAACCCTTCCTTTCCTTACGAGTCGCCTTCCGCGCAGAAATAATCCTGATCAGGTGGCCTCGCTCTACATAAATAACGTGAAGCAGTCCTACCGTAGACGGACCAGTTGCCACGATCCGTGGCTCGCCGTGTTCAATATCCGCGGCGTGGCGCGTCAAGGATGAATCAAACACGGAAACCGCATCCCAAAACGAGATGCCATGCTTCCGTTTGTTGATGCGCTCCTTATCTGGATCCCAGTCGAATTGCATCAGGCGCTTTCAGTATAGAGCGCCATAAGGGGCGCACAAGTGAAGTGTGCGCCCCGGGGAAGAATCGGATGTTGGGGTGGATCAGGCGAGCATCTTCTGCACGGCGCGGTACTGCTGCGTGAGGCCGCCCCAGCCCCAGGCGGCGGGGCGCGCGTCGTCGATGTGGATATAGCTTACTTCGTGCAGCTCGCCGAGCAGCTGCTGCATGTCGTGGTACACGGCGGCGATGTAGGCCGACTTCTCCATCGCCGTGTTGGTCTCGTCGCTCACCTTGATGTCGAGGAAGAAGGTGGCCTTGTTCTGCTGCGCCAGCGATACGCCGCCGATGAACCAGTGCGCCGGATCTGCGTAATGCACGGCAATGGAGGTCAGTGGAGGAACCTTGTGCAGGATTTCCGCCGTGTGCTTGCCAAGGATGGCCGCCACTTTGTGCGATGGGACGGTGTCAGGGGTGCCGCTGACGGTGATGTTCAGGATAGGCATGGTCATTCTCCAACAGGAAGGTCAAGGATTGCTGCCGTCGGCAGCACTTCAGCAAAATTGTCGGACAGCGCGGTCAGCGTTGCGCCGTGCAGTACCCAGTGGCTGACGACGCCGCCGTCCCAGCCGTCGATGTCGCGGGTGGCGCAGGCATCGGCTGCCAGCAGCACGCTGTAATTGCGGTCGCCGCCGAACTGGCGCGCATCGCGCACCATCGTGGAAACGCACATATGCGTCATCAGTCCCGCCACGATCAGCGTCCTCACGCCCAGCGCCCGCAGCTGCGCATCGAGATCGGTGCTGGCGAAGGTGCTGACGGTAGTCTTGCGCAGCACGCGGTGCCATGCCTGCGGCGCCAGGGCGGAATGAATCCCGGCCGCCGGGCTGCCGTCGGCAAACAGCGGGCTGGCCGCGCCGTTCACATGCTGCACGTGGAACACGGCGATGCCGTGGCGGTCTGCAAAGTGCATCAGCGCTGCCGCCTTGCGCAGCGCCGCTTCGCCTTCGGGCAGCGGCAGGCGCCCCGTGAAGTATTCGTTCTGGTAGTCGATCAGCACCAGCGCCGTGCTGCGCGGGTCGATGCGGCTTGCCGCCTGCGCGCCGCCGATGCTGCGTATGGTTTGTGACATGGTTTGCTCCGTTTGCGTCGATGGAGCCATGTTAGGAGCCCGGCCCTCCCATGGGTAGCCGTCCGGCGGCACATGATTTGTGCATTTTCGGCACAGATGCGCCCCCTATGAGGCACAGGTATAATTTCAGACCCGGCAAATGAAAGTATCAAATGACTAACACTGTGACCCGTCCCGTCTCCAAGACCGAAGCGCAGCTGCGCGAGATCCTCTCGCGCCGCATCATGTTCCTCGACGGCGCGATGGGCACCATCATCCAGCAGTACAAGCTCGATGAGGAGGCTTACCGCGGCGGCCCCACAGGGCGTTTCATCGATTTCGCCGCTCCCGCAGGCAGCGGCGCGCGCGAACTGTTCGTCAAGGGAAATAACGAGCTGCTGACGCTGACGCAGCCGCAGGTGATCCAGGAGATCCACGAACGCTACCTGGCCGCCGGGGCCGACCTGATCGAAACCAACACCTTCGGCGCCACCTCCATCGCGCAGGACGACTATCACATGGCCCACCTGGCCTATGAGATGAACGTGGAAGCCGCGAAGCTGGCCAAAGCCGCCACAGCGAAGTACAGCACGCCGGACAAGCCGCGCTTCGTGGCCGGCGCGCTTGGCCCGACGCCGAAGACCGCCTCCATTTCGCCGGACGTGAACGATCCCGGCGCACGCAACGTGACCTTCGACCAGCTGGTGGCGGGCTACCACGAGCAGGTGCGCGGCCTGGTGGACGGCGGCGCCGATGTGCTGCTGGTGGAAACCATCTTCGACACGCTGAATTGCAAGGCCGCGCTGTTCGCCATCGACCTGTATTTCAGCGAGCATCCGGAGCAGGAACGCCTGCCGCTGATGATCTCCGGCACCGTCACCGATGCTTCCGGCCGCATCCTGTCCGGCCAGACCGTACCGGCTTTCTGGAATTCGGTGCGCCACGCCAAGCCGCTGACTATTGGCCTGAACTGCGCGCTGGGCGCGGCCCTGATGCGCCCCTATGCCGAGGAGCTGTCGCAGATCGCCGATACTTTCGTCTGCATCTACCCGAACGCGGGCCTGCCCAACCCGATGAGCGACACCGGCTTCGACGAGCTGCCGGCCGATACCTCCTCCCTGCTGCGCGAGTTCGCCGACGCGGGCTTCATCAACGTGGCTGGCGGCTGCTGCGGCACCACGCCGGACCACATCGCCGCCATCGCGGCGCTGCTGAAGGACGCCAAGCCGCGCACCGTGCCGGAGATTCCGGTGGCGCAGCGTCTGTCCGGCCTGGAGCCCTTCACCATCGACGACAGCTCGCTGTTCGTCAACGTGGGCGAACGCACCAACGTGACCGGCTCCAAGGCCTTCGCGCGCATGATCCTGAACGAGCAGTATGACGAGGCCCTGTCCGTCGCACGCCAGCAGGTGGAAAACGGCGCCCAGGTCATCGATATCAATATGGACGAAGCGATGCTGGATTCGCAGGCGGCCATGACGCGCTTCCTGAACCTGATCGCTTCCGAACCCGATATCTCGCGCGTGCCGATCATGATCGACTCCTCCAAGTGGTCGGTGATCGAAGCGGGCCTGAAGTGCGTGCAGGGCAAGTCCATCGTCAACTCCATCTCGATGAAGGAAGGCGAGGAAGAGTTCATCCGCCAGGCGCGCCTGTGCCGCCGCTACGGCGCGGCCGTGATCGTGATGGCCTTCGACGAGAAGGGACAGGCCGACACCTTCGAGCGCAAGATCGAGATCTGCGCGCGCGCCTACAAGGTGCTGACCGAGGTGGTGGACTTCCCGCCGGAAGACATCATCTTCGACCCGAACATCTTCGCCATCGCCACCGGCATCGAAGAGCACAACAACTATGCGGTGGACTTCATCAATGCCACGCGCTGGATCAAGGAGAACCTGCCGCACGCGAAAATCTCCGGCGGCGTGTCCAACGTGTCCTTCTCCTTCCGCGGCAACGACCCGGCGCGCGAGGCGATCCACACGGTCTTCCTCTACCACGCCATCAAGGCCGGCATGACGATGGGTATCGTCAACGCGGGCATGGTGGGGGTGTACGACGACCTGCCGGCCGAGCTGCGCGAGCGCGTGGAAGACGTGGTGCTGAACCGCCGCGAGGACGCCACCGAGCGCATGATCGAATTCGCCGGCACGCTGAAGGCGGGCGGCAAGCAGGAAACCGCGAACCTCGAATGGCGCGAGGCCCCGGTCGAGAAGCGCCTGGCGCACGCGCTGGTGCACGGCATCACCCAGTTCATCACCGAAGACACCGAGGAAATGCGCCAGCAGGTGGCCAACTCGGGCGGCCGCCCGATCAATGTGATCGAAGGCCCGCTGATGGACGGCATGAATATCGTCGGCGACCTGTTCGGCCAGGGCAAGATGTTCCTGCCGCAGGTGGTGAAGTCGGCCCGCGTGATGAAGCAGGCCGTGGCCCACCTCATTCCCTACATCGAGGAAGAGAAGCTGGCCGAGGAAAAGCGCACCGGCATCGTGGCCAAGCCGAAGGGCAAGATCGTGATCGCGACCGTGAAGGGCGACGTGCACGATATCGGCAAGAACATCGTGTCCGTGGTCCTTCAATGCAATAACTTCGAAGTGGTGAATATGGGCGTGATGGTGCCCGCCTCCGAAATCCTGGCCAAGGCCAAGGCGGAGAATGCGGACATCATCGGCCTGTCCGGCCTGATCACGCCCTCGCTGGAGGAAATGGCCCACGTGGCGAAAGAGATGCAGCGCGACGAGCACTTCCGCATGCTGAAGATTCCGCTGCTGATCGGCGGCGCCACCACCAGCCGCGCGCATACCGCGGTGAAGATTTCGCACAACTACGAAGGCCCGGTGGTGTATGTGCCGGACGCTTCCCGTTCCGTCTCCGTGGCGCAGTCGCTGCTGACGCCTGAGCAGCGCGAGAAATACATCGACGAGATCGAGCAGGACTACGCCCGCATCCGCGAGCAGCACGCCAACAAGAAGGCGCTGCCGACCGTGACGCTGGCCGCCGCGCGCGCCAACAAGGCGAAGCTGGAGTTCGCGCCGGTGAAGCCGAAGTTCATCGGCCGCCGCGTGTTCAAAAACGTCGATCTCGCGGCCATTGCGCAGTATATCGACTGGGGCCCCTTCTTCCAGACCTGGGACCTGGCCGGCCCCTTCCCCGCCATCCTGAAAGATGAAGTGGTAGGCGAAGCCGCGAGCAAGGTGTTCGAGGAAGGCCAGCAGCTGCTGAAGAAGATCATCGACGGCCGCTGGCTCACCGCCAATGGAGTGATCGCCCTGCTGCCTGCCAACAGCGTCAACGACGACGATATCGAGATCTACAGCGACGAATCGCGCAAGGAGGTGGCCTTCACCTGGTACGGCCTGCGCCAGCAGGGTGTGCGCCCCGTGGTGGATGGCGTGCAGCGTCCGAACCAGGCGCTGTCCGACTTCATCGCTCCGAAGGATTCGGGCACGCAGGATTACATCGGCATGTTCGCCGTGACGGCAGGACTGGGCATCGAGAAGCACGAGAAGCGTTTCGAGGATGCGCATGACGACTACTCGTCCATCATGCTGAAGGCGCTGGCGGACCGCCTGGCGGAAGCCTTCGCCGAGTACCTGCACGAGCGCGTGCGCAAAGACCTGTGGGGCTATGCGGCCGACGAGCAGCTGCCGAATGAAGCGCTGATCAAGGAAGAGTATGCGGGCATCCGTCCGGCGCCGGGCTATCCGGCCTGCCCGGAGCACACCGTGAAGGCCGATATGTTCAAGGTGCTACAGGCGGAAGAGATCGAGATGAAGCTGACCGAGTCCTTCGCCATGTATCCGGGTGCGGCTGTGTCCGGCTTCTACCTGGCGCATCCGCAGTCCAAATACTTCACCATCGGCAAGATCAACCAGGACCAGCTGGACGATATGGCGGCGCGCCGCAATGTGCCGAAGGCCGAACTGGAGCGCTGGCTCGCGCCGAATCTCTGATCGTCATGAACTTTCCGCTGGAAGTGTGGTCCAAGGGGGACTACACTTTTAGCGGGAGGACATCATGAGCGATATCCGTTTCTTCAAGCGCTGGCAAGACGAGCTCATCCTGCTGCTCGGCATCTGGCTGTTCCTTACGCCGTGGATCTTCGGCTATTCCGTTCCATCGCCGCATGCCACGAACGCCTTCGCGTGCGGGCTCATCATGACGATGCTGGCCGCCTTCGACCTGTACAAGATCTACTTCTGGGCCGTGGCGCTGAACCTGGTGCTCGGCATCTGGGTGGCCGTATCGCCATGGGTATTCTTCGCGGACTTCGAACAGATTCCGATGATGTGGAATAACCTGGCGGTGGGCGTGGTGACGGCGCTGCTGGCCGGCTGGGAACTGGCCGCCGACCCCAATCTGCACAAATGGCAGGGAACGGCGACCTGACAGCACAGGCGGCGGACATGACGGTCCGCCCGCCGGCCTTCCTATGAGAGCGCCTTGCGCAGCAATTGCAGGTCAGCCTCCACAAGCGATTCGATGTTTTCATCGTTTCGCCTGGATTTGCTTATAGCAATGGTTAACCGCCCCATGTTCTGATCGAGGATGTCGCTCAGGATGACCAGGGTTGCCGGGCTAGCCAGGCGCTTTATATCCGCCCCCAGCAGATGGATGGTCGCAAGGTCCGCATCATAGTCGCCGGCATCCATCACGCCGGTTTCGTATGCACGGTCCATATTGCCCGCATCTATGTAGTTTTTCATCAAATGATGCAGGTCTTCCGCATCCTTCGGATTTTCCCTGCCTCGGTCAGACCATGCAATCAACTTCAGGATTGCCAGACCCGCCAGCGAGACCACCTTGGCTGTGAAATCAGGAGCGAACGCCACCAGTTCAGCCGCCGCAAGCACATCGTCGTACCCTGCAACATTCATGATGACCTTCATGTCCGGCGGCCACGCAATCGCATTGCTTCCTTGCGAAATCTCGCCGAATGGCACCAGGTCCAGCGGCCAATCCAGGTCGCCGGCCACTCCCTTATAGTAAAGCCGTTGCAGTGCTGGTCCACCGGCCTTGAAACTGGCGCGCTTCAGAAGCCGGGAGCGCAGGTCATTAAACTGCTGCCAGTCTTTGACGGCAACAGCAAAATCGATATCGTAGGTCGCTCGCCGTGTCTCCACGCCGAAAACATGCTTTAACAAAATATCGCGCGCTGTTGCACCCACCAGCATATAATCGATGCCCTCCGCCTGCGCCTCTTCAGCGACGGCACGCAAGATCTCGATCGCCCCAGGATCGATCGGATATTCCGGCTTAATCGAACGCGGGATCAATCCACTTCTCCTTTAGCATTTTTGCTACCTCATCTGCACGGGGATCCAGCAGCGCCAGCAATTCGGAATAGACCAGGATTGGCGGTGCCACGTTCTTCGCATGCCGCAGTTCGATATTCCAGAATTTTTCGAGCACTTCGATCGGCCCGTTCGGGTCAGCCTTCAGCCGGTGCTGGTGCACCAGCTTCTTCAGCGATTCATCCATGGTGCCTGGATCGATGTAGACAGTTTGTGTTACCGGCTTCAGATATTTTGTCATCCGGAAAGCGGCCACTTCGCCGCCCCAAACTGCATGGGCTTCATCAAGATCTGCGCCTTTCCACCAATCAGGATCCGTGGCGCTAAAGCGCCGGCGGTGAAGAGTGGGGCGTAAGACGGATGGGTAATTCAGAATCCATTCATCCAGCAGGCGCCGTGCTTCGATCAGGCGGCGTCCCGTCTGGCTACGCTTGATCAAATAGCCGCGCTGTACCAGACTCTGGAACACGTTGTGGGCGGTTCCCATTGAAACGCCTGCTGCGTCGGCGATCTCCTGATAAGTAGCGCCAGCCATCTCCGGTTTACAGAGCAGGATAAACGCCACGCGCAGGCTGGTGGCGCTGGTCGTTCCTTTTGGTGCACGAACAGGCGCCTTGCCGCTATCGCTCTTCTCCCCCGTAATCAGGATAAAGAACCCGTCCCCGCGCAGATAGGCATTGCCATGGGTATCCAGAAATTGCAAACCCAGGTGCTGACAGTGCTCGGCCAGTTCACGACTCAGGTAAGGAGCAAGCAACAAGCTTTGCCCATCGCTGGCGGCGAACTGCCTGTGCACTTGCTCCAGTTGAGCTTTGCGGTCTATATACGATTTGCACTCGACGAAATAGTGATGGGTCCGGCCCTCTATCGTCAGCTCAAGTTCGGCATCGGGGCGATAGCCCGCCCGGTCCTGCGATACGCCCCAGTAAAAATTGCCTCGTATCCCGGTTTTTCGTTCCAGTGCCTGAATGGCCTCGCTCCCGAGGCTGTCACACGCATCGTCCCCACCCAAGGCATGCATGATGCCTCCTTTTTCATAATTTATCGATTTTCACGTTCCGTGAATAGATACATAGTATGAAAAAATCTGACGTTTTTCAACATATTTCCACTTTCACGTATCGTGAAAGTGGAAAAATTCTGAAAACGGCCGCGAATTACTGCCGGATTGCGCGGAACTTCCACAGCGCCAGCGCCCCGAACAGTGCGGTGAAGGCGAGCTGCGCAGCGGCGCAGCGTAGCGCGGCATCCATGCCGAGGCCGCGCCACGTCATGGCGTCCAGGCCATCCACGGCCCAGCGCGTCGGGATGACGATGGTGAGCGACTGCATCCATTCCGGGAAGATAAAGGACGGCACCCAGGCGCCGCCCAGCATCACCAGGATCAGCGTCGCAAACACGGCCATGCCGCGCGCCGCTTCCGGCGTTTTGCCGAAGGCCGCGATCAGCAGGCCGAAGGACGCCGTCATCAGCGCGAAACTCACGGCAACGAGCACGAAGCCGGCCGGATTGCTGATCTGTACCTTGAAGATCAGTGCGCCAGCCAGGAAGATCATTACCAGCAGGCCGAAGGCGATGATCGCGCCGGAGAGCGCGCGCGACAGCAGCACCTGGTTCAGCGTAACGGGCGCCGCCAGCAGGCGGTTCCAGATGCCGAGCCGGCGTGCAAGCAGGATGCCGATGCCCATGTCCACGCCCATGAACAGAATAAACTGCACCCCCATGCCGGCGAAGGAGTGGGCGTAGCCATTGTATTTCGGCCCCGAGCTCAGTGCTTCGTCCTTCGTCGTAAATGGCATGCTCAGGCCCGCCTGGGATTTGGCATTGGCATCGCCGCCGGCCGCCGCGGCGCGCTGGTCTTCGCTGGCCTGGAACTTCTTCAGGCTGCCCAGCAGCTCCGTCAGTTCCGGGCGCTTCGCGCTGTCAGGATTCGCTTCCAGCTGCTTCAGGCTCTTGTCGGTGAAGTCGCGCCCCGCCTGGCCGTTGAACATTTCGGCGCTGACGTTCTGCATCACCTGCTGCGTCAGCAGGCCTTTCACCATGGCCAGCACGGTGGACTGCGAAGGGTCGTAGAACAACGGCAGCTCGGGCTTCTCCGACGCGCTGAACAGCGCGCCGCCCGCCGCATCGCCGAAGCCGGCCGGAATCACGACCGCCACGCCCAGCTTACCGCTGCGCACGCGCTGCTGCGCTTCCTCGCGGCTCAGTTCGGCCACCCGCAGGTTGGCATCGGCGCGCAGGCCGTCGCCGATCTTCCTGCCCAGTGCGGAAGTATCTTCCTGCACCAGGCCGATATCGATCTTGCTGGTCTTTGCTTCGCCGGAGCCGCCGAACAGGGAGCCGAAGAAGGCCGCCAGCACAATCGGCATCAGCAGGTTCAGCATCAGCGCGCGCTTGTCGTTCACATACAGTTTCAGGTCCTTGCGGATCAGGGCAATTATCGCTGTCATCATGGTCTTAGTCCCGCAGGCTGCGGCCGGTCAGGGTCAGGAAAATATCTTCGAGGTTGGTGCGGGCGGTGGCAAAGTGGGCCAGCTTGTGGCCCTGTTCGTCCAGCCAGCGCAGCACCGACGGCGCGGCGGCCGTGTCGGCCAGGCCGATGTCCAGGCCCTGCCCCGTGACGGCGACCCGGGTAACGCCGGGCAGGCGGGCCACGGCTTCGGCCAGCGCCGGCGCCACCGGCTGCTGCAGGTCGGCGCGCAGGGCGGCCTGCGCCGGCAGGCGCGCATACAGCGCGGCCGGGCTTTCGTCGGCCAGCACCTTGCCATGGTCGATGATGACGATATGGTCGGCCAGCCGTTCCACTTCTTCCATGTAGTGGCTGGTGTAGATCAGCGAGCGGCCTTGCGCCTTCAGCGTTTCCAGCGTGTCGAAGATGGCGTTGCGGCTTTGCGGATCGACGCCCACGGTGGGCTCGTCCAGGATCAGCAGTTCGGGATCGTGCAGCAGCGCGGCGGCGATATTCAGGCGGCGCTTCATGCCGCCGGAGAAGGTGGAAGGCTTGTCCTTGGCGCGGTCGGCCAGGCGCACCAGTTCCAGCACCGCATGGCAGCGCTGCATGAGCGCGGCGCCCTTCAGGCCGTACAGGCCGCCGAACAGCTTGAGGTTGTCGATCGCCGGCAGGTCTTCATACAGCGCCAGGTCCTGCGGCACCAGGCCGATCTTGCGCTTGGCGGCGTTATTGCCCTCGCCTACCGGCTGGCCATCCATCAGCACCGTGCCGCCGTCGCTGCGCACCAGGCCGCAGATCATGCTGACGGTGGTGGACTTGCCCGCACCATTCGGTCCCAGCAGGCCGACTGTCTGGCCGCGCTGCACCTGGAACGAAACGCCATCCACTGCCCGGCGCTCCCCGTACTGCTTCGATAAACCGCTGACGCTTAATATTGTTTGTGCCATCAACCGCTCCCCATACGAAAACGGCGCTGCAGATTGCAGCGCCGTCACCAAGATAGCGGAAGAGTTACTTTTTCACAATCATTCAGAGCGCATAGCGCACCACATTGTCGCTCCATTCAAACGCTGCCATCTCCAGCTCCACCAGTTCGTCGGTGCTCATGGCCAGGCCGCGCAAGGTCGGCACGATTTCGTTTTCCATGTCTTCCAGGCGCTCGATGCATTCGGCCAGGCGCAGCAGGTCGCCGAAGAAGCCGCCGCGTTCCAGCAGCGCATCGGCCACCTCGTCGCTGACCGGAATCTGGTTCAGGATCTCCGTCATCGGAATGCCGAACAGCGTATCCATCAGGGACATGATGCCGACCGTGAAGGCCACATCCGCATCGTGCCGGTGGTGGGGACGCAGCTTGTGCGCCAGCAGTTCCAGCAGGCGGCCGCGGGTGGTGGCCAGCATCAGCAGCGGCGTCATCGAGTGGCCGCGCTTGCTCGGCTCCGCATACAGCATGATCTGCAGCCAGCGCTGCAGCTGGCGGCGGCCGAGGATGGTCACGGCCTGGCTCAGCGAATCGATGCGCTGGCGCGCGCCCACCGCCGGCGTGTTCACCAGGCGCAGCAGGTTCAGTGCCAGCGACACGTCGCGCTTGATGGCGCGCTCGATTTCCAGGTTGTCGGCATCGGAAGTCACCAGCGTCATCAGCTCCATCACGGCCAGTTGCGAGGGCGACAGTTTCTTGCCGCTCATGATGACGGGCTTGGCGAAGTAATAGCCCTGGAAGAAGTCGAAGCCCAGCTCCAGGCAGTGCTTGAACTCCTCGCGGGTTTCCACCTTGCCGGCCACCAGCTTCTTGCCCTCCTGCTTGAAACGGGGCGCCAGCTTGACCAGGCTGTCGAGCGGCGTGCCGCGCATGCTCATCTTCACGTATTCGGCCATCGGCAGCATCGACTGCACATGGGCCGTTTCGCCGCTCACATCGTTCAGCGCGAAGCGGAAGCCGTGGCTGTGCAGGTCCGCCATGCGCGCCAGCACGGCCGGCGTCGGCTGCATGGTTTCGGCCACCTCCAGCACCACTTTTTCGCGCGGCAGGAAGCCGAAGATATCGCTCATGATGGCGTCGGCATCCACGTTGACGAAGCCGAGCGCGTCGCCGATCACCTTCTCCATGCCCAGCTGCGAGGCGTGCGCCATCACGGCAGCCGTGGCGCCCAGTTCGGTATCGATATGGGCCGGGCCGACCGGCGCATTGCGGAACAGCAATTCATAGCCGAACAGGGCCTGGTTCCGGTCGAGAATAGGCTGCCGGCCCAGATAAAACTCACGCACGCGCAAACTCCTGGAAGCGGGATCTTTGACGGAAAGGTCGATCATGACAAAATTCCTGGTTGCCTGCTATTTTGACATCAAAACCTGATGCTTTGTTGAAATTATTACAAAATAAATTTTCCGCAAAGCAAGGACAATCGGGACAGGACGGCCCTGTTACGGCTGGGAGAGAAATGTTGAATTGAATGTAGCAGAAAAGACCGTCCGCTGTATGTTCAAGCGGACGGCGTGTGGCGGTATTGCTGAATGACGGCTTGCTAAGTACTTAGTGCAATAGCACTGGTTGGCTCATCAGGGAATCATAGCTGCCGAGGAACTCGTCGATTTCTTCCATCGTCGGTTCGTTGGCGATCAGCTGGTTGACGTCACGCCGGAAATTCTGCGCCAGCACGCCGGCGATGAAGATTTCCCGTTTGCCGCCCTTATCGACGATTTCATAGCCACCGAAACGCAGCGCGTCCAGGTCGCGGTCCGCGCCGAATTCGACAACACTATACTGCTCGCTGTTGTAAATGAGGTTCATATCGCTTCCTTTTCTCCAGGGGCGGAACTGGATGAGTTTCCGCCGTCCATAACGAAGTGAGGCTGTCGCAGCCAATTTCAAGGGAGCCGTACGATTGCGGCAGTAGTCAGGCCTCAGGCGGCCAGGTCGGCCCCTAGACAAAGCAGTGTGTCGTAGGGGGCCGCCGACAACGATGCGCGCAGCTGTCCCACATGGGTAGGATCAGCCAGGCTGATAAAGAGCTGTGCCGGGGGACGGCGCAAGATGCGATTCAATGTTACACGCAAAACCAGGTTTCCGGCGCAGCAAAGGCAGCCGGGAGCAATGCGGTGGATGGCGGGGCGCCAGCTGCCTTCCGGCAGATCGGCATAGGCGGCCAGCGGCGAATCGCCTTCGGCCAGGCCTTCGAGGATGATGACGGTGTCGCTGCCGGGGACCATGGCAGCATCGATGGCGCGCTCGCGCTGGGCGGCGCGCGCTCCCGTGACCAGTGTTGCCGGGGTCACGGGACTTCCTTATACGCCCTGGTTCTTCTTGGCCAGCTTGCCCGGCTCCACGCCCAGCTGCTTGAGCTTGCGGTACAGGTGGGTGCGCTCCAGGCCGGTCTTCTCGGCCACGCGCGTCATGCTGCCGCCTTCGCGGCCCAGGTGGTGTTCGAAGTACATGCGCTCGAAGGCATCGCGCGCTTCGCGCAGCGGCAGGTCGAAGGACAGGTTGAACAGATGGCCTTCGCCATTGCCGGCGCGGCCCACGGCCATGCCGTGCTGCGGCTGCATCGGGGCGGCCGCATTGAAGCCCGTGCCGGCCGGTGCGCTGTCTTCCGACGGCGCGGCCGCGACCGGGCGCGGCGCCAGCACCGGCGCGCGCACCGTTTCCTGGGCCCGCGTGAGGCCGGCCTGCACCGCCTTCAGCAATTTCTGCATTGCAATCGGTTTTTCCAGGAAGTTCAGCGCGCCGATGCGCGTGGCTTCCACGGCGGTATCGATGGTCGCGTGGCCGGACATCATGATCACCGGCATCGTCAGCAGGCCATCGCGTTGCCATTCCTTGAGCAGCGTAACGCCGTCGGTGTCCGGCATCCAGATATCGAGCAAGACCAGATCGGGCGCCCCGGCGGCGCGGGCCTGGCGGGCCTGCTGCGCGTTCTCCGCCAGCGTGACCGCATGTCCCTCGTCACCCAAGATTTCCGAGAGCAACTCCCGGATGCCCATTTCATCATCAACTACGAGAATGTTTGCCATCTATCCCTGCCTTCTTCACTTCATTCACAGCCGCATTGTAATGCGGCGTTGGCGTGATTTTATTAGTTGTTCAAATTTTATGCCAACTGCACAGGTGCCAACTTTAACAGCAAAATCAGCACGGAAGCGCCACTTCCGTCCGCATGGTTCTGGATATCGATGCGTCCGCCGTGTTCATCCACGATCTTCTTTACCATGGCCAGGCCGAGGCCGGTGCCGCGCGCCTTCGAGGTCACGTAAGGCTCGAAGGCCCGCGCCAGGATTTTCGGTGCGAAGCCGGGGCCATTGTCGTTGATCGCGAGGCGTACCGCAATGCGGGTCGAACCGTCCGCGCTCTGGTAGTGGATGGCCTCAGTCACCACGTCGATGCGCGGCGCCACGCTGCGCTCCGGCTGGTCGCTCAGGGCGTCCTGCGCATTCTGCAGCAGATTGTGGATCACCTGGCGCAGCTGGGTGGGGTCGCCCATGATCATTGGCAGATAGGGCGCCAAGCTGGCATGGATGATGTCCTTGCCGTCGCCGCTCACGTACAGGTGCAGGATCTCCTCCACCAGGCTGTTCAGGTCCAGCGCCTCCAGCATGGCCGGCGGCGTGCGCGCGTAGTCGCGGAAGTCGTCCACCATGCGTTTCATCGCCGCCACCTGGTTGACGATGGTGCCGGCGCTCTTGTTCAGCAGTTCCACGTCCGGCGGGGCCAGCTTGCTTTGCAGTTTCATCTGCAGGCGTTCGGCCGACAGCTGGATCGGCGTCAGCGGATTCTTGATCTCGTGCGCCAGGCGGCGCGCCACCTCGCCCCAGGCGATCGAGCGCTGGGCGGAGATCACGTCGGTAATATCGTCGAACACTACGATGTAGCCGCCCCCGCCTTCCTGCGGCAGGCGCGAGCCGCGCATCAGCAGGGTCAGGTCATGTTCTTCCACCGCGCCCGGCCGGCGCGGAATGTCGATCTGGCGCTGCCAGTGCAGGCGCTGCGCATTGCGCCCCGCCGCCGACTGCGCGCTCTGGGCCGAGAAGGCATTGGTGACGGCGGCCGCGAACTCGGTCATGCCCTCCACATCGGCCAGCGGCTTGCCGACGATGGCCGCGCCCGGCTGCTGCAGGATGCGCTCCACCGAGTCGTTGCAGGTGACGAGGCGGAACTCGCTGTCGAGCACCATCACGCCGGCCGACATATTGGCCAGCACCGACTCCAGGTGGGCCTTGGCGTTCTGCAGCGCGATGCGGTTGCGCTCCACCGCGCTGCGCGCATCGGACAGCTGGCGCGTCATGGTGTTGAAAGACTGGGTCAAGGTGCCCAGTTCATCCGAACTGGCGACGATGGGGCGCGGCGACAGGTCGCCCTCGGCCACCGCGCGCGTGCCCTCGGCCAGCAGCAGCAGGGGCTGGGCCAGGTCGTTGGCGATCAGGAAGGCCGCCGCAATCGCGCCGAATACGGCGAGCAGCAGCGTCAGCGTCAGCGTTTCGATATACATCTGACGCAGGCCCACCCGCGCCACGAAGCGCTCCTTGTATTCGCTGTAGGCGGTGCGCAGCATTTCGCCGTCCGCCGCCACCTGCGCGGGCGCGGCCTGGATCACCTGCAGGTAGCGCGGCGCCAGCCTCGTCCCATTCGGCTGCACCGGATCGGGCACCGGCAGCAGCACGCGCAGGCGCAAGACATTGCTCGGGTCGACCGGCGGCGGCGCCGGGGCGCCCACGCGGTCGTCGCGCAGCTCGCTGCCCCCTTCGGGCGCCGCATACACATTCTCGGTGGCGGCCTTGTGCAGCATGGCCGGCGACGGCAGCTCGGCACTTACATTGATGCGGCGTTCGCCCATGGCGCTCGATACCAGGCCGCCGTCCGCATCCACGATCATGGCGCTCTGCACGCCCTGGTGCTCGCGCACGAAGCGCGCCAGGATGGTGGGCGTGGCATAGAACGGCGCATCGGCCAGTTCGCGCACCGTGCCGCGCGCCGACACCTGCAGCTCGTCCAGCGAGGACTGCAGGGCGGTGCGGCCAAGGTCCAGCCCTGCTTCCAGCGCCTCCTCCACCCGCACGTTGAACCAGGATTCGATGGAATGCGATACGAACTGCACCGACACCAGGAAAATCACGAGGCCGGGCAGCACGCCGATGGCGGCGAACAGCATGACCAGGCGCGTCATCAGGCGCGAGCCGAATTTGCCGCTCTTGTAGCGGGCGTAGAGGCGGAACAGGGACACGCCGACCAGCAGCAGCAGCGCCACCGCGACGGCGGCATTCAGGCCCAGCAGCCAGGCATAGTAGCGGTCGAAGAAACCGGTATTGTCGGAGGCGGAGGCCAGCAGGAACAGCAGGATGCAGCAGACGGCGCCCGCCACTACAAACAGATACCGCAATACCTGGGTCACTTACTCCGCCTTGTACTGGAAGGTTTTCCGCTGCGAAGACAAGGTCCACTGCCGGTTGTTCAGGGCATTGACCTGGAAGGGCTTGGGCAGGTTGTCCAGGCCCATGCTCAGGGTGACGTCATACACCTCGCCCACCTTGAGCGCGCCGCGCGGCGCAACCACCCAGCGCGTCGGGCGCCGGATGGCAAACAGGGCGTCCTCCATGGAATCGAAGGGCTGGGCCACGCTGCCCAGCACCTTCACGTGGTACTGGCGCGTCAGCACATTGTAGGAAATGCGGTGGGTGCGCTTGGCCGACCAGGTCTTCTCGGCGAACCAGTACCAGCGGCGGCGCGTGATGTTGATTTCGGTGGTGAAGTCGAGCGAGATGCCAGCCTGCAGCGCATCCTCCAGCGCATGGCTCAACTCGAAGGAATAGGTGGCGGACAGGCGGTAGCCCTCGTCGGCCGCCTCGATCAGGGCGCGCGTGATCTCCACGGTCTCTTCGGCAGCGTGCGCCGCCTGCGGCAGCGCGCAGGCCAGCGTCAGCAGCAACTGCCAGGCCAGGAGTCGAAGAAATCTTAATGTCACGTGCGGCTGCTCTTTCAGTACATCGGTAATAAACAGGCAAGTCGCTTACGCGGGTTTCTGGAACAGCGCGTAATACAAACCGTCGTGATCCTGTTCGTTACCGCCTGCGGGCAGCAACTGGCCGGGCGCATCGAGTCGCGTGGCGCGATTGCGCACCGCGAAAGCGGCCGCCTGCGCCTCGGATTCTTGCGGCCACAACGAACATGTCACGAACAGCAATTTACCATTTGGCTTGAGCATGTGCCAAAGATTGTCGAGAATTTTGCCCGAAAGTGTTGCAAGTTGGAGCGCGTCTCCCTTGCGGCGCAGCCAGCGGATATCGGGGTGGCGGCGCACGATGCCGGAGGCGGTGCACGGCACGTCGGCCACGATGCGGTCGAAGGGCCGGCCGTCCCACCAGTCCCGCTCCTGGGCCTGGCCCGCGCGCAGGGCCGCTTCCAGGCCCAGCCGGTCCAGGTTTTCCTGCACCCGCTGCAGGCGTTTGGCATCGGCATCTATTGCCATCATATCAACATTTGCCAGTTCCAGCACATGGCCGGTCTTGCCGCCGGGGGCGGCGCAGGCGTCCAGCACGCGCATGCCGTCCTGCACGTCCAGCAGGGGCGCCGCCAGCTGGGCGCCGGCATCCTGCACCGACACCAGGCCCTGGTCGAAGCCGGGAATCAGGTGCACGCCGACCGGTTTGGCCAGGCGCAGCGCCGTGGGGCCGATGCGGCTGGCGGCCATGCCGGCCCCTTCCAGCAGCTTCAGGTAGTCCTCCACCGAGCCCTTGCGGGTGTTCACGCGCAGCGTCAGCGGCGGCGCGCTGTTGCCGGTGGCGAGGATGGCCTGCCACTGCTGGGGGTAGGCGGCCTTGACGGCGTCGATCCACCATTGCGGATAGTTCCAGCGCGCCACCGGCTGCAGCATGGCCGTGTCCAGCAGCGCCTGGCGCTCGCGCAGGAAGCGGCGCAGCAGGGCATTGACCATGCCCTTGGCGCGCGCCGTGTCGGGATGGGCGGCGGCGGCCGTCACGGCCTGGTCCACCACGGTGAATTCCTCATAGGGCGGCTGGCCGTCCTCATTGGCGGCCATCAGGGGCAGCGCGCAGGCCAGCAGCGCGCCCACCAGCGGATCCGGCGCCTTGGGCGCCATCTGGGCCACCAGGGCCTCGCTGCGGCCCAGCTGGCGCATGGCGCGGTAGGCGATGTCCTGGATCGCGCCGCGCTGCTGCGGCGTGGCGCCGGTATTGGCAAACACCCCGGCCAGCGCCTGCGGCAGGGCCGTGCCGCCGTGCACCTGCACCACGGCGGTGGCGGCGCCCAGCAGGGCAAAAGCGAGGGAATCGGGCTTGAGGTCGGCCTTGAACTGGGTCTGCAGCGCCGGTTTCAGGTCGCGGTGGTGGCTGGCGCGCAATTTTGGCGCGGCTGCAGGCGCAGACGCAGGGCCAGCCTTGGGCTTGATCGACAGCGTCGGACGCTTGTTCATATATTAATCCGTGATGCGTTCTGGGAAAGGCGGAATTGTATCAGCGCCGCCGCGTGTTGCCGCCGGATGCAAACCAGTATAATGTGCCCTCTTTAAGACGTTTATTTTTTCACATGCTCGCCCAACAAAAGCAAGAGATCATCGCCCTGTTCCAGGCCGCCCTCGCCCCCATCCTCGAAGGCACCGAAGTCGCCGCCAATGTCGTGCTGGAGCGCCCGCGCGACGCCAGCCATGGCGACGTGGCCTGCAATATCGCCATGCAGCTGGCCAAGCAGCTGAAAATGAACCCGCGCGAACTGGCGCAGAAGATCGTTGCCGCGCTGCTGGAGAACCCGCAGGGCAAGGCCCTGGTGGCCACGGCGGAAATCGCCGGCCCCGGCTTCATCAACCTGCGCGTGACGGATGCCGCCAAGCAGGCGGTGGTCAGCACCATCCTGCAGCAGGGCGCAGCCTTCGGCCGCGGCGATGCCGGCGCGGGCAAGAACGTGATTATCGAATTCGTGTCGGCCAACCCGACCGGCCCGCTGCACGTGGGCCATGGCCGCCAGGCTGCGCTGGGCGATGCCCTGTCCTCGCTGTTCGAAGCGCAGGGCTTCAAGGTGACGCGCGAGTTCTATTACAACGACGCGGGCGTGCAGATCCACACGCTGGCCGTGTCGGTGCAGGCGCGCGCGCGCGGCTTCAAGCCGGGCGATGCAGAATGGCCTGAATCGGCCTACAACGGCGACTATATCGCCGATATCGCCGCCGATTTCCTGGCAAAGAAAACCGTGTCCGCCAGCGACGGCGCGCCGGCAACCGCCAGCGGCAATGTGGACGACCTGGAGTCGATCCGCGCCTTCGCTGTTACCTACCTGCGCAACGAACAGGATATCGACCTGCAGGCCTTCGGCGTGAAGTTCGATAACTACTACCTGGAATCCTCGCTGTACAAGGACGGCAAGGTGGATGCCGCCGTGAAGGCGCTGATCGCCAACGGCCACACCTTCGAAGACGGAGGCGCCCTGTGGCTGCGCACCACCGACTACGGCGACGACAAGGACCGCGTGATGCGCAAGTCCGACGGCACCTTCACCTATTTCGTGCCGGACGTGGCCTACCATATCGTGAAGTTCCAGCGCGGCTTCTCGCAGGCCATCAATGTGCAGGGTTCGGACCACCACGGCACCATCGCCCGCGTGCGGGCCGGCCTGCAGGCGGTGGGCATGGATATCCCGCAGGGCTATCCGGACTACGTGCTGCACAAGATGGTCACGGTGATGAAGGACGGCGCCGAGGTCAAGATCTCGAAGCGCGCCGGTTCCTACGTGACGGTGCGCGACCTGATCGAATGGTCGGGCGGCGGCGACATTCCGAAGGGCCGTGACGCAGTGCGCTTCTTCCTTATCTCGCGCAAGGCCGATACCGAATTCGTGTTCGACGTGGACGTGGCGCTCAAGACCTCGGACGAAAACCCGGTGTATTACGTGCAGTACGCCCACGCGCGTATCTGCCGCATCCTGCAGAACTGGGGCGGCGACGTGGCCGCGCTGGAAGGCGTGGACCTGTCGCCGCTGACCGCGCCGTCGGAAGCTGCGCTGCTGGCCACGCTGGCTGCGTATCCGGAAATGCTGCAGCGTGCGCAGGCCGAACTGGGTCCGCACCAGGTGGCCTTCTACCTGCGCGACCTGGCCGCTGCGCTGCAAAGCTATTATGCCGCCGAGAAGGTGTTGGTGGATGACAACGAGCCGCTGAAACTGGCCCGCCTGGCGCTGGTGCTGGCCGTGCGCCAGGTGCTGCGCAACGGCCTGGCCCTGATCGGCGTTTCGGCGCCGGACCAAATGTAATTGCAAGGAACGACCGCACAATGAGCTTCTCCTCCCGCCGTACTCCGCTGCGCCAGCAGGGCAACACGCTGGTTGGCATCATCATCGGCCTCGTGATCGGCCTCGCCATCGCCGTGGTAGTGGCGCTGATGATCACCAAGGGCCAGACGCCGTTCACCGACAAGGCCGGCAAGGCCAAGCCGGCGGACCAGGCATCGGGCCAGATCGCCGATCCGAACAAACCGATGTACGGCAACAAGGAGGCGGTGCGCAGCGCCAACCGCGACTTCGAGAAGGAAACGCCAAAGCAAGCCACGCCGGCCGATGCGCTGCAGGCCGTGGTCGACAAGATCCAGGCCCAGCCTTCCGCCGCCAAGCCGGCGCCGCCGCCGCCGGTCAACAGCGCGGCGCCCCCGGCCCAGGCGGCAGCGCCCGCGCCATCGGCTGCAGGTGAAGACAAGTGGGTCTACTATCTGCAGGCAGGCGCCTTCCGTGAAGTGTCCGACGCCGAAAGCGCGCGCGCAAAACTGGCGCTGCTGGGCTTCGAGGCTTCCGTCACCGACCGCAGTACCGACACCGGCGTGCTGCACCGCGTCCGCGTCGGCCCCTTCACGCAGGTGGAGGACATGAACAAGGTGCGCAGCAAACTGTCCGAGAACGGCATCGACGTTGCCGTGGTCCGTAACCAGCGATAAGGTAGAAAAAGCATGCAAGTCCTGAAGAATTTCCTGGCCGCCCTTGCCCTGTTCAGCGCCGCCATCGGCGCAGCCGCTTCGCCGGCCGAGCCGAAAGCAGGCGCTGAATACATCGTGCTGCCGTCCGCGCAGCCGACCGACGCCGGCAAGAAGATCGAGGTCATCGAGTTCTTCGCCTACTGGTGCCCGCACTGCTATTCCTTCGAACCTGCGCTGGCGGCATGGGTGAAAAAACAGGGCGACAATATCGTCTTCAAGCGCGTGCACGTGCCCTTCCGCGAGGACACCATTCCGCAGCAGAAACTCTACTTCACGCTGGACGCAATGGGCCTGGCCGACAAGCTGCAGTCGAAAGTATTCGACGCCATTCATGTGGAACGCAACCGCCTGAACAGCGACGCGCTGGTGATTGCCTGGGCCGAGAAGAACGGCATCGACAAGGCCAAATTCCTCGACACCTACAACTCCTTCGGCGTGACCGGCAAACTGCGCCGCGCCACCGCCATGATGGACCTGTACAAGATTGAGTTCTGGCCGGTGGTGATCGTCGACGGCCGCTTCCAGACTTCGCCGCACCAGGCCGGCTCCGCCACTGCAAAAACCGAAGGCGAGCAGCAGCAGGCCGCCATCCAGGTGCTGGACTTCCTGGTCGACAAAGCCAGGGCAGAGAAGAAGTAATGCGGGATGCGGCGCGCGTCTTCATCACAGGCGCATCCAGCGGCATCGGCGCCGCCCTCGCCGCGCACTACGCCGCTCAAGGCGCCACGCTGGGCCTCCTGGCCCGCCGTGGCGAAGCGCTCGACGCGCTGATTGCCACCCTCCCCCATCCCGAACGCCACCGCGCCTATCCGGCCGATGTGCTGGACCACGCCGCGCTGCGCGGCGCGGCGGAGCAGTTCATTGCCCATGCGGGCGGCGTGGATGTCGTGATCGCCAATGCCGGCATTTCGCACGGGACGCTGACGGAACATGCGGAAGACCTGCCGGTGTTCGAGTCCATCCTCGCGACCAATGTGACGGCCACCGTGGCCACCTTTTCCCCCTTCATCGCCACCATGCGCAACCAGCGCACACCGGCGCGGCTGGTCGGCATCGCCAGCGTGGCGGGCATACGCGGGCTGCCGGGCGGCGCCGGCTACAGCGCTTCCAAGGCCGCGGTGATCAGCTATTGCGAGTCGCTGCGGGTGGAGATGCGGCCCTACGGCATCAAGGTGGTGACGATTGCACCGGGCTATATCGATACGCCGATGACGCAGCGCAATGCCTATGCCATGCCCTTCCTGATGCGGCCCGAGCGCTTCGCCGAAGCGGCGGCACGCGCCATTGCGCGCGGCGACAGCTACCGCGTGATTCCGTGGCAGATGGGTATCGTCGCCAGGGTGCTGCGTTTGCTGCCGAACGCGCTGTACGACTGGGCCTTCGCGAAGGCGCCGCACAAGGCGCGCAAGACATCATGAGCGGCAACGACTACCGCGACGCAGGGCTGCCGCCGCAGGCCCCGGCCGCTCCCGCGAAAGCCGCGCGGCGCGCCGCCGCTCCGGAGGCAATCGGTGCGCCGGTGGGTGCGGCAGCTGGCAGCCTGGCGGCATCGGCGCCCGTGCTGTCGGCTGCCGAGATCGGTGCAAAGCTTGCCGCCGTGGCGGCCCATGTGGCGATTGAAGTTGTGGCCGAAACCGGCTCCACCAACGCCGACCTGCTGGCCCGCCTGCCCGGTTTGCGCGGCGCCGTGCTGCGCATCGCCGAGCGCCAGACCGCGGGCCGCGGCCGCGCCGGGCGCAGCTGGCTGTCCGCGCCCGGCGCCTCGCTGACCTTTTCCGTGGCCTGGCCCTTCCGCGGGCCGCTGCAGCGCATGGCCGGCCTGCCGCTGGCGGTTGGCGTGGCGCTGGCCGAAACGCTGGCGGCGCTCGGCGTGCCGGTGCAGCTGAAATGGCCGAACGACCTGATGAAGGACGGCGCCAAGCTGGCCGGCATCCTGGTGGAAACCCAGGCCGCGCAGGACGGCGCCATCTGGGCCGTGATCGGCTGCGGCATGAACCTGCTGATGCCGGATGAGATGGAGGCCGAGATCGGCCGCGCCGTGTCCTCGGCCCCATGGCTGGCGCAGATGGACCGCAATACCCTGCTTGCCGCCCTGCTGAACCGCCTGGCCGGCGTGCTGGAAGAATTCGACAACACCGGTTTTTCCGCCTTCACCGAGCGCTGGAACGCGCTGCAGGCCTGGCGCGGCCAGCCCGTCAACCTGCTGGACAACGGCGCGGTGCTGCAACAGGGAGTAGCCGCAGGCGTGGATGAGCAGGGCCGCCTGCTGCTGGATACGCCGTCCGGCCGCGTGCCCGTGCTGTCCGGCGACGTGTCGCTGAGGCTCGCATCATGAGCGCCCTGCTGCTGGTTGACGCGGGCAACACCCGCATCAAATGGGCGCTCACCAGCACGGAAGCGTCGCTGGGCGCGTGGACGCGCGACGGCGCCGTGATGCATGCGGACGCCGCGCAGCTTGCCGCCGAGTGGGCCGGCATCGCGGCGCCGGCGGCCGGCGCCGGCGCCGCGATGCGCGTGATTGTCGCCAACGTGGCCGGCGCCGCCATCCGCGACACCATCGCTGCCCTGCTGGCGCGCTGCCTGCCCGGCGCCGCCGTGGAGTGGTTCGCCTCCGTGCCGCAGCGCGCGGGCGTGGCGAACGGCTACCGCAATCCGGGCCAGCTGGGCTGCGACCGCTTTGCCGCTGCCATTGGCGCCCATGCGCTGGCGCCCGGCAAAGCCGTCATCGTGGCCAACTGCGGCACCGCCACCACCATCGACGCGCTGACGGCGGATGGCCGCTTCCTCGGAGGGATGATCCTGCCCGGCCTGGGCCTCATGGCCAGTGCGCTGGCACGCAACACGGCCCAGTTGCCGCAGATCGCGCAAGACGGTAAGCTGCCCGCAGGGTTTGCCGACAATACGGACGACGCGATCCTGAGCGGCATCCTGTCCGCGCAGGCAGGCGCCATCGAACGCGCTTTCGCGCTGCACCGGGCAGCGGAGGTGCTGGTGTCGGGCGGCGCCTCGGCCTATGTGGCGGCCGCCCTCGCGCTGCCGCTGCGCCGGATCGACAATATAGTGATGATAGGCCTGCACGCCGCCGCGCGCGCCGGCTGAGCGATAGGACGGATTGTGCTGAAACTGATCTTCTGCCTTCTGCTGGCAATCAATGCCGCGCTGTTCGCATACGGACAGGGCTATCTCGGCCGCTTCAGCGAAGCCGAGCGCGAACCCGCGCGCATCAGGAACCAGCTGAATCCCGCGAAGCTCACGCTGATCTCTGCCGCCAAGGCCAATGCCGCCGTTGCCGCCGCCACACCGCCCGCGCCCGAGGTGAAGGAAGAAAAGCCGATTGCCTGCCTTGAAGTGGGCAGCTTCCAGCTGGCGGAAGCGCGCCGTTTCGAAACCCAGGTGGCCGCGCTCGAGCTGGGCGACCGCCAGTCGCGCCGCAACCTGCCGGGGCAGGAGATTTCCAGCTACATGGTGCATATTCCGCCGCAGGGCAGCAAGGACGGGGCGGAGAAAAAGGCGGCCGAGCTGCGTGCGCTGGGCGTCACGAACTACTTCGTGATGCCGGAACCGCCGCTGCGTTGGGGCATTTCGCTGGGCGTCTTCAAAACGGAAGCGGCCGCGCAAACGCAGCTGGCGGCGCTGAACAAGCAGGGTGTGCACAGCGCCCGCATCGCGCCGCGCTACAGCGGTTCCAAACTGCTGGCCTTCCAGTTCCGCGATATCGACAGCGCCGCCCGCACCGGCCTCGAAAAGATCACCGCCAAATTCCCCGAGCAGGAAATCCGTTCCTGCAGCAAGTAAGGCTCAGCGCTGCACGATGATCGGTTTCAGCTTGAACGCCGGGGGCAGGCGCAGCGCGGCCTGCGCCGCTTCCTGGCGCGTGGCGAAGGGGCCGCCGTACAGGCGGAACACCGAACCGTTCTGCACCACTTCGAATACATCGCCGCTGCCGGCTTCCACCAGGCGGGTGCGCATCTGCTCCGCGTTGTCCGCGCGGCCGAAAGCGCCCAGCTGCAGGTAGTAGCCTGCTTGCGCCACCGGCGCATCGCCGCCGCCGGGCGCTGCGCCCAGCATCATGGCCTCGATCTCTGGCGGCGCCGCCGCAGGCACCGGCGCCCGTTCGCTCGCCGGATCGGCGGCCATGCCGCCTTTCGGCTTGTCCGCCGCGGCGATCATCATTGTGTCGCCACGCTTGCGTGCCGCGAGGATCTGCTCGATCTCCTCCGGCATGATGCGGGTGACTTCCAGCTGCGTGCTGCCGTTGGAGAGCAGGCCCAGTTTCAGGGCCGCCGTGTAGGAAACATCGATCACGCGCGTGGAATGGAAAGGCCCCCGGTCGTTGATGCGCACAATGACGGATTTGCCGTTCGAGACGTTCGTAACGCGGGCATACGAAGGAATCGGCAGCGTGGTATGCGCCGCCGTCATCTTGTACATATCGTAGATTTCGCCGGATGAAGTCTTCTGGCCATGGAACTTCTTGCCATACCAGGTGCCGAGGCCGCGCTGCGTCAGCGGCTGGTCGTTCGGAATCGGGGTGTAGGTCTTGCCGAACACCGTGTAGGGGCGGTTTGCACGCGGCAGCAGAGGATCGTTGCGCACGTCCGCATCCGGCACCTGCATCAGGTTGGGCGGCGGATTCTCGCCGGGGCCGTCGTCCTGGTAGTAGGCGCCGCGGCCTGAATTCGCGGGCGGCAGCACAGGGACGCCGGGCTCTTGCGGCCGCGGCGCCGCCATCGGTGCGGATTTCGGCAGCGTGGCCGGCCGCTTCGGCGGCGCGGTGCCGCAGGCAGCCAGCACCAGCAGCAAGGCCAGGGGAAGCAGTTTCTTCATGTCTGCACCAGCTTGCGGTTACGCTGAATGCTCATCAGGATTCCCGATGCAATGCCCAGCGTCAGCAGCGCCGTGCCGCCGTAGCTCATGAACGGCAGCGGCACGCCCACCACCGGCAGGATGCCGCTCACCATGCCCATGTTCACGAAGGCGTAGGTGAAGAAGATCATCGTCGTGGCGCCGGCCAGCAGGCGGGTAAAGAAGTTGGGCGCTCCTGCGGAAATCATCAGGCCGCGGCCGATCAGCAGCAGGTAGAGCAGCATCAGGAACAGGTTGCCTATCAGGCCGAATTCTTCGGAATAAACGGCGAAGATGAAGTCGGTGGTGCGCTCGGGAATGAACTCCAGGTGGGCTTGCGTGCCATGGGTCCAGCCCTTGCCCGTCATGCCGCCCGAGCCCACGGCAATGGTGGACTGGATAATGTGGAAGCCCTTGCCCAGCGGGTCGGAAGTGGGATCGATCAGCGTCATCACCCGCTCGCGCTGGTAGTCGTGCAGCATGGACCAGGCCACCGGCATGCTGGCGGCGGCGCCAACGATCAGCGCCAACAGGGCTTTCCACGGCAGGCCCGCGAGGAAGATCACGCTCAGGCCCGCCGCCACCACCAGCAGCGCCGTGCCGAGGTCGGGCTGGCGCGCGATCAGGAATACCGGCAACAGCAGGAGCACGGCGCCGATCACATAGGAATGCCAGCGCAAATGTCCCTGGCGCTGCTGGAAGAACCAGGCCAGCATCAGCGGCACCGCCAGCTTCGCGAACTCGGAAGGCTGGATATCGATCACGCCGATATGCAGCCAGCGCCGCGCGCCAAGCTTGATGGTGCCCACCAGCGCTACCGCGACCAGCAGGCTGATGGTGATGACATAGGCAGGCAGCGCGATGCGCATCATGTTCTGCGGCGATATGTTCGACACCATCCACATCACGAAGAAGCACATGAAGATATTGCGGATCTGGTCTTCGATCTTGCCCGGAATGCCGATGCTGGCGGAGTACAGCGTGACCAGGCTGGTGGTCAGCAGCAGGACCAGGATGGTGAGCAGCGGGCCGTCGAATACCGCGACGTAGGGCCGCATGCGGCGCCACAGCGAGCGCCTTTCATTGATACGCATGGTCTATCTCTTCTGCGTTGCCGCCGGTGCGGCAGGCGTGGTCTGGGCGGGCGGCACCGGCGCCGGAGCGGGCGCGGGTTTCTGGCGCACCGGCGGCGGCATGGTCGGCATCAGGCCCGGCTCATGGTTGTGGCCTTCCCTCGCCGCATGCTCCTGCTCCAGGGCGGCGGCGTCTTCGGGACTCAGTTCTTCCAGCGGCACCAGGAACTCGGCGTCTTCCTTCGGCACCTTGGTGGTTTCCTTTTCCGTCGGGCGCTTGCCGAGGATCCAGTAGTCCAGCACCTTGCGTGCGATGGGGGCTGCAACGGCGGCGCCGAAGCCCGCGTTCTCCACCACCATCGCCAGCACGATGCGCGGCTTGTCGGCCGGGGCAAAGGCCGAGAACAGCGAGTTGTCGCGCAGGCGCTCGGAAATGGTGGATGCGTTGTACTTCTCGTTGGCCTTGATGCCCACCACCTGCGCCGTGCCGGTCTTGCCGCCCACGGTGTAGCCGGTGTTCTGGAATGCGCGGAAGGCCGTGCCGCCAGGTTCGCTGGTAACGCCCACCATCGCATCCTTGATGAAGTCGATGTTTTCCTGCTTCAGGTTGATGCGGTAGCTTTCCTTCGGCACCGTAAGCTTGCGCGCGCGGGTGCCGCCATCTTCGATGATCTTCACCAGGTGCGGCTTCATCACGATGCCGTTGTTGGCCAGGTTGGCCATGGCATGTGCGATCTGCAGCGGCGTGTAGTTGTTGTAGCCGGAACCGTTGCTCACCGAGATGGTGTCGCCGCCAACCCACTTGCCTGCCTGCGGGTTCTTCTTGTAGCGGCTGCGCTTCCATTCCTGCGAAGGCAGCACGCCGGTCTTCTCGTTTTCCAGGTCGATACCGGTTTTCTGGCCGAAGCCGAAAGGCTTCATGAAATCATGGATCATGTCGATGCCCATGTCGCGGCCCAACTGGTAGTAGTAGGTGTTGCAGGACACCACGATGGACTTGCGCATGTCCACCATGCCGTGGCCGCCCACCACGTCGTCGCGGAATTTGTGGCTGCCGAGGTACATATAGCCCGGATCGGCAATCGCCTGGCTCGGCGTGCGCTTGCCCAGCTCCAGCGCGGCCAGCGCCATGAAGGGCTTGAAGGTGGAACCCGGCGCATAGGTGCCCGACAGCGGACGGTTCACCATCGGGCGGTCCAGCGAAGTATTCAGTTCATTCCAGCTTTGCGAATCGATGCCGTCCACGAACAGGTTGGGGTCGTAGCCGGGGCGCGACACATAGGCCAGCACGTCGCCCGTTTCCGGCTCGATGGCCACCAGCGCGCCGCGCCATTCGCCGAAGGCCTCCTCCGCAATTTTCTGCAGTTCGATGTCGATCGACAGGATCAGGTTGCTGCCCGCCGTGGCGGGCGTGCGCGACAGCGTGCGGATGGCGCGGCCGCCGGCCGATACTTCCACCTCTTCGTATCCGGTCACGCCGTGCAGGTGGCGCTCATAGCTCTTTTCCAGGCCTTCCTTGCCGATATGGTCGGTGCCGTTGTAGTTGGCGGCGTCTTCGCTCGCCTCCAGCGCCTTGGCTTCGTTCTGGTTGATGCGGCCGATGTAGCCGATCACGTGCGAGGCGGTCTCGCCCAGCGGATACTGGCGGAACAGGCGCGCCTGCACTTCCACGCCGGGGAAGCGGAAACGGTTGGCCGTAAAGCGCGCCACCTCTTCGTCGCTGAGACGGGTGCGCAGCGGCACGCTGGCGAAGTTCTTGGATTCCTCCAGCAGCTTCCTGAAGCGGCGGCGGTCTTTCGGCGTGACCTCCACCAGCGTTGCCAGCTGGTCGATGGTATCTTCCAGCGGCAGGCGCAGCTTGCTCGGGGTGATCTCCAGCGTGTAGGCGGAGTAGTTGCGGGCCAGGACCACGCCGTTGCGGTCCAGGATCAGGCCGCGGTTGGGCTGCACCGGCACCACGGCGATGCGGTTATCCTCCGCCTGCGCAGCGTAATCGCTGTGCTTCACCACCTGCAGCCACACGAAGCGCGCCAGCAGCAGGGCAAAGCAGACGAACACCAGCGCGCCCAATACAGTCAGGCGCAGGCGGAACAGATGCAGTTCCCGTTCGTTGTTCTTGAGTTCAGTCATTGCAGGTCTTGCGTCAGATCGGGCGCGTATGGTCTTTGTCCACGGCACGGCGCTGCGGCGCCAGCAGGATCAGCGTTACAACGGGCCACAGCAAGGCAGCGACGCCGCTTTCGATGAAGTAGAACCAGCCGGGGAATTTGCCGGACACGATGAAGCGCACCGTCAGCTGCACGGCTTGCGCCAGCAGCAGCAGCGGCAGCACGTGGATGGCCTGCATGAAGATCGGGAACCACTGCACGCGGCGGTGCATCATGATCGCGAAGTAGGACAGCAGCGTGTAGGCCAGAGCGTTCTCGCCGAACAGCGTGGCGTCATGCACGTCCATCAGCAGGCCGAGGAAGAAGGCGGTGCCGATGCCGACCTTGCGCGGCTGGTGCACGCCCCAGAACACCAGCACCAGCGCCACGAAATCCGGCGCGCCAATGAAGCGGCCCCAGGGCAGGAGGTTCAGCAGGAAGGCGCCGGCCAGGCTGCATGCAATGAACAGCGGGCTGACAGGGAGCAGGATGTAGTGTGGACGGTTCATGGTGTGGTGTCCTTATCGTGCCGTCGTGGCGGCGGCCGGAGCGCCTTGCAGCGTCTGCGTCATGCGCAGGCCCGACGCGTTGGCGGCCGGCGCGGTGTTGGCGGGAACAGCGCCTGCAGGCGCCTGGGCAGGATGCTGGCCCGCCGCTGCCGGTACCACCTGGGCCGGGCGCTGGCCCTGCGCGGGCGCTGGCGGCATGGTGGCCAGTGCCGTCTGGGCTGGACGCTGGCCCTGCGCTGCCGCTGGCGGCACGGTAGCCGGTGCCGTTTGAGCTGGCCGCTGGCCTGCGGCGGCTGCCGGCACCGTGGCGGGTGCGGGCTGGGCTGGACGAAGACCTGGCGTAGCCGCCGGCGGCACGGCGGCTGGTGCCGTCTGGGTTGGGCGGAGGCCTGGTGCAGCCGCTGGCGGCACGGTGGCTGGTGCTGCCGGATTCGGGCGCAGGCCTGGTGCAGCCGCCGCAGGCGCGGCGTTTGCCGGCGCGGCGGTGGCGGCCGGTGCGGCGGCATCGCCTGCAGCCGCCGGCTGGGTGGCGGCTGCGCCATCCTTTTTCTTCTTGCCCGGCTTGACCACCTCTTCTTCCGGCGGCCGTGGCGGCATTTCCGGCAGCGACATCAGGATCAGCAGCTGCGTATTGCGTTCGATGCCGGCCAGCGGCTGGCACACCACGCGCCCGAAGGCGCCGTTGGCATTGCTCTCCACCTGCACCACGCGCGCCACGGCAAGGCCCGCCGGATACACGCCGTCGATGCCCGAGGTGATGAGGATATCGCCCACCTGCACATCCGCATTGGGCGCCATGAACCGCAGGTCCAGCGTGCCGGCCTGGCCACGGCCATAGGCGATGCTGCGCAGGCCGTTGCGCAGCACCTGCACCGGAATCGCCTGCTCCTTGTCGGTCAGCAGCGTGACTTCGGAGGTGAAGGGAAACACGCGCGTCACCTGCCCCACTACGCCCTGGCTGTCGATAACCGGCAGGCCAAGCGCCACGCCCTGCTGGGTGCCGCGGTCCAGGATGATCTTGCGGGTGAAAACATCGCGCGCATCGTACAGGATCTCGGCCAGCATGGTCTTGCCCGGCACACGCTCGCGCGCATCGAGCAGCTTGCGCAGCTGGTTGTTCTCGGACTGGTGGAGCTGGGCCTGCTGCAGGGTCTGCGCCACGGCGATCTGCTGCCGCTTGAGCTCCTGCACCTGCTTCTCCAGCGAGGAGAGCGAGGAGAAGTATTCGCTGACGCCGACCGCCGCATCGCGCGGCAGCAAGGCCGCCATCTGCACCGGATACAGCACGGTGCCAACCACCTGCCGTGCCACCGACAGCGCGCCCACACGGGAATCGAGCAACAGCAATGCCACCGAGATCAGCGCGAAAACGATCATCTTGGCGCGGGCGGACGCGCCTTGCTTGAAGAGTGGCGGAGGACTATATTCCATAAACCCAATGAAGAAGGGCGGCCTGCGCCGCCCTGTCCAGCTACTTATTCGTAGGAGAAGATGGATCCCAGTTGGTCCATGCGCTCCAGTGCCATCCCGGAGCCGCGCACCACGCAGGTGAGCGGGTCTTCCGCCACCAGCACCGGCAGGCCGGTCTCCTCCATCAGCAGGCGGTCCAGGTCGCGCAGCAGCGCGCCGCCGCCGGTCAGCATCATGCCCTTTTCCGCGATGTCCGCGCCCAGTTCCGGCGGGGTCTGCTCCAGCGCGTTCTTCACGGCGGAAACGATGTTGTTCAGCGGATCGGTCAGCGCTTCCAGGATCTCGTTCGACGAGATGGTGAAGGAACGCGGGATACCTTCGGACAGGTTGCGGCCCTTGACTTCCATTTCCTTGACTTCGGAGCCGGGGAAGGCGGAACCGATGGCCTTCTTGATCGCTTCGGCGGTCTGTTCGCCGATCAGCATGCCGTAGTTGCGGCGGATGTAGTTCACGATGGCTTCATCGAACTTGTCGCCGCCCACGCGCACGGAACCCTTGTAGACCATGCCGCCCAGCGAGATGATGCCCACCTCGGTGGTGCCGCCGCCGATGTCCACCACCATCGAGCCGGTAGCGTCGGAGACCGGCAGGCCGGCGCCGATGGCCGCCGCCATCGGTTCTTCGATCAGGTACACCTGGGAAGCGCCGGCGCCCAGCGCGGATTCGCGGATCGCGCGGCGTTCCACCTGGGTCGAGCCGCAAGGCACGCAGATAATGATGCGCGGCGAAGGACGGAAGAACTTGGAGTCGTGCACCATGCGGATGAACTGCTTCAGCATCTGCTCGGTCACGGTGAAGTCGGCGATCACGCCGTCCTTCATGGGACGGATGGCTTCGATATTGCCGGGCACCTTGCCCAGCATCTGCTTGGCTTCCTTACCGACTGCCTGGATGGTTTTCTTGCCGTTTGGGCCGCCTTCCTGGCGGATGGCGACCACCGAAGGTTCGTCGAGGACGATGCCGGAACCGCGAACGTAGATGAGGGTGTTGGCCGTGCCAAGGTCAATGGCGAGATCGGAGGAGATGTACCTGCGTAAAAAACCGAACATGAGTATCCTGTAGCGCTATGCCCGCGCGCGGGCGCGTGATTAAAGTATCCTGTGCAGACACGGTGGCGCGGGCCTTCAGCGCCAGCAACGCATCAACCCGCCATTCTACCTTATAATTTACAGGCTATTTACCGAAAATCGGCGCAAATGTGCACGCTTGCAAGCGATATTTTGCGAGGCATTGGCAGGGTTTTAAGCGCCTGATAGCCGAATTTACAAGTCACTTATCACTATAACAACCAATCTGCGCGGCCCGCTCCGCGCTTCAAGCCATGTCCCTTACCTTATCCGACGTTAACCGCATTGCCAAACTGGCTCAACTGGAGATGGACGAGACCCAGTCCGCCGCCATGCTGGACAAGCTGAACGGCATCTTCGCCCTGGCCGAACAGATGCAGGCCGTGGACACCGAAGGCGTTGCGCCGCTGAGCCATCCGCTGGCGGCCCATATGCAGGTTGCCCTGCGCCTGCGCGAAGACGCGCCGACGGAACCGAACCGCCGCGACGACTACCAGAAAGTCGCGCCGAAGACCGAGGACGGCCTGTACCTGGTGCCGAAAGTGATCGAGTAAGCCGCCTTGCGCCCTTGATCTTTCGTCCACCGAACCGACTTAGAAGCTATGCATACCAAGACCATTAAAGAGCTGTCCGCGCTGCTGCAATCGAAGCAGGTCAGCGCCACCGAGCTGGCCACCCTCTTCCTCGACCGCATCGAGAAAAGCGACCTGAACGCCTTCCTGCACGTGGACCGTGCGCTGACGCTGGCCCAGGCCGCGGAGGCCGACCAGCGCATCGCCGCCGGCACCGCCACCCCGCTGACCGGCGTGCCCATCGCGCACAAGGACATCTTCGTCACCAGGGGCTGGCGTTCCACCGCCGGCTCGAAGATGCTGGCCAACTACGTGAGCCCATTCGACGCCACCGTGGTGCAGAAGCTGCAGGACGCCGGCATGGTCACGCTGGGCAAGCTGAATTGCGACGAGTTCGCGATGGGCTCCTCGAATGAAAACTCGGCCTTCGGCCTGGTGAAGAACCCATGGGACAAGGCAGCCATTCCGGGCGGCTCCTCCGGCGGTTCCGCTGCCGCAGTCGCCGCGCGCATTGCGCCGGCCGCCACCGGCACCGACACCGGCGGCTCGATCCGCCAGCCCGCTTCGTTCTGCGGCATTACCGGCATCAAGCCGACCTACGGCCGCGCCTCGCGCTTCGGCATGATCGCCTTCGCCTCCTCGCTGGACCAGGCAGGCCCGATGGCACAAACCGCCGAAGATTGCGCGCTGCTGCTGAACGCCATGACCGGCTTCGACGAGCGCGACTCCACCAGCCTCACGCCGGAACAGGGCAATGTGGCCGAAGACTACACGCGCGACCTGAACAAGCCTTTGACCGGCCTGCGCATCGGCGTGCCGAAGGAATACTTCGGCGAAGGCCTGGCGGCCGACGTGGAGAAAGCCGTGCGCGCCGCGCTGGAGCAGTTCGTGAAGCTGGGCGCCACGCTGGTGGACATCTCGCTGCCGAATACCGCGCTGTCCATTCCAGCCTACTACATGATCGCCCCGGCGGAAGCCTCGTCCAACCTGTCGCGCTTCGACGGCGTGCGCTTCGGCCACCGCGCCAGCGAATACAAGGATCTCGGCGACATGTACCGCAAGACCCGCGCCGAAGGCTTCGGTCCCGAAGTGCAGCGCCGCATCATGGTCGGCACCTATGTGCTGTGCCACGGCTATTACGATGCCTATTACCTGAAGGCGCAGAAGATCCGCCGCAAGATCGCGCAGGATTTCGCGAACGTGCTGGACGGCGACAATGCGGTCTGCGACGTGATCATGGGCCCCGTGGCGCCCACCGTGGCATGGGACCTGGGCTCGAAAGCCGACGACCCGGTGGCGAACTACCTGGCCGACATCTTCACCCTGTCCACCAGCCTGGCGGGCCTGCCCGGCATGTCGATCCCTGTCGGTTTCGGCGAAGGCGAAAAGAACGCCAATCGCCCCGTGGGCCTGCAGATCATCGGCAACTACTTCAATGAAGCGAAGCTGCTGAACATCGCCCACCAATACCAGCAAGCCACCGACTGGCACCAGCGCGCGCCGCAGGGCATCTGAGAAGAACAAAGGAAAAACTATGGAATGGGAAGTCGTTATCGGTCTTGAGAACCACGTTCAGCTCACGACCGACTCCAAAATCTTCAGCGGTTCGCCGACCAGATTCGGCGCCGAACCGAACACGCAGGCCAGCCCTGTGGACCTGGCCCTGCCGGGCGTGCTGCCGGTGATGAACAAGCAGGCAGTGGACCGCGCCATCCGCTTCGGCCTGGCCGTGGGCGCCAAAATCGCGCCGCAGTCCGTGTTCGCGCGCAAGAACTACTTCTACCCCGACCTGCCGAAGGGCTACCAGATCAGCCAGTTCGAAGATCCGGTGGTGCAAGGCGGTTCGCTGACCTTCGGCTACGAGAAGGACGGCAAGTTTGTCACCAAGACCGTGAACCTGACCCGCGCCCACCTCGAAGAGGATGCAGGCAAGTCGCTGCACGAGGACTACCACGGCATGTCGGGCATTGACCTGAACCGCGCCGGCACGCCGCTGCTGGAAATCGTGTCCGAGCCGGAAATCCGCAGCGCGCAGGAAGCCGTGGCTTATGCCAAGGCCCTGCACGGCCTCGTGATGTGGCTCGGCATTTGCGACGGCAATATGCAGGAAGGCTCCTTCCGCTGCGACGTGAACGTGTCCGTGCGCCCGAAAGGCCAGGCGGAATTCGGCACCCGCTGCGAGATCAAGAACCTGAACAGCTTCCGCTTCATCGAAGAAGCGGTGAACGTGGAGGTGCGGCGCCAGATCGAACTGATCGAAGACGGCGGCAAGGTGCAGCAGGCCACCCGCCTCTACGATCCGGACAAGAAGGAAACGCGCGCCATGCGCAGCAAGGAAGACGCGCAGGACTACCGCTACTTCCCCGACCCCGACCTGCCGCCGCTGGCGATTTCACAGGAATGGATCGAGCGCGTGAAGGAAAGCATGCCGGAGCTGCCGGCCGTGATGCGCGCGCGCTTCGTGGAGGAATACAAGCTGCCGGAGTACGACTCGCTGGTGCTCACTTCGTCCAAGGCCATGGCGCATTACTTCGAAGCCGTGGTGGCCAAAGCGGGCCAGGAGAATGCCAAGGCCGCCGCGAACTGGCTGATGGGCGACGTATCCTCCACCCTGAACCGCAACGATGTGGACATCGCCGCCGCGCCGGTGAAGCCGGCGCAGCTGGCCCTGATGCTCAAGCGCATCGCCGACGGCACCATCTCCAACAAGATCGCGAAGGAAGTGTTCGGCGCGATGTGGGAAGCCAATTCGGACGACGAGAACCTGGTCGACGTGATCATCGAGCAGAAGGGCCTGAAGCAGATCTCGGACAGCGGCGCGCTGGAAGCCATCGTCAACGAGGTCATTGCCAACAACGAGAAATCGGTGGAGCAGTACCGCGCAGGCAAGGAAGCGGCCATCAACGCCCTGATCGGGCAGGCGATGAAAGCCTCCAGGGGCAAGGCCAACCCGGCCCAGCTGACCGAGCTTCTCAAGCAGAAGCTCGCAGGCTGAAACAAAAAAGGACGCTTCGGCGTCCTTTTTTTTTAATTCGTGATGCTGAGCGTGATGCCCATATTGACCAGCAGGGTCAGGTCGGCGATGGTGAAATCGAGGCTGACGGCGCCGGCTTCGTCGTCGGCCGAGGTGGTGAAGGCCACCCGCAGCTCGGCCGCCAGGCGCGGCACGTCGAAGGTTACGCCGCGCGCCTCGCATTCGTGCAGCCAGGCGCGGATCTGCTTCAGCAGCTCGATCGAATCCTGTTCCGCCGCCAGGCTTACGTAAAAGCCGGAATCGATGCGCACCCGGCCGTCGGGGCGCACATCGCCCTTGGACCAGCTATGCTCCGGCTCGCTGGGCAGGCCGTCGCGCACGTCGGCCAGTGCCGTTTCGTCTCCGTATACTTTGAGGGTTGCGATGTTCATTGATGCCCCATTTATATAGTTGATTCAAAGCAATTCCAGTCTAGCACACGGCGCAGAAAAAGTTAGGCGACCCCGTATTGCTGGCGGTAGGCGGCCACGGCATCCTTGTACCGGGCCAGGGCCGGGTCGGCCGACAGATAGGTAAACAGGTCGGCCAGGTTGCCGATCGAGATGACCGGAATGCCATAGTTCCGGCTCACTTCCTGCACGGCGGACAGCGGCGACAGCTGGCCGTCCTTGCCGCCGCGCTCCATGCGGTCCAGCGCAATCAGCACGGCGCAGGGCTCGGCGCCCGCTGCCCGGATCATCTCCACCGATTCGCGCACCGAGGTGCCGGCCGAGATCACGTCGTCGATGATCACCACCTTGCCCTGCAGCTTGGCGCCCACCAGGGTGCCGCCTTCGCCGTGGTCCTTGGCTTCCTTGCGGTTGTAGGCGAAGGAGGTATTGCGGCCCTTGCCGGCCAGCGCCATGGCGGTAGCCGACGCCAGGGTAATGCCCTTGTAGGCCGGGCCGAACAGCATGTCGAACTGGACGCCGGAGTCCAGCAGCGTCTGCGCATAGAACTGCGCGAGCCGGGCCAGCGTGGCGCCATCATGGAACAGGCCGGCGTTGAAGAAGTACGGCGACTGGCGTCCCGCCTTGGTCGTAAACTCGCCAAATTTCAACACTCCCGCCGAAACGGAAAACGCGATAAACTCTTGCCGCAAGTTGCTCATGATGCTCCATCCAAAGTTCAAAGTACTGGTATTTTAAGCCCTCCCTATGCCAAAAATCATTTCCGCCAATCTCAACGGCATCCGTTCCGCCGCCAAAAAGGGTTTCTTCAACTGGATGGGCAAGCAGGACGCCGACTTCATCTGCGTGCAGGAGCTCAAGGCCCAGGCCGGCGACATGACCGAGGAGTTCCTCAATCCCCATGGCTACCATGGCCATTTCCACTATGCGGAGAAGAAGGGGTATTCGGGCACTGGCATTTACAGCAAGATTGCGCCGGATACCGTCAAGATCGGCTTCGGCAGCCCTGAATTCGATGCCGAAGGCCGCTATGTGCGCGCCGATTTCGGCGACCTCACCATCATTTCGGTGTACTGCCCTTCCGGCTCCTCCTCGCCGGAACGCCAGGAAGCCAAGTTCCGCTTCATGGAACTGTTCCTGCCGCACCTGATGCAGCTGCGCGCCGAAGGGCGGGAAGTGGTGATCTGCGGCGACTGGAATATCGCGCACAAGGAAATCGACCTGAAGAACTGGAAGGGCAACCTGAAGAATTCCGGCTTCCTGCCCGAGGAACGCGCCTGGCTGACCCGTGTGTTCGATGAAGTGGGCTTCGTGGACGTGCACCGCGGCCTGGCGCCGAACGAAGCGCACTATACCTGGTGGAGCAACCGCGGCCAGGCCTATGCAAAGGACGTGGGCTGGCGCATCGACTACCACGTGGCGACCCCGGGCATTGCCGGCTGCGCCAAAACGGTCCATGTGTACAAGGATGAGCGCTTCAGCGACCACGCGCCGCTGATCATCGATTATCCGCGCTGATCCAGTAGCATTTAATTAAGCTTGCTTGTCGCGATTACATAATCGCGACAAAGTCGGGACATTTCTGTAGAGCAAATTTCTGGCAGTCTTCATATGATGACGTACCGAACCTGCTTTCCCATCCGGAGTCATCATGCCCACCCTCGACACCACCGCCCCCAACCTGCTGAGCGTTTCGCCGTCCAATAACGGCAGCGGCGTGGCCGTGGGGACGGTCATCGTGCTGCAGTTCACCGAGGCGGTAAAAGCGGGCACGGGCAGCTTCACGGTGACGGACGGCATCACGCAGTCCTATATCGGGCGCGACGGCCAGCCCGGCAGCCGCATCGTGGGCGCCAGCGACACGCGCACGTTCCCGGTGGCGGACGGCCAGGTCAGCATCTCGGGCAACACCGTCACCATCACGCTGGACGCGCCGCTGAAAGGTGGCCTGAACTACTCGGTCACGGCCACCAAGGGCGCCATCACGGACATCGCCGGCAATGCCTTCAGCGGCCTCAGCGACACCAGCCAGTTCCACTTCGAGACCAGCGCGCCGGTACTGCTGAACGCCACCGTGACCTCGATCGACATCAGCGACGACACCGGCGCCAGCAGCAGCGACTTCATCACCGCGCACAGCGTGCAGTCCATCAGCGGCAATTACAGCGGCACCCTGCATGCGGGCGAATATGTGGAGGTCTCTTTCGACAACGGCGCCAGCTGGCACACGGCGAGCGCCGCCAGCGGCAGCTGGTCGCTGGTGGGCACGCTGCCGGCGGGCAGCAACACGCTGGCGGCGCGCGTCAGCAACGGCAGCACCAGCACCTCGGCGCTGGAGCAGGAATACAAGGTGGACGCCATCGCTCCGGCGGTGGCCTCGCTGGCCTTGAGCGATACGTCGCTGGAAGCAGGCGACACCGCCACCCTGACCCTGGTGCTGACGGAAAAACTGCAGGCGCCGCTGAGCGCCGCCGATTTCAGCACGGTAGGCGGCCACCTGGACGGCCTGAGCGTGTCTGCGGATGGCCTTACCTGGACCGGCACCTTCACCAGCACCAACCTGGCGGGCAGCGGCAGCATCAGCTTCAATGCCTCCGGCGCGCAGCAGGACACGGCGGGCAATGCCATCGGCAGCGGCGCCTCGGTGGCGTTCAGCTCGGCCGTCACGCTGAGCACCACCCTGAGCAGCGACAGCGGCTACTCCGCCACCGACTTCATCACCCGCTACGCCAGCCAGACCGTGCGCGTGACTTACGGCGCCGCGCTGAGCGGCGGCGACAAGATCCAGATCGGCATCGACGGCAACTGGGCCGATGCCCTGTGGGACGGCACGCAGTGGGCGCGCAGCGGCGTCACGCTGGGCGACAGCGGCGTGGTGCAGACGCGCATCGTGGATGCCAGCGGCAGCACCGTGAAAGCCATCACCAGCAAGGCTTACCAGGTGGACACCGGCGCACCGTCCGCCAGCCTGTCCGGCGACCGCCTGGATCTGCTGGACGGCTGCGACACCGGCTACAGCCATACCGACAACCTGACCGCCGAAAGCCAGCCCACGCTGCGCGTGGACATGGCCGGCGTGACCGGCCTGCAGGCCGGCGATGTGGTCGAGATCTTCGACAACAGCAACGACAATATTGTGCTGGGCCACTATGTGCTGACGGCGGCCGACCTCGGCGCGTCAGGCCAGTATCTGGCTGGGAACCTCACCATCGATCTCATCGATGGCTCGATTTCACAGGGCGACGCGCACTCGATCAAGGTCCGCATCGGCAACCTGGCGCAGAGCGGCCACGGCGCGGCCAGCGATGCGCTGGATATCCGCGTCGACCACACGGCGCCGGTGGTGGTGAGCACCACGCCAACCGCCGCCGGCACGGGCGCCAACCTGGCCGCCATCACGCTGCGCTTCGATGAGGACGTGTATCTCAACGTGGGCACCAGCTTCCGCCTCGCCAACGACGCGGGCACCGAAGTCCAGGAATTCAACGGCGAGGCTGCGCCCAGCCACTACATGTATGACAGCGCCACGCACGCGCTGGACATCCTGCTGCATGCAGGCCTGCAGAACAGCACCCACTACACGCTGACGGCCAGCAGCGGCCTGGGCGACTACGCGGGCAACAAGGTCTATGAGGTGGACGATGTGGTGCTCAGCTTTACCACCACCGCGACCGGCACCATCGTGCTGGACCCGACCCTCGCGCTGCAGGACGACACCGGCGCCGGCGGCGACTTCATCACCAGCAACGGCCAGCTGAACATCGGCAGCCTGGACAGCGGCGGCCGCTGGAAGTATTCGCTGGACGGCGGCGCCAGCTGGACCTGGGGCGACAGCAGCGACGCCCACCTGCACCTGGCGGCCAACAGCAGCTACGCCGCGGGCCAGATCAAGGTGCAGCAGTGGACCGCCGACAATAACTACAGCGCCATCGTCAGCAACGGTTCCGCCATCACCATCGACAGCAGCGCGCCCACGGCCACCATCGACTTCGCCGAAGTGGACAACTTCTTCGGCCTCGGCGCCACCAGCCTCACCATCGGCGATATCCGCCTCGGCGGCACGGTGGGCGGCGCCCTGGTGCAGTACACGCTGGATGGCGGCGGCAGCTGGAGCAGCGCGACGCCCGACGGGGTGCACACGGTGTGGACGGCGTCCGGCAATCTGGCCATGGGCGGCTACATCGGCCTGCGCGTGGCCGACCTGGCGGGCAACGTGGCCGACAACGGCTTCGCCGCGGCGCCCGGCGCCTATACGGTCTTCATCGGCGACGGCTACGGCGGCAGCGAATTTGCCACCGGCCACGACAGCATCCTGCTGGCGCGCGGCGGCAACGACCTGTTCTCCACCGCCGACGGCAGCTTCCGCTACATCGACGGCGGCGGCGACAGCGACACGCTGCGCCTGTCCGGCAGCGGTCTCGATCTGGATGCCGCCGGCTGGCAGGGCAAGCTGCTGAACGTGGAAACCATTGCCCTCGGCAGCGGCAATTCGCTGACCGTGCACGACGCGGCGGCGCTGCAGGCCATTGCCGGCGGCAGCACCCTGAAGATCGACGGCGACAGCGGCAGCATCCTGGACATCGGCGAAGGCCTGTGGACGCTGGGCGGCACCAGCGCCGGCTACAGCACCCTGACCGCGGGCGGCATGAGCCTGCTGGTCAAGAGCGGCATCAGCCTGCTGGGCAACACGGTTTCCGCAGTCGCCACGCCGGCCATGGTCTTCACCGACAGCAGCCCGATGAGCGGCGGCTACGGCGCCGACCGCATCACGGCCGACAGCAGCTTCTCCGTATCCGGGCTGGAGTCCGGCGGCCACTGGAAATACTCGACCAATGGCGGCAGCACCTGGCTTGACGGCAGCGGCAGCAGCTTCACGCTGGCCGAGGGCACGTACGCTGCAGGCCAGGTAAAGATCCAGCAATGGAATGCCTCGGAAGCGCCAAGCGCCGTCGCCAGCAATAGCGCGGCCTTTACCGTGGACACCACGGCGCCGGCCGGCACCCTGGACTACAACTTCGCCATCGACAGCGATATCGCCATCGCCGCCAGCGGCCTCTCGTCCGGCGCAATCGTGGAATACAGTGCCGACGGCGGCAGCAGCTGGCAGCAGGCGGTGCTGGAAGGCGACGGCAAATGGCATGCGCACAATGCGGGCGTGGGCACGGGCGGCTACCTCGGCGTGCAGATCAGCGACGTGGCAGGCAACCTGGGCGGCGCGCCGGTCTACGTGGGCGACAATTACGCCGGCAGCTTCACCGGCAGCAGCGGCGCTGTCGTGCTCGGCAACGGCGGCGCCGACACGCTGGACAGCGCCGATGCCGGCTTCCTGCGCTTCGAAGGCGGCTCCGGCACCGATACCCTGCACATCACGGGCAGCGGGCAAAGCCTGGACCTGGCCAGCCTGGCCGGCAAACTCGACAGCGTAGAGGTGATCGACCTCGGCAGCGGCATCAACACGCTGATGGCCTACAGCCCGGCGAACGCCGGCGCCATCGCCGGCGGCATGCTCACCATTGAAGGCAGCTCCGGCACGGTGGACATCGGCCATCACAACTGGCTGCTGGACTTGCTGCCCGTAGCCGGCTACCACGTCTTCCTGCTCGGCGGCACGACGCTGCGCGTGGCGGATAACCTGAGCATCGTCGGCGATACCATCCTGCTGGCCTGAGGGCCGGCCGGGTGCCATGCGTGGCGGCAACGCCACAGCGGCAGGAAAAAATTGTTTCCAAAAGGAAAACTGACGGTGCGTTTTTGTTATGATATGCAACCGCCATTGTGTTCTCCGGAGCTGTCATGCCTGCCGATTTTCCGCCCAAATCCTCACTCACCGTTACCACTCCGTCCGGACCGCTAACGACATCGGGCGATATTGCCTTCGAATTCAGCGGCGCAATCCATGCAGGCAGCGGCAAGATCACCATTACCGATGGCATCACGCAGACGTACACGGGGCGCGACGGCAGCCTGCACACCCGCATCGTGGGCGCCTCCGACACGCGCGTCATCGACATCGGCAGCCCGGAAGTGAGCATCAATGGCAGCACGCTGACCATCAACCCCAGCGAGAACCTGAAGCTGGGCCTGGATTACCATGTGGTCATCGACGCGGGCGCCGTGCTGGACACGGGCAACGCCACTTTTACCGGGCTTGCCCAAACCGGCGGCTACCACTTCACGCCTGTGATCCCGGTCGACCTGACGATCAGCTTTGAATGGGACAGCGGCGTCAGCAACAGCGACCTGGTGACGAACGAAGGCTGGCAGACCATCTATATCGACCTGTCCGAGGAGCCGCTCGCCACCGACCGGGTGGAAGTGTTTGTTAACGGCAGCTGGGTCACCGCTCACCGTGAAGAAGACGAAGGCCCGGATTATTTCTGGGTGAATGCTGAACTGAATGGCACGGGCGCCATCACGGCTCGCCTGGTGTCCGGCAGCGATGCGGTGAAGGGCTCGCAGACCAATACCTTCGTCATCGACTACACGGCCCCGGAGTGGGATCCCTATAACGCCGCCCTCTCCCTCAATATCGGCAGCGATACCGGCGATACCGGCGATGGCGCCACGCAGTACACCGACGTCGTCATCGATGTGGACCTGCATGATATGAGCGGCCTGCAGGCGGGCGACATCATCAGCCTGCGCGATCTCTACTACGATGGCTATGAGGGCTACGAACTGGGTCCGCAACGCGGCGCTTCCCACGTGGTCACGGCAGCCGACCTGGCGGGCTACGGCAAGCTGTCCTTCCATCTCAGCTTCGACCCCGACCATGATTTCGGCGAAAGCACCGACGGCCATTTCCCGCTGACGGTGGCCGTCAGCGATGTCGCCGGCAATCTCCGCCACAGCAACGATATCATGGACCTGCGCATTGACCGCAGCTCGGCCTACTTCGAGGGCATGGAGACCAGCAGCGACCTGACCAAGCTGTACCTGCACTTCAGCGAAGTCGTGCGGCCGGCCGGCTTCAAGCTGATCAACCTCGACAACAACAGCGAGATCACCATCACGCCCGCGATGATGGCCGAGGTTCCCGAGACCAGCACGCTGCAAGTCACGCTGACGGCGGCGCTGGCCGACGGCGCGCACTACCGGCTTGAGTCTTTGGGCTTCCTGTATGACACGGCCGGCAACATCACCACCACCCATCCGCTGGTGGCGGACACCATCGTGCATTTCGGCCTGGATGCCGTGCTGCATACCATCGTCATCAGCAATGACAGCGGCACAGCGGACGGCGTTACCAATGTCGCGGCGCAGACCTTCTCCGGCAGCTTCGACGGCGCTCTGTACGCCGGCCAGTTCATTGAAGTGTCGCTGGATGGCGGCAGCTCCTGGACCGTCGCCCACGTCAGCGGCACAACCTGGTCGCTGGACGCCACGCTGACCAGCGGCGACCACCTGGTGGTAGCGCGCGTTCACACGCCTACCGGCTACGGCGAGGAGATCCACACCAACGTCGTGTACCAGACCACGGCGCCCACGCTGGGCTCGCCGCCGGAGATGGAGGCCGCGGACGACCATGGCATCGCGGACGGCATCACCAATGCCACCAGCATCACGGTAACGCCGATGATTTCGGCCCCCGACATCCCCACCCTGCATGTGGGTGACCGCATCGAACTGATTAATGCCAGCGCCACCGTACTCGGCTCCCACACCCTGACCGCGAGCGATTTCGAGAACGGCACACTGAACCAGGGCATCTCGATCACGCCAGGGCTTGGCACCCACCAGATCAGTACCCGTATCGTGGATGGCGCGGGCAACGTGGGCAACCCAAGCAGCTACTTCACGGTGACCATCGATAACACCGCCCCGGGCCTCGGCAGCGCCCCCGACCTGCTGTCCAGCAGCGACGACGGCGCCAGCAACTCCGACAACATCACGACGAATACCAACCTCACAGTGCGCGCCCTGCTGGCCACTGAAAGCGGCTACCGCGCAGGCGACGTCGTCAACATCGTCCATGAAAACGGCGACGTGCTGGGCGCGCATACCATCACCGCTTCCGATTTCGACAGCTACGGCAACATCGACGACATCGACATCGCGCTGACCACCCTCGCTGAGGGCTCCCACAAGCTCCATGTGCGCGTCAGCGATGTAGCCGGTAACACGGCGGAAAGCCCCACGCTGACCGTGACTGTGGTGCCGGATACCGATCCGCCAACGGCCGTGCTGGACATGGATGTGCTGACCTTTAACACCAGCACCGGCCTGGTTGAAGCCCGCCTCGACGGCGACATTACCGGTACGCGCATCCAGTTTTCAGTCAATGGCGGCGGTACCTGGCTGGAGGGGAACCAGAGCGGCGACTACTGGTCATTCATCAGCCCCTACGGTCCTTTCAGCGTGCTGCAGATGCGCGTGGTGGACTCGGCCGGCAATATCGGCGACGCCATCAGCGGCGTTTCCGGTTCGTCCGTCGTGACGGTGGTGTCGGAGTACAACGACGGCACCAGCACCAGCGGCGGCCAGAGCGTGCTGTTCACGCGCGGCGGCGACGACTCGATCGCGCTGTCCGATCCATTCAGCTACATCGATGGCGGCAGCGGCACCGATGCGCTGGTGGTGATGGGCAACACGGCGGCGAACGCCAGCGACTGGGCCGGCAAGGTGCATAACATTGAGCGGATCGACCTGGCCGACACCAGCTCACTGAGCGTGCTGAGTTCCGCCGCGGTATTTGGCCTTGGCATCACCAGCCTGCGCATCGACGGCAGCGCGGCGAATTCGGTCAATATCGGCAACCTGGCATGGCTCGCGACCGGCAGCAGCGGCGGCTACCACAGCTATACCGCCAACAACATCACGCTCGAGATCGCGGACGCCATCACGCTCGTTGGCACGCCCGACTACGGCGCCTGATCAGAGGCTGCGCCGGCTTTCGAAGTAGCGCAGCTCACCGGTCAGCGGATCGGGGAAGCTGATGGCGCGCGCCAGCAGCTTGAGGGGCGATGACACGTCGTCCTGCTTGCAGGGCAGCGCCACCGGATAGAAGGCGTCGTTCACAATGGGAATGCCCAGCGCGGCCAGGTGCACGCGCAGCTGGTGCTGGCGCCCCGTGTGCGGCCACAGGCGGTACAGCACGTGCGCGCCGCGCTGCTCCACCACATCGATCATCGTCTCCGAATTCGGCTCGCCCGGTTCCTCCTTCATCGTGAAGAACTTGTCGCCTTCCACCATGCGGCTGCGGTAGGTAAAGGGAAATTCGCGGCCCGGCAGCGGACCGGCCAGCGCTTCATACTCTTTCTGCACCAGGCGTTTCTGGAACAAGGACTGGTAGGCGCCGCGGCTGTCCAGGTTGGAGGAGAACACCACCAGCCCCGCCGTCTCGCGGTCCAGCCGGTGGATCGGCGCCAGGTCCTCTATGCCCAGCTTGCGGCGCAGGCGCACCAGCAAGGTCTCCTTCAGGAAGCGGCCGCTGGGAATGGTGGGCAGGAAGTGCGGCTTGTCCACCACCAGGATATGTTCGTCCCGGTACAGCAGCTCCTCCTCGAAGGGAATCGGCGTCTCCTGTTCCAGCTCGCGGTAATAAAAGATGCGCAGGCCGCGCTTGTAGGGGCTGTCCGGCCGCAGCGGCCTGCCTTCCGCGTCCACCACATCGCCGCGCGCCATGCGCTCGCGCCACTGCGCATCCGTCACCGCCGGATAGTTGGCCGCCATGAAGCTGATCATGTCCGGCCAATCCCCTTCCGGCAGCCACAGATAGCTGGGCGTGACACCGTCGCGCATGGGCAGCGGCGCCCTGCCGTGGAACTTGACGGTGGAGGACATTCAGGACTTGGGCAGCGGCGTGGTGCGGTAAGGCGGCAGCGCTGCCGCCGTGGTGCCGCGCGTGCGCGCATACACCGGCAGCACCAGCGGCATGGCCTTGTTCATCTCATTGATGCGCGACTCGCCGCTGGGGTGGGTGGAAATGAACTCGATCGGGCGGCGCGAATTCGAGGCGCCCATCTTCTGCCACAGCGTGATGCCTGCGCGGGGATCGAAGCCGGCGCGCGCGGCAAGGTCCATGCCCACCAGGTCCGCTTCCGTTTCCTCGCCGCGCGAGAACTTGAGGATGGTCAGTTTGGCCGCCGTGCCTGCAGCCGCATCGGTCAGGCGCGGGTCGATGCCGAAATAGGCAGACAGACCGAGGCTGGCGAGTTTGCTGGCGACCGACGCCAGCTGCGATTCTCCCGTGCGCTTGGCGGCGTGTTCGCGCAGCGCGTGCGCGATTTCGTGCCCCATCACCATCGCCGCTTCATCGTCAGTGAGATTGAGCTTGGTGAGGATGCCGGTGTAGAAGGCGATGCGCCCGCCCGGCATGCAGAAGGCATTCACCTGGTCGGAGTTCAGCAGGTTGACCTGCCATTTCCAGTTCGGCGCTTCCGGATTCCAGCGCGCCACATGCGGAATGATGCGCTTCGCGATGGCGCGCAGGCGCTGCACCTGCGGATGGTTATCGGGAAACAGCGCGTTCTGCTGGCTGGCCTGCTGCAGCAGTTGCGTGTACTGGAGGCTGGACTGCTGCTCGATCTGGTCCGCCGACGCGGCGAGGCGCAGCGGCGACAGCTTCGTGACGGGAATGCCGTCGGTGGGCTGGCGGGGTAAAGGCTGCTGTGCCGGTGCGGCTTGCATGCACGTGGCGAGTGTCAGGAAGGCGGCAGTACGTTTCAGGTTCTTCATTGCATAGTCTCGGGACGGCCATGGCATTTTGACAAAGATTGCCATGGCACGTCACACGATAGCACAGCTTACTGCGCGCCCTTCTTGCGCAGCCTGAACACGGCCAGGTCGCCGCGCAGGTTGGGCAGGAAGCCGACCATGCGGCCTTCCTGCAGGGCGATGCACTCCAGCACATCCAGGCCCACTTCTTCGGCCAGGTCGCGGAAGTCCTTGATGGTGGCGCAGCGCACGTTCGGCGTGTCATACCACTCGTAGGGCAGCGACTCGGACACCGGCATGCGCCCTTTCAGCAGCGCCACGCGGTGCGGCCAGTAGGCGAAGTTGGGGAAGGACACAATGGCTTCACGGCCCACGCGCACGATATCGCGCAGCAGGTCTTCCACATGCTTCATCATCTGCAGCGAGGAAAGGCAGAGCACCGTGTCGAAGGAGTTGTCGCCGAAGATGCCGAGGCCCTTCTCCATATCCTGCTGGATCACGCGCACGCCGCGCCGTGTGCTTTCCAGCACCTTGTCGTCCGCCAGTTCCAGGCCGTAGCCGCTGCATTGCTTGTCGCTCTGCAGGTATTCCATCATCACGCCATCGCCGCAGCCCACGTCCAGCACGTGCGCGCCGGGCTTCACCCAGTGCGCAATGAAGGCGAGATCGGGACGCGCCTGGCGCAGATCGTCGAAAGTCATGCTGCCTCCTTGCTGATGTCGTTCCACACTTGTCCGTAATACGCGCGCACCATATTCATGTAGCGCGAATCGTCAAGCAGGAAGGCATCGTGGCCGTGCGGCGCATCGATTTCGGCATAGGTCACTTCGCGGCGGTTGCACAGCAGCGCCTCCACGATTTCGCGGCTGCGCTCGGGCGAGAAGCGCCAGTCGGTGGTGAAGGAAGCGAGGAAGAATTTCGCTTTGGTGCCGGCCAGCGTCTTCGCAAGGTCGCCGTCATGCACGCGCGCGGGGTCGAAATAGTCCAGCGCCTTGGTGATCAGCAGGTAGGTGTTGGCATCGAAGTACTCGGAGAACTTGTCGCCCTGGTAGCGCAGGTACGATTCGATTTCGAAATCGATGCCGAAGCCGAACTTGTAGCTGCCCGTTTCCGCCATGTCGCGCAGCTTGCGGCCGAACTTCTCCGCCATGTCATCGTCCGACAGGTAGGTGATGTGACCGATCATGCGCGCCACTTTCAGGCCGTTCTTCGGCACCACGCCGTGCTCATAGAAGTCGCCGCCGCGGTAATCCGGGTCGCTCAGGATGGCCTGGCGGGCCACGTCGTTGAAGGCGATGTTCTGGGCCGACAGCTTGGGCGTGGAGGCGATCACCACGCAATGGCGCAGGCGGTCCGGGTACATGATGCTCCAGGCCAGCGCCTGCATGCCGCCCAGCGAGCCGCCCATCACGGCGGCGAACTGCCTGATGCCGAGGCGGTCGGCCAGCAATGCCTGGGCATTCACCCAGTCTTCCACCGTCACCACGGGGAAGGCAGCGCCGTAAGGTTTGCCGGTGGCCGGATTGGTGTGCATCGGGCCGGTGGAGCCGAAGCAGGAGCCGAGATTATTGATGCCGATGACGAAGAACTTATCGGTATCGAGCGGCTTGCCGGGACCGACCATATTGTCCCACCAGCCCACGTTCTTCGGGTCGTCGGCATAGTAGCCGGCCACGTGGTGCGAGGCGTTCAGCGCATGGCACACCAGCACGGCGTTGGACCGGTCGGCATTCAGGGCGCCATAGGTTTCATACATCAGCGTATAGCCGCGCAGCGTTGCGCCGCTTTGCAACTGCAGGGGTTCCGCAAATTCCATGGTCTGCGGAGCGACAATTCCTATCGAGGACATGAGGGTTAAAAGTGAACTAGGTACTGCTGTGGCCCCACGGGCCGTTTAGGATGCGGAACCGCGAGGATGGGTTCCGCAGGCTTTCTTACATCGCTTGCAAGGCCAGCACGGCGTCGGCGATCACATTCGGTTCCATCGAGCGCAGGATCTTGCGGGTCTGCGGCACGATCAGCGACATATCGCTGTTCAGGATCTCCTGCTTCACCGACAGCAGCTGGGCCGGGTGCATCGAGAATTCTTTCAGTCCCATGCCGAGCAGCAGGCGGGTGAGCTTCACATCGCCCGCCATCTCGCCGCACACGGCGACATCGATGCCCGCCTTGTGGCCGGCGGCGATCGTCATGGAGATCAGCTGCAGCACGGCGGGATGCAGGGGATTGTAAAGGTGCGCCACCTCGTAATCAACCCGGTCGATGGCCAGCGTGTACTGGATCAGGTCATTGGTGCCGATGGACAGGAAGTTCATGCGCTTGACGAACATGGGCAGCGCCAGCGCGGCCGCCGGAATCTCGATCATCGCGCCCACGTCCACCTGCGGGTCGAACTTGATATTGGCCTCGCGCAGCTGCGCCTTGGCCTGCTCGATCATGGCCAGCGACTGGTCGATCTCGAAGGCATGCGCCAGCATCGGAATCAGGATGCGCAGCTTGCCGAAGGCGGATGCGCGCAGGATGGCGCGCAGCTGCGTCAGGAACAGCTGGGGCTCGGACAGGCAGTAGCGGATGGCGCGCAGGCCGAGGGCCGGGTTCAGGGCCGTATGTTCGGTAGGATCGAGCGGCTTGTCGGCGCCGATGTCCAGGGTACGGATGGTGACGGGGCGGCCCTTCATCGCCACCACGGCCTTGCGGTACTGTTCGAACTGCTCGTCCTCGGACGGCATATTGCCGGCGCGGCCCATGAACAGGAATTCGGAGCGGAACAGGCCCACCCCGTTGGCGCCCGCCTCCAGCGCCGGGCCGCAATCGTCCGGCAGTTCGATATTGGCCAGCAGCGTGATGGCCGTGCCGTCCCTGGTGACGGCCGGGGTTTTCTTCAGCTTGTTGAGCTTCTTGCGCGCCTTGACACCGGCCTGCTGGCGCTCGCGGTACTGCTCCAGCACCAGCGCGCTGGGGCTGACGATGACCACGCCCGCTTCGCCGTCGATGATGACCCAGTCGTCCTGCTCGATCAGGCGCGAGGCCTGCGACACGCCCACGGTGGCCGGGATATCCAGGCTGCGCGCCACGATGGCGGTATGCGAGTTCTGGCCGCCCACATCGGTAACGAAGCCGATGAAGGAGCCGTCGCGGAACTTCAGCATGTCGGCCGGCGAGATATCGTGGGCCACCACGATCATCTTGGCCGCGAACTCGTCATCCTCTTCCGGCCGCGTAATCTGCAGCGGCTCGCTGCCCATCAGCTTCTTCAGCACGCGCTCGGCCACCTGCTGGATATCGGCCTTGCGCTCGCGCAGGTAGGGATCCTCGATCTCGTCGAACTGGGCGGACAGCTCCTCGATCTGCGTCACCAGCGCCCACTCCGCGTTGTAGTGGCGGGTGCGGATGATGTCGAGCGGCGCCTCCGAAATCATGGGATCGGACAGGATCAGCACATGCACGTCGATGAAGGCGCCCAGCTCGGTCGGCGCATCCTTGGGCAGCTCGTTCCACAGCGTCTGCAGTTCCACGTGCACGGCGGCCAGCGCCTCCTGCAGCCTTGCCACTTCCGCTTCAACGTGTTCTTCCTGGATCAGGTAATGCTTCACATCCAGCGCCGCGGGCGCCAGCAGGTGGGCGCGGCCTATCGCTATGCCGCGCGAGACTGGAATTCCGTGCAGTGTGAACGATGCCATGGGTGGACCTGGAAAAAAGGAAGAACGGTCAAACGGCATTACTCGCCTTCGCCGAACTTGTCGTTAACCAGTGCGGCAAGCGCGTTGATGCAATCCTGTTCATCCGGGCCATCCGCCTCCAGCGTGACCTTGGCGCCCTTGCCGGCAGCCAGCATCATCACGCCCATGATGGACTTGGCGTTGATGCGCCGCGCATTGCGGGTGAGCCAGACATCGCTTTTGTACTTGGCGGCGAGCTGGGTGAATTTTGCGGAGGCTCGCGCATGCAGACCGAGTTTGTTGATGATTTCGAGTTCTTGTTGAATCATGTTCTGTTCTGTCGTTTTCTCAATCAGGATGCCCAGCAATCGCCGCCGCTTGAACGGCGGCACGTCAGGTCGTGCCGACCCTTATTCTGTTATCGACGCGCACCGCGCCGCTCTGCGCGCCGGCCAGCGCCATCTCCACCACCACATCCAGCGTATCGGTGCGGTAGGTGATCGCGCGCAGCAGCATCGGCAGGCTGATGCCGGCGATGACTTCCACGCGGCCGGCATCGGCCAGCTTGTTGCAGCAGTTGGCGGGGGTGCCGCCCTTCACGTCGGTGATCACCAGCACGCCGGAACCGTCGTCCAGGCGCTTGATCGCGGCGGCCGCCAGCGACTGCACCTCGTTCAGGTCCTGGTCGGCCACCACATCGATTGCCTCCAGGCGTTCGGTGGGGCCGCGGAACACATGGGCCACGGCTGCCAGGAAGGCCTGTCCGAGCGGCGCGTGAGTCATTAACAATATGCCTACCATAAGCTTCCTTAGTGGCCCGCCTGCACCGCCGCTTCCACCGCATCGATGAACATCGCGGCAACCTGGAAGCCGGTCTGCTGGGTGATCTCCTGGAAGCAGGTCGGGCTGGTGACGTTTACCTCGGTGAGGTAATCGCCGATTACGTCCAATCCTACCAGCAATAGGCCGCGGGAGGCCAGTTCGGGGCCGATGGCCTCGGCGATCTCGCGGTCGCGCGCCGTCAGCGGCTGGGCCACGCCGGTACCGCCGGCCGCCAGGTTGCCGCGCACCTCGCCCGCCTGCGGAATGCGCGCCAGCGAGAACGGCACCGGCTTGCCGCCGATGACCAGCACGCGCTTGTCGCCCTTCACGATATCGGGGATGTAGCGCTGGGCCATGATGGTAGTGTGGCCGTTATTGGTCAGCGTTTCGATGATGGAGCCCAGGTTCAGGCCATCGGCCTTGACGCGGAAGATGCCGGCGCCGCCCATGCCGTCCAGCGGCTTGAAGATCACATCGCCATGCTCGGCGTGGAAGTCGCGCAGGCGGGTCTCATCGGAAGTCACGAGGGTCGGCGACGTGAATTGCGGGAACTGGGCGATGGACAGCTTCTCGTTATGGTCACGGATGGCGGAAGCCTTGTTGAACACGCGCGCCCCCTGGCGCTCGGCCTGCTCCAGCAGCTGGGTGCCGTACACGTACTCCATATTGAAGGGCGGGTCCTTGCGCTCGATGATGGCATCGAACTCCGACAGCTTCACATCGACGGCATCCTCTGCCCGGTACCATTCGTCGCTATCGCCGGTCAGGTGAATGCGCGCCACGAAAGCGGTGACGACGCCGTCGCGCAGGGCCATATGGCGCTGCTGGAAGGCATACACCTCATGCCCCCGCTTCGCCGCCTCGCTCATCATGGCGAAAGTGGAATCCTTGTAAATCTTAAAACTGCTCAGCGGATCAGCGAGAAAGGCGATTTTCATTGGCACATCCATTCGAAGTAATAGCTGATTCTAGCCGAGATCAGCCGCCCCCGTGACACCATGGGGTCAGGCACCGCTTGTCATACTGACAGCCTGGTGCCTGACCCCAGGGTGTCAGTAAACTTCGGGGTTGGGGTCGGTGCGTTCCATTTCGAGGGAGGCGGCGAGCAGCGCCAGGCGGGCTACCACCCCGTAGACGTAGAAGCGGTTCGGCGCTGCCGTGCCGGGCTTGGCTTTCAGGTCGGGCACGGCGTGCTGCTGGGCAAAGGCCAGCGGCACATACTGCGAGCCCGGCGCATTCAGGTTCTGGTCCACGCCGCGCTCGGCATGGATGCGGTAGAAGCCGCCCACCACGTAGCGGTCGATCATGTAGACCACCGGCTCCGCCACCGCGTCCTGGATGTGCTCGAAGGTCGGCACGCCTTCCTGGATGTTCAGGTCGGATACCACCTTGCCGTCCTTGATCACCGACATCTTCTTGCGCTGCGCTTCGCTCAGGTCCTTCAGCTCGCTCGCATCGCGGATGCTGATGATGCCCTTGCCATAGGTGCCCGCATCCGGCTTGATGATGACGAAGGGCTTCTGGTCCTTCATCCCGTATTCCTTGTACTTCTTGCGGATCTTGGCCAGCACCGCGTCCACATTGGACGCCAGGCATTCCTGCCCTTCCCCGCACAGCAGGTCCACTTCGCCGCATTTGGCATGGAAGGGGTTGACCATCCACGGGTCCACGCCGATCAGCTTGCCGAACTTCTTGGCCACCTCGTCGTAGGCGCTGAAGTGGTTGCTCTTGCGCCGCAGCGCCCAGCCCGCATGCAGCGGCGGCAGCAGGCTCTGCTCATGGATGTTTTCCAGGATCGAAGGAATCCCGGCCGACAGGTCATTGTTCAGCAGGATGGTGCAGGGATCGAAATCCTTCAGCCCCACCCGGCGCCCGTTCGGCGAACGCTCCAGCGGCTCCAGCACCAGCATATTTCCATCAGGCAACGCCACCGGCGTCGGCTGGGTAATCTCGGGGTTCAGTGTGCCCAGGCGCACGTGCAGGCCGGTCTGGCGGAAAATCTGCATCAGCCGCGCCACATTCTCCAGGTAAGTGGGATGGCGCTCGTGAACTTCGGGGATCAGCAGCAAATTGCGCGCATCCGGGCAGTATTTGTCGATTGCGGCCATGGCCGCCTGCACCGACAGCGGCAGCATTTCGGTCGCCAGCTGGTTGAAGCCGCCCGGGAACAGGTTGGTGTCCACCGGCGCCAGCTTGTAGCCCGCGTTGCGCAGGTCGACCGAGGCGTAGAACGGCGGGGTGTGCTCCTGCCACTCCAGGCGGAACCAGCGCTCGATGGCGGGGGTTGCGGCCAGGATTTTCTCTTCGAGGTCGAGCAGCGGTCCGGTCAGGGCCGTGACGAGGTGGGGAACCATGCTTTCAATCCTTCTAAGTTGCGGCTAAGCCTTGCGAAATCACCAAATCGGGGCAAAAGTGGCAATTTAAAGGTCTGAAAAGCAAAAAAGGCGCCCCAATGGGGCGCCTTTGACGTTCCAGACTGCGGAATCAGGAGTGGTATGCCGATTCGCCGTGGCTGGTGATGTCCAGGCCTTCGCGTTCCTCTTCTTCCGGCACGCGCAGGCCGATCACGATGTCTACCAGCTTGTAAGCGATGATGGCCACGATACCCGACCACAGGATGGTGATGCCCACGGCAGTCGCCTGGGTGATGACCTGGCCGCTGATCGAATACTCAGCCGAACCCTTGTTGGCCACATAGTCCCAGATGCCCTGGCCGCCCAGCGACGGCGATGCAAACACGCCGGTCAGGATCGCGCCGAGGATGCCGCCCACGCCGTGCACGCCGAATACGTCCAGCGAGTCGTCGGCGCCGATCATGCGCTTCAGGCCATTCACGCCCCACAGGCAGATGATACCAGCCAGCAGACCGATGACCAAGCCGCCCATCGGGCCGACGAAGCCGGCCGCCGGGGTGATGGCCACCAGGCCGGCCACCGCGCCGGACGCGCCGCCCAGCATCGAAGGCTTGCCCTTGGCGATCCATTCGCCGAAGACCCAGGACACGGTGGCGCCTGCGGTGGCAATCAGGGTGTTGATGAAGGCCAGCGCGGCCACGTCGCCCGCTTCCAGCGCGGAGCCGGCGTTGAAGCCGAACCAGCCCACCCACAGCAGCGAAGCGCCGATCATGGTCATGGTCAGCGAGTGCGGCGCCATGGATTCGCGGCCATAGCCCACGCGCTTGCCGATCATGATGGCGCCCACGATACCGGCCACGGCGGCGTTGATGTGCACCACGGTGCCGCCGGCGAAGTCCAGCGCGCCCTTCTGCCAGATGAAGCCGGCCTTGGCCGCTTCGGTGGCCGAGGTTTCGGCGCTGGTGATCAGGTCAGGACCGGTCCAGAACCAGACCATGTGCGCGATCGGCAGGTAGGCGAAGGTGAACCACAGCACCATGAACACCAGTACGGCGCTGAATTTCGCGCGTTCCGCGAAGGCGCCCACGATCAGCCCGCAGGTGATGGCGGCGAAGGTGCCCTGGAAGGCCACGAAGATGAATTCAGGAATGACCACGCCCTTGCTGAAGGTTGCGGCGTAAGCAAATGCGCCCGCGGCCGGGTCGTAGATGCCGTTCAGCAGGGCACGGCCGAAGCTGCCGAAGAAGGCATTGCCCTCGGTGAAGGCGATCGAATAGCCGTACAGGCACCACAGCACGATGATGAGCGCGAAGATCATGAAGACCTGCAGCAGCACGGACAGCATGTTCTTGGAGCGCACCAGGCCGCCGTAGAACAGGGCCAGGCCGGGAATCGTCATCAGGATGACCAGCAGCGTGGCCACGAACATCCAGGCGGTATCGCCCTTCTGCGGCGTTGGTGCGGCGGTCGGCGCGGCCGGTGCTGCCGCAGGAGCGGCGGCGGCAGGCGCGGCGGCGGCCGGGGCCGGCGCAGCTTCAGGCGTTGCGGCTGCTGGCGCAGGCGCCGCTTCCGCACTGGCGGCTGGCGCCGCCGGTTTTGCATCCTGTGCCCAGCTTGGAACGCCTGCACTCACGGCCAGCAGCACGGCCATCCCCGCAAGCAGCTTTGTTATAGTTTTCTTCATTCAGTTTCCCCTTAGAGTGCGTCGTTGCCGGTCTCGCCGGTACGGATACGGATGACCTGTTCCAGGTTGTAGACGAAAATCTTGCCGTCGCCGATCTTGCCGGTACGGGCGGCGCCTTCGATCGCTTCAATCGCCTGCTCGACGATGGCGTCGTCCACGGCGGCTTCGATCTTGGTCTTGGGCAGGAAGTCGACCACATACTCGGCCCCGCGGTACAGCTCGGTATGGCCTTTCTGGCGGCCGAAGCCCTTTACTTCGGTAACAGTAATGCCTTGCACATTGATCGCCGACAGGGCCTCGCGGACCTCGTCGAGCTTGAATGGCTTGATGATGGCAGTAATGAGTTTCATGCTAGCCTCGCGTTCAGAAGGTTTTGGAGACGGTCAGGATCAGGCCGGACTTGCCCAGATTCTTCCCCGTCGGTGCCACATAAAAAGACGTGCTGGTGTCGATATAAGCCAGCGCCACAGTTGCGATGCCGAAGTCCTTGGTCACGCCAATCTTCCAGTCGGTATAGGAGGCGGCGCTCAGGTTGCGCACCTTCTGGTGGCCCACATGGAAGTTGAAGATATAGCCATCGGCCACTTCACGGTTCAGCTGTGCATCCCAATACTGGCTGTTTTTGCTGTCGGCAAAGCCGAACAGGTTAGTCAGCGAGTGCGAATATTTCAGGCTGAGAGGGCCGAAGCCCAGCTGGCCGTACAGCTCGAAAGTGTTCGCGCTGGGATTGAGGTCATTCGACGGATAGATATAACCCAGGCCGCCGATGTCGTAGCTGACCGCTTCCGTCAGGTTGCCGCGTTTGCCCGCATAAACATCCCACTCAATGCTGGCATCGCCGCCACCGTCCTTTACCCACTTGATGGTGGAGGCCCAGGTGCCGGCGTAGAAGCCGGTCGGGTTATGCACCCAGTCGGCGCCACCTTGCAGAGCTGGCCGGGCGCGGGTCTGCGAGTAGCCGCGGAAGCGGTAGTCATTGGTCACGGCAATGTTGTAGACGATCTCATTGTCTGGTTTGGCTTCCGGCGCGGCCGCGGCCTCCTGGGCCTGCACCATTCCACCTGCCATGGTTGCCAGAGCAAAAATAACTGCGGAGGCGAGAGGCAGATGCTTGGTTTTCTGTTTCATGGCGGTTTCCTTTGGTTTTGGAGTGAACTTTTATGGCGGATGCAGTTTAAAATTCAGCTTGATCGTCCGGCTACCTACCTCTTTAGCAGAATGTGTGCCAGCAAATGTTGCTGCGTTGATAGCTGCCAAAGGGATAAGGCGCCCGGTTTCGCACCAAATAATCGCCGTTTGCGCACCAATCCGGTGCAGAAACGGCAAATACTCTCAGGAGCACCACGATGGACATGAATGCCTTTCTCACCGACCTGCAGTCGAAGATCCAGCACGCAATCGACAATTCGCCCGCGAAGGACATTGAGAAGAATGTGAAGGCGATGATGACGCAGGGTTTCGCCAAGCTGGACCTGGTGACCCGCGAAGAATTCGACATCCAGGCGCAGGTGCTGGCCAAGACCCGCGCCCGTCTGGAACTGCTGGAGACGCGCCTCGCTGAACTGGAGGCGAAGCTGGCCGCGAACGCGGCCGACAAGTAAGGCTCAGCCGGCCCGGCGCTGCAGCCAGCGGTCGAGCGAGAGCCGGCCCGGGCCGAAGACGGCCAGCACCAGCAGCAGCATGCCCCAGTATTTGTGGTCGTTGACCGCCGCCGGGCAGGCGAAGTCGAACAGCTGGGGGTAGGACAGCACCGCCATCAGGTTCACCAGGAAAAGGCCGAGCGCCGCCGGCCGGGACAGCAGGCCCAGCGCCAGCAGCAGCGGCAACACTATCTCGCCGCCCGCGCCCATCACGGCCGCCAGGTCGGGCGGCAGCAGGGGGACATGGTATTCAAGCCGGAACAGCTCCCGGGTTGCCCCCCAGTCGCCCAGCTTCACCATGCCCGCCTTGAAAAACTGCCAGCCGATATAGCAGCGCAGCGCCAGCCCAAGCGCGGCGCCGCCCCATTCCGCCAATTGCGCGTCGAAAGCGCCGATACGGCGGTGCATGGCCAATAATTTCTGCATCATGACTCCTGAATAAGATGGCAGGCCGCATCGAACAGGCCATGCTGCAGCCATTGCTGCAGGTAAGCGCCGAAGTCGGCATGGGGATCGCAGGCCAGCGCGGCGTCCAGCGCGCCGCCCAGCGCGCCGCCCAGCGTGGCGCCGTCCTGCAGCGCCGACAGGGCCGCGAACGATGCCGCCTCCAGCGGGAGCGGCCAGGCCGCTCCCGCCCTCCGGACAATGGCGGCGAAGCTGGCGCCGGCGGGATCATCCGGCAGCAGCAGCTCCGCTTCCGGACGGTGTGCATGCCAGACAGGCACCACCTGCCAGCAGGAATGGAACAGCTCAACGCCGTGCGCCAGCCGCAGCCGCATGCTGTCCAGCGCCTCCGGCGCCAGGCCCTGCAACTGCGCCGCCTCCAGCCGCTGCCCACCGCCGGCCGCGCCGCGGCCCAGGGCGCGCTCCAGCCTCGCCATATCGGGAAGGTAGGGATACTGGGCGGCAGCAGCGTGGCTGTCCAAAAATTCGGGGAAGTGTCCGCCAAAGTCATCCAGGTTGCCCGACTGCGAAGGCCAGGCGCGGCCATAGGCACGCGCCAGCGCTGCGAAATACTCTTCGCCCACCAGTTGCTGCAGCACAGGATAGGAAGCTGCCAGCACCTTGGTCCAGCTGGCGCCGAGGTTGCCGCGGTACAGGGCCAGGCGCTGGCATACCGCCTCCTGTTCGCCCACGAACAGCGGTGCCGCCGCGCCGGCCAGTTCGCGCTCGAACAGCGCGGCCGCCATGCGGCCCTGGGCTGCCGCCAGCGGAAATGCCGTCGGCCCGGCCAGCACCCGGTCGCCGATGCGCCGTGCGTGTTCCGCTTCGGCCAGCAGCACATCCAGCGGCGGGATATCCGTATCCCATTCGATCAGCGTCGGCACGGCGCCGAAACTGCGCACCGCCGAGGCATACAGGTCCCAAACCTTGTCGTCTACCGGCGCACCATGATGGTCGATCACCGCATCCGGCGCGACGAGGTGGCCGGCCAGATGAATCTCGCCGATGGCGGCCCCGGACAGCGCATGCAGCGCCATGTGCGCATTCTCGCCATGGTTGCACTGGTTGACGTAGAGGTTGTTCACATCGAGCAGGATGGCGCAGCCGGTACGGCGCGCCAGTTCGGCCAGGAATTCGGCTTCGCTCATGGCATCGCCGCGAAAGCGCAGGTAGGTGGATACGTTCTCGATCAGGATCCGGCGGCCCAGCACACCCTGCACCTGGTCCACCCGGTCGCAGAACAGCTCCACTGCTTCGCGCGTCAGTGGCATGGGCAGCAGGTCGTTCAGATGGCGCCCTTCCACCGCGCCCCAGCACAGATGCTCCGAAACGAGGAAGGGCTGGTAGCGTTCCACCAGCTCACGCACGCGCTGCAGGTGGCGCGTGGAGAAACCATGGGCGGAGCCCAGCCCCAGGCCAACGCCATGCAGGCTCACGGGATAGTCGCTGCGCAGCTGCTCCAGCACCTGCGCATCCCTTCCCTGCCCGTTGAACAGGTTCTCGGTATGCACCTCGATCCAGTCCACCGCAGGCCGCCGGTCGAGGAAATCCTGGAAGTGCGGAGCGCGCAGGCCGACACCGACCGCCATGGCGCGGCGTTCCATTACCCTGGCCGGCACGCTCCGCATGATGCTTACTTCGGCGCGGCCATCTTGCCGCCCATCTTTTCGCACGTGCCCTTGGCCACGTACTTCCATTCGGTCGGATCGTTGTCCTTCTTCGACTGGCCTGCGCAGGAATGCGCGCCGGTGGTGCTGGCGCAGTCGTTCTGGCCGGCCTTGGCAACGCCGAAGCATTTCTCCTTTGCCTTGTCATCGGCCGCGTGGGCGCTGGACATACCGAGGGTACAGGCGGCTACCAGGGCAGAAGCCAGCAGTGCGTGACGCTTTTCCATTGTGATTCTCCTTTAGTTCGTCGTAGTGTGGACGCCGGACATTCGAACCGGCTGAGGCATAGTCGCCGCAGGCGCCGGATTCCTTACACACGCCGCATGCCGAACCAGTTCAGGTCCAGGCATTCGCGCAGTCGTATGCGCGCGCGGTACAAAATGACCCAGGCGTTGGAGGCGGTGCAGCCCAGCGCCGCGCAGATTTCTTCGGTATCCATTTCCAGCCATTCGCGCATCAGGAATACGCGTGCGGTCTGTTCCGGCAGGCGCTCCAGGCAAAGCTCCAGCACGCGGAAGAAATCCTTCTGTTCCAGCGCAGCATCCGGATCGCCCCAGTTGCGGGGCGCATCATAGGTGTGGCCGTCGGCCCGGAACAGGGCGTCGATCACATCGTCCTCGGCCTGTTCGCCTTCGCCGTCGAAACGGCGCTCGCGCGTAGCCTTGCGCAGCACGTCCACGATCTTGTGCTTCAGGATCCCCGTTACATAGGTGCGCAGCGAAGACTGGCCGGCGAAGCGTTCCGGCTTTTCCAGCACGGCGAGCAGCGCATCCTGCACCGCATCCTCCGCCAGGCCGTTGTCGCGCAGCTGCAGCAGAGCGAAGCGCAGCAGCATGGGCCGCATGGATTCCAGCTGGCGGTGCAAGGTGGGCGTAATGGGGGGCAGGTCCAGCGCAGTCAAATAGGGCTCCGTCAGGGTAGGCACGCTTTAGTCGGCGTTCCCCCCTTCGGCCTTACAGCTTCTTTTTGCTGGATCGTCAGCTAGTCCTTGCGGTCATCGGCATCCAGCGGCACTTCAAAACGCTGCATCGCCTTGCGCAGCAGGCCCATTTGCCCGTTGAAGCGGTCGCAGGCGCGGCATACCAGAAGGTGCATCTGGACCCGTGAACGCTCGGTCAGCGTGAGGTTGCGGTCCAGTCCTTCCGAAACCAGGCGGTGAACTTCCTTGCAGGTCGGTTTCCGTATCATCGCCTCAAGCCCTTTCGTGATTGCCGTCCGGCTGCAGGCCGAACCAGTTCAGATCGAGACACTCCCGCAACCGCAGGCGCGCGCGATATAGCATTACCCAGGCATTAGACGCGGAACAGCCAAGTTCCTTACAGATTTCGCTGGTTTCCAGTTCCAGCCACTCGCGCATGAGGAACATGCGGGCCGTGTTGCGCGGCAGTTTTTCGAGGCAGAGCTCCATGATGCTGAAGAATTCCTTGCGCTCCAGCGCCGCATCGGGATCGCCCCAATCGCGCGGCATATCCCAGGTGTGGCCGTCCGGCTGGAACAGGGCATCGATGATTTCCTCGCCCTCCTCATCGAACACCTCCACCCGCACCTCGCGCGCAGTGCTGCGCAGGATATCGATGATCTTGTGCTTCATGATGCCGGTGACATAGGTGCGCAGCGAGGCCTGCCCCGCGAAACGGTCCGGCTTTTCCAGCACCGCGAGCAGGGCTTCCTGCACCGCATCCTCGGCCAGCGCCTCATTACGCAGCTGCAGGACTGCAAAGCGCAGCAAGGCAGGCCGCATGCCCTGCAGCTGCTGGTGCAGCGTGGATGTTGCCGACTGAGTCAGCATGATGCGCTCCCGTAACACGACAGCACATGCTATCACGGCCGGTTTGTGGCGGCGCAAGGCCGGCCGCCGCGGATTGGCTACGATGCCACAGTTATTGCCGTGCGGAGGACCGAGATGAGCCTTGCCGTCGTGAGAAGCCGCGCCCTGGCGGGGATGGAAGCGCCAGAAGTGAATGTCGAGGTGCACCTGGCGAACGGCCTGCCTGCATTCCACATCGTCGGCCTCGCCGATACCGAGGTCAAGGAAGCGCGCGACCGCGTGAGGGCCGCGATCCACAATGCGGGCTATGAGATGCCGGCGCACCGCATCACCGTCAGCCTGGCGCCGGCCGACCTGCCCAAGGAATCCGGCCGCTTCGACCTGCCGATTGCGCTCGGCATCCTGGCCGCCTCGCAGCAGATACCGGCCGGCACGCTGGACCGGTACGAGTTTGCAGGAGAGCTGTCGCTGACCGGCGAACTGCGCCCGATTCGCGGCGCGCTGGCCATGACCTTCGCCATGCGCCGCGCCAGTGGTCCCGGCGGCCGTGCCTTCATCCTGCCTGCCGGGAATGCCGACGAAGCAGCGCTGGTCAGCGACGCCTGCATCTATCCCGCCGCGACGCTGCTCGACGTCTGCCGCCATCTGTGCGCACGGGATGGCGAGGCGCGCCTGCCGCGCCATTTGCCCCAGCCCATGCCCGGCCCGGCGGGCAGCGCCGACTTTGCCGATGTGAAGGGCCAGCAGACCGTCAAGCGTGCGCTGGAAGTCGCGGCCGCCGGCCTGCACTCGGTACTGCTGGTCGGTCCGCCGGGTGCGGGCAAGACCATGCTGGCGTCGCGTTTTGGAGGACTGCTGCCAGCAATGTCCGATGACGAAGCACTGGAAGCGGCTGCCGTGCAGTCGCTGACGGGCGGCTTCGACATCGGCGACTGGAAGATGCGCCCTTTCCGCGCGCCCCACCACACCTCGTCCGGCGCCGCACTGGTGGGCGGCGGCAGCGTGCCGCGGCCCGGCGAGATCTCGCTGGCCCATCACGGCGTGCTGTTCCTCGATGAGCTGCCGGAGTTCGACCGCCGCGTGCTGGAAGTGCTGCGTGAGCCGCTGGAATCGGGCCGCGTGACGATTTCACGCGCCGCGCGCCAGGCCGAGTTCCCGGCCCGCTTCCAGCTGATCGCCGCGATGAATCCCTGTCCCTGCGGGTACCATGGCCACCCTTCCGGCCAGTGCCGCTGCCCGCCCGACATGATCGACCGCTATCAGGGCCGCATCTCCGGCCCGCTGCTGGACCGTATCGATATCCAGATCGAAGTCGGCCCGATTCCACCGGATACGCTGCAGGCCGATGCCGACGGCGAATCATCGGCGGTGATTGCCGCGCGCGTGCAGGCAGCTTTCGCTCGCCAACTCGCACGCCAGCGCAAGAGCAACCGCGACCTGAGTACACGCGAGATCGACCGCTACTGCAAGCCTGACCGCCATGGCCTCTCGACCTTGCGCGGGGCTATGCTGAAGTTTCACTGGTCGGCGCGCGCCTATCACCGGATCCTGCGCGTCGCCCGCACCATCGCCGACCTGCAAGGCGCCGCAACGATAGGCGAAGCGCATATTTCCGAAGCAATCCAGCTGCGCCGCGCCCTGCGCGCGCCCTAGCGCCGTAGTCCTACAAGCGCACGCTGCCTGAACCTATTGAGTATCCGGCGCATCTTGTTCAGGATGGAGCTTACCTTTTCATCGCACAAGGAGGCCATGATGGCTGAGCAGAAAACGCCGGATAAAGAAGACACCGACAAGGGCTACGACGAAGCGGCCCATACGCCGTGGGTAAGCGGAGCGGATACGCCGCGCCCCGCGGAGCAGGGCCAGGATGAAGATGAAGCCGCGCAAAGCGGTCTGGGTAACGCACCGCGCAGCAACGATCCCACCGGGCTGCAGGGTCCAGCCGACAATGAAACCGGCGCCGGCTGATCAGCGCCCCTGCCGCGACAGCCACTTGCGGTAGCTGCCGTAGTGGTGCACGGCGAAACCGAGGAAGGCGGGCGATGGCGCAAAGTCCTGCTGGGCCGCCGCCAGCTCCCGCTCCATATCGGCTTCCCTGAGATGCTCGAAGGAGACCTTTTTGATCGAATTCGGCATGGTCTCAACGCCCACCCACACCTTGCGGCCGATGGACTGCGCATAGTGCATCTCGTCCATCGCATGGCTGATGATGCCGTCCCCGCCGGCGGCACGGTCGCGGTAATCCATCAGGGCCACGTAGTCGTACTGGTCCTGCAGGAACTCGCTGACCGGCCTGCGCTCGCCGCGCCATGCGAGCTGGATACCATCCAGCCAGAAGGGAATGGCGGGACCGATCAGCAAGGCCTGGCCCGAGCGCCGCTTGGCGGCCATCACCGCTTCGCTCATCTCGATGAAATCCTTGAGCAGCTGCTCCTTGCGCGTGCCCCACTCTGGCATGATGTGCGGTTCGATATCGAGGTTGGCGCCATCGAAGCGTTCCTCCGGCGCGGACGCGGCATTGTAGTCGAGCACCCGCTGCACCATGGCCAGTGCGTCGGCGCGGCGTTCCGGCAGCACATAGCGTTCAGTGTTCAGGTAGGCCGATCCCAGCAGCGCATACACCTTGATGCCCTCGCCGTGCAGGCGGCGGACCAGTGTGCGGTAGAGCTGCGGCTGCGTGACGATCAGGTTGCGGCCATCGAAGGCATCGGCATACAGGAACAGCGTGGTGATCGATTTCGACCTGAGAAAAGCGATCGGCCCGGCGGCATCTGCTGGCCGCTCCAGCAGCGCATAGGAATCTTCTTCCCACATCCAGATTGCGCGCGGCGCCGGCGCCGCTGCCGCGGCAGTGCAGAACAGCAGCAGCGAAAGCAGCAGCGCGCGCATCAGCGCTGCACCGGCATGTGATACTGCCCTATGCCGGCAGGCTTGCCGGTATCAGGATTCGATGGCAGCAAGGACACGAAATAGCCCCCTTTCGGCAGTTTGCGCGCGTCGATGCGCAGGCTGATAACGCGCTTCGCATTGGCTTGCATGGCATGCGCCGCGCCGGTGGCTTCCGCCAGCTCGTTGCCTGCGGCATCGGTCAGAACCAGCAGCGGCGAGACTGGCGGCGACAGGAAGTCGCCGTGATTGACCAACTGCGCTTTCACCTCGATCATCCCGTCCGTAACCGTTGCACGGCTGTCCTGCACGGCCACCGCGCCCGGCTCCGCTGCCAGGCGCACGCTGCGCAGCGTCGCTTCCGCGCCGTGATAAGCCACAAGCTGTTCCAGGGTTTCGGCAGGAGCCAGCCGTCCGCTGCGCCCGAATGCACTGTTCGCGGACTGGAAGGCCGCAAACTGGCTGCGGATTTCGCTGAGGGCGGTATCGCTGTCCGCACGTTCGGCCTGCATGCCGTCCGTAATGGTGTACAGCTGGCCCTGCGCCAGGTAGGCAATGCCGGAGATGAAGTCGCTCATCTCGGTCTTGGTCTGCTTCATTGGAATCGCGTGCAGGTTACGGAATTCAGGCTCGGTATCGAGCCCGGTTCCGAGCCACGGCACTTGCGCTGGCGTCTTCAGGCCATACTGGTTCGCCATCATCGCCAGCAGCGATGGCGTGATATCGAACTGTGACGATATCGACTTGATGGCGCGCGGCGCCTTCAGCATCGGCGAGAACACGATGAGGGGCACGTGGTAGCGCTCTATGCGCGTGTCCATCGGCAGCTCCGGCAGGCGGTGGTCGCCGGTGATGATGAAGATGGTATTGGCGTAGCCGGGCAGCGTCGCTGCCTGCTCGAAGAAGTGGCGCAGCGCATCGTCCGCATACAGTATGCTGGCAAAGATTTCCTGCTGCGCCGTGTACGGCGCTCGCCGTTCGGCGGCAATACCCAGCTGGTCCAGCCGTTGCGGCACCTTGTCCATATAGGCTGCTTTGCCCTGGAAGGTGAAGGGCGTATGCATGCTGGTGGTCTGGATGATGCTGACCGAGGGTTTGCCCTGCTGCTGCCGCTCATGCTGCAGCGCCACTTCCATCAGCTCGCGGTCGCCATAGCCCCACTCATTGCTGCGCTGGTAGGCCGCGCCGAAATCCTTCTCGCTCACCAGGGTTTCCACGCCCGCCTTGCGCAGGTAGGCGCCTTCGTTATCGAATTCCAGGTTGGAGCCGGTATAGAAACGCGTTGCATACCCCTGCCGCTTCAGCACCTGCATCAGCGAGGCATGCGCTTCCATCCCGTCCGCCAACGCGGTGTAGCCGTTGGGGCCAAACGGCAGCGAAGCGAAGACGGTAGGCAGCACGGCAAAGGTACGGCCCTGGCCTGCGATGAAGTTCTCCCAGTACAGGCTGCGCTGCGCGAGGCTGTCGAGGAAGGGCGTAAAGGAACCGTAGCGCGCGCCCGGTCCCGAGAACGACCGCCCCAATCCTTCGACAATGATGAAGACCAGGTGCGGCGGCTTTTGCTGCTGCACGTTCAGCAGCGGGCCAAGCGTATCCGGCGTCCGGTTTGCATGCAGGAAGGGGTAGCGCTCATCGCCGCCGCTCCATGTCGCCCAGTACGTCCCTTCCTTGGCCGCAGCCTTGGGCGCTGCCCTGCTCACATTGCGCAAGTGCGCCCAGTTATTGTCGAGGAAGTAGGCTGCCTTGTTCAGGCTTGATGCCAGGGCCTCGTCGCTCTTGACCGCATCGGGCCGCACATGGTCTGGTGCAAAGATGAAGGCAAGCACGCTGGCCAGCAGCACGATGAGCGCCAGGCCGGGTGTGGCGCGCGGCCACCACTCGCGCCCCATTCGGGCCAGCAGCAGCCATACGGCTGCGATGGAAACGAGCAGTGCAAGGGCAAGCGCCGTGCTGACGGAGAAGCCGCCGCCCACCGTCGTCATCACCTCCTGCCAGCTGTACGCAAACAGGTCGGCGCCCAGCATCACGCCTGATACCCACTGGTACTGGATCAGCGCGGCCGACAGGCAGATTACGCAAGTCCACGCCAGCCCAAGGAGAACCGTACGCGCCCGTTCCCGGCTCACCAGCGTCAGGGGAAGGACTGCGAGGAAAAGTAGCCAGCCGTAGCGCAGTACCGACAGCGCATCGTTGAAGATCGCCGCGCCGGCGAAGGTGTTCCAGACCGGCATGCGCGTGCTGGCATGCGCCAGTTCGAAAAGGCGCAGGCAAAGCAGGCCGCCCAGCAGTGCGGGAAGATGATCGAGGAAAGCCGCCAGCCCGAGACCGAGCCGCTGTTGAAGGCGCTGCAGCGGGCCGCTCGCTACCATCGCCGGTAGAGCGACACGGAAACGCCGCGCTCGCTGCCCTGTCCCGTCTGGCGCGACCTGTTCGCGCCCAGCTTCAGGCCCCATTGCGGCGTGAAATAGTGGACCACGGTGATGCTGCCGCCACCGGAGCGGGTCTGCCCGCCGATCAGCGACAGCGGATCATCGCTGCGGCCGCGGCTGCCCGCCACTTCCACATAGCTGTCCGCATCGCCGCGGTAGTAATAGCGCACCAGTGCGCGCTGGCCATTGCTGTGCGAATCGTCGCTGATGATGGCCTGGTGCCGCAGCAGCACGTAGAAATTGCCGATGTACTTCGCGATGCTGGCGCCGTAAATATTCACGCGCCCCGCAAAGTTCAGCACATCATCGCTCAGCGAAGCTTCCCAGCCGCCGCCGAGGCTCTGGAACACCTCCACCCGGCCTGAATTCCCCGGGAACAGGCGTGCGGTGGAGGAGTGCTGGTAACGCACATTGGCATACGCGCCCTTCCACAGGTCCACATAGCCGTCCAGCGCCCAGGCATAGTCGTGGCGGTCGAAGCGGTGCGCGCGCAGCGTTTCGAAGGCGAGCGAGCCGTACTCGCCGTAGCGGCGCACGGCGAAGGTCTGGTCGTGCCAGCGCTCATCGAAGCGCGCCGGATCGGTCCAGCTGCCCGACAGGCTGGCAGCCCAGCGGTAGCCGGCCGGCGCCGCCGCTTCGGGATTCGCAATCCTTGGCTGCACGGCCAGCACCACCGGCTCGATTGCCTGCCGCTCTTCCGGCCGCAGCGCAACGAGGCGCTCATAGGCTTCGCTGGCCTTTGCCGGCTGGTCGCTCCAGCGGTACATATTCGACAGGGCGGACCACACGTCCGCATAGTTCGGCGCCGCAGTGGCGGCGGCGCGCAGGTCGCTCTCCGCTTCCTGCCAGCGCTGCATGCGCGTGTACACAATGCCGCGTCCCAGCAGCACGTCAACATTGCCGGGCGAGCGCGCGAGCAGGTCGGAATACAGCTTGAGCGCCAGCTCATGCTGTCCCGCATTCGCGAAGCCGCGCGCCTGTTCATATTGCTGGTCGAAGCTCGGCGCATTCTCTTGCACCGCGGCTACCTGGGCTGGTGGGGTCTGGAGGTCGGCTGGCATGCGCTCAAGATAGCCCAGTCAATCACGGCGAGTCAAGACGAGCCCGCTTCAGGCGGCTTGCGAACTGATACCATGCGGAACATGAAAACACATATCGCACTTCCCCTCCTCGCAGCACTCGTGCTGAGCGCCTGCAGCCCCAAATTCGACTGGCGCGACTATCGCAGCGCGGACGCTCCGTATGCCGTGCTGTTCCCGGCGAAGCCGGCAAGCTATACCCGCGATGTGGACCTCAACGGCCTCACGGCCAAAATGACGATGACGGCCACTGACATCGACGGGACCATGTTCGCAGTAGGCACAGCCGAACTGCCGGACGCCGACAAGGCGCCGCTCGCCGTGCAGGCCATGAAGACTGCCATGCTGCGTAATATTGGCGCAGCAGAAGCGCCTGGGCGCACCAGGAACGGGGCTTTCGAGATCGAAGCACGCGGCATGAGCCGTGGCGTGCCCCTGCTGATGCACGGGCGCTTCCTGTCGCAGGGTAAGCGCGTCTATCAGGTGATCGTGGTCGGGCCGGAGAAGGATTTCCGCAAAGAAAATGTTGAAACCTTCATGAGTTCGTTTAAGTTGAACTGAACGGTAACGCGCGCACAAACGGCTTTTTGCAGACGTGATATCGTTAGGACACTAATAACAAAGTCTCAGGAAGCGCCATGTTAATCACCTTCAAATCCAAATCGTCCCCCGCCGTCATGATGTACCAGGAACATGCGCAGCGCATCCTGGACCTGCTCAACAAGAGCCCGACGCGCGGCGTCATCACGGCGGAAGAAGCCGGCAATGCCTTGACAGTGCTGGAGCAGGAAGTGGCGCTGAGCAAGCTGCATCCGGAAGTCGATGCCGACCATGCGCAGCAGGGGCACAGTCACCAGCTGCCGGACGATCCGGAGGTGGCCGAACTGGCGGAGAAGCTGCACGTGGGCTTCGCCCAGCGCGCGTTTCCGCTGCTGGAAATGCTGCGCGCCGCGCGCGATGGCGGCGAAAACATCATGTGGGGCGTCTAAAAGAAAAAAGCCCGTGAGCGTCAGCTCACGGGCTTTTTGGTATAACAGCCTGACGATAACCTACTTTCACACTGGTTGCAGCACTATCATCGGCGCAAAGTCGTTTCACGGTCCTGTTCGGGATGGGAAGGGGTGGG
>NZ_JBJQIK030000015.1:0-91257 GCF_045984285.3 Pseudoduganella rhizocola
CCGCGACCATCGCCGGCCTGGGTTCGACCCAGATCGACGCCTTCGGCTCGGCGCAGATGATCGCGCTGACCACGGCGCAAGCCGCGGCGCTGAACACCACGCAAGTGGCGGCGCTGTCCAGCGACATCATCGCGACGATGGATACGGCCGATGTCCGTGCCCTGAAGTCCACGCTGATCGGCGCGCTGAACACCAGCCAGCTGAGCGGTGTGACCACGGCGCAGTTCGCCGGCCTGACTTCGGGCCAGATCGCCGCCATCACCTCGTCGGCCTTCGCCAACGGCCTGCAGAGCGACCGCATCACGGCCCTGAGCAGCGTACAGGCGGCGGCCCTGACCAATGCCCAGCTGTCGGCCATGTCCTCGGTCTCGCTGCGTGCCTTCGAGACGGCTGACCTGCGTGCGATCAGCACCGCGGCGATTGCCGGCCTGACGAGCGTCCAGTTCGCTTACCTGACTTCGGACCAGGTGAATTCGCTGACCAGCGGCCAGATCTCGGCCCTGGGCTCCGACTTCTCGCTGACCTCCAGCCAGATTGCTGGCCTGACCACCGCCCAGGCTGCCGGCCTGAGCTCGGTCCAGATCGCCACGATCGCCTCGGCTGCAATCGCAGAGATGAACACTGCTGCAGTGGCAGCGCTGCGCACCTCGTCGATCGCCAGCCTGAACTCGGCGCAAGTCGATGCCCTCGGCTCGGCGCAGATGATCGCGCTGACCACGGCCCAGGCTGCCGCACTGTCCACCACCACGGTTGCCGCGCTGTCGAGCGACATCCTGGGCGCGATGGACAGCGCAGACATCCGCAGCCTGAAGGCGACGATGATCGGCGCGCTGAGCACCAGCCAGCTGGGCGGCCTGAGCAGCACGCAGGTGTCGGGCCTGACCACCCAGCAGATCGCGTCCATCGCAAGCGCGGCCTTCGGCGGCGCCCTGGCGACCGACCGCATCATCGCCCTGACCAGCCTGCAGGCTGCTGCGCTGAGCAACACGCAGATTGCGGCGATGGCGACCGATTCGCTGAAAGCCATCGAAACGGCCGACCTGCGCGCCATCCGCACCGCCTCGATCGCCGGTCTGCTCTCGACCCAGATCGTGGCGCTGACCTCGACGCAGTTCGGCGCGCTGAGCAGCCAGCAGTTCCGTGCGATGAATGCCTCGACCCTGGGCGCCGCGACCAGCAGCCAGGTGGCTGGCCTGAGCAGCACGCAGATCACCGGCCTCGGTTCGGCAGCGATCCTGTCCCTGTCCAGCGCAGCACTGGCTGGCCTGAGCGACAAGGCGGTGTCGGCGCTGAGCACGGCTACGGTCAACAGCCTGAACACGGCCCAGATCGATGCCTTCACCAGCGCCCAGGTCGTGGCCTTCACCTCGGCCCAGGCCGCGGCTCTGCAGTCGAGCCAGATCAAGGCCTTGGCGACCGACATCATCACCGCGATGGAATCGGCCGATATGCGCGCCCTGAAGGCCACTACCTTCAGCGCCCTGTCCACCGACCAGTTCAAGGCGATGACCACCAACCAGATCAGCGCGCTGACCACCACCCAGGTCGCCGCGATCCAGACGGTACAGCTGCACGCCTGGACCACCACGCAGTTCGGCGCCCTCAGCGCTGCCCAGCGTGCGGCCCTGCAGTCGCTGACCCCGATGGTCCTCGACCTGGATGGCAACGGCATCAGCACCATCAGCATCGATGCCGGCACCCGCTTCGACCTGGAAGCCACCGGTTCGAAACTGACCACCGGCTGGGTTGACAGCAAGGACGGCCTGCTGGTCCTGGATCGCAACGGCGACGGCGTGATCAACGACGGTAGCGAACTGTTCGGCAGCTCCACCAAGCTGAGCAACGGTACCCAGGCCTCCAACGGCTACCAGGCGATGCGTGACCTGGACAGCAACGGCGACGGCGTGCTGGATGCGAAGGACGAGGCATACAGCAAGCTGAGCGTGTGGGTCGACGCCAACGGCGACGGCATCAGCGCCGCCGGCGAAGTCACCACCCTGGCAGAGCGCGGCATCACCTCGCTGAGCCTGGATGCGACGAAGTCGGCGACCAACAACAACGGCAACGTTGTCGGCCTGAGCTCCAGCTACACCACGGCCGATGGCAACAGCCACGCCATGGGCGACGTCTGGTTCGCGGTGAAACGCGACGGCGACCTGCGCAGCAACGTCAACGGTCTGACCCAGGCACTGTCGGGTATCGGCCAGAACACGGCGCTGCCGGCCGGCCAGGCCCTCGAACTGCCGGGCAGCAAGCCTGCGTCGATCAACAGCGCGGTGGCCACTATGGCCGATGCGATGAACCGCTTCGACGCCGGCGCCAAGCTGAAGGCAGCCGAACTGGCAGGCAGCGAGCTGGAGCTGAAAGCGCTGCGCGCCCAGCACGCCGCCGGCTTCCTGGCAGCACCCAAGTAAGCTTTCACAGGATCCTTCGGGATCCTGTTGAAGGACAAAGCGGCAGGATTTCGGTCTTGCCGTTTTTTTTTGTACGCGCCCCGGCGGCGAGCCTGTAAAATCACGCCAGACTCATCTGGCCAAAGAGGATTCCCCTGATGTCCTTCCAGCACTATGCAAGCTAAGTTCCCTCATACCGCTGTGCAATGCCTCGCGGCCATTGCCCAGCACCATGGCTTGCAGATCAATCCCGAGCGCCTGATTGACGACTACGCGCTGGGCGCCGAAGAGCCGGGCGACAACCTGCTGCTGCGCATGGCCGCCGACAATGGCATGAAGGCCAAGGCCGCGCGCCTGGACTGGGACGACCTGATGGCCCAGGACGGCGTGTTCCCCCTGATGGCGCGCCTGAAAGACGGCAATATGATCATCGTGGCCGGCGCCCGTGCCGAGGCCGGCGAAGTCGGCGTGCTGAACCCGGCCGCCAGCGAAGCGGGCGTCATCATGGTGGGCCGCGACGCCTTCTGCGAGCGCTGGCTGGGCGAGGTGGTGTTCGTGCGCCGCGAGCACAAGCTGTCCGACCCGAACCAGCCCTTCGGCCTGCGCTGGTTCATTCCGGAAATCCTGAAACAGAAGGCGGCCTTCCGCGACATCTTCATTGCCGCCATTGCCATGCACATCCTGGCGCTGGCCTCGCCCATGTTCTTCCAGCTGGTGATCGACAAGGTGCTGACCCACCAGAGCGTGACCACGCTGTGGGTGCTGGTGATCGGCATCGTCATGGCCCTGCTGCTGGAAGCGGGCCTGGGCTACGTGCGCCAGCTGCTGACGCTGGCCGCCTCCAACAAGATCGACATGCGCCTGACGCGGCGCACCTTCGCCCAGCTGCTGTCGCTGCCGATCGACTTCTTCGAGAGCCAGACGGCCGGCATCATCACGCGCCATATGCAGCAGCTGGAGAAGATCCGCAACTTCCTCACCGGGCGCCTGTTCATGACCGGCCTGGACCTGATCGCGCTGGTGGTCTTCATCCCGGTGCTGTTCTCCTACTCCTTCAAGCTGGCCATGATCGTGCTGCTGTTCGGCATCCTGATCGCCATCATCGTGATGCTGATGGTGCCGATCTTCCAGCGCCGGCTGCAGGAGCTGTACCAGGCGGAAGGCGCGCGCCAGGCCATGCTGGTGGAAACCATCCACGGCATGCGCACGGTGAAGGCCCTTGCCATCGAGCCCAACCAGCGCCGCGAGTGGGACCAGCGCTCGGCCGAATCGATCACCATGCACTTCCGCGTGGGCCAGGTCTCCGTCACCGGCAATGCCATTACTGACTTCCTCGGCAAGCTGCTGCCGGTGGCCCTGATCGCCATCGGCGCCCAGGGCGTGTTCGACCAGACCCTGTCGGTGGGCGCCCTGATCGCCTTCCAGATGTTGTCGCAGCGCGTTACCCAGCCGCTGATCGCGCTGGTGGGCCTGATCAACGATTACCAGGAAACCGCGCTGTCGGTGCGCATGCTGGGCGAGGTGATGAACCGCGCGCCGGAAGGCCGCGTCGGCGCCGGCGGCCTGCGCCCCATCCTGAACGGCGAGATCAAGTTCGAGGACGTCACCTTCCGCTACCCGGGCGCCCAGGCCAATGCGCTGGACCGCACCGCCTTCACCATCAAGCAGGGCACCGTGGTCGGCATCGTCGGGCGCAGTGGCTCCGGCAAGACCACGCTGACCAAGGTGATCCAGGGCCTGTATCCGGTGAAGGAAGGCATCGTCCGTTTCGACGGCATCGATGCGCGCGAAATCGAGCTGTCCCACCTGCGGCGCCAGATCGGCGTCGTGCTGCAGGAGAACTTCCTGTTCCGCGGCACCGTGCGCGAGAACCTTACCGTGACCAAGCCGGACGCCACCTTCGAAGAGATCGCCGAAGCGGCCGCTGCCGCCGGCGCCGACGAGTTCATCGAGCGCCTGCCGCAGGGCTACGACACGCCGCTGGAAGAAAACGCTTCCAACCTGTCCGGCGGCCAGAAGCAGCGCCTGTCGATCGCGCGTTCGCTGCTGGCCAAGCCGCGCATCCTGATCCTGGATGAGGCGGCCAGCGCGCTGGATCCGGAAAGCGAAGCCATCTTCATCAACAACCTGTCGAAGATCGCCGTGGGCCGCACCGTGGTGATGATCTCGCACCGCCTGTCCACCCTGGTCAATGCCGACGCCATCCTCGTCATGCAGCGCGGCCGCCTGGTCGATGCCGGCACCCACGAACAGCTGCTGCAGACCAGCGACACCTATCAGCACCTATGGAACCAACAGACAAGCCACCTGTGAAGTCCGGCCCGCGCGGCCGCACCGAAATCGACTTCCTGCCCGACGCCGACGCCATCGAGCGCGCGCCGCTGCCGCGCTATATCCGCAGCACCCTGCACCTGCTGGTGCTGGCCCTGGTGCTGTTCATCGTCTGGGCCAGCTTCTCCAAGGTGGAGAAGGTGGTGATCGCGCATGGGCGCCTGGTCAACCCGCAGCAGAATGTGGTGGTGCAGCCGCTGGAAACCTCGATCGTGCAGAGCATCAATGTGCGGCCCGGCCAGGTGGTGCGCAAGGGCGAGGTGCTGGCGATGCTGGACCCCACCTTCGCCCAGGCCGACGACGCCCAGCTGCGCGTCAAGCTGGCCAGCCTGGAGACGCAGGCGGCCCGCCTCGAACGCGAGCTGCTGGGCGGCGGCGCCGCGCCGGAGAAGGGCAAGCGCGATGCCGATACCGAGCTGCAGGACCGGCTGGCGGCCGAGCGCCAGGCCAACTACGAGGCGCAGAAAAGCAAGATCGACGAGAACATCGCGCGCCTGAAGGCCGGCATCGAAACCAACCGCCGCGACGAGAAAGTGCTGGAAGAGCGGGTGAAGTCGCTGCGCGAGATCGAGGCCATGCAGCAGAGCCTGATCGACTCCAACTACGGCGCCCGCATGCAGCTGCTGGAAGCGCGCGACCGCCGCCTGGAAGTCGAGCGCCAGGCCCTGCTGGCCCGCAACAAGGATGTGGAAATGTCGCGCGAGCTGGCCTCCGCCGTGGCCGAGCGCGCCGCCTTCTCCAAGAGCTGGCGCCAGAAGGCGATGGAAGACTTGCTGAGCGCCACCCGCGAACGCGACAGCCTGCGCGAGCAGCTGGCCAAGGCCGACAAGCGCCACCAGCTGGTGCAGCTGACGGCGCCGATCGACGCTGTGGTGCTGGATGTGGGCAAGCTGTCGCAGGGGTCGGTGGCCCAGGCCGCGGAGCAGATGTTTACCCTGGTGCCGCTGGGCGCCAAGCTGGAAGCGGAAGTGGAAATCGATTCGCTGGATGTGGGCGGCATCAAGCCGGGCGATGTGGCGCACCTGAAATTCGACGCCTTCCCCTTCCAGCGCCATGGTTCCATCGACGGCAAGGTGCGCACCGTCAGCTCCGACGCCTTCAAGCGCGAGAACGTGAATCCGGGCGAAGGCACCAATGCCTACTACCTGAGCCGTATCCAGTTCGGCGAACTGAAGCTGCGCAATATGCCGGAGAAGGCCACCCTGCTGCCCGGCATGACCGTGACCGCCGAGCTGGTGGTCGGTAAGCGCACGGTGATGTCCTACCTCATGTGGCCGCTGACCCGGGCCCTCAACGAATCGCTGCGCGAGCCCTGAGCCTCAGGGCGCCAGCAGGATGGTGTTGGCCTGGCGGATCAGCGCGTGAATGCGCTCCAGTTCGTAGACCCCCTGCTTGATCTGCTCATGCGCGGCGGCCAGCTGCAGCTGGGCCGTCACCAGCTTGCTGGCCAGCACCGGATGCAGCAGGGCGCGGTTGGTCTGGAAGCGGCCATGCTGGTGGGCATCGCATAACAGCTGCAGCCATTCGATGGTTTCGCCGATCGGCGCCGTGGCCGGGGCCGCGGCCTGCGGCGCAAAGCTCAGGGCCTGCGGCAGGTAGACGCAGTCGGTGCGGTGCAGCACGGACAGCCAGCTCGCCACCTCCGGCAGGTACTGGTATTCACGGCCCAGGAATTCCCCGTAGCGCGGTCCGGCCACCAGCTTGGCGAACAGCACGGCGCCCGCGCTGCCCGCGATATTGCGGCTGTTGGACAGCATCATATCGCCCAGCGACACGCCGCCGATACGGGTTTCCGCCGCGTACAGCGGACCCTCGGCCGAACTGGCAAAGTTGCCTTCCGCGTCCAGCGGCTGGCAGAAAGCACTGACCAGGCCCACATTGCCCTGGGTCAGCGCGTAACTCATCATGTACTGCAGCTTGTGCGGATGCTGCACTTCGCCGGGCGCCAGGAAGCAGATGAAAGTGCCCTGCGCCAGCTTGTAGGCATTGCGCTGGTTGGCCAGGGGATCGAGGCCGGGGGCGCGCCAGTAGCGCACATGGGCATGGCGCGCGAGCAGCGGCGCCAGCAGTTCCGCCGTGTCCTCGCCGGCGCTGGCGTCGCTGATGATGATTTCCACGTGGCCATAGTTCTGCGCCAGTGCGCTGTGCAACGACTGCAGGGTCTTTTCCGGCGCATCGGCCACCGCCATCAGCACCGAGGCCAGCGGCAGGTCGGAGCGCGCCTGCGCCGCCGCACTGTCGACCGGCACCCGGCTGCCCAGGGCCACTTCCTCGAAGCGGTCTTCCAGTTCACGTACGAAGGCCGGCGTGTCGAACAGCGCGCATTCCATGCGGCGCGTGACCAGCTGCTCCTTCATGGCCGCAATGCGCGCCGGATGTTGCGCCAATGCCACAGCCTTCTCTTCGTAGTCAGCCAGGGTAAAGGTAATCAGTTCCGGCAGATCCACCGCGTTCAGCAGGCTGCCCGCCATGCGCGAGGAGAAGGTGCGGCCGGAGCAGGTCAGCACCGGCAGCCCGGCCCACAGCGCATCGCTGGCCGTGGTGCCGCCATTGAAGGGGGCCGTATCCAGGAACAGGTCGGCAATCTGGAAACGCGCCAGGTAGTCCGGCGGCAGGGCGCGTCCGGCGAACACCAGGCGCTCCGCCGCCACGCCGGCCAGCTCGGCCTGGCGCCGCAGATTGGTGATGACCTCGTCGTTATCGGCCATGATCCAGATCACCGAGTTCTCGGTGCGGCGCAGGATGCGCATCCAGGCGCCGAACACGTCTTCGGTGATCTTGTAGCAGTTGTTGAAGGCGCAGAAGACGAAGGCGTCTTCCGGCAGCCGGTTCGCCTCGCGCGTCGGCTTCACGCCGATCTCGCGCTGGCGGTCGTTGATCTGGAAGGTGCGCGGCATATGCAGCGGCTTCTCGGTGAAATAGGGCTCCAGCTCCGGCGGCAGCACGAAGGGATCGGCAATCACATAGTCGATGTGCGGATGGGCCGTCGTGCCCGGCAAGCCGAGCCAGGTGATCTGCACCGGGGCCGGGCGGTAGGACAGGATATTCGGGCGCGCACCATTGGTCAGGCCGTGCAGGTCGACCAGGATATCGATCTCGTGCGAGCGGATCAGGCGTGCCGCTTCCTCGTCATTCAGTTCGTGGATGCGGATATGCTGGTCGAAGCCGGCCAGCACCCGGGCCCGCATCGGAGTGCCGTCGTCCTTGCTCCAGTCGAAGCCGAACACTTCCACGCGCTGGCGGTCATGCAGGCCGTACAGTTCGGCGGTCAGGATCGAGACCGCATGGGCGCAGAAGTCGGAGGACAGGTAGCCCACGCGCAGGCGGCTGTGCTGGTAGCCGGTGGGGCTGGACAGCTGGGGCAGGTCGACCTGCACCTTGTCGCGGATAAAGCGGCGCGCCGTGGCCAGCTGCACCGCCGGATCGCCCGAACCGCTGAGCATGCCCAGCGCCGAGGCGGCGTGCATCAGGCGTGCTTCCGGTACCCCGCTGGCGCTGGTGCTGAACACCGGCCAGTGGCACTGCTTCTGGCGCAGGTGCACCCAGTGCGTAATGACGTCGTCCTGCTCCGGGTTCAGGTGCAGGCTGCGCGTCAGCACTTCCTCGGCCGCCGGGAAGTCGCGCATGATTTCCAGCAGCCGGCCCTGGTTGTTCAGGGACTGGGTCAGGAAGCTGCGCTCGCCCGGGTTGGCGGGGTCGGCAAAGTTGCCGATCAGGCGCCAGGTGTCCAGCGCCTCCTGCTGCCGCTGGGTGCGCTCCAGCAGGGTGCCCAGGTTCAGGATGCCTTCGCAGAAGCGCGGGTTCTGCGCCACGGCATTGCGGTAAGCCGCTTCCGCCCCGCCGAAATCGCCGCGCGCATTGAGCAGGATGGCGAGGTTGAACCAGGCGGCATAGGCCAGGGGCGACGGCGTCGCCAGCCAGCTGCGGAACAGCTGGATCGAAGTTTCCTGCCGCCCATGCTCGTTCAGCGCATGGGTAATCTGGAACAGGTCCACCAGCGACAGGGTGCCGGCGGCGATCTGCTTCGCTGCCAGTTCGGCATGCTGGGCCAGGTCCGGGGGAATGCTTGCGTGAATTGCCATGAATGAGCGGAATGGTTATGAAAGAGGCCGCATCATTTTAGCGAAAAGAATGTGCGGCGGGCGGAATATCGCTGTCCCGGCTTGGCATTTAATGCTTTTAATTTGTCGTTTTCAGGACGCGCAATTCCATCGCCGGGACAAAGCCGGGATTACCGTGCAAATTCAGATACCGCCTGCCCGCAGGACGCGGCATAATAAGAGACTGTGGCAAGGTGCCGAATGATGACTTCATCGCAATTGAACGGGAAGAGATGCAATGCTTAACAATAAGACTATTCTGATTACCGGCGGTACTGGTTCCTTCGGCAAGCAGTTCACCAAAACCATTCTGGAGCGTTACTCGCCGAAGAAGATCATTATTTATTCGCGCGATGAGCTGAAGCAGTATGAAATGGCGCAGACCTTCAACGCGCCGCAAATGCGCTACTTTATCGGCGACGTGCGCGACCAGCCGCGCCTGACCCAGGCCATGGAAGGCGTCGATTATGTGATCCACGCGGCCGCGCTGAAACACGTGCCGGTCGCCGAATACAACCCGCTGGAATGCATCAAGACCAATGTATATGGCGCGGAGAATGTGATCCATGCCGCCCTCGCTTGCGGCGTGGAGCGCGTGATCGCCCTGTCCACCGACAAGGCCGCCAACCCGATCAACCTGTATGGCGCCACCAAGCTGGCCTCGGACAAGCTGTTTGTCGCCGCCAACAATATGGCCGGTCTGCGCAAGACCCGCTTCGCCGTGGTCCGCTACGGCAATGTGATGGGCTCGCGCGGTTCCGTGATTCCCTTCTTCCAGAAGCTGCTGCGCGAAGGCGCCACCGAGCTGCCGATCACCGATGCGCGCATGACCCGCTTCTGGATCACGCTGCAGCAGGGCGTGGACTTCGTGATCAAGAACTTCGAGCGCATGCACGGCGGCGAGATCTTCGTGCCGAAGATCCCGTCGGCCACCGTGACTGCCCTGGCCGAGGCGCTGGCGCCCGGTATGCCGCAGAAGATCATCGGCATCCGCCCCGGCGAGAAGCTGCATGAGGTGATGTGCCCGCAGGACGATTCCCACCTCACGCTGGGCTTCCACGACCACTACGTCATCAAGCCCACCATCTCCTTCGCGGTGCCGGTGGACTTCGCGCTGAACAATATCGGCGAGCAGGGCACGCCGGTACCGGAAGGCTTTGAGTACAGCTCCGGCACCAATACCGACTTCATCAACGTGGAGCAGATCCGCGCCATGATCAAATCGGGCGTGGAAGCATGATTCCCTACGGCCGCCAGGCGATTTCGGAAGCCGATATCGCCGCAGTCGTTGAGGTGCTGCGTTCCGACTTCATCACCCAGGGCCCGCAGATCGACCGCTTCGAGCAGAACCTCGCCGCCTACTGCGGCGCGGCCTATGGCGTGGCCGTGTGCAATGCCACGGCCGCCCTGCACATTGCCTGCATGGCGCTGGATGTGGGTCCGGGCAAGATGGTCTGGACCGCGGCCAACACCTTCCTGGCCTCGGCCAACTGCGCCCGCTACTGCGGCGCCGATGTCGATTTCGTCGATACCGACAGCGACACCTACAATATGAGCGTGCCGGCGCTGAAGGCCAAGCTGGAGCAGGCGCGCGCTGCCGGCCGCAAGCTGCCGGACGTGGTGATCCCCGTGCACTTCGCCGGCCAGTCGCCGGACATGAAGGGCATCGCGGCGCTGGGCGCCGAGTACGGCTTCCGCATCATCGAGGACGCCTCGCACGCGGTGGGCGGCGACTACCTGGGCGGCAAGATCGGCAACTGCCGCTACAGCGATATGGTGGTGTTCAGTTTCCACCCGGTGAAGATCCTGACCACGGGTGAAGGCGGCATGGTGATGTGCCGGACGCCGGAGCTGAGCAAGGCCCTGCGCCTGCTGCGTTCGCACGGCATGACCCGCGTGGCGGAGGACCTGGAACGCAAGGACGAAGGCCCCTGGTACTACGAGCAGGCCCTGCTGGGCTACAACTACCGCATCACGGACATCCAGGCCGCGCTGGGGAACAGCCAGTTCAGCCGCATCGACGAATTCGTGGCACGCCGCCGTGAACTGGCCGCGCGCTACGACCGCCTGCTGCAGGGCCTGCCGCTCCGCACGCCGCTGCAGCACCCGGACGGCAAGTCGGCCTTCCACCTGTACCCCATCTGGATCGACGAGGAAGCGGCAGGCAGGAGCCGCCGCGCCGTGTTCGATGCGCTGCGCGCGGCCGGCATAGGCGTCAACGTGCACTACATTCCGGTCTACACCCAGCCCGACTACCGCAAGCTGGGCTTCCAGGCCGGCCTGTGCCCGAATGCGGAACGCTACTACGCCGGCGCCATCAGCCTGCCGATGTACGCCGCGCTGAGCGACAGCGAACAGGACACCGTGGTGGCGGCCGTGCGCGGAGCGCTGGCGTGAAACTGTGCGTGATTCCTGCGCGCGGCGGCAGCAAGCGTATCCCGCGCAAGAATATCCGCGACTTCGCGGGCAAGCCCATCATCGCCCATTCCATTGCGGCGGCCCAGCGCACGGGCCTGTTCGACCGCATCGTGGTCTCCACCGACGATGAAGAGATCGCGGCCGTGGCGCGCCAGTACGGGGCCGAAACGCCCTTCCTGCGACCGGCCGATATTTCGGACGATTACGCCACCACGAATATGGTGGTGAAACATGCAATTGCCTGGCACCGCGAGCACGGCTTCCCGGTCGACTATGCCTGCTGCATCTATGCCACGGCGCCTTTCGTGCAGGCACGCTACCTGCGTGAAGGCTACGAGCGCCTGGCGCAGCAGGCGGACAAGCAGTTCGCCTTCTCGGTGACGAGCTTTCCCTTCCCGATCCAGCGTGCGCTGCGCATCCGGAGCGACGGCGCGCTGGAAGCGCTGGCGCCCGAACACCGCCTGACGCGGTCCCAGGACCTGGAAGAAGCCTTCCACGACGCGGGCCAGTTCTACTGGGGCCGTGCGGACGCTTACCTGCAGGACGCGGTGCTGTTCTCGCCGGTCTCGCTGCCGGTGCTGCTGCCGCGCCACCTGGTGCAGGACATCGACACCCTGGAAGACTGGCGGCGCGCCGAACTGATGTACGCCGCCGCGCGCGAGGAACTCGCGGACTGACAAGAAGGACAGCGGTTTATGCCATTACCCGATATCGAAAGTTTCCACGTTGGCCAGTCGGTCAGCTTCAGCCACCAGATCAGCCAGCGCGACATCGACCGTTTCGTCGAGCTGACGGGCGACGACAATCCCATGCACGTGGATGCCGCATTCGCCGCGGAAACGCAGGTGAAAACGCCGGTCGCGCACGGCATGCTGACGGCCTCCTTCATCTCCACCGTGATCGGCAAGCACCTGCCGGGGCCGGGCGCGCTGTGGGTGTCGCAGAAGATTGAATTCCTGTCGCCGGTACGCGTGGGAGACCGCATCGAGATCGCGGCCGAGATCCGCAAGCTGCACGTCGGCAACCGCCTGCTGACCATCGGCATCGATATCCGCAACCACCTGAACCGCGCCGTGATCCGCGGCGAGTGCGTGGTGCGCTGGCCGGAACCGGCGGTGGAAACGCCGGCCGCGGCGCCGGCGCCGGGCATGCGCGTGGCCCTGGTGACGGGCGCTTCGCGCGGGATCGGCGCCGAGATTGCGAAGCGCCTCGCGGCCCAGGGCTACTTCGTCTACATCAACTACCAGAGCTCGCAAGGCAAGGCGCTGGCCGTGCTGGACGAGATCCGCGCGGCCGGCGGCAATGGCGAGCTGGTGCGCGGCGACGCCTTCGACGAGAAGGCCGTGCAGCAGATCTTCTCCGAGATCCGCCTGCGCCACCAGCGCCTGGACCTGCTGGTGAACAATGCCGCGCCGTCCATCCACGAGACCGATTTCTTCGAGCTGGACTGGGAACAGTTCAGCAGCCAGTTCCTGCCGCCGGTGCGCTCCATGTTCCTGTGCATCAAGGAAGCCCTGCCCCTGTTCGAAACGGCAGGCGGCGGCGCCGTCATCAATATCGGTTCGGTGGTGGTGGATTACGACCCGCCGGCGAAATGGCTGGGCTATAACCTCGGCAAGGGCTGCATCCACCTGATGACGCGCAACCTGGCGGCCTCGCTGGGCAGCAAGGGCGTGCGCATCAATACGGTGGCGCCGGGCCTGACGGAAACCGATATGACGGTGGACATGCCGGAACGCCAGCGCATGCTGCTGAAAATGAAAACGCCGAGCGGCCGCCTGGCCGCGCCGTCCGATATCGCGGCCACCGTGGCCTTCCTCGCCGGCGAGGGCGCGGGCCAGATCAGCGGCCAGGTGCTGCGCGTGAACGGCGGTATCTTCTGATGCGCATTCCAGCCTTCGAACCGTTTTCGCCGGAGCTGCAGAAGCGGGTGGCGGTGCAGAAAGCCGTCAACCAGTGGCGCAAGGAAGACTGGCAGGGGCCGGCGCCGAAAGTGTATTGCCTCAGCAATTACACGATGAACGGCATCGACACCTTCCTCGCCTACCACCTGATGGCCAAGCGCCTGCGGCCGGAGATCCAGTTCAGCGGCTTCAATGTGGTGACGCAGACGGTACTCGATCCCACGTCCGAGCTGTACACGGGCGGCGCCGATTTCGTGGTGCTGAGCCTGGACCTGCGCCTCTTCGTGCGCGACTACCTGGCCGGCGCCTGGGATGCGGCGGCCGCCGTGGCCGCGCTGAACGAGCTGCTGGTCCAGATCAGCGAGCGCGTGCAGAAACCGGTGCTGGTCACGGACTTCGTGCTGCCGCCGGGCGACACGCGGCGCCAGGGCGAGCAAGGCCTGTCGAACAAGGTGGCCCTGCTGAACCGCACGCTGGCCGATTTCGTGGCCGCGCACAGCCGCCAGTTCTTCCTGCTCGACGTGAACCGCATCGTGGCCCTGCTGGGCCTGCACGAGTCGCTGGACAACAAGCTGTGGCACCAGACCAAGGCGCCCTTCAAGTCGGCCTTCCTGTCCTGGCTGGCGCGCGATATCGCCACCATCATCGGCGCCCACTACGGCCTGTCGAAGAAATGCGTGATCCTCGACTGCGACAATACGCTGTGGGGCGGCGTGATCGGCGAGGACGGCATGGACGGCATTGCGCTGGACGCCACCCATTATCCGGGCGTGGCCTTCTATGAATTCCAGTCCTGGCTGCTGCAGCTGCACCGCCAGGGCGTGCTGCTGGCCATCTGCAGCAAGAACAATGAGGCGGACGTGCTGGAAGTGTTCGCCAAACATCCGCACAGCCTGCTGAAGCGGGAACACTTCGCCTGCATCCGCGCCAACTGGAACAACAAGGCCGACAATATCGCCGATATCGCGCAGACCCTGCAGCTGGGCCTGAACAACTTCGTCTTCATCGACGACAGCCATGTGGAAGTGGGCCTGGTGGAACAGGCGATGCCGGAACTGGCGATCATCCAGGTGCCGCCCAATCCGATGGACCTGCAGTTCATCTGGCAGGCCGAAGACCTGTTCTTCATTCCGCACCGCACCGAGGAAGACGGCCGCAAGGCAGCGCAGTACCAGGAAAACGAAGCGCGCCAGGAGGCGGGCGGCAATTTCGCCGACATGGGCGAGTTCCTGCTGTCGCTGGGCACCACGGTCGAAATCTTCGTCGACGAGGCCGCGCAGCTGGAGCGCCTGGCGCAGCTGACGCAGAAGACCAACCAGTTCAACGTGCGCACCGTGCGCTACACGATCCAGGACATGGAGGCCATGCTGGCGGCGCCGGACGTGCTGGTGTGCAGCATGCGCGTGGCCGACCGCTTCGGCGACCTGGGCATCACCAACCTGTGCATCGCCCGCCTCGACGGCAAGGGCGGCGCCTTTATCGACACTTTCCTGATGAGCTGCCGCGTGATCAAGCGCGAGCTGGAGCATTTCTTCTTCCACCAGTGCCTGGAACTGCTGCGCCAGCGCCACGGCGTGCAGACCGTGCATGCCGAGTTCCTGCGCAGCGCCAAGAACGTGCTGGTGGAACGCCTGTGGGATGATCTGGGGCTGCAGCGCCTGCCCGACGGTCCCGCCGGCGAGCAGCGCTATCAGGCCGAACTCGCGCAGCTGGCCTATGTCCAGCCGCCACATATTCAACTGAAGGGAGCATCCGAATGAGCAATAGCACCGAACTGGACCAGAAGCTGACCGACCTGCTGGCCAGCATCTTCGACGTGGACGCCAGCACCATCACGCCGGCCGCCAGCGTCGACAACGTGCCGGGCTGGGACTCGGTCAACCACATGCACCTGGTGGTGGCGCTGGAAGAAGAGTTCGGCATCGAATTCCAGGACGACGAAGCGGTCGAGCTCATCAGCTATGAGCTGATCCGTTCCTATCTCAAAGAAAAACTCGCTAAGTAAGGGTAAACAAGGTGAGCGACTTTTCCGCCATCGGCGAGGAGATGCATGCGCTGGCGCGGCGGCTGTGGCCGATTCCGCGCAGCCTGACCGGCGACGGCGTGCGCCAGACGCTGGCCATCCTCAAGGAGCATGTGCCGGAGCTGCAGATCCACGAGGTGCCGTCCGGCACGCCGTGCTTCGACTGGCTGCTGCCGCAGGAATGGAACTGCCGCGACGCCTGGATCGAAACGCCGCAGGGCGAGAAGATCTGCCGCTTTACGGAAAACAACCTGCATGTGCTGGGCTATTCCGAGCCGGTGGACCGCACGCTCACGCTGGCAGAGCTGCAGCCCCACCTGTTCTCGATTCCCGAGCTGCCGGCGGCGATTCCCTATGTGACGTCCTACTACCGCCGCACCTGGGGTTTCTGCATGACCCAGCTGCAGCGCGACACGCTGACGGAAGGGACCTACCGCGTGGTCGTCGACAGCGAGCTGAAAGACGGCCACCTTACCTATGCCGACCTGGTGATTCCGGGCGAGACGGAAGACGAGGTGCTGCTCTCGACCTATGTCTGCCATCCCTCGATGGCGAACAATGAGCTGTCCGGCCCCTGCGTGACGATCCACCTGGCCAAATGGCTGAAGAGCCTGCCCAAGCGCAACAAGACCTACCGCCTGGTCTTCATCCCCGAGACGATCGGCTCCATCTGCTACCTGTCGCGCCACCTGGCCCACCTGAAAAAGCATGTGAAGGCCGGCTTCATCGTCAACTGCATCGGCGACGAACGGGCCTACTCCTTCATGCCTTCGCGCGACGGCACCACGATGTCGGACCGGGTCGGCGAGGCGGTGATGAAGCAGATCGCGCCGGACTACAAGTGGTACTCCTTCCTCGAACGCGGCAGCGATGAGCGCCAGTACTGCTATCCCGGCGTGGACCTGCCGATCGCTTCCCTGATGCGCAGCAAATACGCCGAGTATCCGGAATACCATACCTCGCTGGACGACCTGGACTTCGTGACGGCGAAAGGCCTGCAGGGCGGCTTCGACCTGTTCCGCCAGGTGCTGGAAGTGATCGACTCCAACCGCACCCTGCGCAACACCGTGCTGTGCGAGCCGCAGCTGGGCAAGCGCGGCCTGTACGCCAACACCAGCACGCGCGATATCGGCCTGACGGCGCTCGACATCGTCAACGTGCTGGCCTACTGCGACGGCAAGACCGATCTGTTCGAGGTATCGCAGCGCATCAAGCTGCCCTACTGGAAAGTCAACAAGATGGCACAGGACCTGGAAGCGCACCAGCTGCTGGTCCTGGCCGATGCGAACGAGGCATTATGACTCAGCAAGCCCTGCGGCCGGACGCCGTTTTCATGCGGATCGTGGACGCGATCCAGGCCCGCAATCCCCTGCAACGCAAGATGATTGCCAGTGTGCTGGCGCGGCCCGACCCCGTGTTCTGGCAGCGCGTGGCCAGCTTCTCCGAGCACTTCGAACAGCTGCTGGCCAAACACGGCATCGCCGTCGAGAAAGTAGCGGACTGCTACAACAAGCTGTGCAAGGACATGCTGCTGGAGCAGATCAAGTTCCGCAAGACGGGCCGCTACAGCTCCAGCTCCTTTGCCGAGGTGGCGCAGCGCGTCTACCACTCGGAAAAAGAGATGGAGGCCATGGTCTACGGCCTCGCCATGTCGCAGTTCCTGTGGCGTAACCACTACGGCCTGTTCGATTACTTCATCGACACCATCGGCCAGCTGGAAGCGGCCGGCAAGGTGAAAACCTACCTGGAAATCGGTCCCGGCCACGGCCTGCACCTGGCCGAATCGCTGCGCACCTTCTCGCAGGCGCATTTCGACGTGGTCGATATCAGCGCCATCTCGCTTGGCCTGAGCCAGCGCGTGGTGGCCGAGTTCGCACCGGGCCATGACGTGGACTTCCACCTGAAGGACGTGCGCGAATTCGTGGGCGGCAGCGCTTACGACCTGGTGGTCATCAACGAAGTGATCGAACACCTGGAAGACCCGCTGTCGATGATGCGGACCATTGCCGGCCTGATCGGCGATACCGGCCACGTCTTCCTCACCACCTGCGCCAATGCGCCCTCGGTCGACCATATCTGGCTGTACGACTCGGTGGAGGCCATGCGCGCCCATATCGCGGAAGCCGGGCTGGAGATCATCCACGAAAAAGTGCTGCCGGTGGAAGACCATATTCCGCGCGAAGAGTGGACCGAGCGCAAGGTTGAAATCAATTACGGCGCGCTGTGCCGCCGGGCAGGAGCCAAGCATGTTTGAAGTACTGCGGGAACGCATGGCCGAACACGCATCGCGCATCGCGATCGTTTCGGACGGCAATGAATACACCTACGCCCAGCTGCAGTCGGCCGTGGCCGAGCGCGAAAGCGCGCTGCGCGCCGCCGGCGTGGGCCAGGGCGACGTGGTGACGCTGATCGGCGAATTCTCCTTCGACGCGCTGGCCAGCATGCTGGCGCTGTTCTTCTGCAAGGCCACCGTGATTCCGCTCACGCGCGAGGCGCACGCCAAGCTGGGCAAGTATGTGGACCAGCTGGCGCCCGACTACCTGATCGACACCTATGCCGGCAGTACCGTGCAGGCCGTCAGCGGCGGCACGCGCGACAGCGAGTGGCGCAGCACGCTGCCGCAGGAGAGCGGCGCCCTGATCGTGTTCACCTCCGGCAGCACCGGCGTGCCGAAGGCCATCCTGCACGATATCGATTCCCTGTGCTACCGCTATATCGAGAAGAAGGAGCCGATCAGCTCGATCTGCTTCCTGCTGTTCGACCATATGGGCGGCATCAACACCGTGCTCTTCCTGCTGTTCCGCGGCGGCACCGCCGTCAATGTGGCCGAACGCCAGGTGGACCTGGTCTGCCAGGCGGTGCAGAAGTATAAGGTGGAACTGCTGCCGACCACGCCGAGCTTCCTGTCCCAGCTGCTGATGGCACGGGCCTACCAGACCTACGACCTGTCTTCGCTGCAGGTGGTGAGCTACGGCACCGAGGTGATGAGCGAAGCCGTGCTGAAGAAGCTGAACGAAGTGCTGCCGAAGTGCATCTTCAAGCAGACCTATGGCCTGTCCGAAACCGGCGTGCTGCAGATCAAGTCGCGCTCCAACGACAGCCTGTGGATCAAGTTCATCGACAAGGGCGTGCAGCACAAGATCGTCGACGATGTGCTGTGGATCAAGACCAAGTCCAACCTGCTGGGCAAGGTGCTGTTCACGCCCGAAGGCCTGCGCCTGGAAGAGAACAATGACGAGTGGTTCTGCACCAACGACCTGGTGCGCCAGGACGGCGAATGGCTGATGATCCTCGGCCGCCAGACCGACATCATCAACGTCGGCGGCCTCAAGGTCTACCCGAGCGAGGTGGAGAACTGCATCCTGCAGCTGCCTTTCGTCGATGACGCTTTCGTCAAGGGCAAGAAGCATCCGCTGATGGGCCAGATCGTCATTTCCTACATCCTGCTGAACGGCAGCATCGACAAGGCGGAAGCGCAGAAGCAGATCCGCCAGCATTGCCAGGCCAATCTTGAGAAATTCAAGGTGCCGAGCCAGTTCATCTTCGAGTGGGAAAACTTCGTCAACGACCGCTTCAAGAAAGTGCGCACCGCCCAATGAAGAAGACCAGCAAGGCCCAGCTGCTCGCCGCGCTGGAAGCGATGGCGCTGCCGCGCAACCACGTTTATGTGGTGCACAGCTCGCTGCTCAAGTTCGGCCTGCTGGAAGGCGGCGCCGCGGGCGCCATGGCCTGCCTGGAGCAGGCGCTGGGGCCCGATGCCACCATCCTGATGCCCGCTTTCACCTTCGGCTATGGCCGCAGCCGCGTATGGGACTATTACGAGAGCAAGGCCGAAACCGGCGCGCTGAGCGAATATTTCCGCAAGCTGCCGGGTGTGCAGCGCACCATCCACCCCTTCCATTCGCTGGCCGTGCGCGGCCCGCTGGCCGCCAAATTCACCGCCTGCGCGGGCCTGTCCTCCTTCGGCCCCGGCTCGCCTTTCGAGCTGCTGCTGGAGATGGACGCCATCAACCTGGCGCTGGGCACGGAATTCGAGGGCGGCGCCACTTTCCTGCACCATACGGAAGAAGTGGCGCAGGTGCCTTATCGTTTCTACAAGGAATTCCCTGGCAGCGTCACGGACGCGTCGGGGGCAGCCCGTCCCGGCCCGTATAAAATGTTCGTGCGCGAGATCGGCGAGGGCTATGCCTGGGACAACGCCTGGGACCACGTCTGGGACGATTTCGTGGCCGACGGCCTGGTGCAGCTGAACAAGCTGGAAGGGGCGAACCTGTTTGCATTCCGCATTCAGGCCACGCATAATCGCTTCCTGCACAGGCTGCAGGCCGATCCCTTGTACTGCGCCCGCAAGACCTATCACCCATAAGAGGAAGAACCATGAACAAAGCTGAACTGATCGACGTCATCCTGACCGAACTGAAGGTGATCTGCGAGGAAAATGGCATCGACGGCAGCGCTGTCGACAGCAAGACGGTCCTGTTCGGCGGCGGCAGCATCATCGACTCGCTGGCGCTGGTGGGCCTGATCATCAAGGTCGAAGAGTTCGTCATGGACCAGACCGGCAAGGAAATCCAGGTGATCGACGAAGACGCCATCGTCACCGAAGGCCGCACCCCGTTCGAAAACGCGGAATCGCTGGCCGAGCTGGTACTGGCGAAAGTGGATGAAGCATAAGACTATCCTCATCACCGGCGCCACGCGCGGCCTCGGCCTGGCGCTGGCCCGCCATTGGGCGCAGGACAACCGCGTTATCACCCTGGCGCGCAGCCCCGGCGAGCAGCTGGATCCGGCGATTGCCTTTTATCCCTGCGACCTGGCGGACGAGGAATCGATCCAGCAGGCCATGCGCGCGATCGGCAAGGATTTCCCCGTGATCGACGTGCTGGTCAACAATGCCGCGATCCTGACCTCGCTGCCGCTGGGCGTGATGAAGAATAGCGATATCAGCGCCATGGTGGCCGTCAACCTGACCGCGCCCATGCTGATCAGCAAGGCCATCTTCCGCAAGATGATCCAGTCCAAGGCGGGCCAGATCGTCAACATCCTGTCGATGGCGCCCAAGCTGAACGTGGTGGGCGACTCCGTCTATTCGGCCACCAAGAGCGGGCTGGAGGCTTTCTCGCGCGTGCTGAACAAGGAAGGCCACCGCTTCGGCGTTCACGTCAATAATATCGGCCTGTCGGCCTTCCCCAGCGGCATGCTGGACCAGATCGTCGGCGACAACAAGGACAAGGTGCTGGGCCTGATTCCCCATGGCCAGTTCGCGCCGCTGGACGAGGTCATCGCCGCCATCGAATTCTTTGCTGCCAACAGCAAGGACATCGGGGGCCAGACCCTGTATTTCGGCGGGGTCTGAGGTGCTGATTTACCAGAACGCCCATCTGGCGGTGCACCGCCTGCTGCTCAACGAGCTGAAGACCAACTGCTTCATCATCCAGAACGGCACGGAAGCGCTGCTGGTCGATCCCACCGACCAGGCCGATGTCATCATCGCCTACCTGCGCGAGCACGGCCTGCAGCTGCGCCATATGCTGACCACGCACGGCCACTTCGACCATGTGTCCGGCGCGGCCGGCATGGTGGAGAGCGGCCTGGTCGACACGCTCTATGTGCACGAGAAGGATTTCGACGAGCTCAAGCGCGCCAAGACCTATTCGCTGATGATCTTCAAGAAGAAGATGGAGGTGCCGCCGATGGCCCATTACAGCGAGGAGCTGGTGGGTTTCCTGCGCGGCTGGGGCCTGGGCCTGCGCCATGTGGGCGGCCACACGAAAGGCAGCAGCTATCTGTACGGCCTGGACCGCGATTTCATCATCAGCGGCGACCTTACCCTGCACCACAAGCTGACCATCACCATGTTCGACAGCCGCGAGAACACGGCCGAATTCAAGGAATTCATCGACCAGGTGCGGCAGGATTTCCGTCCCGACACTGTCATACTGCCGGGACACGGCAACGCCACCACGGTGGCCGCCGAACTTGAACACAACAAGAAGTGGGCTTACGTCCAGCAAAAGGAAAGCCATGGGCATTAAGATTATCGGCGCCGGCAAATACGTGCCGCCGGCCTTCGAAACGACCGAAACCGTCGCGGCCCGCCTGAACATTCCGGCGGCCGACATCGTGCACAAGACCGGCATCGAGAAGCGCCACCTGGCGGGCGACGAGACCGCTTCCAGCATGGGCCACAAGGCGCTGGAAGAGGCGATCACCCTGTCCGGCATCGAGCGCGGCAGCATCGACGGCGTGATCGTCGCCACCTTTACCGGCGACTATCTGTACCCGAGCACGGCGCTCAAGCTGGTGCAGAGCCTCGGCCTGCGCGCGCCGCTGGCGTTCGACCTGATGTCCAACTGCGCCGGCATGCAGGCGGCGATCGAGAATGCCCGCTCGCTGCTGATCGGCAATCCGACTATGCGCACCATCGCCGTGGTCGGCGTGGCCAAGCAGTCGCCCTTCGTCGACCCGCATGACGAGAACAGCGCCTATTTCTTTGGCGACGCCGCCTCCGCCGTGCTGCTGCACCGCGATGATACGGACGCCGATTCCGGTTTCCTGCCGAGCTACTTCAACAGCAACACCCGCAACTACGAACTGGTGCGCCTGCGCGGCGGCGGTTCCAGCTACCCGCACACGCCGGAGCTGTTCGCCAATGAACCGAAGGCGCTGTACTACGAGCACACCGGCCTCGGCGTGTGGAAGGAAGTGGTGGTGGAGCTGCCGAAGATTATCCGGCGCGCGATGGACGACCTGGGCTGGACGGTGGCGGACCTGGACCTGATCCTGTTCCACCAGGCCAACCTGCGCCTGATCGAATACTGCATGGCCCGCCTGAAAGTGCCGATGAGCAAGTCGCTGAACAATGTGGCCGAGATCGGCAACACGGCGGAAGCCTCGGTCGGCACCGTACTGTACGACGCCTACCGGGCCGGCCTGATCGGCAAGGGCAAGAAGGTGCTGCTGGCTTCGGTGGGGGCCGGCTTCATCTACGCCGTGACCCCCTACTACGAACGCTGATTACTGCTGGCCGCCGCCGAGCAGGTCCCAGCTCATCGGCGTGCCTTTCTTGACGTCGCGGTTCACGGTGCGGCCCAGCAGCAGTTCATAGTACTTCGGCGGCAGGCCCAGGCCCGGCCGCACGCAGCGCATATTTTCCGCCGTCAGCACGGTACCGGCCTTCAGGTCTTCCGCGATGTAGATGGAACGGCGGAACACCAGCGACTTCTGCTCGCTGGCGCCGGGACCATAGGACACATGGCCCAGCGACTGCCAGGCGCGTTCCGTTTCGATCACCAGCGATTCCAGCTCATGCGGTTCCAGCGAGAAGGTGCTGTCCACGCCGCCATCCGCGCGCGCCAGCGTGAAGTGCTTCTCCACTACGGTGGCGCCGTGCGCCACGGCGGCCACGGCCGCGCCCACCCCCATCGTATGGTCGGACAGGCCGATCTCGCAGCCGAAGATCTGGCGCAGGTGCGGCACCGTGACCACATTGCTGTTTTCCGGCGTGGCCGGGTAGTTGCTGGTGCACTTCAGCAGGATCAGGTCCTTGCAGCCCGCTTCGCGCGCGGCGCGCACGGCGTCGTCGATCTCGGCCATCGTGGCCATGCCGGTGGACATGATCAGCGGCTTGCCGGTGGCGGCCGCCTTGCGGATCAGGGGCAGGTGGATCAGTTCGAAAGAGGCGATCTTGTAGGCCGGCACGTCCAGGGTTTCCAGGAAGTCCACGGCGCTCTCGTCGAACGGCGAGCTGAAACACACCATGCCCAGTTCTTTCGCGCGGTCCATGATGGGCGCATGCCATTCCCACGGCGTGTAGGCCTGCTTGTACAGGTCGTGCAGGCTGTTGCCCTTCCACAGGCTGGTCTGGTCGTTGATGAAGAACTCGCCTTCCTTGACGGCCAGCGTCATCGTGTCGGCCGTATAGGTCTGCAGCTTCAGCGCATGGGCGCCCGCCTTGCCGGCGGCATCGACGATGGCCAGGGCACGGTCCAGCGACTGGTTATGGTTGCCGGACATCTCCGCGATGATGAAGGGACGGTGTTCGGGGCCGATGGGGAATTTACCAATATGCATGTTTGCTGTTCTGCTCAGTAAAGGGCGCACTAGCGCGATAGAGACATCATAGCACCCGGTGGAAGTGCAGGATGGCGGGGTCATCAGTTGGCTGGGCCGCAAAGTCCAGCCGCTCGAAAATGCTGCGGGAAGGCTTGTTGTCTTCCTTGACGCGGCCCAGCACGCCGGCGCCGGGGAATTCGGCCGCATGCGCCGCCAGCGCGTCGCGCAGCAGGCAGAGGCCGAGCTGGCGGCCGCGGAACAGCGGACCCAGCGCGTAATGCACTTCCCACTCGCCGGCATCGTCCGGCATGCGTTCGAAGCGCACCTGGCCCATCGGCTCGCCGCTGCCGGTCTGCACGATGTAGAGGCGGCAGTTGTCGATGTCGCGCAGGCGGCGTGCCAGCCAGGCCTGGTGGGTGGCCAGCGGAATCGGCTCGGGAGAGAAGGCGGTGCTGCGCGTGAGACGGTCATTGGCCCATTCCAGCAGCAGCGCTTCGTCACCCGGCGTGGCATGCCGCACCCGGCGCGCATCGTCCGCGCCGTGCAGCAGGATATTCGCCACGCGCGCGGTGCCGCGGCCATCGACCGCGGCACGGCAGCGCTGCGACCAGGCCGGATCGATGGGCGCCGCCAGCAGCGGCTGCAGCGCGGCGGCGATAGCCGCTTCCTCCACGGCATCCACATGGCCCAGCCACTGCACGAGGCCGCGGCGCTGGAGTTCTTCGGTAATCGCCACCTGGTTGTCGGCCAGCGTCACCACCAGCGTGGGCAGGCCGAGGCAGAGCCGCTCCCAGGACGAGGTGCCGCCCGCGCCGATGGCGAGGTCGGCGCGCGCCATCAGCGGCGCCAGCGTGGGCAGGCTGCTGTGCAGCGTGACCTGGGGCTGGCCATCGGCCAGCGCGCGCAAGGCGGGTGCATGGGGCGCAGAGGCCGACAGCACCACGTCCACATTGATGTCCGGCCGGTTCAGGCTGAGCAGCGCGGACAGGCTGCGGCCCGTCAGGTTGGCCTGGTCGGCGCCGCCGAAATAGATGAAGATGCGCTGCACCGGGCCGCTGCGCGCCGGCAGGCGTTCGTGCAGGCCCGCATAAGCTGCCTGCAGCAGCGCATAGTGCGGCCCCAGCATCTGGCCGCAGTGCAGCGGCACCCGCGCCGCGTAGCGGTTTTCCATGTCCGGCGCCAGGTTCTGGTCCAGCAGCAGGTCGCAGTCCAGCTCGCGGTCGGCCAGGTCGTCAATGGCGAGGATGCGCGCCGCATGCGGCCGCAGCGCGCGCTGCCAGCTTGCATCGATGCTGTAGTGGTCGGTGATCAGCCAGTCGGCCCTGCGGACGCCGCCACGCGCGCCCTCGCCGCCGGTGCTGATGCCGCCGCGCGTGCTGCGCTGGCCGGCAAGGGCGGCGATGCTTGCGTGCGCATCCTCGGCGGCGCTGAAAGCTGCATCGGGCAGGCGCTGCAGTGCGAAGCCGCGCTGCTCGATCAGGCCGCACAGGTGGCCCGGCAGTTCGCGGCTGATGAAGAGGATCTCGGCGCCGTCCGCACGCAGCTGCTCGGCCAGCGTAAGGCAGCGCATCACATGGCCGCTGCCGATGGTGGCCGACGCATCGGCGCGCAGGACAATGCGCATTGCTTACTCTGCCGGCGCCTGGTAGGTGGCGCGGGTGGGAATGCCCGCCGCGCCGAGGTAGGCCTTGGCCTGGGCCGGGGTCTGCTCGGTGAAGTGGAACATGCTGGCCGCCGCCACGGCGGAAGCGCCTGCTTCCTGGATGGCCTGGCGCATATGTTCGTAATTGCCGGCGCCGCCGGATGCAATCACCGGCAGGCTCACGGCCTGCGCCACCTTGCCGATCAGCTCCAGGTCATACCCCTGCATGGTGCCGTCGCGTTCGATCGAAGTGATCAGGATTTCGCCCGCGCCGCGCTCCATCAGTTCGCGCGCCCACTGCGCCGGGTCCTTGCCGGTATCCACCGTGCCGCAGTGCGAGAAGCAGCGGTAGCTGCCGTCCTCCATGCGGCGTGCGTCGATGCTGGCCACCACGCACTGCGCGCCGAAGCGGGTTGCCGCCTGTTCGATCAGGGCCGGATTGCTGTAGGCCGCGCTGTTGATGCCCACCTTGTCCGCGCCGATGCGCAGCAGGCGCTGGATCTGGGCGATATCGGTAATGCCGCCGCCCACGGTCAGCGGCACGAAGCAGTCGGCCGAGAAATCGGAGACGGAATCGTAATCCGGTTCGGCCTTGTTGTGGCTGGCCGTGATATCGACCAGCACCAGCTCGTCGACCTCGCGCGTGTTATAGACCTTGATGGCCGGCGGCACCGGGCCGACGCGGCGCCAGCTGTCGAAGCCCTGTCCCTTGACCAGGCCGAAATTCTTCCACAGCAGCGTGGGAATGACCCTGACTTTCAGCATGCCTCAAACTCCAGGAAATTCTTCAGGATACGGAAGCCCGCGCGCGAACTCTTTTCAGGGTGGAACTGCGTGCCCATCACATGGCCGCGCCCTACGGCGGCCGTTACCGGAATACCGTACTGCACCTGCGCCAGCACATCGCTGGCCCGCTCTGCCTGGTAGGCAAAACTGTGCACGAAGTAAAAGTCGGTACCGTCCTGGATGCCGTCGAACAGCATGGCCGAAGGATTGCCCTCCGGATGCCTGACGTGGATATCGTTCCAGCCCACGTGTGGAATGCGTTCCCTGCAGTCCATCGTTTCCAGGTGCACCACGCGGCCCGGCACCAGGCCCAGGCCGGCATGGCCGCCGTGCTCACTGCCTTCGCTGGCCAGCAGCTGCATGCCGAGGCAGATGCCCAGCAGCGGTTTGCCTTCGCCCGTCAGGCGGACCAGCGCCTCGGTCCAGCCGTCGCGGTTCAGGTGGCGCATGCCGTCGGCAAAGCTGCCCACGCCGGGCAGGATGATGCGGTCGGCATCTTCCAGTTGCGCCGGCGTATCGACAATCTCAGCCTCGGCGCCGAGCTGTTCCAGGGCGCGGCGTACCGAACCCAGGTTGCCCATGCCGTAATCGATGATTGCGACTTTCATTCGTTGTCGTAGTTAATCTTGATCAGGTTGTTGTGGCGGTCGCGCAGCAGCTTGCCGTTCTTGTCTTTCTTGAAGATCATCTTGTTGGTGAAGCTGTCGCAGATCTTGTCGAATTCGGCCACGGTCATGCCGATATGGTCCAGCGTCGCTTCCAGCGACTTGCCGATGTATTCGTGCGGATACACGCCGTCCAGGCGGCGCACGATGCCCAGCGCGTCTTCACGCGTGATGCGGCCGCGGCGCACGTGCAGGCAGGCCTGGTCGGTGGCGCGGCCGAAGCCGAATTTCAGGAACTTGAAGTAGTCGTGGATCGCGGCCTGGTAGTTGTCCAGGTTTTCATAGTTGGTCATGGCGCCCGTAACCGAGGTCGGGGCGCTGACGAAGCCGTTGGCCTGGGCGATCAGGGTGTTCGCCAGGCCGTCCCATGGCAGGTAGTAGCCGAGGAAGAGGCCGGTCACGCCCACGCGCTGCAGCTCTTCATCGCTGGGATAGGTGTAAGGGATCAGGTCGCGCGCGGTAATGCCTTCCTGGCCGATCAGGTCGGTCACGCGCATGCCCAGCAGGCCGCCGAATTCTTCCAGCCAGCGGCGGTTCAGCACATTGTTGTCGGCCGCGGCCGCCGGGCCGCCGTACTCGTTCTGCGAGTTCTCGCCCCAGATAATCAGCGGCACGTTGTACTGCACGGCGGCGCGCACCGGGATGGTGAAGATGCCAACGTGTTCAGGCCAGGAAATGTCGCCCACCTGGGTCAGGCCGATGCGGTTCAGCTTGGCGCGCACCAGCGGGTTCGGCGTCATCTGGATGTGGTCCACGCCCAGGCGCTTCAGGTTCTCGATGTTCTGCGTGCCCAGTTCCGACTGGTCGCAGGTGGTGGAGGTCACGCACAGCGGGTTCAGGCCCAGCTGCAGCATGCGCACCACCTGGTAGGTGGAATCCTTGCCGCCGCTGACCGGCACGATGCAGTCCCAGTTGCTGCCGTCGCGCTTGCGGTATTTGTCCAGGATGGCCGGCAGCTCCTTGGCGCGCGCCTCCCAGTCCACTTCCTTGCGGTTTTCGTAGCTGCGGCAGGCGTTGCAGACACCGTGTTCATCCAGCAGCAGGTCCGGCTTGGTATCCGGCATCACGCATTTTTTGCAATAGGTCAGCTTCATCGTCAACTCGCTTTAAATTTACAGGAAGGCACGCAGCGGATGCGTGCCGTCATAAGAGCGCACATAGTGCTGGAACTGTGTGCTGCGGAAATGGAACAGATTCATCTCGTCGGCCACGAAGGAATCGAGGGTGCGCAAGGTCAGCGGCACCGAGGCGCGCGGCACCACGGCGGGATCGCAGACCCTGGCCTCGACCTTGGACAGGTCTTCCGGCACGGCATTGAGCAGCGGAATCGAGGCGTTCAGGAACTCCAGCGCGCCGCTGGTAGGTGCATCGTACATCACGCAGGCATCGCAGGCCGCCGCGAAGTCGGCCATGGGCATCATGGTCCAGGCATGCAGGGACTGCGGCGTGAGGCCGGTCTGCTCGTGCAGCAGGGAATACATGGTGAAGCTCGGCTTGCAGCGCACCACCAGTTCGATACCGCGCGCGCGGCACCAGGCCACGATGCGGCGGATGCCGTCCATATAGGTCTGGTAGCGGGTGTTGTAGATGCCGCTGTTGGCGGTCAGCGCATTCAGCAGCAGGCCCACGCGGCGCAGCGGCTGCGGATAAGCGCTGTTGTGGCGCAGCTCGAACGGATAGGCCAGCTTGAAATGCGGCACCCGGTGCTGCTCCGAATCCAGGATGGTCTCGCCGCACATCGGGTGCATCAGCGAGGTGGCATGGCGGTAGCTGTAGAACAGGTCCGGGCTCACCTTCGAATGCGGCAGGATCAGCACCGGAATGCTGTGGCGCGCGGCATACGACACCAGCGGGCCCTGGAAGTCGGTATCGTGGTCCGACAGCAGCATCTTGCCCGGCCGCTCGGTGCCGAAATACTGCTCCAGCAGGAAATACATCCAGATCTGGGCGCGGAACAGGTGGGCCATATGGCGCGCCTGGCGGCTGCGGTAATCCGGGGTATTGATGAGCGGCTGCAGCAGCTCGTCCAGGCGCTGCTGCAGCGCTTCCGTGGTGCTTTCGATGCGCGCCACCAGCTCGGCGGGCAGCACATGCTGCAGGTGTTCGATCTGCACCAGCGGCGGCGTGTAGGCGCCCTCCACCGGCACGTCCCAGTACTTGGACTGGATGTTGAACAGGCGCTTGCCGGTGGTCTGCAGTTCGGCGTTGAAATACGGCGCGTCGTAGAAGCAGGTCGGCAGGTGAGTCAGGATATCCGGGGCGGGCTGTTCTTCGCCGGGAATGCGCACCAGCATCGGCACATAGCCGGGATGGTCATGCCGCGCGCCGGCCACGAAGGCGCGGAACTCGGTCTTGCTGCCCATCAGGTTCTCGGCCAGCATCAGCGCCGGAATGAAATTCGGCCAGTAGAACTGCGAGGGATTATCGTTGACGAACACATGGGGCCGCGAGTGTTGCAGGCGCGGCAGCATCTGCGGCCACATTTCCGCATACCAGCGCGAGGCCTTGATGAGATAGTAAAGGTGCAGGTGTTGCCAGGACAGCAGCTTCACGTCCGGCATCAGCTCCGCCGTCACTTCGGTGAGGGCGCGCTCGATCGTATAGGCTTCGATATTGGCGTCGCGGTCCAGCTCGAAGTAGCCGGGGCCGTTCGGCCACTCCACGAATTCCACATTGCGCAGGCCGCGTTCGATGGCCTTGTCCACCACGCCCGGCTCGAACACCAGCGTGCGGTAGTCTTCCAGCTCGGCCGCCGCGGCCACCGCGCCGTCCAGGTCCGAAACATTCAGGATGATCAGCACATCGCCGGTGATCACGCGCCGCGTCTGCAGGCTGGCGATATGGCCCAGGGCCTGGATGCGGATGGCCTGGCCGGCCTCGTGGTCCGGCGCGCTGTTGGCGGCAGTGCGGAAAACGGCGATGGCCTCTTCGATATTGCCGCTGTTGGCCAGCACGGTGGCCAGGTTGAACTGTACGGCGAATGCATGGCCGCTGTCCTGGTGCGCCAGCCATTCGCGGTACAGGGCCACCGCCTGTTCCGGCTGGCCGGCCTGCTCAAGGCGGCCGGCGACGGAGAACAGTTGGACGCCCGGCAGCGCGCCCGCACTGGCCAGTTGCCCGGCCAGCCCGGTGGCCAGCGTCAGTTGATCGGTGCGGAGGGCGTCGGCAAGGTTCGACAGGAGGGCAGCGTGATCCAGCTCAGGACGATTATTCATTGGGTGGTTTTCAGCACGGTTCCGGGGCCGCGCTCGGCATACTATGCGGGGTATTTTAAACTAGAATATTGCCCAGCCGGACCTAATTTGGGCAGATAACAACAGAGGGAAGACCATGGGCGCAACAGGGAATCGGCCGTTCAAAGTGCTGGGTGTGCAGCAGATCGCGCTGGGCGGCGCCAGCAAGGGGCCGCTGCGCCAGTTATGGCATGGCCTGTTCGGGCTGGCCGAGGCCGGGCAATTCCGCAGCGAACGGGAAAATGTGGACGAAGATATCCTGCTGCTGGGCAGCGGGCCGCTGGCGGTGGAGTTCGACCTGATGCAGCCCATCGACCCTGCGCGCAGCCCGCGCGTCGATACCCCGGCGCTCAACCATATCGGCCTGTGGGTTGACGATCTGGCAGCAGCGGTGGCCTGGCTGGCCGCCCGGGGCCTGCGTTTTGCGCCGGGCGGCATCCGCAAGGGCGCGGCCGGGCATGACGTGACCTTCGTCCATCCCAAAGGCAATCCGGAATTCCCTGCCAGCGGCGAAGGCGCGCTGATCGAGCTGGTGCAGGCGCCGCCGGCCGTGATTGCCGCCTTTGCGGCGCTGGAAGCGGCTCAGGCCGGCTTGGCGAACTGATCAAGCAGCAGGGCGGCGGCCGCCACGGGCGTCATGCGTCCTTCGGCCACCGCCGCCAGCGTGGGCGCCAGCGCCTGGCGCACCCCCTCATTCGCATCGAAGCGGCGCCGCAGGCCCGCGGCGATCAGCTCCGAAGTCCAGGCCAGTGCCTGCTCGCTGCGCCGCTGTTCGAACTGGCCGGCCTCCTGCATCGCCTTGCGCTGCGCCAGCACGGCATCCCACACGGCAGCCATGCCTTCCCCGGTCAGTGCGCTGGCCGGCAGTACCGGCACGCTCCAGTGCGGCGAATGGGCGCGCACCATGCCGAGCGCCGAACGCATTTGCGAACAGGCCAGGGCCGTCGCCTGCGGATTGAGGTCGGCCTTGTTGAAGACCACGAGGTCGGCCAGCTCCAGGATGCCCTTCTTGATGCCCTGCAGCTCGTCGCCGCCGAAGGGCGACTGCAGCAGCAGGAACACATCGCTCATGCCCGCTACCGCCGTTTCACTCTGGCCCACGCCCACCGTTTCCACAATGATCACGCTGAAGCCGGCGGCCTCGCACAGCATCAGCGCTTCGCGCGTCTGCTGGCCCACGCCGCCCAGTGCGCCGCGTGAAGGGCTGGGGCGGATAAAGGCGCCGGCCTGGCGCGCCAGCGTTTCCATGCGTGTTTTGTCGCCCAGGATGGAGCCGCCGTTCACGGTGGAAGACGGATCGACCGCCAGCACGGCCACCCGTTCGCCGCGTTCCAGCAGCTGCATGCCCAGCGCCTCGATGAAACTCGATTTACCCACGCCCGGAGCGCCGCTGATGCCCACCCGCAGCGCGCCGCCGCTGTGCGGCAGCAGGGCCGCCAGCAGGGCGTCGGCCTGGGCGCGGTGGTCGGCCCGCCCCGATTCGCACAGGGTAATGGCCTGCGCCAGCGCGCGCCGCTCGCGCGCCAGCACGCCGGCAGCGAGCGGCGGCAGGCCGGACGGATCGGGAGTGTTGATCATTGTGCTCAGGCCGGGAAGGCGGCTTCGATGCAGCCCAGCACTTCCCCGGCGCAGACCGGGATCGGTGTGCCGGGTCCGAAGATGCCGCGCACCCCATGCTCATACAGGAAGCCATGGTCCTGCGAAGGCACCACGCCGCCGACGAAGACGATCACCTGTTCCGCGCCCTCGGCTTTCAGCGCCGCAATCAGCTCCGGCACCAGGGTCTTGTGGCCTGCAGCCAGCGTCGATACGCCGATGGCATGCACATCGTTCTCAACGGCCTGGCGCGCCGCCTCGGCCGGGGTCTGGAACAGGGGGCCGATATCGACATCGAAACCCAGGTCGGCAAAGGCGCTGGCCACCACGCGTGCGCCGCGGTCATGGCCGTCCTGGCCCAGCTTGACCACCATCATGCGCGGCCGGCGGCCATGGCGCTGGTCGAAAGCGGCGATGCGCTGCTGCAGCCCGGTCCAGTCCGGATTGTCCTGGAAGGCGGCGCCGTAGATGCCGGACACGGTCTGCCCGCTGGCACGGTGGCGGCCCCAGGAGAGTTCCAGCGCATCGGAGATTTCGCCGACGGTCGCGCGCAGGCGCACCGCGCGGATCGCCAGTTCCAGCAGGTTGCCTTCGCCGTTATGGGCCGCAATGCTGATGGCTTCGAGCGCCGCGCCCACCGCATCCTGGTCGCGCGTGGCGCGCAGCTGCTTCAGGCGCGCGATTTGTGCGGCCCGCACGGCGCCGTTGTCGATTTCGCGTGTTTCCACTTCATCCTGCACGCCGGACTGGTATTTGTTAACGCCCACAATCACATCCTTCCCGCTGTCGATGCGCGCCTGTTTTTCGGCCGCCGAAGCCTCGATGCGCAGCTTGGCCCAGCCGGATTCCACGGCGCGCGTCATGCCGCCCATCGCTTCCACCTCCTCGATGATGGCCCAGGCCTGGTCGGCCATGTCCTGGGTCAGCTTCTCCATCATGTAGGAACCGGCCCAGGGATCGATAACGCCGGTGATATGGGTCTCTTCCTGCAGGATCAGCTGCGTATTGCGCGCAATGCGCGCGGCCGATTCGCTCGGCAGCGCAATCGCCTCGTCCAGCGAATTGGTGTGCAGCGACTGGGTGCCGCCGAACACGGCCGCCATCGCCTCGATGGTGGTGCGCACCACATTGTTGTATGGATCCTGCACCGTCAGCGACCAGCCGGAAGTCTGGCAATGGGTGCGCAGCATCATGGACTTGGGCGATTTCGCGCCCAGCTGCTGCATGATGCGGCACCACAGCAGGCGCGCGGCGCGCAGCTTGGCCACTTCCTGGTAGAAGTCCATGCCCACGGCGAAGAAGAAGGACAGGCGGTCGGCGAAGGCATCGATATCCAGGCCGCGCCTGAGGGCCGTGCGCACGTACTCCATGCCGTCGGCCAGGGTGAGCCCCAGTTCCAGTACCGGATTCGCGCCCGCCTCGTGCATGTGATAGCCGGAAATCGAAATCGAGTTGAACTTCGGCATATGCTGCGCGGTATAGGCGATGATATCGGCCACCACGCGCATCGAAGGTTCCGGCGGATAGATGTAGGTGTTGCGCACCATGAACTCTTTGAGGATATCGTTCTGGATGGTGCCCGACAGCTGCTGCTGCGCCACGCCCTGTTCCTCGGCCGCCACGATATAGCCGGCCAGCACCGGCAGCACGGCGCCATTCATCGTCATCGACACCGATACCTTGTCGAGCGGAATGCCGTCGAACAGGATCTTCATGTCCTCGACCGAATCCACGGCCACGCCGGCCTTGCCCACATCGCCGGTCACGCGCGGATGGTCGGAGTCATAGCCGCGGTGGGTGGCCAGGTCGAAGGCCACGGACACGCCCTGGCCGCCGCCCGCCAGCGAACGGCGGTAGAAAGCATTGGATTCTTCCGCGGTGGAAAAGCCCGCGTATTGCCGGATGGTCCAGGGCCGGGTGCTGTACATGGTGGCCTGCGGGCCGCGCACAAAAGGCGCGAAGCCGGGCAGGGTATCGGCATGGGGCAGGCCGGCCGTATCGGCTGCGGTGTACAGCGCCTTGATGGTCAGGCCGGAAGCGGTAATCCGGTTCAGGCGGTCCGTGTCATTGCCCGGCGCCGCCTTGCTCGCGGCGCGTTTCCAATCTTCCAGCGTGGACGGCGGTACCTGTGGCGCGGAGCCGGGTCGATTCATTGTGCAATGATCCTGCGTGGTCACGATAAACGATTGTACCGCGCAACCCTGTATGATGAGCAAGTAGCCAGCCCCTTCCCATGCCATGCTGAAAACACCTGCCGATTTCCGCCCCCTCCTGACCCTTCCCGACGATGCCGCACCCAGCACGCTGGTGCTGCACCGGGACAAGATACTGCTCGTGCAGGACGGCCTCGCGCTGCCCGCAACCCAGCTCCTGTCCGGCCTGCAGCTCGATCCCGGCGCGGCGCTGGCGCTGGGACAATGGCAGGGCGGCTACCTCAACTGCCAGTTGGTGGACAGCGACGCCGTTCCGCACGAAAGCCTGGCCTGGTTCGGCCTGCGTTCCCTGTTCGGCATCAAGGACGACGACTTCATCGGCATCGCGGGCCGCGCCCTTCAGCTGGCCGAATGGACGCGCACCCACCGCCATTGCGGCGTGTGCGCCGCGCCGATGCAGCGGCTGGGCGGCGAGCGCGCCTTCAAGTGCCCGTCCTGCGGCTTCACCGCCTATCCCCGCATCTCGCCGGCCATGATGGTGCTGGTCCGCAAGGGCGACGCGGTCCTGCTGGCCCGCCACACCAACAGCCCCTACCAGCGCTTCACGGCGCTGGCCGGCTTCCTGGAAGCGGGCGAGTCGGTGGAAGAAGCGGTGCACCGCGAGGTGTATGAAGAAGTCGGCCTGCGCGTCCACAAGCTGAAGTACTTCGGCAGCCAGAGCTGGCCCTTCCCGCACTCCCTGATGGTCGCCTTCACGGCCGACTACCTGGATGGCGAGATCCGCGTGGACGAAACGGAAATCGCCGAAGCCCGCTGGTTCGGCCCCGGCGACGACTTCCCCGACGTCCCGCCCGGCGTCTCCATCGCCAGCGCCCTCATCAACGCCCACCGCCCTGGCTGAGGCCGTGTCCACCCCGGGGTCAGACCCGAAAGTGGACACGGCCTCAGCTGTAGGGCGCAGGTGAGGCCGCCGGTTTTTCTGTATACTGGCCGCCACTTTTCAATTCAGGGTTCATCATGTCCAAAGACGCATTCACCGAAAAAGACTGGCGCCGCCTGCTCGAAAGCCTGGGCGAGGATCCGGACCGCGCCGGTCTGGCCGAAACGCCGCATCGCGTGGCGAAGGCATGGCAGCATTGGACTTCCGGCTATCACCAGGACCCTGTCGAACTGCTGAAAGCCTTCGAAGACGGCGCCGAGGAGTACAACGAGCTGATCGTGGTGCGCAATATCCCGGTCTACAGCCACTGCGAACACCACCTCGCCCCCTTCTTCGGCAAGGCCACCGTCGGCTATCTGCCGAACGGCAAGATCGTCGGCCTGTCCAAGCTGACCCGCCTGGTGGACTGCTTCGCCAAGCGCCTGCAGGTGCAGGAACGCATGACGGTGCAGATCGCCAATACACTGATGGAAGTGCTGGAGCCGAAGGCCGTGGGCGTGGTGGTGAAATGCCGCCACATGTGCATGGAAAGCCGCGGCATCCGCACGCCGGGCGAGGAAACCATCACCTCCGCCATGCTGGGCGAACTGCAGCCGAACCTCGCGCTGCGCACCGAGTTCCTGGCGCTGGCGCGGGACTGAGCGATGGCGGGTGCGATCGAGTGGCATGGCGGTGATTTCGACGCCGCGCTGGCGCTGGCCCGCTCCAGCGGCCGTGCGTTGTTCCTGTATTGGGGGGCGGCCTGGTGCCCGCCCTGCAACCGCGTGAAATCGGAAATCTTCTCACGGCCCGAATTTGCGGCGCGCATGAAGACCCTGCTGCCGTTCTGGCTGGACGGCGACGCCGCGGGCGCCCAGGCGCTGGCCGAACGCCTGCGGTTGCGCAGCTACCCCACGCTGGTGCTGTTCACGCCCGGCGGACGCGAAGTGACGCGCCTGCCCTGCGAGCTGGATGGCGAACTCTTCATCGACGCCCTCGACGCCGCGCTGGACGCGTCGCGCTCCGCCGCCGAATCGCTGCAGGCCGCACTGGATGGCAGCCGCGCGCTGTCGTCCGAAGAATGGACGCTGCTGTCCCAATATTCCTGGGATACCGATGAGGACATGATCCTCGCCGGCCGCGACCTCGGCGCCACGCTGCACGCGCTGGCCGCCGCCAGCACGGATGCCAAAGCCGCCGTGCGCCTGCGCCTGCACGCCCTGGTCGCCACCGCTGCGGCCGGTATCGATGCCGCTTTCGTGCGGCAGGTCTGCGCCGATGCCGCCAGTGCGCGCGCCAATATGGACATCTTCGGCAACAGCGGCCACCTGCTGGTGCGCGCCGCCGGAACGCAGCAGGCGCCCCTGGCGCAGGCCATGGCCGCCGCCGCGCAGCAATGGGCAGGCGACACCTGGCTGTCCGCGCCCGACCGCCTCACGGCCACCCGCCTGCAGGCCCGCATGGCCCGCCTTGGCTACGAAGCGCCCGCCATTGCCGCCCGGGTGCGCGAGGCCGTCGCCCAGGCCCTGGCCGAAGCCGACGGCCCCTACCAGCGCCACACCACGGTCAACACCGCCGCCAGCGCCCTGAACGACGCCGGCCTGCATGCCGAAGCGGAAGCGCTGCTGAAAGCCGAGCTGCCCGCCTCCCATTCGCCTTACTACTTCATGCTGAGCCTGGCCGCCAGCGCCAAACGGCGCAACGACAGCGCCGCCGTGCTGGACTGGTACGAGCAGGCCTGGCGCGGCGCCGTTGGCCCGGCCACCCGCCTGCAATGGGGCGCCACCTATCTGCTGGCGCTGGCCGACTTTGCGCCGCAGGACCAGCCCCGCAGCGAAGCGGCGGCCGAAGGCATCCTGCGGGACTTGCAAGAGGCCGGTGGCATCCACCAGCGCAACCGCACCCAGGCCCAGCGCATGCTCGCCCGCCTGCCGCAGTTGCAAGGGCCGCAGGCCCGCGCGCTGGAGGCGGCGGTACGATAGATCGGTTTTTCGAATGATTTTCTGCCGAAAATTGCGCTTTTTTATCTAAAAAGCGAGGGCTAACATGACTCCATCGAAAGCAATTCTTCTGGAGAACAACCATGCAAGCCAAAAAACTGATCGCTGCCGCTTCCCTTTTCCTCGCCGCCGGCGCTGCCCTGGCGGATGGCAAAACCCGTGAACAGGTCGTTGCGGAAGTCTACGCCGCCCGCGCCGCCGGCCTGCTGGATGTAACGGAAGCCAATTTCCCCGCCATTCCGCAAACGCCGTCGACCCTGACCCGCGAGCAGGTGCGCGCCGAAACGCTGCAGGCCATCGCGGACGGCACCGTGGGCCAGACCGAGGCCGACTACCCCCGCATCGCCACCCAGGCTTCCGGGCTGAGCCGCGAACAGGTGAAAGCGGAGGTGCTGGCCGCACGCGCGGCCGGGCTGCTGGACCAGAATGAAGTGAACTACCCGCGCGACGACAGCAGCTTCCGCCGTCCGAAGGTGGATGCCCGCCTGCAGGCGCAGGCTGCCTCGCCGCAGAACCAGCAATAAGTCTAATTGGAAGCCGCAGGCTGCGCCGGCGCCGCTTCGGCGGGCGCAGCTTCGGCCGGCACTGGCTGCGCCGGTGCGGCCTCCGCCGGGGGCGCCGCCGCTTCGGCCGGGGTGGCAATCTCCGGCGCCGCTTCGAACGCCATGCGTTCGTGATCGGCCCTGAACACGCCAATCTTCTGTCCTGCCGGATCGCCGCCCTCGCCAGTCAGCGAACAGCCGGTGGTTTCCACCTGCCACACCCGCTGGCCTGCGCGCAGGCTCCACTGGTTATCGCCCGACGCAAACAGCTCCACCGAGTTTTCCTCCAGCGGCATGTCGCCCAGCGGAATCTGGCGCTGGCATTCCGGCAGGCGCGAGGCCATCAGCGTATAGCGCGCCTCCTCGCTCCAGAAATATTCCTGCTGGCGGCGCACCGTCAGCGTGTGCTCCTGGCTGCTGTCCGCATAAAAGGTCGCGGAATCGTTGTAGCAGCCTGCCAGCAGCAGGGGGCACAGGAAGATCAGCAGCGGACGCATGGGAGAAGGGCGCGTTGTCATATTGCACCGATTATAGCGGCCTTATCCCGGCCCGCGCACGTTTGCATTCTGACAACTATGAAATATTGCGTATGAGCTAGACTTCTGTGTTCGATAACTCCGCCCAGCGTTTCCCCATGACCGGCCAACCTTCGCTCGACGATTCCAGTTTCAAACGCATCCTCCTCCGCAATATCACCCTGCCGCTGGCAGCCGGGGTCGTCACTGCCGGGGTCTTCGTGGCGGTATTTGCCTACCTGCTCAGTGCCATGAACTGGGTGGAGCATTCGGAGCGGGTCATCGGCAATGCACAGGAACTGCGCAAGCTCTCTGTTGACATGGAAACAGGCATGCGCGGTTTCCTGCTCACCGGCGACGAAGCCTTCCTGGCGCCTTACAAGCTGGCCAAGCCGAAGGTGCGGACCGGCATCGACACTTTGCTTCAGCTGGTGGCGGACAACCCTGTACAGGTAGATCGCCTGCGCAATATCGACGCCCAGCAAAAGCAGTGGAACCAGGTGGCCGACGACATGATCAGCTTGCGCCGCACCGGTGGCGACTACCTTACGCCCGTGCGCACCGGCCGCGGCAAGGTTGAGTTCGACGAAATGCGCACGCAGTTCCAGTCCTTTGTGGCCATGGAGGAACGCCTGCGCGCCGAGCGTTCAGCCGAAGCACGCGAGGTCACCTATGTCGTGGTCGCTTCCTTCCTCGGCATCAGCCTGGTGATCAGCGGCCTGCTCGCTTACTTCGGGCGCCGCGAGCTGATGCAGCTGTCCGGCATCTACAGCAAGGCCTTGCGCGAACAGAATGAACACGCCGAGCGCGTGCAGCTGCAGGCCTGGCTGCGCTCCGGCCAGAGCGAACTGGCGGAGCAGGGCATCGGCCAGCATGCGCTGCCGCTGCTGGCGGGCAGCATGCTGCAGTTCCTGAGCCGCTATCTCGGCGCTTCGGTGGGCGCGCTTTACGTGCGCGAACCGGATGGCCTGCTGCGCCGCGTTGCAAGTTTCGGCATGAGCAGCGACGACGAGGCATACGGCCGCCTGGTCCAGGCCGGCGAAGGTGTGGTGGGCCAGGTTGCCGCCTCGCGCCGCATCATGACCCTGGACCGGCTGCCGCCGGACTATCTGCGCGTGGCCACGGCGCTGGGCAGCGCCGCGCCGCGCCATGTGATCGTGGCGCCGGTGGAGAGCGACGGTGAAGTGAACGGCGTGGTGGAACTGGGCTTCCTGAAGGAGGCAGGCGAGCGCGAAGCCGAGTTCCTGAAACTGGTGGCGAGCAATATCGGCACCGCCATCGAAGCCACGCTGGCGCGCTACCGCCTGCAGGAAGTGCTGGCCGAAACCCAGCAGCTGAACGAGGAACTGCAGGTGCAGCAGGAAGAACTGCGCACGGCCAACGAGGAGCTGGAAGAACAGTCGCGTGTGCTGGAAGAGTCGCAGGCCAGCCTGGAAAACCAGAAGGCCGAACTGGAACAGACCAATGAACAGCTGGCAGACCAGGCGCTGGCGCTGGACCAGAAAAACAGCGCCCTGAACGACGCGCGCCAGCAGCTGGAAGAACGCGCACGCGACCTGGAGCGCGCCAGCCAGTACAAATCGCAGTTCCTGGCCAATATGTCGCACGAGCTGCGCACGCCGCTGAACAGCTCACTGATCCTGGCCAAGCTGCTGTCGGAAAACGCACAGGGCAACCTGAACGAGGAACAGGTGCGCTTCGCGCAAACGATTTACTCCGCGGGCAACGACCTGCTCAACCTGATCAACGACATCCTGGACATCTCCAAGGTCGAAGCAGGCAAGCTGGAACTGGCGCCGGAAGACCTGCGCGTCGCGCAGGTGATCGAAGGCCTGGGCCGCACCTTCGAACCGCTGGCGCGCCAGAAGCAGCTGGACTTCGCCATCGACATCGCGCCCGGCATCCCGGAAACGATTTATACCGATTGCCAGCGCCTGGAACAGATCCTGAAAAACCTGCTGTCCAACGCCATCAAGTTCACGGACGAAGGCAAGATCCTGCTGCGTGTGGCGCCGGGCGCCGACGGCAAGCTGCTGTTCTCGGTGAAGGACTCCGGCATCGGCATCCGCGAGGACCAGCACGAAACCATCTTCGGCGCCTTCCAGCAGGCCGACGGCACCACCAGCCGCAAATACGGCGGCACGGGCCTCGGGCTCTCCATCTCGCGCGACCTCGCCACCCTGCTGGGCGGCGGCATTACGCTGGCCAGCACGCCGGGCCAGGGCAGCACCTTCACGCTGGCGCTGCCGGTGCAATGGACGGCGCCGGCGGCGGAACAGCGCACCGGCACCCTGAGCGCCGAGCCGCCGGCCCAGCCTGCGCCGCTTCCCTTGCCGCCGGCCGCGCAGCCGGAGACTGCCGCCGCACCGGCGCCGCAGCAGCCGCGCCCCTTCGACGATGACCGCAACAGCGCGCCGCCGCCGGAGCGCACGGTGCTGGTGATCGAAGACGAACCGGCCTTTGCCCGCATCCTGTACGACCTGGCGCACGAAATGGACTACCGCTGCCTGGTCGCCTTCGCGGCGGAAGAGGGCCTGCAGATGGCCGCGCAGTACCAGCCGCAGGCCATCCTGCTCGATATCCGCCTGCCGGACCGTTCCGGCCTCTCGGTGCTGCAGCTGCTGAAGGACAATCCGCGCACCCGCCACATTCCGGTGCACGTGGTATCGGCTTCGGATGCCGGCGAGGCTGCGTTGCACATGGGAGCCGTCGGCTTCGCGCTGAAACCCACCACCCGCGAAGAGCTGCTGGATGTGTTCTCACGCCTGGAGCAGAAGTTCACGCAGAAGATCAAGCGCATCCTGCTGGTGGAAGATGATGCACGCCAGCGCGACAGCGTGGTGCAGCTGATCTCGGATGAAGACATCGAGATCAATGCCGTGGAGTCGGGCGCCGAAGCGCTGGCGCTGCTTCGCACCACCATCTTCGACTGCATGATCATCGACCTCAAGCTGCCGGACATGCAGGGCAACGAGCTGCTGGAGCGCATGGCGCATGAGGAAATTGCCTCCTTCCCGCCGGTGATCGTGTACACCGGCCGCAACCTCACGCGCGCCGAGGAAGCGGACCTGCACAAGTATTCGCGCTCCATCATCATCAAGGGCGCCCGCTCGCCGGAACGCCTGCTGGATGAAGTGACGCTGTTCCTGCACAAGGTGGAATCCGAGCTGTCCAGCGAGCGCCAGACCATGCTGAAAACGGTGCGCAGCCGCGACCGCGTGTTCGAAGGCCGCCGCATCCTGCTGGTCGATGACGACGTGCGCAATATCTTCGCCCTCACCAGCGCGCTGGAACAGAAAGGCGCCATCGTGGAAATCGGCCGCAACGGCTTCGAGGCGCTGGAAAAACTCAATACCGTGCAAGATATCGACCTGGTGCTGATGGACGTGATGATGCCGGGCATGGACGGCCTGGAAGCGACGCGCCGCATTCGTGCCGACAGCCGCTTTGTGCGGCTGCCGGTCATCGCCATCACCGCCAAAGCCATGAAGGACGACCAGGAGCAGTGCCTGGCCGCCGGCGCGAACGACTACCTGGCCAAACCGATTGACCTGTCGCGCCTGTATTCGCTGCTGCGGGTGTGGATGCCCGCGATGGACCGCATCTGATAGCGAAACCCCATGACGCATAAGCCTCCTCACAGCGATACCGACATCGAGCTGAAAATGCTGATGGAGGCAATCTACCTGAAATACAGCTACGACTTCCGTGACTACACGGGCGCATCGCAGAAGCGCCGCGTGCTGCACGCCATGCGCGAAATGGGCTGCGCCACCATTTCTCAGCTGCAGTCGCGCGTGCTGCATGAACCCTCCGCCTTCAGCGAACTGCTGCAGTTCCTCACCATTCCCGTGACGGAGATGTTCCGCGACCCCAGCTACTACGCTGCCCTGCGCGAGCATGTGCTGCCGGTACTGAGCACCTATCCCTCGCTGAAAATCTGGGTGGCGGGCTGCAGCACCGGGGAAGAAGTGTTTTCGCTGGCGATCCTGCTGAAGGAGGAAGGCCTGCTGGAGCGCAGCATCATCTACGCCACGGACATCAACCCGCAGTCGCTGGAGAAGGCAAAGAAGGGCGTGTTCGCGCTGGATAATATGCGCGCCTATACGGAGAACTACCAGGCCAGCGGCGGCAGGCGCGCCTTTTCCGACTATTACACGGCGGCCTATAACGCGGCCCTGTTCGACCGCTCGCTGTGCGAGAACGTGACCTTTGCCGACCATAGCTTGGCCACGGACGCCGTGTTCGCCGAAACGCAGTTCATCAGCTGCCGCAACGTGATGATCTACTTTAAGAAGCGCCTGCAGGAGCGCGCCCTGGGCCTGTTCCACGAGTCGCTGTGCCACCGTGGCTTCCTTGGCCTGGGCAGCAAGGAGAGCATCGACTTCTCCGTCTACGGTCCGCGCTTCGAAGCGGTGGTGAAGCGCGAACGCCTGTTCAGGAAACTGTGATGGACACGCAGCCATCGCTCGATACGGCTTTGCAGGGCCGCGCGATTGAAGCGGTGGTGATTGGCGCATCCGCCGGCGGCGTGAATGCGCTGCTGGAAATCCTGCCCGCCCTTTCAAAAGATTATCCCTGTCCCATCGTGACAGTGCTGCACGTGCTCAAAGGGCGCCAGAACCAGCTGGCCGACGTGTTCCAGCAACGCCTGCAGATGGCGGTGCGCGAAGCGGGCGACAAGGATGAGCTGCTTCCCGCTACGCTCTACTTTGCGCCACCCGGTTATCATTTGCTGGTAGAGGCGGACCGCATATTCTCACTGAGCTGCGACCCGCCCATCTACTTCGCGCGCCCCGCCATCGACGCCACCATGGAGTCCGCGGCCGATGCCTACGGCGGGCGCCTGCTCGGCATCCTGCTCACCGGCGCCAATATGGATGGCGCGGAAGGCCTGGCCGCGATCGGCAAGGCGGGTGGCCTGACGGTGGTGCAGGATCCTGAGGAAGCCCAGGTGCCGATCATGCCGAAAGAGGCGATTCTTGCACGTAAGCCCGACCTGGTGCTGCCGCTGGCGGAGATTCGCCGCCTGTTGTTGATGCTGGAGATGAAGCGATGATGAAGGAAGCGACCAAGCTGCTGATTGTGGATGACCTGGCAGAGAACCTGCGCGCGCTGAACGCCATCATCCGCGCGGACGACCGTGCCGTCTACCAGGCCACGAGCGGTGAGGAAGCGCTGGCGCTGCTGCTCGAACATGATTTCGCACTGGCGATTCTCGACGTGCAGATGCCGGGCATGGACGGCTTCGAGCTGGCGGAGCTGATGCGCGGCACCGACAAAACGCGGCACATTCCGATTGTCTTCGTCAGCGCGGCGGGGCGTGAGCTGAACTACGCCTTCAAGGGCTATGAAACGGGGGCCGTCGATTTTCTTTACAAGCCGCTCGATCCCGATGCGGTGAAGAGCAAGGTCAATGTATTCGTGGACCTGCACTGCCAGCGCCAGGAGATCCGCCGCCGGGCCGAGGAGCAGGAGGCGCTGGTCGGGCAGCTGAACGCCACGCAGGACGAACTGCGCCGCGCACTGCGCATGCGCGACGAGTTCATGTCCATGGTGGCGCACGAACTGCGCACGCCCCTGAACACCCTCTACCTGGAAACGCAGATGCGCAAGCTGCAGCTCGACCGCGGCAATATGGCGGCCTTCGACGCCCCGCAGCTGCAGCGCATGGTGGCGCGCGACGACCGCCAGATCCAGGCCATGATACGCCTGATCGACGACATGCTCGACGTGTCGCGCATCCACAGCGGCATCCTGTCGATCCGCCCGTCCGCGGCCGAACTCGCGGGCCTGCTGCAAAGGCTGACGGAAGACCTGGCGCGGCAGGCTGCCGATGCAGGCAGCTCCATCAGGCTGCACGCTGCGCAGGCAGTCACCGGCTGGTGGGATGAATTCCGCATCGAACAGGTCATCATCAACCTGCTGACCAATGCCTTGCGCTACGGCGGCGGCAAGCCCATCGAAGTTCGGCTCGCCGCAGACAGCAAGGAGGCCCGTGTGCAGGTCATCGACCAGGGCGCGGGCATTCCGGAGGATATGCTGCCGCGCATCTTCGAGCCGTATGAGCGGGGTCCCTCCAATGCGGCGCCGGCGGGGCTGGGCCTTGGGCTCTACATCTCGCGCCAGTTGGCGGAGGCCCATGGCGGCACGCTGACGGTGTGCAGCAAGCCTGGCGAAGGTTCCTGCTTCATGCTCACGCTGCCGCGCACCGAGGCGCCGCCGCCATGAACGGTAAGCTGCGCCGCGCGTCCCGCTAACGCCGGCGCCGTTCATGGACTACACTGAAGCCATGCGCCGGCGCGCTGCCGCCGGAGCGGAACGCTTGCATCCACATCAAGCCTTGAGGAGGGCGGACGTGAAGCGCGATTTGCCGGACGGCCTGGAACGCAGGGAATGGCTGCTGAAGCGAAACTGTTCGCTCACGCCGCGCCAGACCTTTGCCGCGTGGTCGCTGCTGATGGGACTTTCTTCCGGCGTCGGCGGCTTCTTCGCCTGGCACGGCGCCTGGTCCGTGCTGCTGTTCTCCGCGCTGGAAATGGGGGCCGTCTCGGCCGCTTTCCTGATCTACTGCCGCCATGCGGCCGACCATGAGCACATCGTGCTGGAAAACGGCAGCCTGCTCGTCGAGCAAGCCATCGGCGGCAAGGTGAACGCCACGCGCCTGGATCTGTACTGGACCCGCATGCAGGCCCCTGGCCCGAATCCCGGCCTGATCACGCTGGAAGCGCGGGGCGTGAAGGTGGAGGTTGGCGCCTGGCTGCCGGAAGCCAGGCGCCGCCAGTTCGCGCGCGAGCTGGGCGCGCAGCTGGCGGGCCGCTGACTAAGGCAGCGTGACGATTTCGGGATAGCTGCGCAAGGTGGACGCGAGTGCGTCGTTCGAGGCCGCGCCCTCGGACAGGTGCGCCGCAAAGAAGGCGCCCACCAGCGCCGCGCTCATGGCAATGCTGCGTTCCCCGCCGCCCGCGAAATCGCCGTGCTGCATGCCGCCCATGCGGGCCCGGAAGGGCGCCGCGGAGCGCCCGCAGGTATCCTTCCACACCGCTTCACGGCGCCGCTCGGACTTGCTGGCGCCCCAGCGTTCCAGCCAGCCGGTGGCCGATGGCGTTTCGCTCACCAGGTAGGCCAGCGGCTGGCGCGGACGCACCTGCTGCGCTTCGCCCACCAGGTCGCCGTCCAGGTTGATCACGGCGCGGATGGACGCATCGCCGCCCGCCGCCATCACGGCCGCGGCGCCGCCCAGCGAATGGCCGAACACCCCGTAGCCGCGGGTGTTGATGCGGCCGGCCAGGGGATTGTTGCGTTCGCGGTTCATCTTCTCCATGCGCCCGGCCATGGCGAAAATCTCCTGCATCATTGCCAGGTAGTCGCTGCTGCCGGCGCTGCGCGCCGGCGCCGAGGCGCGGATCGCGGCGACTACGAAGCCCTGGCTGGCCACGGCCTCCAGCAAGGCATCGTAGTCGCCCGCCACCTTGCCCATGCCGGGTGCGAAAACGAGGAAGGGGTAGCGGTCCGCCGGCCCGCTCAGCGGGTAGTACACAACGCCGTTATAGCGCCGCATGTTTTCCATCCACTCCGTGCGCAGCTGGCCGCTGGCGACCGGTTTAACCGTCGTCGCCCGCGCGCTGGCATGTAATGCAAGGCTGGCAATCAAAGCAAGTACGGTGCGTCGTTCCAAGATGTTCTCCCATCGTTGGACTCAGCATAGCAAGGCTTTCTTAAACAGGCTTGCAGCATGCGACAGACTGCATTCCTGCGGCACTGGAACGCAAAAAAACCTGCCGCCGGCGCGAACCGGAAGCAGGCAAAGGCTGGAGAAAAAAGTCGTTATAAAAGGTTTTCAGAAGCGGTAGCCGACGCCCACGCCAAACAGCACGGGATCGACCTTCACGCGGCTGGCTTTGGCGCCGCCGATCAGCACGTCGCTGCGCAGCTGCACCTTCTTCACATCCACGTTGAGGGACCAGTTCTTGTCAAGCTTTACATCGAAGCCCGCCTGCACCGCCAGGCCGAAGCTGTCGTGTTCCAGGCTGCCCTGGCCGCCGAGCAGCTTGTTCTTCGAGAAGGTGGTCCAGTTCAGGCCAAGGCCAACGTAAGGGCTGAACTGTTCGGCCGGCGTGAAGTGATATTGCGCAAGCAGGGTTGGCGGCAGGTGCTTGAAGGTGCCGATGGTTTTACCGTCCAGGTAAACGTCGTGCTTTTGCGGATAGGTCAGCACCAGCTCGGCCGCGACATGCGGCGTGAAGAAGTAGCTGATATCGACTTCCGGAATGGTTTTGCTGCTGACGGCGATGCGGTCCGCCGCGCCAGTGCCGCCCACCGGATCGGACTTGTCGGCCGGGTCGATGTGCACGGCGCGGGCCCGCACCAGCCATGGCGTGGACTCGGCGAATGCATTGGCGCCCATCAGGGCGGCGGTGGTGGCGATGACTGCAAGTACTGCGCGTTTCATGATGAATCCTCTCTCTTTTGATCAGTTTGCAGAGAGAAGTTTATTGATCAGGCACAATAAAAACTTTGATCTAAGTCAAAATTGCCGAGATGAACACATACTTTAAAAAAGCGGAGTAATATAGCCCCGCTCGACCCCCGGAAAATCCACTCTCAGGAGACAGGCATGAAGTTGAACGTCAATGGACAGGTACGTGATTTCGAGGCGGAGGAAGACACGCCGCTCCTATGGGTGCTCCGGGAACAGCTGGGGCTTACCGGCACCAAATACGGTTGCGGCATTGCGCAATGCGGCGCCTGCACCGTGCATATCGACGGTGAACCGACCCGCAGCTGCGTGCGCCCTGTCTCCACCGTGACTGCCGAACAGAAGATCGTCACCATCGAAGGCCTGTCGCCGGACGGCTCGCATCCCGTGCAGAAGGCCTGGGCCGCGCTGGACGTGCCGCAGTGCGGCTTCTGCCAGTCCGGCATGATCATGGCGGCCACCGCCCTGCTCAAGGAAAAACCGAAACCGACGGATGCCGATATCGATGCGGCGATGACCAACATCTGCCGCTGCGGCACCTATAACCGCGTGCGCAAGGCGATCCATGTGGTGGCGCGCGGCGGCGACCCGAAAACGGCCGGCCTGGCAATCGAGCATGTGGAAGGGAGCAAAGCATGAGCGCCGTTCCCGCATCCCCATCGCGCCGTTCCTTCCTCGGCCGCTCCACCGCTGCTGCGGCCGGCCTGATGTTCGGCTTCCACATTCCTTTCGACGCCATGGCGCAGGGTGCGCAGGCGCCGGAGATCAATGCCTGGGTAGTGGTCAAGCCGGACGACACCATCATCATCCGCATCGCCCGTTCCGAAATGGGCCAGGGCACGCTGACCGGGCTCGCCCAGCTGGTGGCGGAAGAACTGGATGCCGACTGGAGCAAGGTAACAACCGAATATCCAACCCCGGGCGCCAACCTGGCCCGCAACCGCGTGTGGGGCAGCTTCTCCACTGGCGGCAGCCGCGGTGTGCGCGAATCGCACGAGTACGTGCGCAAGGGCGGCGCTGCGGCGCGTACGATGCTGGTGCAGGCCGCCGCCGCGCAGTGGAACGTGCCAGCCACGGAGTGCATCGCCGCGGCCAGCGTCATCACGCACACGCCGAGCGGCCGCAAACTGAGCTACGGCCAGGTCGCGGATGCCGCCGGCAAGCTGCAGGCGCCGGCGGCTGCCGACATCAAGCTGAAAGATCCAAAGGACTGGAAGATCGCCGGCAAGCGCCTGGCCCGCCTCGATACCGTCGACAAGACCACGGGCAAGCAGATCTACGGCATGGACCTCACAATGCCGGGCATGCTGAACGCTGCCATCAAGGACTGCCCGGTCTTCGGCGGCAAGGTCAAGAGCTTCAATGCGGATGCCATCAAGGGCAAGCCGGGTGTGAAGAAGGTGCTGCAGGTCGGCGACAGCGCGGTCGCCGTGGTGGCCGACACCTGGTGGCGCGCCCGCACGGCGCTGGATGCGCTGCCGATTGAATGGGACTTCGGCGAGAACGTCAAAACCTCCAATGCCGACGTGGAGGCCATGATGAAGGAGGGCCTTACTGCCGCGCAGGCCGCGGTGGGCAACTCGAACGGCGATGTGAAAGCGGCGCTGGCCGGCGCAGCACGCAAGATCGAAGCGGTGTATTCGTATCCGCACCAGAACCACGCCACGATGGAAACAATGAACGCCACCGCGCGCTGGACGCCGGAACGTTGCGAGGTATGGACGCCTACACAGAACGGCGAAGCGGCGCTGGCGGCGGCGACCGAGGCGGCAGGCCTGTCCCAGAAACAGTGCGAGGTGTACAAGATCCACCTGGGCGGCGGCTTCGGGCGGCGCGGCGCCACGCACGACTGGGTGCGCCAGGTGGTGCTGATCGCGAAAGAGATGCCCGGCACTCCGGTAAAGCTGATCTGGACCCGCGAAGAAGACATGACGCACGGCCGCTACCATCCAAGCACGCAGTGCAAGTTCACCGCAGGACTGGATGCGAAGGGCAACCTCACCGCGCTGCATATGCGCATTTCCGGCCAGTCGATCCTGGCGGGCCTGAATCCGGCGGCCATCAAGGAAGGCAAGGATCCCGTGGTATTCCAGGGCCTGAATGCACCGGGCCCCGAGGCATCGATCGGCTACACGGTGCCTAACCTGCTGGTCGACCACGCCATGCGCAATCCGCCGGTGCCGCCTGGCTTCTGGCGCGGCGTGAACCTGAACCAGAACGCAATCTACCTGGAATCCTTTATCGACGAGATCGCGCATGCCACGAAGCAGGATCCGCTGGCCTTCCGCCGCAAGCTGATGAAGGACAGCCCGAAACACCTGGCAGTGCTGAACGCCGTGGCCGCAAAAGTGGGCTGGGACAAGAAGCCGAAGAAAGGCGTGTACCGTGGACTGGCGCAGACCATGGGCTTCGGCAGCTATGTTGCCGCCTGCGCCGAAGTGTCGGTGAACAAGGACGGCAAGCTTAAGATCCACCGCATCGTTGCCGCGACCGATCCGGGCCACGTGGTGAATCCGCAGCAGGTCGAGGCGCAGATCGAAGGCTCCTTCGTGTACGGCCTTTCGGCCGCGCTGTACGGCGCCTGCACGCTGAAGGATGGGCGTATCGAACAGACCAACTTCGATACTTACCAGGTGCTGAAGATGGACGAGATGCCGGTGGTGGAATCGATCCTTATGCCGTCCGGCGGCTTCTGGGGCGGTGTTGGCGAGCCGACGATTGCGGTGGCTGCGCCGGCCGTGCTGAACGCCATCTTCGCCGCGACGGGCAAGCGTATCCGCGACCTGCCGCTGAAGAACCATAGCCTCAAGAAGGCCTGAGGCGGTGGGCAAGCTGGCTGGCGGCATTCTGGCGCTGGCCGGCCTGCTCGGCGCCGGCGCTGCGGCACAGCCGCTGCCGCTTGCGCGTGACGGCGGCATCGCCGAACGCCTGCCTGGCGCCGCCCCTGGCGATGCAGTGCGCGGGCGCGCCATCGTCGCCAGCCGCCAGGCGGGCCTTTGCCTGCTGTGCCACAGCGGCCCGATACCGGAGGAGCGCTTCCAGGGCAATCTTGCGCCGGACCTGTCCGGTGCAGGATTACGATGGACGGAAGCGCAGCTGCGCCTGCGCATTGCCGATTCAAGCCAGATCAACCCGGATACCATCATGCCGTCCTATTTCCGCAGCAAGGGCTTTACGCGTGTGGCGCCCGCCCAGCAAGGCAAGTCCATCCTCACCTCGCAGCAGATCGAGGATGTGGTGGCCTACCTGCAGACGCTTCGCGAGGCGCCATGACGCAGCGCCGCCAGATGCTTGCCGCCGGCCTTGGCCTCGCGCTGACGGCCGTCGTTCGCCCAGCCGCCGCAACACCGGAGAAAATGGCGGCGGCCATTGCAGCCTTCACCGGCAACAAGCTGCCGAAGGCGGGCCGTGTGCAGCTGGAGATCGCGAAAATCATCGATAACGGCAACACGGTGCCGGTGACGGTTATCGTCGACAGCCCGATGACGGCCGGCGACCACGTGACCGACATCGCCATCTTCAACGAGAAGAACCCGGAGACCGACGTTATCCGCTGCACGCTGGGTCCGCGTGCAGGCAAGGCGCAGGTATCCACCCGCATCCGCCTCGCCACCTCGCAGAAGCTGACGGCGGTGGCACGGATGAACGACGGCAGCTGCTGGCAGCAGACGGTGGACCTGATCGTTGCGCTTGCCGCCTGCCTGGAAGGCGAGGCCCTGTAATGGCGCGCGCCCTGATCCACATGCCGGCAAGCGCGAAGAAGGGCGAGATCATCGAGATCCGCGCCCTCATTGCACACCCGATGGAAACCGGCTACCGCCCCGGCGCCGATGGCAGGCCTTTGCCGCAGGACGTGATACGCCAGTTCAGCTGCAGCTACAACGGCGAACGCGTTTTCGCCGCCGAGCTGCATCCCGCCGTATCGGCCAATCCCTATATCGTCTTTTACACCATCGCCACCGAAAGCGGCACGCTGGAGTTCAGCTGGCAAGGCGACAAGGGCTTCGCCCAGACGGAGCGTATGGCGATTACGGTGAGCGGCTGATGCGCGCCACCCTGCTCCTTCTGGCATGCTGCTTCGCCGCGCAGGCGCAGGACTTGCGCAAGTCCGGCACGGAATACATGAGCGAATCCACCCGCGCCATGCAGCGCGACGACCTGCAGAACCCCGCCATGCTGTGGGTGGCGGGCGGCGAAACGCTGTGGAACAGCAAGGCAGGCAAGAGCGGCAAGAGCTGCGCGTCCTGTCACGGCGACGCAAAGCAGGGCATGCGCGGCGTGGCAGCCCGCTATCCCGCTTTCGACAAGGGCGCAGGGCGCGTGCTCAATCTCGGCCAGCGCATCAACCAGTGCCGTACCGGCGCGCAGCAGGCGCCCGCATTCCGCCATGAATCCGAAGAGCTGCTTGGAATGGAAGCCTATATCGCGCTGCAGTCGCGCGGCATGCCCCTGGCGCCGCCAGCGGATGCACAAACCCGCGCCTCCGCCGCACGTGGCGAGAAGCTGTTCAGCACGCGCATAGGCCAGCTCAATCTCTCCTGCGCGCAGTGCCACAGCGACAATGCGGGCAAGAGCCTGGCGGGCGCCCCTATTCCGCAGGGCCACGCCGCGGCCTACCCCATCTACCGCCTGGAATGGCAGGGCATGGGCAGCCTGCAGCGCCGCCTGCGCAATTGCATGAGCGGCGTGCGGGCCGAGGCGCCGCCGCTCGGTGCGCAGGACCTGGTAGACCTCGAAAGCTGGCTCGCCCTACGCGCACAAGGCATGCCGGTGGAATCGCCGGGCGTGCGCCCATGAAAGGACAGCAAGCAATGAGACTTCTTATTCCAACGATGCTGCTGCTGGCAGCCGGCGCGGTAAATGCGGCCGATGCCGTGCCTCATGCGGCCCGTCTCGCGGCCACCTGCGCCGCCTGCCATGGCACCAATGGCGCAACCGTCGGCACGGCCCTGCCGCGCATCGCAGGCCAGGGCCAGGATGTGCTGCTGGCGAAACTGCGCGCTTTCAAGGACGGCAGCGCGCAGGGCACGATCATGACGCAGATCGCCAAGGGATATACCGACGAGCAGCTCGAACAACTGGCGGCATGGTTCGCCGCGCAAAGCACACGGAGGTAGCATGGAACGCCGCAGATTCCTGCAAGCGGGCGCCATCGTATCGGCAGGCGCCATCACCGGATGCGCCACGGTAGCATTGCCAGCAAAGCCCCACGTCGTGATCATTGGCGGCGGCTACGGCGGCGCCACGGCCGCCAAATACGTGCGCATGTGGAGCGGTGGCGATATCGACGTTACGCTGATCGAGCCCAACGCCACATTCATCTCCTGCCCGCTCTCCAATCTGGTGCTCGGCGGTTCAAAGTCCATCGGCGACCTCACGCTGAGCTATGCGGGCCTTTCGCGCGAGCACGGCGTGCGCATTCTGCGGGACTCCGCGGTCGGCATCAATCCTGAGAAGCGCGCCGTGATCCTCTCCGGCGGAAGCATGGTGCTGTATGACCGCCTGATCGTGTCGCCCGGCATTGAATTCCTGTGGAACGAGCTGCCCGGCATGATGAGCTCCATCGCGCAGGACAAGGTGCTGCACGCATGGAAGGCGGGCGCGCAGACCATCGCATTGCGCGCCCAGCTCGACGCAATGCCGGACGGCGGAACCTATGCCCTGACCATCCCGCCGGCCCCCTACCGTTGCCCGCCCGGTCCGTACGAGCGGGCCTGCCAGGTAGCCTTCTACCTCAGCCGGCACAAGCCGAAATCCAAAGTGCTGGTGCTGGACGCGAACGAAGACGTGGTGTCGAAAGGTGCGCTGTTCAAACGCATCTGGAAAGAGCGCTACGCCGGCATCGTCGAATACCGCCCCAGCTTCCGTACCGTGGATGTGCACGCGGCCAGCAATACCGCCGTCTCCGAACTGGACGACAAAGTGCAGGCCGACGTGCTGAACGTGATTCCGCCACATCGCGCAGGCGCCATAGCGGCCCAGACCGGCCTCGCCAAAACCGGCCAGCGCTGGTGCGAAGTCGACTTCCGCACCTTCGAATCGACGCAGGCAAGGAATGTCCACGTGATCGGCGACGCCATCCTCGCGGCGCCGCTGATGCCCAAGTCCGCGCACATGGCGAACCAGCATGCCAAGGTCTGCGCTGCCGCTGTGGTGGACCTGCTCAGTGGCCGCGAGCCGGAAAGCCGGCCCATGCTCACCAACACCTGCTACAGCTTCGTCAGCGACAAGGAAGTGATCCACGTGGCCTCGGTGCACGCATATAACGAGGAAAAGAAAACGCTGCTCGTGGTGAGCGGTTCCGGTGGGGTCTCCGGCAGCGCGAGCGAACTGGAAGGCGTCTACGCCATGAACTGGGCGCGCAACATCTGGGCCGACTCGCTCGCCTGAGTCCTCAGCCCACGGCCTTGATAAAGGCGCTGATGACGGGCGCGTTGGTCAGGTCGATCAGGAAGCCGCCCGTGGGCGGCACAATGGTGGTGGCGCGCGGCGCAGGACCGCGCTGCCGCGTCATCGCATCCATCGCGGCGACTGCGGTGGCGGTTGAGCCGATGCCGTAGCCTGCCAGGCCGGCGGTGGCGACGCCTGCCTCATGGTCGCGTCCCAGCAATGGCCAAATCACCACCGCTGCAAACAGCAGCGTGATGGCCACGTTCACTGCCAGGATCATCAGCATCGGTCCCGCCACGCTGGCAAGATCCGCCAGGTTGAGCGATGCCAGTGTGACGGCCAGGAACAGTGGCAGCAGCACTGCCGCCCAGCGCGCGATGACGCCGCCATCCAGCCAGCGCCAGCCAGCGGCGTCATGGATGGCGCGTACGATGAAACCCAGCACCAGCGCGCCCATATAGGCGGGCAGCGCGAGACCCAGTTTATCCAGGCCGAAGCTCACCCAGGCGCCCGCCTTGATGCATACGGCGATCAGCAGGCCATGGAACACGGCGCTCTTGCCGAGTGCCGCGAGCGACCGGACATCGGCAATGAAGCTCGCCACAACCGGCTTTTCCGTGGCGCCGCCGGCTCCGCCCGCCTTCCGCTGCCCGCGCAGCAGCCACGCACCGAGCGGGCCAGCCAGCAGGGCGCCCGCAACGAGCCCGAAGGTTGCGGCGGAAGCACCGATAGCCGCGGCCGACGCAAGGCCGGCCTGTTCGAAACGCGGTGCGAATCCGAGCGCCGTACCGTGGCCGCCGACCAGCGTCAGCGAGCCGCAGGCAATGCCCAGCAGCGCCGGAGCGCCGATGGCGCCGGCAACCGCCCCACCGACGGCATTCTGCAGCACGGAGAGCACGGTGGTGCCGATCAGCAGCACGGCCAGCATGCGGCCGCCGCCCAGCAAGGTGCGCAATGGCGCACCAAGGCCAACGCAGGTGAAAAAGCCGATCAGCAGCGGCAGGTTCAGGTTCTTCGCAGGCCGGGCAAGCCATTCAGTATCCGGCGTTACGAGCCAGGTCCACCAGCCCTCGCTCACTTTGGAGCCGAAAGAGACCGTCACGCCGGAATACTGCAGCAACAGGCAGGCAAGGCTGAACAGCAGGCCGCCAACCACGGGAACGGGAATATTGAAGCGCGCCAGGACAGGCAGGCGGCGAAGCACGAACTCGCCAAGGAGCAGCACGGGAACAGCCAGCAGCAGCAAAAACCAGGGCGAAAAGGGTGCAGTCATTATTGTGGGCGTCTCACAGAATCAGGATCACACGATAGTCGTTCACATTGGTACGCGTTGGGCCAGTCACCAGCAGGTCGTCCAGCGCATGGAAGAAGCCATAGCCGTCGTTGCTGGCCAGGTGCTGCCTGGCGCTGACGCCTTTTGCCCCGGCGCGCACGGGCGTATCAGGCGTGAGGATAGCACCAGCGTTGTCTTCCGTGCCATCGATGCCGTCGGTATCGGCAGCCAGCGCGTAGGTGCCGGCCATTCCGTCCAGCTCAACGGCCAGCGAGGTAAGGAACTCGGCACAGCGTCCGCCACGCCCTTTGCCGCGTACCGTCACCGTACACTCGCCGCCGGAAATCAGCGCCACCGGCGGCCGCACCGGCTGCCCATGGATACGCACTTCGCGCGCCAGCGCTGCATAGACCTTCGCAACCTCGGAAGCTTCCCCCGTCACGGTGTCGCCCAGCACCATGGGCGCTATGCCGCGTTCAGAAAAGAACTGCGCGGCGGCCTGCAGGCTCTGGTGGGCGGTTGCAATCACCTTGATATCCGCTTTCTCGAATACCGGTTCGCCCGGCTTGGGCGTCTCGGCCACGTCGCCGCGCAAGCCCGCATCGAGGTGCGCCCGCACACTGGCTGGCAAGGCGATGGCGTTCCGCTGCAGGATATCCAGCGCATCCTGATAGGTACTCGCATCAGGGCAGGTAGGGCCGGAGGCAATCGCGCTGGGATCATCGCCGGTAACGTCGGAAATGACGAGCGTCGTCATCGGCGCCTTGCACACCGCAGCCAGCTGGCCGCCCTGAATTCTCGACAGGTGCTTGCGCACGATGTTGACGTCGGTGATCGGTGCGCCGCAATTCAGCAGCTGCTTCGTTACCTCGCGCAGCTCTGCGATGCTGATGCCCTCCGCAGGCAGCGACAGCAAGCTTGAGCCGCCGCCAGAAATCAGCGCAATCAGCCTGTCGTCCTCGCCCAGCTCCTGCACGGCGCACAGGATGTCCTGCGCGGCCTGTTCGCCAGCGGCATCCGGATAGGGATGCCCTGCTTCGACCACGGTAATGCGCTCCGTCGGCATGCCATGCCCGTAGCGCGTGACCACAAGCCCCGACAGCTCGGCGCCGGCAGGCCAGGCCAGTTCGGTAGCCCGCGCCATGCTTGCCGCAGCCTTGCCGGCTCCGATCACCAGGGTGCGGCCCTTGGGGGGCGAGGGCAGATGCGCCGCAACGATCCTCAGCGGATCGGCCGCGGCAACGGCTGCATGGAAACTGTCGGTCAGAAGCTGGCGGGGATCAGTCATGGCTATGGATCGCGGGAGTCAGGATTGGGAATTCAATACCGAGATAATAGGATGGCGGCGCGCTTGCCGCAAATCAAAACGACATCGGGTGCTGCATGTGACGATTGCCTACCCACGCCACAGGGAAGGCACGATGGACAAACTACTGCCCCACTATGAACAGGAACTAGGCATCCTTCGCCGCGCCAGCCAGCAATTCGCGGAGCGGCACCCCGCACTCGCCAAGGAATTGGGACTGGCCGCCGACTGCAGCGCCGATCCCGAAGTAGAACGCCTGCTGCAGTCCGTCGCACTGCTCAACGCCACAACCAGCCAGCGCATCGCCTCCGCACACGAGCAGCTGACGGCGGCGCTGCTGCGCAACACCAGGCCGCATGCCATCCGCACCTTGCCTTCCAGCGCGATTGCGCAGATTGATCTCAGCGGCGAAAAGTCCAGGAACATCACCCATGCATCATGCATTGAACGCGGCACCGAGTTCCGCGCGCTCACCGGCAACGAAGACTGCCGCTTCCGTAATGCTTTCGACTTGGTGCTGCTGCCCCTAACGATCGACACCTGCCGCTACAGCCAGTCGATAGACGTTCCATCGTCGCTGCAACTGCCCTCCCATTGTGCCGCAAGCATCGAATTAGGCATACGCACCACGGTGGCAGGTACGCCGCTTCATAAAAACTGCGCGGCGCCGCTGCGGCTCTATATTGACGCACCGCCGCAGCTCAGGGCCGCACTGTTCGAAGCCCTTTTCACACGAGCGATATCCATCTGCATCGAATCGCATGGCGCATGGAAGCTGCTGGACAATCTCCCATTCTCGCTGCCAGTGCTGCACGAAGACACCAGTCTCTTGCCGCCTCCGCTGGATCCGCTGGCCGAGTACTTCGCCTATCCGGACAAATTCGCCTTCCTGGATGTCGACCTGCCCGCACTGCTCCAGGCCTGCCCGCCACACGCCGAGCACCTGCGCGTCGTTATCGCCCTGCCGGACAAGCGCAACGCCGCTGTGGGCCGTGCACTGCTCGAGCTGAACGCTGCGCAGCTGAAGACGGGCTGTGCGCCGCTTATCAACCTGTATCCTCTGGCGGCGCTCCCGATGCGCCTCACGCCTGAACGGCACGAATACCAGCTGGAGCCGGCCGAGCGGTCCACACGGTCGTCGGCGCTGTACACGATCGACAGTGTCCGGCTTACCCGGAAAACCGGCGAAGCCTCCTGTGAACTGCCGTGCTACGACGGCACCAGCCACGCGAACTCAAACCTCTTCTGGCAACTGCGAACTGCCGGCGAAGAAAACTTCATCCGCTTGCTCGACAGCGACGGCCTGCCCGCGAGTTGCGACGGCGGCATCCTCTGCATCACGTTCACCGCAACGGACGGCGATGCGCCGCAGGCGTTGAAGACTGGACAGCCTGGCGGCAACCTGGCCGCCCGCAAAGGTAACGCCTGGCCTGTGCGCTTACTGCACCGGCCTACGGCGCCGCAGGTGAAATGGCCGGAACAGCAACAGCAATGGCAGCTGCTATCCCCGCCGCGGCTGCGCATTGACGATACCGCCGAAGCGTTGCGCGAAGTACTGCGGCTCCATGGCGGAACCCGTCAAGCCGCGCTGATTGACGCCATCCGCACAGTGCTTTACATGAGCACCTTCAGCTGGCATCAGGAAGATGGCAACAGCCGATATCTCCACGGCATGGCGGTCACAGTGCTCATTGACGAGCAGCGCGCGCCCGAGCACAGCATGTTCGTCTTCGCCACCCTGCTATCGCACTGGTTTCGCTACACCACCCGCGAAGGCAGCTTCACCCAGCTCACATTCCTCTCAGCCACCACCGGAGACGTGCTGGTGCGCTGCCAACCGCAAGCCGGCACCAGGCCGCTGATCTGACCATGGACATCGAAAACGCATTGCTCTCCTTCCTGGCGCAAAACCGCGACCTGATTACGGACAACCGTCCGTTGCGCCTGCGTCTCGACCATCCGACCGGCATACTGGAGGATGTGCTGCTGCCGCAGCGCGTTCACGGCAGTGAGGCGATCTGCGGCGGCATCGAGTACCGCGTGCTGTGCGTATCGCTCGACGCCCATCTGCCGCTGAAGGAACTGATCGCACTGCCCGCCGCCGTCGACATCGTCACCGATACGGGCGAGCTGCGGACTGTATGCGGCATCGTCACCGAAGCCAGTGCCGGCGACAGCGACGGTGGCCTGGCGAGCTACCAGCTGCTGATACAGGACGCACTGGCGGTGATGGAAAAGCGCACCAACACCCGCGTCTTCCGCAACATGAACGAAGTGGATATCGTCTGCACCCTGCTCGACGAGTGGCGCCGTACCAACGCGATTATCGCCGCCTGCTTCGAATACGAAATGGACGAAATCTTCAAACTGCAGGCCTACCCGCGCCGCGAGTTCACGATGCAGTACAACGAGTCCGACGCCGCCTTCATCCGCCGCCTGCTGAAGCGCCGTGGTATCTGCTGGTACTTCTGCCCGGGCGAGAGAGAGGGTCCCTGCCACAAGCTCGTGCTCTTCAACCGAAATGACAGCCTGCCTCGAAGCCCCGCCGCCACGGTTCGCTTCCACCGCGATGCCGCTACGGAGGAGCGGGATGCAATCACTGCCTGGACAGCCACGCGCAAACTGGTACCGGTGAAAGCAATGCGCCATAGCTGGGACTACAAGACGGCGAATAGCTCGCATTTCATGTGCGTTCAGGAGGAGACAGCCAGTAGCAATACTCAGTCGGGAAAACAGCTGAGCGTTAATCTGAGCGACTACCAGGTGCTGAGTCCCCACACCGGCGAAAGTCACGACGATCTGGTGAGCCTGGGGCAACTGGCGATGCAGCGCCACGATTACGATTCAAAGTGCTTCACTGGAGAGGGCGGAGTGCGCGCCTTCCGCGCTGGCGAATACTTCGGCTTCGAAGATCATCCCGAGATCGACGAGCATGAAGCAGGCGACAGGGAATTCGTGCTCACCGCACTGGAGATCGCGAGCCAGAACAACCTGCCCAGGGAACTATCCGACCGCGTAGCCCGTCTATTTTCCCGGAGCGGATGGGAGGGCGCAGCAACCGAACAGATATCCAGCGCGGCGAACCGTACGAGAGTCCGCTTTACCGCAGTTCGCCGCAGCGTTGAAATTGCGCCGGCGTTCGACCCCAGAACGGACGTTCCGGTCGCGCGCATACAGACCGGCATAGTCGTTTGCCCCGAGAATGAAGTAGTCCATTGCGACGCCCTGGCCAGAGTGAAAGTGCGGTTCCCGGCGGCGCGTGCGCCCGATCACGAGCACGCCGGAGGCATTGGCGCATCTGGAACGGATGCCGATTCGGCCTGGATCCGCGTCGCCTCAAATTGGGCGGGGCAGGACTTTGGAACGCTGATGCTGCCTCGTGCGGGTACCGAGGTTCTTGTCGACTTCCTCGGCGGCGACCCGGATAAGCCCATCATCATCGGCCAGCTGTACAACAATCCAGCGCAACCGCCAGCGCTTGAGCGAGGCAGCCTTCCCAGCGGCCGCGCTGTTTCCGGATTCAAAAGCCAGGAGCTTGGCGGAATACGCAGCAACGAACTGTCGCTGGACGACACCGCTGGCCAGATCAACATGCGCCTCGCCTCCGAACATGCCGACAGCCAGCTAAATCTCGGCTTCATGCCCGCTAGGGGCGAAAAAGCGCGCGGCGAAGGTGCGGAGCTACGCAGCGGAAAAGCTGTGAGCGTTCGCGGTGCCGGCGGCATCCTGCTCACGGCTGACACGAGCCAGGGCGTCAACAACGACGCTCTGCACCGTGAAGGTCTGGCCGCCGCGCACGCAACAGCACTATCTGTCGCAGGATTCCTGTCAAAGATCGCCACCGATGTCTCGGAAGATCCGGAAACTACTGATTCACTCAAGAAGCTGAAATCTGATACCGAGAACTGGACAAGTGCTGGCGGTTCGCCCGCATTAGCCATGTTCGGCGAAGCAGGTGCGATTCTTGGCAGCTCACAAAGCATCGCCGTTGCCGCCGATGGCGCCATTGATGCCGCCAGCCGGGAACACACGAGCATCTCCAGTGGAGAGAGCCTCTATCTGCGCGCCACAAAAGCCGTCAGCATGTTGGCCTACAAGCTCGGGATCAAGCTTATTGCGGCGGCAGGAGACATCAAGATGCAATCGCGCGACGGCTGCATCGAAATCATCGCCAGCAAGCGTATCAAGCTGATCGCGAACGAGTTCATCGAACTCCATTCGCCCGCGATCCGAACGATCGCCCAAGGCGCCATGACCGAACACGCTGGCGGAAAGATTGTTCAGCAATGCTCGGCCACACATCAGATCAGGTCTTCGAAGTTCGAGCATGTCGGCGGCGGCGATGGAAAGCCGGAGACAGTGGGCTTCACGAGCGAGGAGAGCTCACACGACCAGCAGGTCGTTGTCTGTGATATGCGTACAAACGAGCCACTTCGAAATCAACCATACCGTATCACTGTCGAAGATGGTCAGATCTTGGAAGGAACAACGGATGAGAGGGGTTTGACCGAACGGTTCGCTACCAAGCTAGCGTTCGCAAATTATCGTATTGAGTTGCTTGACAACGAGGCGATATGACACTCCAGCTACCAATCGATATTCGCGGTGCCGGCCGGTCTACGAAGGGCTACTGCACTCCAAAGGAAGATACGCTGGTTCAGCGAATGTGCATTCCACCAAACCGCGTTCTGCCAATTATCTTTCTTCCCGGGATAATGGGTTCCAACCTGAGGTTGAGTGCCGCGCGTCAGTCCCAGCTTGAAAAGTCAAACAACGTAGCCTGGAGGCCGGACCGACTCGGGGAAATGTGGTCTTATCTTAATGCTACCCCAGCCAGACGCCAGCAGTTACTCGACCCGAAGCATACCGAGGTAGACTCATTCGCGGCTGATAGTTCAACCGGAGACAGAGCTGAAAGTTCGAAGGAAAGACATCAGCTGCCGAAAATTGAGGTTGACATCGACATCGCGGGCGGCTCGCCTTTGTTGGTCGCTGATCCTCCAACTGTAATGGGTCGACGGACCATACAGGACAAGACACGTTCGCGCGGATGGAGCGAGATATATTTCGGGAGCTACAAGGCCGTTCTGGAGAAGTGCGAGCAGGCGTTAAATACATCGCCTGATACGAACGATTGGAGCGAAATAATTGGTTTCGATCCGATCATTTGGGGAGCGATTCCAGAACAACGATTGGCTCCGTTGACGAAGGCGGAATTTTTGGCCGCAACGGCGAACTGTTATTTTCCCGTACACGCAATGGGCTATAACTGGCTCCGTTCGAATGCCGAATCGGCGAAAGTGCTGAAAGATCGTATCGAATCTCTAGTCGACCGATATACGGCGTGCGGGTACCGCTGCGAAAAGGTAATCATCGTAACTCATTCAATGGGTGGAATGGTTGCGCGCGCATTAGTAGACCCTGCGATTGGTGGCCTCGCAAATAAGATCTTAGGGGTTGTCCACGGCGCGATGCCGGCGACTGGTGCACCTGCTGCGTACAAACGGATGCGCTGTGGCTTTGAAGAGCAGCTGTGGGGCTTTCACCCTGCACCGAAAATACTAGGTAATACTGGCGACGAGGTTACAGCTGTCATGGGGAATTCAGCTGGTGGCTTACAACTATTGCCGAGCAAGTCCTATGGCAACGGATGGTTGCGTGTACGGCAGGGAGGCGTCCTGTTTGAGCAACTCCCGAGAAATGGCGATCCATACGAAGAGATCTATAAGTTGAAGAACATCTGGTATGGCTTGCTCAAGGAGGAATGGCTTAACCCTGCTTCCTTCAAGAAAGCAGGAATCTCATACACCTGCGGGCTGCTCGATGAAGCGCGATCGTTCCATGACGCGATCGCCGGAACATATCATGACTGTACCTTTGCACACTATGGTGCTGATGAGGGGCGGCCTTCGTGGGAGCACATCACATGGCACCTCAGTCGTAATGTTAGAAACAGCGATTGGCGCAAACTGGTTATCGCCTCGGACAGCAGGCAAGGAAAGCTTGTGCTACAAACGCGCGGTTCGCCCGCCGGTCAGGATACGGAAGTCGTCGCTGCGACCTTGGCACATTCGCAGGGCGCCGGGGACGAGACGGTCCCTCTCAGGTCTGCCGATCATCAGATGCAAAGCGGGAAGCTGTTAGGTATTTTCAAGCAATCGGGATACGAACACCAATCCAGCTACGGTGCAAAGCAGGTTCTGAACGCAACCTTGTACTGCATTGTTCGGATAGCGCAGACGATGAAATGGGGGGAATGATGCGATTCGCCAATGACAAAATACGACTGTCGTTGTTTGTGTCGATAGCGATTCTCACCTTATGCATGTTAGCTTGGAGGGTTTCAATGGCCTCGCCCAATCAGAAAGTCGAGAACATGTTCGCAACAACGCGAACCATTTGCGCAGGTAGATTTCTGATCGATATACCTGCGTCAGCGACCGTGGTATATGGCGACCTTTGGGGGCCCTACGAGATTGAGCGCTACCCTAACGAGGCAGCCAACATCGAAGCATATCTCTCACGCTATGCGGAAAAGCTCAAAGAGGATCGATCGTTCGCTAGCAAGCAACTTCTTGGGCCGCATTCGATGTTAGGAAAGGTGGTCAAGGGTGCAGCACCGGGCCAGCGACTGTTCTTTGGGGTAGACCGCGGCTCTAGCATCTTCTATGAGATTTACTCGTTAATGCCAGTCGGTGCAGATCTCTTCGTGCAGATAGGAACATCATCGCATAAAGACTACGCCAGCGTTGTAGAGATCCTCAATAGCACTGCGCGTCGGATTGAGCCTCTGCGAGAGAATGGGGTTCCAACATATTCCGGATTCTGCATCGATGGAGCCTTAATTAAAGATGATATCGAGTCTGACGTAGAAAAGGTTCAGATGGGAGTGCGATTGCAGGAGTTCCCGGACGTACACTTCTCTATCGAGATGACTCGAAAAGATTTTCGCGTTGAATCCGATGCTATTGAGCCGAGGCTGGAGGAAGCTCGCCGTAGGGCGTTCGCGATGGGATGGGGCTCCTGGTATAGCCGCATCAAGACACTTCGCAAAGGTGATCGCACGCTTGGCCCATGGAAGGGATTTGAGGTTCTTGTCCACATCCCATCGAGAAAAGAGATCGGTGAGTCGCATGACTTCAATTTTGTCGCACTGGGCATCCCCAAAAATCCCCAAGTGCCTACCATTGACATGAAACTGGATACCGGCGTGCATGACAACCGCCCCGGTGCGGTCAAGCCGAGTGTTACGGACGAGGAGGCCTTGGATATCTGGGACCGGATCACAAAATCAATCCGGTTGCGGCCAGTGGCATCATCGAAATGAGGTTCAGCCATGCCAAACGTAATCCGCATCGGAGACCCAACCTCACATGGCGGCAAGGTAGTGAGTACTAGTGCAAGCCATATACGGGTTGGCGGCAAGCCAGTCGTGCTGGTAGGTGATAAGTGCACCTGCCCACTCACTGGACATCAGGGCTGCACAATCGTCAGCGGAAACCAGAAGCACATCGTCAACGGTGTGGCAGTCGCTTACGAAGGGGACAAAACAAGTTGCGGCGCGACCCTGATTTCGACGGTTAGCAATTTCGAAGAGGGATAAAGTCCGGCCGGCAGCACCTCCGTATTTTTTCTGCTATCAGGTACAAACTGCGTATACTCCACAGATCTGAAAATACGCCCGCGTCCTGAAATGATCGATAAGGAAGTCCCACCGCGAATCCGTCGCAGCCAGACCCTGGCGCTCGTGCTGCTGCTGGTTTGCGGCGTCATTAACTACCTGGACCGCGCCACGCTCGCCGTAGCCAACGAATACATTCGTGCAGACCTTGGCCTTTCGCTCGGCGAGATGGGCCTGCTGCTGTCGGCGTTCTCGTGGAGCTATGCCCTGTGCCAGCTGCCTGTGGGGGGACTGGTGGACAAGGTGGGGCCGCGCTGGCTGCTTGCGATGGGACTCGTCATCTGGTCGCTGGCCCAGGCTGCAGGCGGTCTCGCTTCAACTTTCGGCTACTTTGTGATGGCGCGCATTGTGCTCGGTATCGGCGAAGCGCCGCACTTCCCGGCCGCGGCGCGCGTGGTGAGCAACTGGTTCCCGCCACGTTCGCGTGGCACGCCGACCGGCATCTTCAATTCAGCATCCCCGCTGGGCGTGGCGCTGGCGCCCCTGCTGTTACCGCCCCTGATCGCTGCAACGAGCTGGCATTGGGCCTTCTTCGCCACCGGTGGACTGGGACTGGTGGCTGCTATCGTCTGGGTAACGCTCTACCGGGATCCAGTGCGCGAGCAGCTCTCGGTCGAGGAGCGCGCCTACCTCGATGCGGGTGAGCCGGAAAAGCCTGCGGCGAAAACGAGTTTTGCGGCCTGGTGCGCGCTATTCAAGTACCGCGTTACCTGGGGCATGATGCTGGGCTTTTTCGGCTCGGTGTATCTCAACTGGGTTTACCTGACCTGGCTGCCCGGCTATCTGCGCACCGAGCGCCATATGGACCTTGCCTACGCCGGCCTCGCTGCTTCTGTGCCCTTCCTGTGCGGCTTCGCCGGCGCCCTGATCGCTGGCTGGGCTTCCGACCGCGTAACGCGGTATGCGGTGTCGCCGGTTTCCGGCCGCCGCAAGGCGGTGGTGTGGTCCACGCTGGGCATGGTGGCTTTCACCATTCCCGCTGCACTGGTCGAGAGCAATGTGATGGCCGTGGCCTGCATTTCCATCGTCATCTTCCTGGCCAATGCTTCCTCGGCCTGCGCGTGGTCGCTCGCCACGGTGGCGGCGCCTCCGAGCCGCATCGCATCGCTGGGCGCGATCCAGAATTTCGGCGGTTTCCTTGGCGGCGCGCTGGCGCCTGTCCTGACGGGCTACATCGCGCAGACCTGGTCCTTCGTGCCGGCGCTGCTGACTGGGGCCGGCATCGCTTTCGTTGGCGCGATGTCGTATCAGTTCCTGGTAACGCAGCCTATTCCTGAACAGGACTGAGGCTGCAATAAAAAAGGCCAACCCGATGGGTTGGCCCCTTGCTAATCCCGAATCGGCTTATACGTCGATGTTGCCCGCGCGCAGAGCGTTCGATTCGATGAAGTTGCGGCGTGGTTCCACGTCGTCGCCCATCAGGGTGGTGAAGATCTGGTCGGCGGCAATCGCGTCTTCGATCTGCACTTTCAGCAGGCGGCGCACTTGCGGATCCATGGTGGTTTCCCACAGCTGCTCAGGATTCATCTCGCCCAGACCTTTGTAGCGCTGCTTGGACACCACACGTTCCGCTTCGTCGCGCAGCCACTGCATGGCGTGGTGGAAGTCCACCACGGCGCTGTCCTTGGTGCGCTCGCCTTCGCCGCGGCGGATCACGGCGCCTTCGCCGATCAGGCCCGTGAAGGTGGCTGCTGCCTTGGCCAGCACGGCATAGTCCGCGCCCTGCACGAAGTCGGCGTCGATGGTGCTGACCTTCACGTTACCGTGGTGCATACGCTCGATCACCAGCGCGTGCTTCTCGGACATCTCGTCCGAACGCACGGTCACTTTCACGCTGTTGTCGTTCATGTTCGCGGCCAGTGCCTGCGCGGAAGCCTGTGCGCTTTCCACGGAGCTCAGGTCCAGCGACACGCCGGTCATGATGGCGGTCAGCGCTGCGCGGTCGATCACGCGGGTCAGGCGGGTCATCACGGCGTTGGCCAGGTTGTACTGGCGCGCCAGTTCGCCCAGCGCTTCGCCCTGGATCGGCTCCGCGCCTTCGCGCGGCGTCAGCACGGCGGTGTTCAGCGCCACGTTCATCATGTAGCCCGCTTCTTCCAGATCGTCCTTCAGATAGCGTTCGTCGCGGCCGGCCTTCACCTTGTACAGCGGCGGCTGGGCGATGTAGATATGGCCGCGTTCCACCAGCTGCGGCATCTGGCGGTAGAACAGCGTGAGCAGCAGCGTGCGGATGTGGGCGCCGTCAACGTCCGCGTCGGTCATGATGATGATGCGGTGGTAGCGCAGCTTGTCGGCATTGAATTCGTCCGGGCCGATGGAGGTGCCCAGCGTGGCGATCAGGGTGGTGATCTGCTCGGAAGAGAGCATCTTCTCGAAGCGCGCCTTTTCCACGTTCAGCACCTTGCCGCGCAGCGGCAGGATGGCCTGGAACTTACGGTCGCGGCCCTGCTTGGCGGAGCCGCCTGCGGAGTCACCCTCGACGATGTACAGTTCGCACAGCGCCGGATCCTTTTCCTGGCAGTCGGCCAGCTTGGCCGACAGGCCCAGGCCGTCCATCACGCCCTTGCGGCGGGTCAGGTCGCGCGCCTTGCGTGCCGCTTCGCGCGCACGGGCCGCTTCCACGATCTTGCCGCAGATGATCTTGGCGTCGTTCGGCTTCTCCATCAGGAAGTCGGTCAGCGTCTTGGCCACAATCTCTTCCACCGGGCCGCGCACTTCGGAGGACACCAGCTTGTCCTTGGTCTGCGAGGAGAACTTCGGCTCAGGCACCTTCACCGACAGCACGCAGGTCAGGCCTTCGCGCATGTCGTCGCCGGAGATTTCCACCTTGGCCTTCTTGGCGAATTCGTTCTCGTCGATGTATTTGTTGATCACGCGGGTCATCGCGGCGCGCAGGCCGGTCAGGTGGGTGCCGCCGTCGCGCTGCGGAATGTTATTGGTGAAGCACAGCACTTGCTCGTTGAAGGAATCGTTCCATTGCATGGAAACGTCCACCGAGATCGTGGTGTTCTGGTCCGACTGGCGCTCGCCGGTGGCCTGGAACACCGTTGGATGCAGCACCGTCTTGGCCTTGTTGATGTACTCCACGAAGCCGCGCGTGCCGCCTTCGAAGGCGAACAGTTCTTCCTTGCCGGTGCGCTGGTCGGAGAGCTTGATGTTCACGCCGTTGTTCAGGAAGGACAGCTCGCGGATACGCTTGGCCAGGATCTCGTAGTGGAATTCCACATGCGTGAAAATCTCTTCGTCGGCCCAGAAGTGCACATCGGTGCCGCGCTTGTCGGTCTCGCCGATCACTTTGATCGGGGATACGGCCACGCCATCGCGCATTTCGATTTCGCGGTTCTGCGGCACGCCGCGCACGAATTCCATCTGGTGCACTTTGCCGTCGCGGCGAATGGTCACGCGCAGCAGCTTGGACAGGGCGTTCACGCAGGATACGCCCACGCCGTGCAAGCCGCCCGACACCTTGTAGGAGTTCTGGTCGAACTTGCCGCCGGCGTGCAATTCGGTCAGCACGATCTCCGCCGCGGAACGCTTCGGCTCGTGCTTGTCATCCATCTTCAGGCCGACAGGAATGCCGCGGCCATTGTCGGTAATCGAAATCGAGTTATCCGAATGAATCGTCACGTGGATTTCGGTGCAGTATCCCGCCAGCGATTCGTCGATTGAGTTGTCCAGCACTTCAAACACCAGGTGGTGCAGGCCGGTGCCGTCCGAAGTGTCACCGATATACATGCCTGGACGTTTGCGAACTGCCTCCAGGCCTTCCAGAATCTGGATCGAGGAGGCGCCGTATTCTTCGGTTTTTGCCTGCACTTGTGCTGCGTTTTGGCTTTCGGACATGGACTGCTTTCTCAAATTACGATGACTGATTGAATCGGGAACTGCTCTCCGCTACGGATCAAATCCGCATCGGCATCACGACGTACTTGAAGTCTGGATTATCTGGAATCGAAATCAGGGCCGAGGAATTGGAATCGCCCAGCGCCACGTTCACCTGCTCGCACTTGAGGTTATTCAGCACGTCCAGCAGGTAGGTTACGTTGAAGCCGATATCGATGTTATCGCCGCCGTAGTCGATTTCCAGTTCTTCCACCGCCTCTTCCTGGTCGGCGTTGGTGGACGAAATCTTCAGCGAGCCGGGGCTGATAATGCAGCGCACGCCCTTGAACTTATCGCTGGTCATGATGGCGGCGCGCTGCAGGGAGCGCAGCAGCTCATCGCGGCCGATGGTGAAGTCGTTCTTGTAGCCCTTCGGGATCACGCGCGTGTAGTCGGGGAACTTGCCCTCCACCAGCTTGGAAATCAGCTCGATGTCGGCGAAGGTCAGCTTGACCTGGCTGCCGGCGATATCCAGCTGCACCGGCTCGTCGTTCTCTTCCAGCAGGCGTTGCAGCTCGATGATGGTCTTGCGCGGAATGATCACTTCCTGGCGCTCGAAGGCCTGTTCGGTCTCCACCTGGCAGAAGGCCAGGCGGTGGCCGTCGGTGGCCACGGCGATCACGTTCTTGCCGTCCAAAACCAGCAGCAGGCCGTTCAGGTAGTAGCGAATGTCCTGCTGCGCCATCGAGAAGTGCACCATGTTGAACAGGTGCTTCAGCGTTTTTTGCGGCAGCGTGAAGGAGGCGTTGAAGCTGTCGGCTTCCTGCACGGTCGGGAATTCTTCGGCGGCCAGGGTCTGCAGCGCGAAGCGCGATTTACCGCTTTGCACGGTCAGGCGCTTGTTCAGCAGCGTCATCGTCACGTCGCCCGATTCGGGCAGGGCGCGCAGGATGTCCAGCAGCTTGCGCGCGGCCACGGTGGTGCCGGTCACGTCGGCGCCGGAGCCGATCTCCGCGCGCGTGGTGATCTGCACTTCCGTGTCGGTCGACAGGAAGGAAACGCTTTCGCCATCCTTGCGGATGAGGATATTGGCCAGAATCGGCATAGTGTGCCGACGCTCGACAATACCGCTCACGATCTGCAGTGGCCGGAGAAGCGTGTCTCGGGTGGTTTTGACCAGTTGCATAAATATCCTCGAAAGAAAGTGTTAAGACAGACTATTAATTCTTTTGCATCTATTGCGGTTTAGCACAATAGTTTATCAAACCAAATGCTCAGGCTCCTCAGCCTTTCAGGGTCTGCTCCAGCACGTGCAGCTCGTGGTTGCATTCCGGGTTCTTGGTGCGGTCCTGCGCGATCTTGCGCACCGCGTGCAGCACGGTGGTGTGATCGCGTCCGCCAAACAGCTCTCCGATCTCCGGCAGGCTCTTTTGCGTCAGCTCCTTGGCCAGGTACATCGCAATCTGGCGTGGACGGGCAATATTGGCCGGGCGGCGCTTCGAATACATGTCCGCCACCTTGATATTGAAGAAGTCCGCCACCGTTTTCTGGATGTTCTCCACGCTGATCTGGCGGTTCTGCACCGACAGCAGGTCTTTCAGCGCTTCCTTCACAATATCGATCGAAATGTCTTTGCCGTGGAAGCGCGAGTAGGCGAGGATCTTGCGCAGCGCGCCTTCCAGCTCGCGCACGTTGGAGCGCAGGTGCTTGGCCACGAAGAAGGCCACGTCATCGGAGAGCGTCACGCCTTCCGACTTCGCCTTCTTCAGCAGGATCGCCACCCGCATCTCCAGCTCCGGCGGTTCGATGGCCACGGTCAGGCCCGAATCGAAGCGCGAGATCAGGCGGTCGTCCATGCCGGTGATCTCTTTGGGATAGGTATCGCTGGTGATGATGATCTGCTTCTTCGCAGCGATCAGCGCTTCGAAGGCATAGAAGAACTCTTCCTGCGTGCGGCTCTTACCGCCGAAGAACTGGATATCGTCGATCAGCAGCATGTCCAGCGAGTGGTAGTAATGCTTGAAATCGTCGAAGCCCTTGCGCTGGTAGGCCGTCACCACGTCGCGCACATACTGCTCGGCGTGGATGTAGCGGATGCGCGCGCCCGGCTGGTCGGCCATCACCTGGTTGCCGATCGCGTGGATCAAGTGGGTTTTACCCAGGCCCACGCCGCCATAGAAGAACAGCGGGTTATACGACACGCCCGGATTGTTCGCCACCTGGATGGCGGCGGCGCGCGCCAGCTGGTTGGCCTTACCGGTCACAAAGCTGTCGAAGGTCAGGTCGGTGTTGATGCGGCTCTGTTCGCGGCCCTTGGCGTTGGCGTACTCATTGCCCGCGGTGGACGCGGCGCTCGGCGGCATATCGCCGGCGCGCGAGTCCGGCGTATGGACGGCGGGCGCGGACATGCCGGCCGGCGCCGGCGCAGCCGGTTTCTTGGCCGGGTTCAGGCGCGGGTCGAGCACGAACTGCACATCGGTGGGCGCTTCCCAGTACTGCGACGCGAGCTGGGTAATGCGGCTGGCGAATTGCGACTTCACCCAATCCAGCTTGAAGCGGTTGGGTGCAGCAATGCGCAACTTGCCATTCTCATAATCGAGCGGTACAAGCGGTTTAATCCACGCGCTGAATTGCTGCGGCGTCAGCTCAAGTTCCAGTTGGGCGGAACAGGTCTGCCAGAAATTATCCATGAATCGTCTATCTGCAAAAGCTTGGGGAGGGCGTTCCGAACGCCACACGTAACACGCTATTCTAACCCCTAAGCCCACAAGTTATCCACAGGCATTTGCGGATTTTTGCTACCGTGCGGGGCCCGGGAAAGCCCACCGACGGTTGACAAGCGGTGGGCAAACACTGATAATTCAGGGTTCCCCGCCCGTACTCCGTGATTTTGCAGTTTACGATCAGCGCGGATGAAGCGGGCGATGAGATTGGCAGCTTGTGCCGGAAGTGTGTGGCATAAGTGCGCGAAATGTCATTGGCACCAATAACTGAAGGGATTATCTGGCGCGCCGGCGGTGCGGCAGACCCGATTTTGCATTTTTTTGCTTCTTTAGCGAGACCAACATGAAACGTACTTACCAACCTTCCGTTGTGCGTCGCAAGCGCACCCACGGCTTCCGCGCACGTATGGCTACCCGTGGCGGCCGTCAGGTTCTGAACGCACGCCGCGCCAAGGGCCGCAAGCGTCTGGCTGTATAAGCCACCTGCTTGTAGCTGATCGCGTGGACAGCTGTTTGAACGGCTCGACAGGCGAAGGTTCCCACGACTTCGCGCGCGCTCGGCGCATCGTTAAAACGGATGAATTTTCATCCGTTTTTCGTTTGCGCCCTGCCCAGAAAAGCGCGCATTTCGTGCTCTATACCCGCCCGAATCAGCTGCCGAATGCGCGGCTGGGGGTGGTTGTTGCCAAAAAGCTGGCGCCGCGCGCCGTCACCCGCAACACCATCAAGCGCGTCAGCCGTGAGCTTTTTCGCAATAGTGCATTGCCGCCAATTGATTGCCTGGTGCGGCTGGCCAAGCCGGTGAACAGCAAGGCGGGACCGGCGACGACGGCCAAACTGAAGGCCGAGCTGCGCGTGGAACTCACGCGCCTGTTCGCCTCGCAAACCAGGGCCCGGCCTGCGCGATGAAAGCTGTCCTCACTTTCCTGCTGCGTTTCTACCAGGTGGCCATCAGCCCGATGATGGGGCCACGCTGCCGCTTTTATCCCAGCTGCTCGAACTACGCCATTGAAGCCCTGCGCACGCATGGCGCGGCAAAAGGCAGCTGGCTGGCTGCGCGCCGCGTGTGCCGCTGCCATCCATGGAATCCGGGCGGACACGATCCTGTGCCCGCCGCCAAGCATTCTTCACCAACCGCCTGCGGTTGCAACCACTCCTGACCTACCCAATGGATATCAATAAACGCACCATCCTGTGGATCGTCTTCGCTGTTTCGCTGGTCTTCCTGTGGAACCAGTGGATGGTCCACACCGGCCAGCCTTCGATGTTTGCGCCGGCGCCGGCCAAACAGGCCGCCGCTCCTGCCAACGCCGCCGCCACGCCAGCTCCTGCGGCACAAGCTGCTGCCGGCGCTGCTGCTGCCGTGCCGGGCGCCGCTGCGCCATTCAAGAGCGAGATCGTGACCATCACGACCGACGTGTTCAAGATGGATATCGACACGCTGGGCGGCCAGATCAAGCGCCTGGAACTGCTGAAATATAAGGACGGCATCGACCCGACCAAAAACCAGCTGCTGTTCCAGGAAGCGGGCAACCGTGTTTACCTTGGCCAGACCGGCCTGGTGGGCGCGCCGAACCTGCCGAACCACCACACCGGTTTCGTGGTGCGTCCGGGCCCGCGCGTGCTGGGCGACGCCAACCAGATCCAGCTGGTCATGGATGCGGAGCAGGGCGGTGTGCGCCTGACCAAGACCTTCACCTTCAAGCGCGGCGACTATGTGGTGGACGTGCGCCACGACGTGACCAACACCGGCACCACGCCGCTGAATCCAGAGCTCTACCTGCAACTGGTCCACGACGGCAACAAGCCTGAGGGTTCCTCGTGGCTGAACCCGAGCTTCATCGCGCCGACCCTGTACACGGCGGCCGACCACTACAAGAAGCTGAGCTTCGAGAAGATCGAGAAGGAAGACGCAGCGCAGCGCGAGAATCCGGGTAAGCCTTTCACGCCGGATCACCCGACCAAGGCCGATAACGGCTGGTTCGCCATCTCGCAGCACTTCTTCGTGTCGGCCTTCGTGCCGCAGCAGAAGATCACGCACGACATCTTTACCAAGAAAGTGGCAGCAAATACCTACGCCATCGGCGTGGTGCAGCCGCTGGGCATGGTGAATCCGGGTGTTACCGTCACCAACAACGCCAAGCTGTACACCGGCCCGCAGGAAGAAAAGCCGCTGGAAAAAGTGTCGCCGGGCCTGGAACTGGTGAAGGACTACGGCATGCTGACCATCATCGCCAAGCCGATGTACTGGGTGATGGAACACATCCACAGCGCGCTGGGTAACTGGGGCTGGACCATCATCGCCTTCACCATCCTGATCAAGCTGATCTTCTTCCCACTGTCCGCCGCGAGCTACCGCAGCATGGCGAAGATGAAAGTGGTCACGCCGAAGATGACGGCTATCCGCGAGCGCCACAAAGGCGACCCGCAGAAGATGAACCAGGCCATGATGGAGCTGTACAAGACCGAGAAGATCAATCCGCTGGGCGGCTGCCTGCCTATCCTGGTGCAGATGCCGGTCTTCATCGCCCTGTACTGGGTGCTGAACGCGTCGGTCGAAATGCGCGGCGCACCTTGGCTGGGCTGGATCACTGACCTTACCAAGCCGGACCCATACTTCGTGCTGCCGGTGCTGTACGCAATTTCCATGTACATCACCACCAAGCTGAATCCGCAGCCGGCTGACCCGATGCAGGCCAAGATGATGATGTTCATGCCGCTGGCCTTCTCGCTGATGTTCCTGTTCTTCCCGTCCGGCCTGGTGCTGTACTGGGTGGTGAACAACGTGCTGTCGATTGCCCAGCAGTGGGTGATCACCAAGAAGATCGTACCGGCAGACGTCAAGTAAACACGGCGCTGTTGCTAAAAAACCCGTGCCTCCCGCACGGGTTTTTTTATTACTCTAGAATTCAGCTATGAACCTCGATTCCTCTCCCATCGCCGCCATCGCCACCGCGCCTGGACGCGGCGGCATCGGCGTTGTGCGCGCCTCCGGCAAGAACCTGAAAGCGCTGGCGCAAGCCCTGTTCGGCAGCGTGGACCTGAAGCCGCGCCACGCCACCTATATCCCGTTCACGAACGCGGATGGCACCATCATCGACCAGGGCATCGCCATCTACTTCAAGGGACCGCATTCCTATACGGGAGAGGACGTGCTGGAGCTGCAGGGCCACGGCGGCCCCATTGTGCTGCAGATGCTGCTGCAGCGCGTCCTGCAAGCAGGACATGACCTCGGCCTGCGCCTTGCGGAACCGGGCGAATTCACGCGCCGGGCCTACCTGAACGACAAGCTCGACCTCGCGCAGGCCGAAGCGGTGGCCGACCTGATTGACGCCTCTACCGAAGCGGCGGCCAAGTCGGCCTCGCAATCGCTGTCCGGCGTGTTCTCGCAAACCATCCACGCGCTGGTGGAGCGCGTAACGCACCTGCGCATGCTGGTGGAAGCCACGCTCGACTTCCCGGAAGAAGAAATCGACTTCCTCGAAAAATCCGACGCGCGCGGCCAGCTCAAAGGCATCGTGGAAGCGCTGGACGCCGTGTTCCGCCAGGCCTCGCAAGGCGCGCTGCTGCGCGAAGGCCTGAACGTGGTGCTGGTGGGCCAGCCGAACGTCGGCAAGTCCTCCTTGCTGAATGCGCTTGCGGGCGCCGACGTCGCCATCGTCACGCCGATTGCGGGCACCACGCGCGACAAGGTCAGCGAAACCATCCAGATCGAAGGCATCCCGCTCAACATCATCGACACCGCAGGCATCCGCGGCCACGATGAAGCGGTGGATGTGGTGGAGCGTATCGGCATCGAACGCACCTGGGGCGAAGTCGGCAAGGCTGACGTCATCCTGCACATGCTGGACGCCGACCACGGCCCCACGCGTTCGGACGAATCCATAGCCGCCGCCTTCCCCGACGGCGTGCCGGTGCTGCGCATCTGGAACAAGATCGACCTCTCCGGTCACAAGCCGGCGGTAGACCAGATGGACGACGCTACCCACATCTACCTGTCCGCCAACGCGCACCTGGGCATCGATCTGCTGCGCGCGGAGCTGCTGCGCATCGCCGGCTGGCAGCAGACGGGCGAATCGCTTTACCTGGCGCGCGAACGCCACCTCATCGCCCTGAAGAACGCCGCCCGCCACCTTGACCTCGCCGGCCAGCACGCCGCGCAAACCGACCAGTCGCTCGACCTCTTCGCCGAAGAACTGCGCCTGGCCCAGGTCCAGCTCTCCAGCATCACCGGCGCCTTCTCTTCCGACGACCTGCTGGGCGTGATCTTCAGCCGCTTCTGTATCGGCAAGTAGAACTCGTGTCCACGTCTCTACCTTGCCTCAAAAATGGTATTGAATGGGCTGGGATTTTTGAGACGCGATGGCGCGATCTCAAATAGTCAGTGACGCGCCTCCTCAATAAATGCGCGATATGAGACAAGCGTTTGCGGTTTTGTCATCGCATTCATATGCCCTGCTTCGTTGATGGCTTCAAATCGCTTGTGTTGACTAGTGAGACTATCGAATAGTTGTCGTGACCTGCCAATCGGCGTCTGGACGTCGTTGGTGCCGCTGATAATCAGCACAGGTCCTTGATAAGTGCGCAGAGCGGCGCCATTGTTTATCGATAAAAGCTCTTGGTCCAGTTTGGCACTCACGAAGGGTTTGGCGAACCAGGGAATTTGATCGTCAACATATGCCTGGGCACTAGTGCCTGTGCCTTCCAGTACCAAAGCATCGAGATTTCGTTGGCTCGCCAGTTTGGCAGCAACAAAGCTACCATACGAATGGCCTTGAACCACGAGCATTCCTTTCGTGGTTGCGCGTATGTGGTCGTACAATGAAAGCGTTTCAGCCGCCAGTTCTTTCAAGCCAAATGCGGCCGCGGGAGCCTCGCTGCGTCCAAAATCATGATAATCGTAGCTGATGAAATTGGCGTTCATTTCGATAAATGGTTTTGCGATCATCGCACCGTTTGCATCAATTCGCACACCCGATCCCATGAAATACAACACAGTAAACTGCGCATCTGGCTTATGCACAAATATTCCTCGACTGATAGCGCCGCTTGGATGTTTAAATTCGATATTCTCAATCTGATACGCGGGCGCTAACTTTTTCAGTCTCGCCGGGTTACCAGAATCTCTCGGAATAAACTGATTAGACGTGACGTTCATAGTTGAACAACCGGCTAAGAAGATGACTGATAAGAAAGTAATTAGCTGAGCTCTGGTTTTCATATGGGTGTGATAAAACGCTCTTTTGGTTTCTCAGGATTGGCATCATGGCCGCTAGCCGCAGATCAACGGCCGACGCAGCAGCAAACGACAAGATTCTGATGCAAGTTGGCAAATCTCGTTCGCTCATACAGCAGGATCACTGAGGATAAGTGCCCGCAGGGCACAACTTATGCCAAGAACCCCAATTTACTGCCACTCGTGCGGCTGGTGCAGCTGCCTGATCTGCGGCGCAGGAGGCTCAACGCTATCTCGGCCATTCGCGAAGGATTCAGACGGCCAGCGGGGCGCGCTGAACCTGCTTCGCAATATCAGCGAAACGCTGCGCCGCCTGCCATATGTCGTAGGCATTTTGTTCGGCAAGCCATAGGCGGGCATCACCGCCACGCTCCACTCCCAGCCAAGCCTCAATCCGCAGAGCCATCTCAGGTGAAATAGCTGCGTGGCCGTTCAGCACGCGGGACAATGTGACGCGATTCACTCCCAGCTGCTGCGCAGCTTCGGTAACCGACAAGCCCAGTGCTGGCAGCACGTCGTCGCGTAAGGTCAATCCAGGGTGCGGTGGGTTATACATGCGTGCCATGATGCGTCAATGATAGTCCAATAGCCTATGGAAGCAACGTCTGTTCGCTCGCGAAGAGCGGTGATTGTCGCCAAGCAAGTTGGGGCGTAGGATGTGAGCTTCCGCGGCGGTGCGCCGCGTTAATTGGAGACTGGAAGCTCACATGAACAAGAAGATCCACCTGGCTGCGGTGCTGCTGGCCGCTTTGATGGGAACGGGAGTGCAGGCGCAGGACAGCGCCTGGGCGTCAAAGAAGTCCTCGTGGCTGCAGCTGCAGCAGGGCCAGAAGGACGAGGTCTTCCGCTTTGCGGACAAATACCGCGAATACCTGGCCGTTGCGCGCACAGCGCAGACATCCACCAATGAAGCTCTGCGCATGGCGAAAGCCGCCGGCTTCACCGAGTTCACCAGCCCTTCGCAGGTGAGGCCGGGCGCCCGCCTGATCCTGCCGGCGCGCGAGCGCGCGGTGATTCTGGCCGTGATCGGCCGCGACCCCCTCACCAGCGGTTCGCACACCATCGGCACCCACCACGACAGCCCGCACATCGACCTGAAGGCGCGTCCCGTGGTCGGCGCCGCGCAGAACAGCCTCGCCATCTTCAAGACCGTGTACTACGGCGGCATCAAGAAGTACCAATGGGCCAATGTGCCGCTGGCGCTGATGGGCCGCATCGATACCACCGACGGCCGCAGCATTCCCGTCTCCATCGGCCTCGATGCGAGCGACCCTGTGTTCGTGATCGGCGATGTGGCGCCGCACTCGGACAAGGAGCTGCGCAACCGCAGCTACACCGAAGTGTTCAAGGGTGAAGAAATGAACCCGGTCGTTGGCAGCATCCCCGGCGAGAAAACCGGCGTCGTCGGCGAAGTGCTGCGCGCGCTGAAGGAGAAGTACAAGGTGCAGGAAGAGGACTTCGTCAGCGCCGACCTGCAGCTGGTGCCTGCCACCATGCCGCGCGATGTAGGCGTAGACCGTGGCCTCATCGGCGCTTACGGCCAGGACGACCGCCTCAGCACCTATGCGGCACTGCGCGCGCTCCTGGAGATCGACGGGACGCCTGCGAAGACCGCTATCGCCTTCGTCTCCAACTTTGAAGAAGTGGGCTCGGTGAACAACACCGGCGCGGCGTCAACGCTGCTGACCTCCGCCTACGCCCGCCTGGTGAGCGGCCAGCGCGGCGCCCAGTACAGCGACATCGACCTGCGCAACGCACTGCAACGCGCCAACGTGGTGAGCGCCGATACCAATGACGGCCTCAACCCCATCATCGACACCAATGAAGCATCCAACGCCGCCAGGCTGGGCTTCGGCGTCACCATCAAGCGTTATGGCCGCGGCTTCGACGCCAACGCCGAATACATCGCCAAGGTGCGCGGCATCCTGGATAAGGCGGGCATCCCATGGCAGACCCACACGCCGAAAGTGGAAGTGGGCGGCGGCGGCACCATTGGCGGCTTCATGTCGCAGCAGGAGATGGAGGTGATCGACATGGGCGTGCCCCTCATCAGCATGCACTCCACCTTCGAGATGTCGAGCAAGGTCGACGTGTGGAACTTCTACCGCTTCATGAAAGCCTTCTACGCCGCGCAGTAAGCGTTGCGCGCAACGCACACTGGCGGCGCTATCGCCAGTGTGCTTTCCATTGAAAAATTCTTCTCCCCTCTGGCAGGCGAGCTCATTGTGTGTTTTACGTGCACTAGCGCACATAGAGCGGCCTGTTGACCTGATTTAATCCTGCTATTATTTATTCAAGCAATGCAACTTTGGTCTGGCACGGGCGCTTGATGCCGCTCATGCCTGCGCGCTTCCACCGGAAGTAATCTTAGCTACGTTGGCTTGAAGTGCTGTCTGATGAGGGGAACTACATGGAACCGATACAAGACAACCTGCCGATCGAAAGCGCCAGTGCCGGCTTGCTGACGACATTGTCGCAGCCGCCGCGCAACAGCCGGCTCCTGCCTGCCAAGGGCAGCTGCTGGTACTGCGAGAAGCCGGTAGACAGCGTGCGCCGATTCTGCGACCGCGAATGCAAGGACGCGTTCGACGAAGAGCAGCAGTACGACGCTTAAGCGGTTTGCAGCAGCGGTTTCAGGGTTGCTAACGCACCCTCGAAATCGAATTCATGTGCGGCCGCCGACACCGTCTCATAGACGTTGACCCCCAGCGCCGCAGCCAGTACCGAGGCATGCTGTTGCAGCACATCGATCGCCTCGCCATCCCCATCATCCAGCAATTGCGCCAGGCGGCGCAGCAGGGCGTCGAGCACCGGCTTGTCCGGCATCTGCGGCGGCATCGTATCCGGCAGCTGCGGGCTTTCCACCAGTTCGCCGTCGATCATCGCCAGCAGGCGCAGGATGGCGTGGTCCAGTTCCCGCAGCACGCCGGCGCTGGGGCCGCGTCCGATGGCGTCTTCCGCACGCTGCGCCAGCACATACACTTCCTGCCCGCCGATCAGCCCCGCCGCGCCCTTCAGCGTGTGGATGGTGCGCCGCGCGCTGGCGGCATCGCCGCCTTCCAGCTGGATGGTGGCATCCTGCACCGCCGAGGCATAGTCGTGGCGGAAGCGTTTCAGGATCTGCAGGTAGATGCGGCGGTCGCCCATCAGCCGCTCCATACCGGCAGCGGTATCGAGCGGTGCGGAGCTGGCGAGAAGGGAAGCGGAAAGTCCTGCCATTGTTTTTATTTGGTCGTGAAAGCCCAGTTGCGTGTAACGGCCACGCCGTCCACGGTGCCCGCGAAGCTTACCTCATAAGTGGTGGCGGCGGCGAGCTTGCCGAGCGGGATGATGGCCGCCGCCGAAGCCGGCGTGTTCGAATCGGCGGAGCGGGTGAGCGTGCGCACCGGGAGATTGCTGCCGCCACGCGGCTTTACGTTGAAGCTGCTGACGATAATGGTGGACGAGATATTGGCGTGCACGCTGATCGGGTAGCCCACCTCATTCTGGTTGGGCACCGGGTCCGGCGCTTCGCTGTCGCTCATGAAATTGACCGGCACCGAGGTCTGGTCCGGCCCGGGATAAACGGCCACCATGCCGCGCCCCACGCCGGCGCCATAGCCGCCGCTGGCCGCGAAGTCCGCGGTGAAGTAGGTGTAGTTGTTGCTGGCTGTGGCAGCGCCGGTGCCGCCTTCCTTGAACACGGGTTCGAAGATCGCGAAGCGGTGGTAGATCGCCGCAATCAATTCCTCCGCGTGGTAGAAGCCCGCCCGCTCGCTCGCGGCGGAAATCACCTCGCCATAGGCAAACGGCGCCGACAGGCGGTAATTCGCGGCGGTGAAACGATCGGCCAGGTTCGCGCCGGTGAAGCCGGAGGCGCCTGCCGTCTGCGAGTGCGCTACCGTATTGTTCGCCATCAGGTAATTCGAATGGCCCTGGGCCGCAACGTCGATCTGGCTGTTGCGCGCCAGCGCCGCCAGACCGATCGACGTGCGGCGGAAGTTGAACCAGTTGAAGCCGTCGGTGGCGGTATTGCCAGTCGCCGCCGGGGCCCCGGGCGCGCTCGGTGTGGGCGGCGTGGCGGGCGGCGGCGTGGTCGGCGTCAGGCCGGAGGAATTGGATGGGCCGTTGCTGCCGCCGCCGCAAGCTGTCAATACTGCCGCGACCAGCAGTGCAGAAATCCGGTAATGCCAGGTGTCGATTGAGCGCATGGTCTGCTCCAGAACCGCCGGACCAGTCCGGCCACGAGCCGATTCTATGCCAATTTCTTGTACGCAGCCGCTTTGTTGCTGCATTACCAATGTTGCCGGGTGCGCTGCGCGGTCCGGCGCCGCGTTAGAATAGCCATATCAGCAACCTATCGCGATCCCAAGGCCTTGAACAGTCCACGCACCCGGCGCATGCAGCGCGCCAAATTCGCTTTGCCCAGCACCGTGACGCTGCTGTCGATTGCCTGCGGCTTCGGCAGCATCGTCATTTCGGTGGACAACGCCCACGTCGGCTTCGCCCAGGACTACCGCCTGGCTGCCGCCCTGCTGGTGCTGGCCGGTATCTTCGATGCGCTGGACGGCTTCGTGGCGCGCGCCACCGGCACCAGTTCCGAATTCGGCGTGCAGCTCGATTCGATTGCGGACGTGATGAACTTCGGCTGTGCGCCGGCCATGCTGCTGTACTGCTACGGCTTTGTGCTGATGGGCCCCGCCGATCCCACGCTGCTGCGCGCGGGCGGCATTGCCGCCTTCTTCTTCGTGGCCTGCGGCGCGCTGCGCCTGGCGCGCTTCAATGTGAATGTGGGCCGCACCGATCCCAAATACTTCGTCGGCATGCCGATTACCGCGGGCGCGGCCTGCGTGGCCTCGGTGGTGGTAGCCTGGCCCGAGTCGCCGGAGACTTCGCTGCACGGCTACCTGGTGGTGCTCATGCTGTTCGTGGTGGGCAGCCTGATGGTGTCCACCATCCGCTTCCCCAGCTCCAAGCAGAAGAAGAGCGCGGCGGCCTTCGTGGTGCTGGCGCTGAACATCGGCCTGCTGGCCTGGCTGGGCTACTACTACTTTGTGCTGTTCTTCGTGCTCTACATTGCCGGCACGCTGGCCCTCAACCTGGCATGGCGTGCCGGCTGGCGCGGCATCGCGCCGCCGCTCACCTACGACGACGAAGTGGCTTAAGCCACCTCGTGCTGGCGCGCTGCGCGCAGGATCTCGAACCACTGTTCGCGGCCCAGCGTGAAGCGCGTTGCTTCCACCGCTTCCGCAATCGCCGCAATGCGTCCGCTGCCGGTCAGCGGCACCGGGCGGCAGGGCAGCGCCATAATCCACGCGAACACCACGCTGGTGAAGGGGCGGTTCAGTTCATCGGCAATCTGCTGGATCTTGTCGCGCAGCGGCTGCAGCTTCGTATCCTCGCTGTTGAACAGGCGGCCGCCGGCCAGCGGCGACCAGATCATCGGGGCCACGCCCTTGTCCTGCAGGCCGTCGAAGGTTTCGTCGAACATTGGCGCCAGGTGCATGGGCGAGAACTCCACCTGGTTGGTCGCCAGCGGAATGCGCTTGTGCAGGCACTCGAACTGGTGGCGGCTGAAGTTGGACACGCCGAAATGCTTCACCTTGCCCGCCTTGCGCAGGCCCTTGAAGGCTTCGGCCATCTCGTCGAAATCCATCAGCGGGTCCGGACGGTGGATCAGCAGCAGGTCCAGGTAGTCGGTGCGCAGCTCCTTCAGGGAATTGTCCACCGAGGCCACGATGTGCGCGGCCGTGGTGTCGTAATGCTGGATGGTGTGCGCCGGACGGGCCGGGTTAAGCAGCTTGATGCCGCACTTGCTGATGATCTGCATGCGTTCGCGCAGCGCGGGCTTGAGCGCCAGCGCCTCGCCGAACAGGCCTTCCACGCCGTAGCCGCCGTAAATATCGGCGTGGTCGAAGCTGCTCACGCCCAGCTCCAGGCACTGCTCGATCAGCGCCAGGCGCTGCTGCGGCGACAGCTCCCATTCCTTCATCCGCCACATGCCGGCCACAACGCGCGACAGCACCAGACCATCGTCGCTGGTTTGAAGGGTGGGGCAGGACATTTGACTCATGAATAGCTCTCGAAATGGGCGAAAAGTTGTTTATAAGCGAGCTCTATGGCACCGCTTCCAGTCCCGGCGTTGCATCGTAGTGTAAATTTTGGTGTTTCGGCCTGAATTTTCTGATAACTCCATGTATCATGGCCTAATTATTTCCGTTCGGAAGGTTATGGAGGAACAAGGTGGGTCTGTTATCAATGTTTAATCGCAAGTCCGGTTCGGGTGGCGACAAGGAAGAACAAGTCGAAAGTCTGGATGCGAGTCTCGACTACGAAGCAGCCGATGCCCTGTTATGCCGCGATGAGATTACGGACAGCCGCAATCGTTTGTGCGGCTACCGCTTCAGCTTCCAGCCGACCGTGGCCGATGGTTTCGCACCGGAGGACGCCTTCTTTGAAGTGCTGGAAGCGACCGAGGTGCCGGCCTTCGCCGCGCGCCGCATGGCGCTGATTCCGGTCAGCGGCGAAGCCATCGCCGAAGGCCGCCACGTGCCCCTGATCGCGTCCTACACCGTGTTCCAGGTGGATTCGCTGCAGTCCACGATGGAAGCGGACACGCTGGCCGGCCACCTGACGGCGCTGCGCAAGTCCGGCCCGAAAGTGGCGCTCACCGTGTCGCACAAGAACCCGGCGCCGCCGGTGCTGCTGCCGCAGGCCGATATCGTGATCCTGAACCTGCGCGAAGGCACGGTCGAGGAATTTCAGGCGCAGCTGGCCAAGCTGAAGGCCAGCAACCCGAATGCCAAGATCGCCGTCGATGGCGTGGATACCTGGGACGAGCAGCGCATGTGCCTGTCGCTCGGCTGCGAATTCTGCCTGGGCGCCTACATGTCCACGCCGGACGAAATCGATCCTGAAGGCCGCCTCGACCAGGGCCGCCTGACTTCGATCCAGCTGCTGAACCTGCTGCGCAGCGACGCCGATGTGAGCGAGCTGAGCGAAGTAGCCAAGCGCGATCCGGGCCTCACCTTCCAGCTGCTGAAATGGGCGAATGCGCCGGGCATCGGCACCACGACGGCTGTTACCAGCCTGAGCCAGGCAATCATCGTGCTGGGCCGTAATCACCTGTACCGCTGGCTGACCGTGTCCATGTTCCGCCTCGGCGAGGACAGGGAACGTGACGAGTCGCTGCTGGAAATCGCACTGACCCGCGCGCGCTTCATGGAAACGGCCGGTCCGAAGGCCATGCCGCGTTCGCAGCGCGACGAGCTCTTCCTGGTCGGCATGCTGTCGCTGTTCGACCTGCTGCTGAAGATGCCGATGGCGAAGATCCTGGAGCAGATGCACCTGGCCGACGATATCCGCGAAGTGCTGCTGAACGGCGAAGGCCCTTACGGTCCTTACCTGAAGATGGTCATGCTGCTGGAACGTAACCAGGTCGAAAAAGGCCTGGCCATCGCCGAACAGCTCGGCATCGAAGCCGACGCCTTGGCAGAAGCCGGCAGCGCCGCCTTCGCCTGGGCACAGGACGCCCTCAGCGCCTCGCAGTAAAACAAAAGCGCGCCATGGACACCCGTGGCGCGCTTCCTCCCTCCGCCGCTTTTCAGCGCAACAGCCAGTAGCTCAGAAAAAAGAGCACCATCACAATCAGGCCCCCACCCATCCCGATGACCGCAATGATCGTGTGAGCGCGTTCTTCGTCTTCGAGGAATTTGTGTATCAGTTTGCCCATAATCCAACCTCCTCTCAACTCATGCTAGTTGTGCATACCTGCGTTGTCAAATGAACGTAGGAGTAGAGCCAGGCTGCTCCCAGTGTCAGGAACGCGGACGTAATTAGTACTCGATAGTGCCGGGCAATTTCCCGGATACTGGCGTGTGGCGTGCGTTTTGTTGGAAATATCGGAGCCACCGCCGCGATGAAGACGTGCAGCATCAATATTGCGATGAGCAGCCAGAAGATCGCTGTCTGCCAAGGTTCGCTCAGCTCACTGGCCGGAGATGGATGGCGTAGCTCGTACAAACCGCTTACGCACATGCCCAAGCCTGCCCACGACAGTTGGCCGTCCTTAACGGCAATCAATGGACTAACGCGCGCCTTTTCTACTTTTGATAAGTTGAACAAAAAGCTGGCCGCCAGGAACATCAATGGCAGCAAGGTTGGGACGAACAGATTTACGAAATGCCAGTCGTTCACGGCCGCCTCGCTGAAACCACGATGAGTCAATGTAGGCCAGCGGCACCTGCGGGGCAATAAAAAACCCTGCAGAATCTGCAGGGTTCTTGTGGGGGCGCAGGGGATTACTGCAGCCAGAGCCTGATCGAGTCCCAGGCGCGGCCGAAGATGGAAGCCTGGGCCACCGGCTCCAGCGCCACCACCGGCAGTTCCAGCAGCGGCTTGCCGTCCACCATCATCTTCAGCTTGCCGACGTTGCTGTTCTCGGGAATCGGCGCCACCAGCGGATCCTTGCGTTCCAGCACCGGCTTCATCTTGGCGGCCACGCCTTTCGGCACTGTCACCAGCACGTCGTTGCGGAAGCCGATCTTCACATTGTTCTTGGAACCCTTCCACACCTGCGGCGTATCGATGGCCTGGCCCTTGGTGTAGAGCTTCACGGTGTCGAAGTTCTGGAAGCCCCAGTTCAGCAGCTTCTGGCTTTCGGCGGTCCGCACCGAGTCGGACGTCGTGCCCATCACCACCGAGATCAGGCGGCGCTCGCCGGTGCCGTTCGGACGGCGCGCGGACGCCACCATGCAATAGCCGGCCGCTTCGGTGTGGCCGGTCTTCATGCCGTCCACGGTCGGGTCCAGCCACAGCAGGCGGTTGCGGTTCTGCTGGGTGATCTTGTTATAGGTGAAGCTCTTCACCGAGTCGATCTTGTAGTACTCGGGGAAGTCCTTGATCACATTGCGCGCCAGCGTGGCCAGGTCGGCCGCCGTCGTGTAGTTCTCCGGGCTCGGCAGCCCGTGCGGGTTGGCGAAGTGGGTGTTCGCCATGCCCATGCGCTGGGCTTCGCGGTTCATCAGCGTAACGAAGGTGGCTTCGTCGCCCGCCACGGCTTCGGCCAGCGCCACGGCCGCATCGTTACCGGATTGCACCATCAGGCCATACAGGAGGTCGCTGATCGAGACCGGCACCGCGGGGTCGATAAACATCTTCGAGCTGCTGGCATCCACTTTCCACGCGCGTACCGACACGTTCACCTTCTGGTCCAGCGTCAGCTTCTTGTCGCGCAGCGCGGTGAAGGTCACGTAGGCCGTCATGATCTTCGTCAGCGAGGCAGGCTCCACGCGCATATTCGGATCCTGCGAAGCCACGATCTGGTTGCTGGTGGCATCCAGCAGCAGCCAGGAACGGGCGGCGATGGTCGGGGCAGGGATGGTTTGCGCGACGGCGGAAGAAATAATCAGCACACTGGAAACCAGTGCAGCGAGGAATTTTTTCATGGACTTTCGAATTCGGTTGACATTGAAGCGGGGCCGCAGGGAGCTGCTCCCTTGCGGCCCGGACATTATAGGCGCTTATTCGGCCTCGGCGTCGTCCATTTGCTGCGCGCCGTTCTGCCACAGGGCGATGACCCAGCTCTTGATATGGCCGAGCTTGCGGTGGAAGAAGTGGTCGGCGCCGGGAATCACGATCACCGGAATATCCTGCGGCCGGGCCCAGTCGAATACGGCCTGCAGCGGAATCGTATCGTCGTTCTCGCCGTGGATCAGGATCGTATTCGCGGGAATATCGGCCATCTGCCATTTGCCGGCGGCGCTGCCCACCAGCACCAGGCGTTCCGCCGGGGTGCCGGCTGCCGTCAGGCGTTCCTGCAGCTTGGACTGCACGAAGGTGCCGAAGGAGAAGCCGGACAGCGCCACCGGCAGGCCCGGATACTGCTCCGTCATATGCTTGTACAGCAGCTCCATGTCGTCGGTTTCGCCATGGCCGTGGTCGTGCACGCCTTCCGACTGGCCCACGCCGCGGAAATTGATGCGCGCCACCACATAGCCCAACGCCGCAAAGGTGCGCGCCAGCGTCTGCGCCACCTTGTTCTCCATCGTGCCGCCATACAGCGGGTGCGGATGCGCCACCAGGGCAATGCCGCGCGGCTCGCGGCCGATGGGTTTGTCGATCAGGCCTTCCATCAGGCCCGCATTGCCTTGCATCGTGAAGTGTTTCGTATTCTTGTTCATCATGCCTTGATCTTCAGCCTTTCCACTGGCTGTCCGTTGACCAGGTGCTGGTCAATGATTTCGTCGATATCGCTGGTGTCCACATAGGTGTACCAGGTGCCCTCGGGATAGACCACGAGTACCGGGCCATGCTCGCAGCGGTCCAGGCAGCCCGCCTGGTTGATGCGCACCTTGCCGGCGCCGTTCAGGTTCAGTTCCTTGCAGCGCTTCTTGGCGTGCTTCTGCGCCTGTTCGGCGCCGCGCGGGCCGCAGCTCTCGCGGCCATCATCACGGTGGTTCATGCAGAAGAACACGTGATGCTTGAAGTAGGGAGTGTCGCTCATGCTGGTGTCCAAATTGAAACGCAAGGCGTAATGATACCCGCGATCAGGGTTTATTGAGTTTATGCGAGGGCAGCCACAGGAACCACAGGGCCACGAAAGGCCACATCACGGACAGGAACTGGGCCGCGCCGTTGAAGTTCAGGAACTTGCCCTGCACCCAGGTCTGCAGCGTGGCGCTGAAGTAGGGATTGACCGGCGTCGTGTTCACGATAAGGAGGCTGAGCAGGATGGTAGCGGCAGCCAGGCGGCGCTGTGCCGTCTGCGGAGCGAAGGCCAGGCCGGCCAGCATGATGGCGCCGATCAGGAAGCCGCCCTGTGCGCCCGGCGTAATCCAGGTAAACGCATTTTCGGGTGAGAACAGCAGTGCCGTCGCCAGCGAACGCGTCAGCACTGCGGCGCCGATCAGGCCAATCACCAGCAGCGCGCGCGGCGCGGGCTTGCGCATCAGGCACAGCAAGGTCAGTGCGGCGCCCACCATGCCGCAGGCGGTCACAATGGTTTCGGACAGCCAGTACTGCTCCACGCTCAGGTCCACATCCGGCCGCACATAGGACGCGAGGTCGATATCCATCTCCAGCAGCTCGCTCAGCCATTCGGACAGGATGGGCAGCAGCTCGCCCAGTCCGAACAGGAAGGACTGAGGATAAATCTGCGCCAGCGGCCACAGTGCCAGCAGCACCAGGCCCTGGCTGGCATGCTGGGCGAACCAGCGCTGGCGCAGGCGGTAAAGGTGGCTGGTGTCGAGCAGCTTGCGCGCGCTCAGCACCCCCAGGAGCCCGCCCAGCGTGCAGCCCGCGGCATTGGTATAGAAGTCGAGGTTGGACGACACGCGGCTCGGCAGGTAGGTCTGCACCGCTTCCATCATGCCCGACACGAGTGCGCCAATGATCGCCACCAGTATGAAGGCGACGATGCCGCGTATGCGCGGATGCATGGCATAGGCCAGCAGCATGCCGAAGGGGATATAGCCGATTACGTTGATGACGGCATCGAACATCGTCCAGTAGCGCGGCATGGACGTATGCTCAAGGAAGATCAGCGGCGACAGCCCCTGGTTATGCCAGCCGGAGAAGGGGAACCAGCTGGCATAGATAATCAGCAGGAAGTAGGCCAGCAGCGCAGCACGCGACACCGGCGATCCCTTGCGCGGGACCGCCGTGCCGGTGCCGGGTGCTTCTTGCTCGATCATGCTTATTGCGCAGGCAGGATGGCCAGCCAGGCCAGCAGGTCGGCCGTGATGGCGTCGGCATTGGCCGCCAGGGCGCGCGCACCGCCCGGCGCATCGGCGCTCGGCGCGGGCGTACTGCGGGTGAAGGTGCGCTGGTCAATCAGCTTGTGCGAGCGGAACAGCGAAGCGCGCAAGGTGATGCTGGCGCTGCTCTGCGTCTGCGTATCGAAGTTCTGCGAGAAGTCATCCACTTCGAGGCGCAGCAGCGGCAGGCCGCCGCTTGCATCCGTCGTGTTCAGCACCTTCACGCCGGCCTGCGCCATGCGCGCCTTCATGCGCTGCGTCAGCAGTTGCATCGGATTCGCCGCCCACTGGTTGAAGGCATAGGGGCGCGATTGCTGCGCGTCCGCATACATCAGGCGGTAATACATGCGCTGCGTGTCCAGCAGGGCCGGGCCGGTCACGTCGGAGACCACGATCGCAGGATAATTCGCTGGCGCCGCCGCCAGGGCGGGGCCGCTCAGCGGGCCGAAATCGAAGCTGGTCGGCGCCGGGCCCTTGGTGCTGGCGCAGCCTGCGAACAGTGCGGCGCAGGCGAGGGCGGACAGGGAACGCATCATCGTTATTTTCATGGTGGTCCTTATTTGTTCGGCGCCGCAAAGCCGGGTTCACCCGGGCCCGGCGCAATCTGCGGCGCGCCGAACAGGATGCTTTGCGGGCGGTCGTTCAGGGTATTCATGGTACGGCGCACGGCGCGCATCGACGATTTCGTTTCGTCGGTCAGGCCCGTAATGCTGGGCAGGGCTTCCAGCTCAACGCCGCTGGTGACGGCTTCCACCGAAGTCGCGGCACGGTCCACGGCTGCCGAAATGCGGTTCACGGCGCCGTCCGGACCATTCAGCGACTGTGCCACGCTGTCCGCACTGTCGGCCAGGTTCTGCACCGATTTCAGCGTGCGGTCGGTTTGTGCCGCCAATGCCGGCAGCTTGTCGATGGTCGGACCGAGGCGCGCCGGCAGTTCGCGGTATTCACGCGCGGCGGCGCTCACGTCCGAGAAGGCGGACAGCATGGTCTTCTGGTTCTCGTCGCTGAGCAGGGTATTCAGCTTGCCGGTGATGGCTTCCGCTTTCTCCAGGATAGCCGTGCCGCGCTTCTCCAGCTGGTCCAGCAGGCCGGGGTGCAGCGGAATGCGGCTCGGGTTTTTCTTGTCGGTGCCAAGGCGGGGCGAACCCACCGACTCGTCATCCAGCTGGATGTAAGCGATGCCCGTCACGCCCTGGTAGCCCAGCGTGGCAAAGGTGGTGCGGGTGATTGGCGTCGCCGGATCGATACTCAGGTGAACCAGGATCTGGCCCGCCGCCTTCGGGTCGAAGTCAATCTCGTCGACCTTGCCCACTTCCAGGCCGCGGTAGCGCACTGCCGCCTGCGGGTTCAGTCCCGGCACGGCGAGCGTGGTCGCGATCAGGTAAGGGTCATACTCCACCCGGTCGCGGTTGAACCAGATGCCGAACAGGATAGCGGCCGTAAGCAGCGATATCGTGAAAATGCCCGTCATGAAAGCGTGTGATCGATTCTCCATTCCTGCTCCTTTTATTCGAGGGCTTCGAGTGCCCGCTTGCCGCGGTCGCCCAGGAAGAATTCCTTGATAAACGGATGGTCCACGCGGATCACCTCACGCGTCGGGCCTACCGCTATCACATGTTTTTCGGCCAGCACGGCGATGCGCGTGGACAGTGCGAACAGGCTGTCCAGATCGTGCGTCACCATCACAACAGTCAGTCCCAGCTCGCGGTGCAGCGATTTGATCAGCGATACAAAGCTCTCCGAGCGGTCCGGGTCCAGGCCCGCGGTCGGCTCATCGAGGAACAGCAGCTTGGGTTCCAGCGCCAGTGCACGAGCCAGCGCCACCCGCTTGATCATGCCGCCCGAAAGGTCCGAAGGCATCTTGTTCGCATGCTCCGGCCCGAGGCCGACCATGTTCATCTTTAATAGCACGGCATCACGGATCAGATCGTGCGGCAGCACGCGCAACTCGCGCATCGGCTGCGCAATGTTCTCGAACACCGTCAGCGCCGAATACAGCGCGCCCTGCTGGAACAGCATGCCCCAGTGGTTGCGCAGCAGCTGCAGCTGGTCCGCCTTGGCCTGTGTGATGTCCTCGCCGAACACGCGCACGCAGCCCTTGGTCGGCCGCTCCAGGCCCAGCATCTGCCGTAGCAGCACCGTCTTGCCCGTGCCCGAGCCGCCGACGATCGACATGATCTCGCCCTGTTCGATCTTCAGGTTCAGCTCATTATGGATCACCGTGCGGCCGAACTTCGTCTGCAGGTTGGTGATCTCCACCACCGGCACACTGCCGTCCAGCGTCAGCTCGCCCGGCGAGTCGGCCGGGCAGCCGCATTCTTCCTGTGGAGTTTCGTCCGTCATCAGAATCCCACTCCATTAAACACAATGGCGAACACCGCATCGGCCAGGATCACCACGGTAATCGCCGTCACCACCGAAGTCGTGGTGCCGCGTCCCAGGCTCTCGGTATTCGGCTGGATGCGCAGGCCGAAATGGCAGGAAACCAGCGCAATCAGCATGCCGAACACCGCCCCCTTGCCCAGGCCGATCATATAGTTCGCCAGCGGGACGGCATCCGGCAGCTTCTGGATAAAGTAGCGCGCCGAGAGATTCAGCTCGATCTTCGCAGCCACCATTCCGCCGATGAGGGCCATCGTATCGGTCCAGATCACCAGCAGCGGCATGGAGATCGCAAGCGCCACCACTTTCGGGAGAATCAGGCGGAAGCCATGCGAAATACCCATTACCAGCATGGCATCCAGTTCTTCGGTCACGCGCATCACGCCCAGCTGCGCCGTGATGGAGGAACCAGAGCGGCCCGCCACCAGGATTGCCGCCAGCAGCGGCCCCAGTTCGCGGATGATGCTCATGCCGAGCAGGTTCACGAGGTAGATATCCCCGCCGAAGTTGCGCAGCTGCTGCGCCGACAGGTAGGACAGCACCACCCCGATCAGGAAACCCACCAGCGCCGTAATTCCCAGCGCCTGGAAGCCCGCGTGGAAGATATTGGCCGAGATTTCGCGCCACGGCCCGCGGATGGGATTCTTCAGGAAGCGCCACATATCCTGTGTCACCTGGCCGATCAGGCTGACGAAGCCCTGCATATGCTCGACGAAGTGAAGCACGCCGCCGCCCAGTGTCGTGATCCAGCCCATATGGTGCGTGCGTGTACGCGGCAGTTCCAGCTTGCCGGTCGCTTCGAGCCGGTTGAAGAATTCCTCCTGGCCGGCGCCGAGCTTCAATGCAGCCGGCCGCTTGTAGCCCCAGGCTTGCCACAGCAGCTGCGCGCCCATGTGATCGAGGCTGTCCACGGCCGTCAGATCCCATTGCGCGGCCTTGTGCTGCACACGGTCCAGGGTGGTGGAAATCGTTTTAATCGTTTTGCGATGAGCCAGTGCGTGAACCTGCCAGGTACCGGCGGCGGTCACGGTCTGCTCCGGCCCGTCGCCGGAACTGATAGTTAAGGTTGGCTCTTCTGCAATGGGCATGTCGCCAGTGTAAGTGAGAATTGTTAACTTTGCTATAAGACCAAGCCCAACCGTGCTTCAGGCTGCCAGGTGGCGTGCCTGGCGCTGCGGCAGGACGGCGGCCGGCGACGCCTCCGGCTTACGTTTCACGCCATGGCCGTCCTGGGCCAGCAGGGCGTCCACGTCCTCGGCCAGCCCCTGTTCCCGCAGGTAGCGGCCCACCAGTGCGGCCAGCCGGTCCAGTGCAATCCGGTGCGTCGCATCCGTATTCGCATACAGCCAGTCGGAGAAGGCCATGAAGCGCTTGAAAGGCTGGTCGCCCAGCAGTACCGGCGTCGCATGCGTGAAGCGGCCGGAGTTCGCGACCAGGTCCCAGTAGCGCGCAAAGCGCACCAGCCGCTGCATCGTGGGGAAGTCGATATCGCGGTTGGCGAGGATCGTATAGGGCGGATGCGGATCGAACACCATGCCGAATTCCGCGGTGTGGCGGATGATGGGCGTGCCGCGCAGACGCTTCAGGATGCCGAACTGGATCTCGTGCGGCCCGAGCGCCCACAACTTATCGAAGCCTTCGCCGAAGCTCTCCACGGTTTCGCCGGGCAGGCCGGCGATCAGGTCCACGTGCATGTGCACATCCGAATGCTCGCACAGCCAGCGGATATTGTCGGCCGCCTTCTGGTTATCCTGCTTGCGGCTGATATGGCCCTGCACCGTCGGGTTGAAGCTCTGGATGCCGATCTCGAACTGCAGCGCCCCCGGAGGGAACTTCTGGATGCCTTCCTTCAGCGCATCTGGCAAATGATCCGGCACCAGCTCGAAGTGGGCGAACACCGGGTCATCCGGATTGGCTGCCAGCTTATCGAGGAAGAACTGCATGATCTTCAAGCTGGTCTTGATATTCAGGTTGAAGGTGCGGTCCACGAACTTGAACAGCCGTGCGCCGCGCACATGCAGCGACTCCATTTCCGCCAGGAAGGTATCGATATTGAACGGCCAGGCCGTCTTGTCCAGCGCCGACAGGCAGAACTCGCACTTGAAGGGGCAGCCGCGCGACGCTTCCACATATAAAGTGCGGTGCGCGATATCCTCATCCGAGTACAGGGAATAGGGCATGGCAATCTCCGCCATCGGCGGCTGAACGCCTGCATGCACTTTCATTAGCGGCTTGGGGCCGTTCAGGATTTCACCGCACAGCTTGGGGAAAGTCACGTCGCCCCAGCCCGTCACCACGTAGTCGGCCAGCTGCACGATCTGCTGCTCATTGGTCTCGTGCGATACCTCCGGCCCGCCCAGCACAATCACCAGTTCCGGCGCCACGCGCTTCAGCATCGCCACCAGCCGGGTAGTCTCCTCCACATTCCATATATAGACGCCCAGCCCCAGGATGCGTGGCTTTGCCGCGAGGATGCGTTCCACCAGCTCAGTGGTCTTCGCCCCGATCACGAATTCCTGGATGCGCGTCTGCGCCTGCAGCGCACCCATATTGGCGAGCAGGTAGCGCAAACCCAGCGAAGCGTGGGTATAGCGGGCATTCAGGGTGCTGAGGAGGATGGACATGGGAACGCGGCCGAACAAAATTCACATTTTACCCTTGCGCACAGGGCGCCGGTTCGCTATAGTTCTGTCCCTGCCGCGATGCACTAGCAGCGAGGCAGAAAAAAGAGGTTGACGAGCTGTGAGAAACAGCGGATAATATCGCCTCTCTGCTGATGAACAAAACGCTTCATCGAACAGCAGGATCTTTAAAAATTAACAGTCGATAAGTGTGGGCGTTTGAAGAAGTGCACGGGGCTTAGGCCTCGATGCTCAAATTATTTAAACGCTCACAGAAATATTGTAAGTCAGTATTTTTGAGAGCGACCAAGTCAGAAATGACTTTAAACAGAGA
>NZ_JBJQIK030000016.1:0-72912 GCF_045984285.3 Pseudoduganella rhizocola
GCCCGTATGCGGATGCCGGCAAGTTCCAGCCCTTCGAAGGCAGCACCGAGCTGGTGCCCGGCATCAAGGCCAGCTCCAGCTTCGGCCACACACCCGGCCACACCAGCTACGTGGTGGAAAGCAAGGGCCAGAAGCTGGTGCTGATCGGCGACCTGATGCACGTCGCCTCGGTGCAGTTTGACGACCCTTCGGTGACGATCGACTTCGACAGCGACAGCAAGGCCGCGCTCGCGCAACGCAAGGCCGCCTTCGCCGATGCTGCCAAGCAGGGCTACCTGATCGGCGCCGCCCACCTGCCGTTCCCGGCCCTGGGCCACTTGCGCGCCACCGGCAAGTCCTACCAGTTCGTCCCCGTCAACTACAGCATCCCCCGCTAACGGCACACCCTGACACCTTGGGGTCAGGCACCACGTGTCAGTTGCTGCGTATTGCTGCTCGATACTGACACCAGGTGCCTGACCCCATGGTGTCAGGCGAGGGCGGGGTAGTCGGTGTAGCCTTCGGCGCCGCCGCCGTAGAACAGCTCGCTGCGCTGGGGGTTCAGCGCGGCCTTCTGGCGCAGGCGCTCCGGCAGGTCGGGGTTGGCGATGAAGTCCTTGCCCCAGGCGATGGCGTCGGCGCGGCCGTCGGCCAGCGCTTGCTGTGCGCTCTCCAGCGTGAATTTCTCATTGGCGATGTAGACGCCGCCGAATTCTTTCTTCAGCAGCGGGCCCAGGCTGTCCTCGCCAATCGCTTCGCGCGCGGCGATGAAGGCGATCTTGCGCTTGCCCAGCTCGCGCGCCACATAGCCGAAGGTCTCGGCCGGCGTGGAATCGCCCATGTCGTGCGAGTCGCGGCGCGGCGCCAGGTGCATGCCGACACGGTCGGCGCCCCACACCGAAATCACGGCGTCCGTTGCTTCCAGCATCAGGCGGGCGCGGTTCTCGATCGAGCCGCCGTACTGGTCGGTGCGCTGGTTGGTGCTGTCCTGCAGGAACTGGTCGAGCAGGTAGCCGTTGGCGCCGTGCAGCTGCACGCCGTCGAAACCGGCTTTCTTCGCGTTCTCGGCGCCCTTGCGGTAGGCCTCGATCACGCCCGGAATCTCGGACAGCTCCAGCGCGCGCGGCGTGCTGTAGGGACGCACCGGCCGCAGCAGGCTGACATTGCCCTTCGCCGCAATCGCGCTCGGCGCCACCGGCGCGTCGCCATTCAGCAGGCTGGGATCGGAAATACGGCCCACATGCCACAGCTGCAGGAAGATCTTGCCGCCCTTGTCGTGCACAGCCTTCGTCACCAGCTTCCAGCCTTCCACCTGTTCGTCCGACCAGATGCCCGGCGTGTTCTCATAGCCCACGCCCTGCGGCGTAACCGAGGTGGCCTCCGTCAGGATCATGCCGGCCGAAGCGCGCTGCGCATAGTATTCAGCCATCAGCGCGTTCGGCACGCGGCCGCCGCCAATAGCGCGCGAACGGGTGAGGGGCGCCATCACAACGCGGTTTTTCAGGGTCACCGCACCAATGGTGAGCGGGTCGAACAGGTTTGCCATGTCATTTCCTTTGTTTGTGCCAGCTAGAGGCTGGCGTTCATGTGGTCGAGATATGCCCGGATCACTTCTTCATTGCGTTTGAAGAAGGTCCACTGACCGGCCCGCTGCGTCACCACCAGCCCCGCCTTGGATAGCACGGCAAGGTGGCCGGAAACCGTCGACTGCGACAGTCCGCTGCGGCGATCGATCAAGCCCGCACATACCCCCATCGAGAGCGGATGCGTCTGCTCCGAGAAGTAGGCCTCCGGTTCCTTCAGCCAGCTGAGAATCTGCCGGCGTACTGGATTGGCGAGGGCTTTATGGATGGCGTCAAAGTCGATCGTTTCGGTCATATCGGTAACTTCCGATTTATACATTGGGATTCTACGATATAAAAACAAGTCCTGCAGGGGACCACATGAAAAACAGGAAAATCAGGCCAGTTGCAGCAATACCAGGCCCAGCACAGCGGGCAGCGTCTGCACGAAAATGATGCGGCGGCTTACCGTCACGCCGCCCCATATGCCGGCCACGGCCACGCACAGCAGGCCGTATACGGCAAAGGCGCGCGCCACGTCGGGATGGGGATGGAGGAAAAATACGGCCAGCGCCGCCGCCAGGAAGCCGTTATAGCAGCCCTGGTTGGACATGGCCGGCTTCACGACCGCGGCCTTCTCGGCGCTGAGCCCGAACACGCGGCGCCCGCGCGTATCGAACAGCACCGTTTCCAGCAGCACGATGTAGACATGGATCAGCAGGACAATGCCCACCACGATCTGAGCCAGCAAGAGCATGAAGACCTCCGGAGTTGATATGGCAGCAATAATATACCGCTGCCATCGTTCTCAGAAGGAATCGTTAACGCGGGCCAGGTAGTACCACTCATTATTGGCTTTGGCTCCCGTATCCGGGAACAGGATGATGGCATCGAAGGGCGCCAGCACCGGCGTGCCGTCGGCGCGGCGGCCGATCTCCTCGCCGGCGGACACGCGGTCGAAGCTGGCCCACACGCGGCTGAAATGATCGCCGTCGTGCAGCTTGTCGTGCACTTCCATCATGCTCAGGTATTCCATCTCCTCGCGCGCAATCGGCGCCGGCGCCGGCGCATCGATCAGCCCCAGGTGCCCCAGCGTGTTCATGATGGCGCGGTAGGCCACTTCCGGCGCCTGCGGATCCGCATGCTGGCCGCATTCCAGCGTCAGCGCATAGCCGCCGGTGCTGCGCATGAATTCCGTGGTGCCCACGCCATAGCGCAGCACCGTCTGCAGCTCGCTGGTATCGCGCATGCGGCGCTGCACTCCGTCGCCATAGGTACGCAGCCAGCCATCGACAAAACGCTTCACGCCCAGGATGCGGGCCAGGGCGCGCTCTTGTTCTTCATGCTGGAATGGCTCGAGCGGCCCATCGTTATTGCGCGGGCCCACCATCACGAAAGGCTGGCTCTGTGCATTGAAGGAGTGCAGGTCCAGCAGCACATCGTGCGCGGCGAGCAGGGGACACAGCCAGTTGGCGATGCGGTCCTCGAAATCCTTCGGATCGTCCTTCGGGAACAGGTCGCGGTTCAGGTTGCGGTCGCCCGCGCGCTCGCCTTTCGCATACGCCAGCGGATTCGCCACCGGCACAAAGGTCACGCTGCCGTTCAGGATGCGCAGTTCGCCCTTGTCCAGCTGCTCCATCACGCGCACAATGCCCCTGGTGCCCGCCGTTTCATTGCCATGCACGGCGCCCATGATGATCAGGCGCGGTCCCTTGCCCTGGCCGGTGTAATTGACGGATTTGAAATGCAATTCGCTCGCTACGGTCATGCTGGATGTCCTCGGTGAAAAAACGGTGCCGGTATTCTAGCGGTAATCCGCCTGTCCAAAGGTAAAATGGCCGGATGAAGACCCAACGCATCCACGGACTCGATACGCTGCGCGCGCTCGCCATCATGCTGGTGTTCACCAACCACTACATGGGCTTTGTCAGCAACCGTCCGACCTTCGGCGTGGTCAGCGAACTGGGATGGATGGGCGTGGACCTGTTCTTCGCGCTATCCGGCTACCTGATCGGCAACCAGATCTTCGCGGGCCTGCGCCAGGACAGCTTCTCGCTGAAGAATTTCTACGCGCGCCGCCTGCTGCGCACGCTGCCCAACTATTACGTGGTGCTGGCGCTGTATGCTTTCTGGCCCTTGTGGGCGGGCGGCACCCAGCATGCGCCGTGGTGGCAGTACTGGACCTTCACGCTGAACCTGGAACTGATTCCCGGCACGCGCTTCTCGCACGCCTGGTCGCTGTGCGTGGAGGAGCAGTTCTACATGCTGCTGCCCGCCGCCGTGCTGCTGATTGCGGCCTGCCGCGGATCGCTGGCGCTGGGCTGGTGCGCTATCGCAGCCAGCGTCGCTGCGGGCATGGCGTTCCGCGCGCTGGCCTGGCAGGATGTCCAGCCTCCGGCGGGCGGCAACGCGCGTGCCTACACGGAGATATATTACGCCACCTGGTGCCGTTTCGACGAACTGCTGGCCGGCGTGGCGCTGGCCATGGTGAAGAACTATCACGCCGCCTTGTGGGCGCGCCTCACCTCCGCCGGCAACTGGATGCTGGCGGGCGGCCTGCTGCTGTTCAGCGCTTGCGCATGGTTCTTCCTCGACGCGCATTTCGGCTATGCGATCAGTGTGGTGGGCTATCCGCTGCTGGGCGTGGCGTTCGGCATGCTGCTGCTGGCCGCGCTCAGTCCGGGTTCGCTGCTGTCGCGCATGCGGGTACCCGGCGCCGCCAGCATTGCCATCTGGTCCTATGCGATCTACCTGACGCACAAGCAGCTGTGCATCATCCTCGCCAAGGAGCTGCAGGAGCGCTACCGCCTCGGCGCCGAGCATCCGCTGACGATCGCCATCCTGATTGCAGCCTCGCTGCTGGCGGGCTTCCTGCTTTACCTGCTGGTGGAAACGCCGTTCATGAAGCTGCGCGAGCGCTTTGTTCCCGCAAGCCGCGCAGATAATTCAGCGTCCACGTCTCGCGAACAATCGACATCCCCATCCCCGCATCCTGCCGCGCAATGACCGCTTCGTTATGCGCGGCGGCGCGGGCCAGCGGCACCCATTCCGGCGCCATGCCGTTGCTGATCTCGTAGTGCTCCATCTGCGCCTCGCCCAGCTCGCGGCTGGCGCTGCAGCGGTAGATGTAAGAGCGCATGAAGAGGTGGTCGTAGCCCGGCTCGGGGCTGGGCCGGTATTCGTCGATATAGCCGATCGCATCCAGCACCTGCACGTCCTGCGCGCCCGTTTCCTCGGCCAGTTCGCGCTGCAGGCCTGCGATCATGTCTTCGCCCGCATCGAGGCCGCCGCCGGGCAGGCTGTAGTCGTCGTAGCGGCGCGTGTAGAGCAGCAGGATATCGTCACCGTGCATGATGACGGCACGCACCGCATCGCGCCGTAAAGCGCGGCCTTCGGTGGAGTGGACCGTGGGGTGAACCAGTTTGAGCAGCAATTCCATCAGTGGCGCATCTCGATCACATCGAACGGCGATTGCACGCTGTTCAGGAAATCCAGCACGGCCTGGATGCGTACGCCGGCTTCCTCATTGGCGGTATCGGCAATCACATTGCGCAGGCCGGGCATGGCCTCCGGAATATCGCGGCTGGCGTAGGCCTTGATCAGCAGCGCGGCCAGCTGGGCGGCATCGCGCTGGTGGCGGTGGCGCAGGCGCTGCTCGATCACGCCGAACAGGGCGCGCTGCATGCGCGGGGTAGGGTTGCTGATGTGCGCGAACACGAGGGGCGTGTTGGCAATGGCGTCGCAGATGCGGCGCTCAATCTCGTCCGGCTTCACGTCGGAAGCGATATCGAAATATGCGGCATTCCACCGGGTGCGCGCATAGGCGTGCCCCGGCGGGAAGGAATCGACGGTTTCGAAGCCGAGCGCGCGGCTCACGCGCCTGAGCAAATCAATCAGTGGGCTGGTCATCCGCGCATTGTAGCGCGGCCCGCCTTATGCCGTCTGCGCCTCTTCACCCAGCAGGCCGGCGCGGAAGTCGTTCACGGCCTGGAAGATCTCTTCCTGCGTGTTCATCACGAAGGGGCCGTACTGCGCGATCGGCTCGTTCAGGGGCTGGCCTGCGATCAGGATGAAGCGGCTGGCTTCCGCCGCTTCGACCTGCACACCGTCCGCGCCGGCGGTGTTGGCGAGGATCGCCATGCTGCGCGCCGGCACCGCCTTGCCGCCGATGCTCACTTCACCGCGATAGGTGTAGAGGAAGGCGTTGTGCCCGGCCGGCAGCAGCTGGCTGAAGCTGGCGCCCGCCGGCAGCTCCACGTCGATATATACCGGCTCCGTCACCTCGCGCTGCACCGCGCCCGCCACACCGTGGCTGGCGCCCGCTATCACGCGCACCAGCGCGCCGGAAGGCGTGGTGAATGCAGGAATTTCATCGGCCTTGAAGTCCTTGTACCAGGGCTTGCGCATCTTGTCTTTCGCGGGCAGGTTGAGCCACAGCTGGAAGCCTTCCATCAGGCCCGCTTCCTGTTCCGGCATCTCGGAGTGGATCACGCCACGGCCTGCGGTCATCCATTGCACGCCGCCGTTTTCCAGCAGGCCTTCATTGCCCGCACTGTCGCGGTGGCGCATGCGGCCGGTGAGCATATAGGTCACGGTCTCGAAGCCGCGGTGCGGGTGGTCGGGGAAGCCGGCGATGTAGTCGTTGGCTTCGTCCGAACCGAAATTGTCCAGCATCAGGAAAGGATCGAGGCGGCGCTGCAGCGGCTGCGTGAGGACACGGTTGATCTTCACGCCCGCCCCATCCATCACGGCCTGGCCGTGGATGATGCGTTCCACACTACGCGGCGACACGAGCTGTTCGCCGCTTGCTACGCGAGTGATGTTTGCCATGCTGTTCTCCTGTTCCTGATTGGTGCTTACACCAGTACTGCGTTGATCTGTTCTTCCGCTTCGGCGCGCGCTTTCGCAACGGCTTCCGGACCCATGCCGTGGCCTTCCGAGAACACGAACTGTACATCATTGAGGCCGACGAAGTTCAGGAAGGTTTTCAGGTGCGGCAGCTGGGTGTCGCTCGGCGCGTCCTTGTGCAGGCCGCCGCGGGTCACGGCGACATATACTTTTTTGCCGGTCAGCAGGCCAACCGGACCGGTAGGGCCGTATTTGAAGGTGACGCCGGCACGTGCAATCGCGTCGAACCAGCTTTTCAGCTGCACGGTGATGCCGAAGTTGTACATTGGGGCGCCGATCACGATCACGTCCGCCGCTTGCACCTGGGCGATCAGGGCGTCGTCCAGCGCCACGCGGGCCGCCTGTTCGGGAGTGCGCTGGTCTGCCGGAGTGAACAGCGCTTGCAGCGCGGCTTCGTCCAGCACTGGGTGAGGGTTGGCGGCCAAGTCGCGGCGCACTACGGTGGCGCCGGCGCCGATTTTGGCTACGATGGCGTCCGCCAGGCGGGTGGATTCGGAACCGGTGCTGCGGGCGCTGGAGTTGATCTGCAAGATGTTCATGGTATTGCTCCTGTATTGGTTTGGTGTTGCGATGGAGTTACTTTACTCGTTCCAATATCGAAGAAAAAGCCGGTAAAATGGATAGCATTAATCCACTGGTGGAACAATCTCATGCATATTGACCCTTCGGACCTGCTGCTGTTTGCCCGTATCGTGGAGTGCGGCAGCTTCAGCCAGGCGGCGGAGCAGCTGCAGTTGCCGAAATCGACGGTTTCGCGCCGCCTGTCCCTGCTGGAAGCGCAACTGGGCGAACGCCTCCTGCAGCGCACCACGCGCAAGCTGGTGCTGACCGAGCTGGGCGCGAGCCTGCTGGCGCATGCGCGCAAGGTGGCGGAAGAGACGGAGGCCGCGGGCGCGCTGGCCCAGCACCGCCAGCAGGCGCCGAACGGCCTGCTGCGCGTATCGATGCCGGCCGATTACGCAAACCTGGAGCTGGCGGCAATGCTGCCTGCCTTCATGGGCAAGTATCCGAACGTCTCGCTGCAGCTGGACCTGTCGCCGCGCCGCGTGGACATCCTGGCGGAGGGCTTCGACCTGGCCATCCGCATGGGCGCGCTGCCGGACGATGCGGCGCTGGCGGCGCGGCCGGTGGCGCACAGCGTCTGGGCGCTGTTCGCTTCACCCAGCTATATCGCGCGGCGCGGCCTGCCGGAGCATCCGGACGACCTGTTCCGCCATGACCTGCTCGCGCTGGGACGCTCGCATGAAGGGCTGGCCAGCTGGAAGCTGGAGAAGGGCAAAACGGTATGGGAGCGCGATGTGCCGGTGCGCCTCACCGGCAATTCGCCCGAGCTGCTGGCGCGGCTGGCGCAGACCGGCGTCGGCATCGCGAGTTGCACGGACCGTTTCTCGGCGCCGCTGCTGAAAGTGGGGGCGCTGGTGCGGGTGCTGCCGGAGTGGAGTTTCCCGTCCGTGACGGGCTGGGCGGTGTTTCCAGGGCGGCGGCTGATGCCGGCCAAAACGCGGGTATTCCTGGATATGCTGGAAGAGCACTTCGACCGCAGCCGGCCCAAGCCTCAGGGTTTGGGCGCCTGAACCAGCGCGGCGGGGGGAATCACGATGACAATCGGTGCTGGCGCGGCCTGGGCCGTAGCAGCCGGCACGGTGCGTGGCACGGCGTTGTTCATGACGAAAGCTACCAGCGTCACGAACAATGCCAGCGTGGCGGACGCGATGCCGGCCGACCATTTTACGGTTTGCGCAATCGTCTGGTGCAGCTCGGCCTTGAGTTCTGCAAAGCGTGCATCGCTGTATTGCCGTTCGCTCTGGAAGCGGGCATCGATATATTCGCGCATGCCCTCAAAGCGTGCGTCAAAGTATTCGTGATCGGCAGTGGTCATGAAGGCCTCCTTCGATCCAGTGTAGTCCAAAACCGAAGGAGGCGAAGCTGATGTGGATCAGGCGGACTTGAGGCCGGCCATCATCTCGCCCAGCCGCACCGGGCCGGCCGGTTGCCATGCTGGATTGAACTGCAGCGTGTCTTTCGGGAACAGCATCACTACGGTGGAGCCCAGCAGGAAGCGGCCCAGTTCCTCGCCTTTTTTCAGCACGATATTCTGGTCGGCATAAGTCCACTCGGCGATATTCGGCTGGCGCGGCGGGTTCACCACCCCGTGCCATACGGTGGCCATGCTGCCCACGATCGTCGCGCCCACCAGCGTCATCACGAAGGGGCCGGACGCCGTATCGAACACGCACACCACGCGCTCATTGCGCGCAAACAGGCCGGGAATGCCGCGCGCCGTGGTCGGGTTCACGGAGAACAGCTCGCCCGGAATATAGATCATGCGCGTCAGCTTGCCGTCGCAGGGCATGTGGATGCGGTGGTAGTCGCGCGGGCTCAGGTAGAGATTCGCGAAACTGCCATGGCGGAACTGTTCGGCCAGCGCGCGGTCGCCGCCCACCAGCGCGGTGGTGCTGAACTTGTGGCCCTTGGCCTGGAAAATCTGGTCGTCCTCGATGGCGCCGAACTGGCTGATGCGGCCATCCACCGGACAGATGAAGTCCGCATCGGCCAGCGGGCGCACGCCCGGCTTCAGGGCGCGCGTGAAGAATTCGTTGAAGCTGTGGTAGCTGGCGATATCCGGATTCTCGGCCTCGTCCATATTCACATCGTACTTGCCCACGAACCAACGGATCAGGCGGGTGGTCATGGCGCCGCCTTTGTGCCCGGCCACGCGGCCGGCAAAATTGGTCAGCGCTCCCTTGGGAAGCAGGTACTGGGGCAGAACGGCCAAACGAGACACGATATGGTTTTCCTGTTAACACGGCGAACCGGCATTATAGCTGGCGCCATAGGGGAAGGAGGTCTAGAAAATATTTTCTAGAAAAGTGAACAAATTTTCCTGAAAGTAAGGGACAATACCGCTCCCTGACCAACTCATAGAAGTTAGCCATGAACCGCCATACCCTGTTTCGCCTGACGCTCGCCGCAGCCGCGGTGGCCTCGGCATTCCAGTCGCACGCCCAAACGGTAAAGCCCGAAGACACTCCCAAGCCCGAAGCGAAAGCCCCGGCAAAGGAAATACAGAAGGTGGAAATCAAGGGCTCCACCGAAGCTTACGATCCGCGCCGCGATGACACGGCCAGCAAGATCGTCATCACCAACGAAGAGATCCTGCGTTACGGCGACACCTCCGTCAACGATGTGCTCAAGCGCGTGCCCGGCGTGACCGTGGGCGGCGCGGCAGGACGGGGCGGCGGCGAGATCCGCATGCGCGGCCTGGGCAGCGGCTATACGCAGATCCTGCTGAACGGCGAACGCGCGCCGGCCGGCTTCTCCATCGACAGCCTGTCGCCGGATGTCATCGAGCGCATCGAAGTGCTGCGCGCGGCCAGCGCCGAGTTCAGCACGCAATCGATCGCGGGCACCATCAACATCGTGCTCAAGAAAGCGATCAAGACCCAGCAGCGCGAAATCAAGGTCGGTGCAGGCAAGAGCCACGAGCAGTTCACGCCGAACGTCAGCCTGCAGATGTCGGACAAGATGGGCAAGATGTCGTATTCGCTGGGCGCCAATTTCTACCGGGGCATCTTCGAGCGCTCGTCGCCCGTGGTGGAAACTTTCGTGGATGCCGGCGGCGTGCTGCGTTCGCAGCGCAACACGCAGCAGATCGACCACGCCAATCCGGAAGGCTTCAACCTGTCGCCGCGCCTGAACTGGACGCTGGAGAACGGCGATACGCTGACCTCGCAAACCTTCGTCAACCTGAATAAATTCATCGGCAGCGCCGATGCGGATATCGACACGCCGGTCGGCCTGCCGCCGCGCTACCAGATCCGCGACGAGGACTTCAGCAACCACAACTTCTTTGCCCGCACGGACCTGAACTGGGTGCACAAGCTGTCCGGCGGCGGCAAGCTGGATACCAAGATCGGCATCAACGGCCTGCGCAATACCGGCACCTGGCACCAGTTCGGCTATAACCAGAATGTGCTGCAGCGCGATGCCACGGTGCTCAGCAAGACGACGGAGAAGGGCTTCTCCACCACCGGCAAATATTCCTCGCCCCTGATTCCCAACCACGCGCTGGCGATGGGCTGGGACGGCGGCATCAACTGGCGCGAGGATTCGCGCATCGAGCGCGATGTGGACCTGCCGGGCAGCAGCCCCGAAAATACCGACGAAGGCTATGAGGCCAAGGTCAGCCGCATGGCGCTGTATGCCCAGGATGAATGGAACATCACGCCGCGCTGGTCCATGTATGTGGGCCTGCGCTGGGAAGGACTGTTCACGGAAAGCGAAGGCAATACCTTCGACAAGGTGAAGCAGAACAACAGCGTGTGGAGTCCCATCGCGCAAACCCTGTACAAGCTCCCGAACAGCAAGGACCAGCTGCGCCTGGCGCTCACGCGCACCTACAAGGCGCCGCAGGCCAGCAGCCTGATTCCGCGCCGCTTCACCTCCACCAACAACTCGCAGACCGATCCGGACCGCCGCGGCAACCCGGACCTGAAGCCGGAGCTGGCATCCGGCATCGACGCCTCCTATGAACACTACTGGGCCGAGAATGCGCTGTTCAGCGTGGCCGCATCGATGCGCCGCATCAATGGCTACACGCGTCCGGGCGTCTTCCTCGAAAACGGCCGCTGGGTGCTGACGCCGATGAACGATGGCCACGCCACCACGCGCAGCATCGAGCTGGAAACGAAGTTCCCGCTCAGCGCCATCATGAAGGATGCGCCGTCGCTGGACCTGCGTGCGAGCGCCAACCGCAACTGGTCCAAGGTGGATTCGGTGCCCGGTCCGGACAACCGCCTGGACCAGCAGGTGCCATTCTCGGCCACGCTGGGCGCGGACTACAAAACGAAGGACGGCAAGCTGTCGCTGGGCGGCAGCTACGCCTTCAAGACCGGCGGCTACGTGCAGACCACCGTGCAGCAGTCCACCTACCAGACCGTGCGCCGCGACCTCGATGTCTACGCGCTGTGGAAGTTCAATCCCAAGCTGCAGCTGCGGGTGGCGGCATCGAACCTGCTGGCGCAGGAGTTTGTGGCCGATTACGCCTACGCGGACGTCAGCGGCGTGCAGCGCCGGACCACGATCTTCCCCGGTTACGTGACGACGCGGGTAACGCTGGAAATGCGTTACTGATTTCATAACAGGTGATATCATCTGCGCATGAGCCAACATAGTTTCACGCCAGCTGATTCACCGAATGAAGTCCTGAACCAGGCGCTAGCCGAGGTGCGCGATCTGCAGCGCACCGTCGTCGCGCTGCGCGCCGAGCTGGAATCGGTGCATGCCGAACGCCAGCGCATGGCGCAGGACGCGGTATCGGGCGCCCAGTCCGAAATCGTCCAGCTGCGGGAAACCATCGTGGCCCTGCGCGCGGAACTGGAGCGGCTCACGCTGGAGAAGGGCGAAGCCCTGCAGCAGGCCGCAGCCGCCCACCGCGCCGAAAACCTGCAGCTGCACGACACCATCCGCGCCCTGCGCGACGCACTGGAAGCCCAGGCTTCCGCGAAAGCCTGAGACCATGGACGGTATGGCCGATCCTGCCCCACAAGCCCAGAGCCGCCGGCTGCGCCAGGTCGAGCTGCTGCTCGAAGTGTCGCGCCGCATGGCGTCCTACGATACGCTCGACGAAATCCTGAATGCCCTGGTCGAGGTCACGACCGAGCAGCTGGGCGCGGAACGGGGCACGCTGTTCCTGAACGATGCGGAGACCAATGAGCTGTTCTCGCGCGTCGCCCAGGGCAATATCCAGCGCGAGATCCGCTTCCTGAACCATGTGGGTATCGCCGGCCATGTGTTCACCACCGGCGAGCCGCTGCTGATTCCGGACGCCTATGCCGACCCGCGCTTCAACCGTTCGGTGGATGAACAGACCGGCTTCGTTACGCGCAATATCCTGTGCGTGCCGATCCGCACCGTGAAGGGCGAGATCATCGGCGTGGCGCAGACGCTGAACAAGCTCAAGGGCAAGTTCACGAAGGCCGACCTGGAAATGCTGGGCGCGCTGACCACCCAGGGCACGCTGGCGCTGCAAAGCGCGCGCTTCCTGGAGAGCATGAAAAAGGTGCGCCAGCAGGAGATGGAGTTCATCGACGTGGTCTCCGAAGTCACGGCCGACATCAAGCTCGGCTCCCTGCTGCAGCGCGTAATGGGAGAGGCCACGCGCCTGCTGAATGCCGACCGTTCCACGCTGTTCCTGAATGACGAGAAAACGGGCGAGCTGTGGTCGCAGGTGGGGCAGGGGCTGGAGTCCATGCAGATCCGCCTGCCGAATACGGCGGGCATCGCGGGCGCCGTGTTCACCTCCAGCAAAACGATCAATATCCCCTACGCCTACGCGGACCTGCGCTTCAACCCGGCCTTCGACAAGCGCACCGGCTATTTCACGCGCTCCATCCTGTGCGTCCCCATCATCAACAAGAACGGAAAGACCATCGGCGTTACGCAGGTGCTGAACAAGCGCGGCGGCCCGTTCACGGCGGAAGACGAGTCCCGCCTGCGCGCCTTCACCGCGCAGATCTCGATTGCGCTGGAAAACGCCAAGCTGTTCGCGGACGTGCAGCAGATGAAGAACTATAACGAGGCCATGCTGGAGTCCATGTCCAACGGCGTGATCACGATGGACGGCGACGGCAAGATCGTCACCTGCAACGCCGCCGGCCTGCGCATCTTCCGCGCCGGCAGCGCGGACGTGATCGGGCGCAGCGCTGCGGACTTCTTCAACGGCCCCAATGCCTGGCTGCTGGAGCGCATCAAACAGGTGGAAAGCTCGCAGGAGACCGAGCAGCTGATGGATGCGGAACTGATCGTCGGCGAGGACAGGATCTCGGCCAATGTGTCGATGCAGCCCTTGCTGTCGGTGGAGAAGAAGAGCATCGGCTCGATGATCATGATCGAGGACATCTCCAGCGAGAAGCGCCTGCGCGCCACCATGTCGCGCTACATGGATCCCGGCATCGCCAGCCAGATGATTAATGAAGGCGCCGATATGCTGGGCGGGAAGAACGTGCTGGCAACCGTGCTGTTCTCCGATATCCGCAGCTTCACCACCATTACCGAGCAGTTGGGCGCGCAGGGCACGGTGGCCATGCTGAACGAGTACTTCACGCTGATGGTGGACTGCATCCAGCGCGAAGAGGGCATGCTGGACAAGTTCATCGGCGACGCCATCATGGCCGCCTTCGGCATCCCGGTCGGCCATGAAGACGATGCCGACCGCGCCGTGCGTACCTCCATTGCCATGATCCGCGCGCTGCAGGCCTGGAACGCCCAGCGTGCGGGCGAGGGCAAGCCGCCGGTCGATATCGGCATCGGCCTGAATACCGACCAGGTAGTGTCCGGCAATATCGGGTCCAAGAAGCGCATGGACTACACCATCATCGGCGACGGCGTTAACCTTGCCGCGCGCCTGGAGTCGGCCTGCAAGCAGTATGGCGCGCGCATCCTGATCAGTGAATTCACCTACCGCGCCCTGCGCGGCACCTACCGCACCCGCGAACTGGATATCGTGGTGGTGCAGGGCAAGACCAAACCGGTGTCGATTTACGAAGTGCTGGACTTCCACACCGCCGACAGCTATCCGCACCTGGTGGACGCCATGGGCCTGTTCCGCGACGGGCTGGATGCCTACCGCAACCGGCGCTGGATGCAGGCCTGGGAGCTGTTCACGCGTGTGCTGTCGCTGAACCCGAACGACAAGGCTGCCCTCATGTATGTCGAGCGCTGCGACGAGCTTGCCGCGAAGCCGCCGCCCGATGACTGGGACGGCACCTACGTCATGCGCAGCAAATAAGGCCATGAAGATCCCGCGCAGCACGCTCGAGCAATGGCAGGTTCTGCAAGCCATCGTGGAGTGCGGGGGCTACGCGCAGGCGGCGGAGGCGCTGCACCGCAGCCAGTCTTCCGTCAGCTATATGGTGGCCAGGCTGCAGGAGCAGCTGGGCGTGGAGCTGCTGGAAATCGACGGCCGCCGTGCGAAGCTCACCAGCACCGGCGAAACCCTGCTGCGGCGCGCACGCGAACTGCTGGACGACGCCTTTGCGCTGGAAGACCTGGCCGGCCGCCTCAATGCCGGCTGGGAGGCCGAGCTGCGCTTCGCGGTGGACAGCCTGTTCCCCAGCCCCTTGCTGATCGAGATCCTGCGCGAGTTCGAACCACTGGCCCGCCATACCCGCGTCAATATGGAAGAGGTGATCCTGTCCGAAGCGGAGGATGTGCTGATCGGGAAGCGTGCCGATATCGTCATCGCGCACCGGGTGCCGGCCGGCTTCCTCTCCGATCCGCTGCTGGATGTGGAGTTCATCGCCGTGGCGCATCCCGCCCATCCGCTGCATGCCCTGAACCGCAGGCTGGGCGAGGAAGACCTGATGCGCCACCTGCACATGGTGGTGCGCGACACGGGCGTGAACAACCCGCGCGACCTGGGCTGGCTGGGAAGCACGCAGCGCTGGACCGTCACCAGTCCCGCCACCCGCCTTGAAATGATCTGCGGCGGCCTTGGCTTCGGCTGGCTGGCCGCGCACAAGGTGCAGGAGCACCTCGCCTCGGGCAGCCTGAAGGAGCTGCCGCTGGGTTCCGGCGGCCGGCGCCGCGTGCCGCTGCAGCTGGTGGTGGCCAACGCCGAGCGTCCCGGCCCCGCCGCCTGCCAGCTGGTGGCCATCATCCGCGAGGTCGTGGCCCGCCATGCAAGGCCGACGGGCGGCTGTCCCGAGATTTAATATTCCGGCCTTAATGCCCGGATTGTTGCTTTCATATCGCGCCGATAAGAAATTTAATGTGAATTAAGAATATTGGAAAATATCTGGAGTATTTTGGAAATCTTATGGTAAATTGACGTCTTTCTGAATTCTCACACATTCTCACACGCCGTAATACCCATAAAGGATATAAGAGATGACGACCTACCAGGAAATCCAGTCCAAGATCGCTGAACTGCAGAAGCAGGCTGAATCGGCGCGCAAGAATGAAATCACCCAGGCCAAGGAAAAAATTGCGGCCATCATGCGCGAATATAACCTGACGCTGGCCGATCTGGGCCCGGCCGTGAAGAGCGCGAAACCGGTCAAGCCGCGCGCGCCGGTGCCGATGAAATACCGCGACGATAAGACCGGCCAGACCTGGACCGGCCGCGGCCGCGCACCGAAGTGGCTGGAAGGCCGCAACAAGGAAGACTTCCTGATTAAATAAGCAGGCCTTGCGGGACGGGCGGGATATTAGTTCCCGTTGATACTGAGGATATTCCCGTCCGGATCCCGGAACCAGGCGACTTTCATTGTATCCGCCACATGAATGTCGCCTTTCAGTTGTAATCCCGGCAGCTCATAGCGCTCGAATGCCACGCCCCGCGCTTTGAGCGCCGCCACGATTTCCTCTATCTCATCGCCCACACTCCACGTGGCGCTGGTCGCCTTATTGCTGGAGGCGTACTGCGAGCGGTACACGATTATCTGTGAACTGCCGCTCAAATAAGTGACGGCTTCTTCGCCTTCACGCCCATTCTCCTGTAGTCCCAGCGTGCCGCCATAAAAGGCATGCGCCCTGGCCAGGTCGCTGACGGCAATAGTCGCCATGGCTTCGTTATTTGCAAGCATGGAAAGCTCCTGATTAAAAGTGGCTCACCCGCGCAGGCTAACAATGATTTTCTTGCCGCAGCGCCGCTTTGCTCCTTATCATGCCTGCTTGCCAAATAAGAAGGGAGATCAGATGTCCTCATGGATCCGGGCTGCGCTGGCGCTGCTGGCCGCCATCACCACGGCGGCTTCCGCCGAAACCCTGCTGCTGGCGCCGGAGCGCGTGTGGACGGGCGAAGGCAAGCCGCATACCGGCTGGCTGGTGCTGGTCGCCGACGGCAAGATCGAGGCCGCGGGGCCCGCCGCGCAGGTCAGCCCGCCCGCCGGCACGCGCCGCATCGAACTGCCGGGCCGCACCCTGATTCCCGGCCTGATGGACCTGCACTCGCACGTGCTGCTGCATCCCTACAATGAAACCAGCTGGGACGACCAGGTACTGAAGGAATCGGTCGAATACCGCGTGCTGCGGGCCGCGCGCCATGCCCGCGCACAGCTGCAGTCCGGTTTCACCACCTTGCGCGACCTCGGCACCGAAGGCGCCAACTACGCCGACGTCGCCATCAAGCGCGCCATCGAGGAAGGCATTACCGAAGGTCCGCGCCTGTTCGTGGCGACACGGGCCATCGTGGCCAGCAGCAGTTACGGCCCGAACGTGCGCGCCTACCGCCCGGATATGGACCTGCCGGGCGGCGCCCAGGAAGCCACCGGCGTGGACGAGGTGGTGAAAGCGGTGCGCGAACAGTCCTTCCGCGGCGCGGACTGGATCAAGGTCTATTCGGACTACCGCACCGGTCCCGATAACGCCCCGCACGCCACCTTCACGCAGGAGGAGCTGAATGCGCTGGTGCGCACGGCCCACGAATCCGGCCGCAAGGTGGCCGCCCACGCCAGCACGGACGAGGGCATGCGCCGCTCGGTGCTGGCCGGCGTGGACACGATAGAACACGGCTACGGCGGCAGCGAAGCCACCTTCCGCCTGATGGCCGAGCGCAAGGTCGCCTACTTCCCCACGCTGGCGGCTCCCGAAGCGACCAGTGAATACTTCCAGAAGCATGTACGCGGCGGCACGCCGACACCTTCCATGCAGGCTGCCGCGCATGCCTTCCAGCTGGCGCGCAAGCTCGGCGTGCAGATCGGCCTTGGCAGCGACGTAGGCGTGTTTGCCCATGGCGAAAGCGCGCGCGAGGCGGAATGGATGGTGAAGCTGGGCATGACGCCAACCGAGGCGCTGCGCGCCGCCACCGTCGTCAATGCTGCTGTACTGGACCGCGCGGCTTCGCTGGGCCAGGTCAAGCCCGGCTTCCTGGCCGACCTGGTGGCGGTGGAGGGCGACCCGACGGCCGATATCGGGGCCTTGCGCAAGGTGAGCTTCGTGATGAAAGGCGGGGTGGTGTTCCGCCAGCCCTGAGCGGCGGCAGGGCGGCGCGATTCGTGCGAAGATGGGGGCATGGCTACCATCCCGCTCTTCCCGCTGAATACCGTCCTGTTCCCGGACGGGCGCCTGCCGCTGCAGGTGTTCGAGGTGCGCTATCTCGACATGGTGAAGCGCTGTATCGAAGAGGCGGAGGAATTCGGCGTCGTGCCTTTGCTGGAGGGCGATGAGGTGCGCAAGCCCGGCCAGCAGGAGGCCATCGGCACCGTCGGCACGCTGGCGCGCATCGTCGAGTGGAGCGCGCCGATGCCGGGGCTGATGCATATTACCTGCCTGGGCACCCAGCGTTTCCGCCTGCTGTCGGCAGGCCAGACCAAACTTGGGCTATGGGTGGGCGATATCGAGCGCGTGGAGGACGATATGGCCGTGCCGGTGCCCGGCGAACAGCAGGACGTGGCGAACGCGCTGGGCTCCGTCATCCGCGCCTTGCAGCAGCGCCACGTGGCGCCGGACAAAATGCCGCTGCAGCCGCCATACCGCCTGGACGAAAGCGGCTGGGTAGCCAACCGCTGGTGCGAGCTGCTCAACATCGAAACCCCGCAAAAACAGCTGCTGCTGGCCCAGGACAATCCCGTGCTCCGCCTGGAACTGGTGCAGGACATGCTGGCCGATGCCGGCCTGCTCAGCTGACCCTGGCTCCAATTTTCCCGCCAGCGATGGTTCTGTGCCGGAGCCGGCTGCCGCGCTACACTGGACTTTTCAGCCAGCCCGGAGCCGCGCCATGTACCTGCCACCTGCCTTCGCCGAAGACCGCCTTGAGGTCAAGCACGGACTGATCCGCGCTTATCCGCTCGGTGCGCTGATCGTGCATAGCGGCGCGGGCCTGAGTGCGGACAATATTCCCTTCATGCTGTACGAGGATGGCGAACATGGCACCTTGCGTGCCCACGTGGCGCGCGCCAATCCCGTATGGCAGCTGCTGGCGCAGGGCGCCGCCTTCATGCTGCAGTTCCAGGGCCCGGAGGCCTATATCAGCCCGAGCTGGTATGCGGCCAAGCAGGCCGACCACAAGGTGGTGCCGACCTGGAACTACGCCGTGGTACAGGTGCGCGGCACGGCAACGGTGCACAGCGACGCCGCCTGGCTGCGCCGCCTGCTGGATGACCTGACGGCCTTCCATGAAAAGGAACTGCCGCAGCCCTGGGCGCCATCGGACGCGCCGCCCGAATACATCGCCACGCTCTCGAAAGCCATCGTCGGCATCGAAATCCGGATCAGCGAGATCACCGGAAAATGGAAGGTCAGCCAGAACCGCCCGGCGGCCGACCAGAAGCTGGTGGTGCAGGGACTGGAAGGCCGCGCCGACGATATGGCGGCGCTGGTGGGGGCCCGTATCAAGCCGGAGTAAGTTCGTCTTCCAGTGCGTGCACCCGCACCGACCAGGCCACGCCCGTAACCAGCAGCACAATCGCGGCCCATTCCAGCGGCCGTGGCCAGGCCTGCTTGTAGACGAAACCGTACAGCAGCGCAAACAGCGTTTCGAACAGGATAAGCTGGCCGGACAGCGTGACAGGCACGCGCCGGCTGGCGATATTCCACAGCTGGTTGCCGATGACCGACGCGCACAGCGCGAGCAGCACGTTCACGGTCCAGAACAGGCCCCAGTCACGGCCGCTGGCGGCGCCCGCCGTCCCGGTGATGTCCGCATGCCAGACGGCGAAGGCCGCGCCGCCGATCAGCAGGGCGATCACGCCGGTGGACAGGCCATACAGCGCCGACCATTCGGCGCTGGAGAAATGGGGATTGCGTTTCAGGTAGCGCGCATTGTCCACCGCATACCAGCTCCAGCACAGCAGGGCGCCGGTGGCGCACAGCACGCCCACCAGCGTCATGCCCAGCGGCTTGCCGCTGCCCGCCGCGTGCATGAAGGTGTCGATATTGATGCAGGCGATGCCTGCGCCGACCACCAGCAGCGGCAGGGCCAGCTGGCGCAGCGGGACGGAGCCGTGGTCCTTGTGGCCCATCAGCGTGACTACGATGGGCAGCACGCCGATGATCAGCGAAGTGGGCGCCACGCCCGCCAGCTTCACACCGAGCACCAGCAGCATGTAATAGACGATGTTCCCGGCCAGCGCATGGCGCAGCATGGCGGCGAAGTCGCTGCGTTCAAGGCGGCGCAGCAGGCCGCCGAGGCGCGGCGCCATCAGTCCCAGCGCCATGGCGCCATAGGCCGTGTAGCGGCCCACCGCCAGTTCCACCGGCGAGAAGGCCGACAGCCACTCCGGCGCGATAAACACCATGCCCCACATTGCGCCGGCCGCCAGGCCGCACAGCACTCCATTCCACATCGACGTCTTTCCTATGATTAAGCTGCGACAGTGTCGCACGGCTTGCGCTATGGTGTCATCAATGGATTTTACGGAGGGTGTCCCATGGCGGACCAGGCCATCATCAGCGCGCTGCGGCGCGAGGCGCAGCCCCTGGCGGCTGGCGAAGAATTCGATTCCCTGCTGGAGCACATCGGCGACGCATCCATCGTGCTGCTGGGCGAGGCCACCCACGGCACGCGCGAGTTCTACCAGCTGCGCGCGGAAATCAGCAAGCGGCTCATCGTGGAAAAGGGCTTCGATGCGATTGCCGTGGAAGCCGACTGGCCCGATGCGCTGCGCGTAAGCTGCTTCGTGCAGCATGGCGGCAGCGACATGACGGCGGAGCAGGCGCTGTCCGGCTTCAAACGCTTTCCGCAATGGATGTGGCGCAACCACGAGATCGTGGAGCTGGTGAACTGGCTGCGCGCGCACAACACGCATGTGGCCAGTGCGGCGCGCCGTATCGGCTTCTATGGCCTGGATCTATACAGCCTGCAGGCATCCATGCATGCGGTGGTGGCGTATCTGGACAAGGCCGATCCGCAGGCCGCGCAGCGTGCGCGCGAGCGCTACGCCTGCATCGACCACATGGCCGAAGATCCGCAGCGCTATGGCTACGCCACCACCTTCGGCATGAAGGAGGACTGCGAGCAGGAAGTGCTGCGGCAGTTGCTGGAACTTTCGCGCCAGGCGGCCGAGTATGCCGAAGCAAGCGGCGGCACGGTGCCGGACGAACTGTTTTATGCCGAGCAGAACGCGCGCGTGGCGCGCAATGCCGAAATCTACTACCGCGCCATGTTCCAGGGGCGCGACGAGTCCTGGAATGTACGCGACTCGCATATGGCGGAAACGCTGGAGGCATTGCGCGAGCATATCGGCCAGCGCACGGCGCGTCCGGCCAAGGTGGTGGTGTGGGCCCACAACTCCCACCTGGGGGACTGCCGCGCCACCGAGATGGGCGAGCACGGCCAGCTCAACCTGGGGCAACTGGTGCGCGAACGCTACCGCCCGGAAGATACCTTCCTGCTCGGTTTCACCACGCACACCGGCACGGTGACGGCGGCCACGGAATGGGACGGCCCGGCGGAACTCAAGCGCATCGTGCCCTCACGCCAGGGCAGCCTGGAACGGCTGCTGCATGAAGTGGGCATCCCGCGCTTCCTGCTGCCGGTCCGCGGCCGGCAAAGCGTGCTGGCGCAGCTGCACGAGCGCTACCTGGAACGCGCCATCGGCGTGATCTACCGGCCGGATACGGAGCGCATGAGCCACTACTTCCACGCCGATGCGGCGCGCCAGTTCGATGCACTGATCCACGTGGACACCAGCACGGCGCTGCAGCCGCTGGAACGTTCAGCCCTGTGGCCGCAGGATGAAGTGCCCGAGACTTACCCCAGCGGCCTGTAAGCACCACAGCAGGGCCGCCAGCAGCGCGAGGTTCAGCGCCACGGTGGCCCAGAACTTCAGGCGGAACGAGGTTTTGATGGATTTGTGGCGCAGCCATTGCTGCGCAAGCAGGCCGCCCGGCCAGCCGCAGGCCAGTCCAAGCAGCAGGAGCGTGCGCTCCGGGGTGCGGCGCCGGCCCTTGCGGGCGGCGGATTTGTCGATCGCGTAAGCGAAGAAGCAGATGACGCTTGCCGTCCCGTAGACGGCAAGGAGGGCGGCGAGGATCAGAAGTAGCTCAGGCCGAGGGCGGCCTTCACTTCATCCGCGGTGCGGGCCGCCACCTCGCGCGCCCGCGCGGTGCCATCCTTCAGCAGCTGCATCACGTAGCCCTTGTCCTTCGCGTATTCCTCGCGGCGGGCGCGGATCGGCGCCAGCATTTCCTGCAGCACGCCTTCCAGGCGTTTCTTGACGACGGTATCGCCCAGTCCGCCGCGCACATAATGCGCTTTCATCTCTTCCAGCGAGGCCTTGTCGGTGTCGAATGCGTCAAGGTAGATGAAAGCCACATTGCCTTCCAGGTGGCCGGGATCCTGCACACGCAGGTGCAGCGGGTCGGTGTAGACTTTCTTCACGGCGGCGGTGATTTCGTCGGCCGAGGCGCCGAGGTTAATGGTGTTGCCCAGCGACTTGCTCATCTTGGCCTTGCCGTCGGTGCCTGGCAGGCGGCCGATTTCCGGCACCAGGGCGCGGCATTCCACCAGGATGTCGCGGTTGGCGATGCGGTTGAAGCGGCGCACGATCTCGTTGGTCTGCTCGATCATCGGGATCTGGTCTTCGCCCACCGGCACGATGGAGGCCTTGAAGGCCGAGATATCGGCGGCCTGGGACGCGGGGTAGGTAAGGAAGCCAGCCGGAATATCGCGCTCGAAGCCGCGCAGCTGGATTTCAGCCTTCACCGTCGGATTGCGCTCCAGTCGCGCCACCGTCACCATATTCAGGTAATAGAAAGTCAATTCCGCCAGCTCCGGGATCTGGGACTGGATCAGGATGGTGGATTTGGCCGGGTCGATGCCGACTGCGAGGTAATCCAGGGCAACTTCAACAACATTGCGGTGGACTTTCTCGGTGTCGTCCATATTGTCGGTCAGCGCCTGCGAGTCGGCCAGCATGATGAACTGCTTGTATTCATGCTGATAAGCAACACGATTGCGCAAACTGCCGACGAAATGGCCAAGGTGCAGCGGACCGGTAGGACGGTCGCCGGTCAGGATGACGGCAGGGGAGGACGACGGGGACTGGCTCATGAGAATTCCTGGATGACAGCAAAGAGGCGGCGGTATGGTTGCAGTTTGCTGCCTTGCTGTCAAGTTTTGCCCCCGCTGTCCCACCTTGGGGTCAGGCCCCACGGTGGGACAGTGCCGCTTTAGCGGCGGTTCGGATTGTTCGGCGCGTCGTCGTAGCGGTTCGGCACGCCGTCGTTGTCGCGGTCGCGATCCATACGGTTGGGCACGCCGTCATTGTCGCGGTCGCGGTCGTAGCGGTTCGGGATGCCGTCGCGGTCACGGTCGCCACGGCGCCATTCGCCGCGCTGGAATTCCCAGCGGCCGTCCCTTTCCATCCACACCGGTTCGCTCCACGCATAGCCGGCGCGGGCTTTCACATACTTGCCCTTGATCCACACGTAGCGGTGGCCGTTCCAGTTCCAGTAGCCCGGCGTCCACACATAGCCGCGGCGGGCAGGCGGGATGTTTTCATGGCGCGGCTGCGGCGGCGCGGTGCGCACCACGATAACATCGGCGCTGGCGATCATAGGCACAGCCATCGAGCCCACAGAACCGGCAATCATTGCAGCGATCAACAGTTTTTTCATGATGTGTACTCCTTCGTTCTGATGTGTGAGCTCATTATTGCCGAGACCCCTTGTAAGGAATGTGCGCGCACGCTCTTAGCTTGTAAGGAATTGTTCCGTTGCTCCGGAGACATCATCGGAGTAGACTGGGCGGATTGACCAAACCGGAGAACACCCCATGCGCTTGCGGCTTGCATTGTTGACTTGCCTGATCAGTACTTCTGTTTTTGCCCAGACGGCACCGATGGCGCCCGATATTCCGTCGGAGCGCTTCGTGGCGCCCACCGAAGACGCCGACTACATCAAACGCGTGGTGATGGTGCCGATGCGCGACGGGGTCAAGCTGTACACCGTGATCGTGATTCCGAAAGGCGCCAGCAAGGCGCCCATGCTGCTGACCCGCACGCCCTATAATGCGGCAGGCCGTGCGAGCCGTGCCGTCAGCCCCAGCATGCTGGCCATGCTGCCGCAGGGCGACGAAACCTTTGTACAGGAAGGCTACATCCGCGTGTTCCAGGACGTGCGCGGCAAATACGGTTCCGAAGGCGACTATGTGATGACGCGCCCCTTGCGCGGCCCGCTGAACGGCACGAAAACCGATCATGCCACCGATGCCTGGGACACCATTGACTGGCTGGTGAAGAACGTACCGGAATCGAACGGCAAGGTAGGCATGCTCGGTTCCTCCTACGAAGGCTTTACCGTGCTGATGGCGCTTGCCGACCCGCATCCGGCGCTCAAAGCGGCGGTCCCAATGAGCCCGATGGTGGATGGCTGGCGCGGCGATGACTGGTTCCATAACGGCGCCTTCCGCGTCAACACGCTGGCCTACATCGCCAGCCAGACCACGGTGAAAGGCCGCGGCGAAGCCATGGCCACCGGCTGGTATGACGATTACGACGGCATCCTGCGCCAGGGGGCGGTGGCCAGCTACGCGCGCCGCTTCGGCCTCGACAAGCTGAATTTCACGAAGAAGCTGTTCGAGCATCCCGCCTACGACAGCTACTGGCAGGAACAGGCGCTGGACCGCCTGCTCGCCAAACGCAAGCCGACGGTGCCGACCATGACGGTGGTCGGCCAGTGGGACCAGGAGGATATCTACGGCGCCTACGCCGTCTACTCGGCGCTGGAGCCGATGGACAAGGACAACAAGCTGAATTACCTGGTGGTTGGCCCGTGGCGGCATAGCGGCGTAAATTACGACGGCTACAGCCTCGGCGACCTGAAGTTCGAAGGCGACACGGCCCTGCAGTTCCGCCGCGATACCATGCAGCCTTTCCTGAACCAGTACCTGAAAGACGATGCGCCGGTGGCGGACACGCCGCCGGTGCTGTTCTACCAGTCCGGCAGCAACCGCTGGCAGAAACTGAAGCAGTGGCCGCTGGCCTGCGCGTCCGGCTGCCCCGCGGCATCGAAAGCGGTATACCTGAAAGACGGCTTCAAGCTCGATTTCACCGCGCAGAAGGGCGGCGAGGAATTTGACGAATACGTTTCCGATCCGGCCAAGCCGGTGCCCTTCGTACCGCGCCCGGTGCGCATGGGGGATCCCGAAGTGTGGCGCCCATGGCTGGTGAAGGACCAGCGCTTCGTGTCCGACCGTCCGGATGTGCTGAGCTATGTGAGCGAACCGCTGAAGGCGCCGCTCACGCTGTCCGGCGCACCGCAGGTCAAGCTGTTCGCGTCCACCACCGGCAGCGACGCCGACTGGGTGGTGAAGGTGATCGACGTCTATCCGGACCAGGTGCCGGGCCAGCCGGAAATGGGCGGCTTCCAGCTGCCGCTGTCGATGGACATCTTCCGCGGCCGCTACCGCAACAGCATGGAGAAACCGGAAGCGGCCACGCCGGGCAAGGTGGAGCAGTACAGCTTCGCGCTGCCCAACGTGAACCACGTGATCAAGGCCGGCCACCGGGTGATGATCCAGATCCAGTCCAGCTGGTTCCCGCTGTACGACCGCAATCCGCAGAGCTGGGTGCCGAACATCTTCTACGCCAAGCCCGCGGACTACCGCAAAGCCACCCACCGCATCTACCATTCCGGCGCGCACAGCAGCTCGGTGGAACTGCCGATCGTTCCTACTGCACGGTGACGTAGCCGCCGGCTGAATCGCCGCGCTGCTGGGCGAGCAGCTGGCGCATTTCACGCGCTTCTTCGACCGGTGTGCGGCCGAAGAAGCGTTTGAATTCGCGGCTGAACTGGGACGTGCTCTCGTAACCCACCTTGCTGCAGGCCGTGGCGGCGGTAAGCCCGTCCTGCACCATCAGCAGCCGCGCCTTGTGCAGGCGCGTGGTCTTCAGGTACTGGATCGGCGAGGTCGTGGTCACTTCCTTGAAGCTCGCGTGGAAGGCCGCGAGGCTCATGCCCGCCTCGCGCGCCAGCGTGGCCACATCGATCGGCAGGCTGTAGTCGCTGTGGATGCGCCGCAGTGCCTTGCCGATCTTGCCGAAATGGCTCTGGTGGGCCAGCGCCGCCCGCAGCGCCGCGCCCTGCGGCCCGGTGAGCACGCGGTAGATGATTTCGCGCAGCAGGCCGGGACCGATCAGGTCCGCCTCCAGCGGCGATGCCAGGGCTTCCAGCAGCCGCAGCACCGAATCGCATAAGCGCTCGTCCACCGGCGAGGACATGAAGGCGCGCGGCGCCGACGCCATCGGCACGCCCGCCGCATCCAGCGCCATCGCCAGCTCCGCCGTGATCTTGAGATCGACCGGTATCTTGATGGCCAGCATGGGCTCCGCCTCGCTGGCGCTGACCGTCTCGCCTTCAAAGGGCAGGGGAACCGACATCACCAGGAAATGCTGGGCATCGTAATCGAAGCTTTCATCGCCCACATAACCGCGTTTGCAGCCCTGCGCCACGATGACGATGCACGGTTCGTATAGCACCTGCATGCGCTGGGTGCGGCAGTTCGTGCGCATGAATTTCACGCCCTCCAGCCGCGCCAGCGTATAGCCTTCGCGCGGCGCCAGCATGTTGAGCAGCTCCACCATGCGTGCCTTGCGGTTCATGACATCTCCTCCGGTTAAAGCAGATCAGGCACTCATTATGCGCCATTCCGGCGAATTTCCGCCAGTGCGTAGAGGATTAGGCAATAAGTCCGCAGTTTCCAGCAAACCAAATCTGGTCTCGCTCCCTACACTTCTCTCATCGCAGTTTCACCTACAGGAGAGAAAATCATGACGCAGAAAATTGTACTGATCACCGGCGCAAGCAGCGGTATTGGCGAAGCAACTGCCCGTCTGCTGGCCTCCGAAGGCCACCATGTCGTTCTCGGCGCGCGCCGCAAGGAACGCCTGGAAATCCTGGTGGGCGACATCCGCGCCAATGGCGGTTCCGCCGAGTTCAGCGCGCTCGATGTGACCGACGCCGATGATGTGCAGAGCTTTGTGCTGGCCGCGCACAGGAAGCACGGGCGGGTCGACGTGTTGATCAATAACGCCGGCGTCATGCCGCTGTCCCGCCTCGACGCCCTGAAGCTGAAGGAATGGGACCGCATGATCGACGTCAACGTGCGCGGCGTGCTGTACGGGATTGCCGCCGTGCTGCCGCTGATGCAGGGCCAGCGTTCGGGCCAGATCATCAACATCGCATCGATCGGCGCCTATGCCGTGAGCCCGACGGCAGCCGTCTACTGCGCCACCAAGTTCGCAGTGGCGGCGATTTCGGAAGGATTGCGGCAGGAAGTGGGCGGCGATATCCGCGTGACCGTGGTGTCGCCGGGCGTCACCGAGTCCGAGCTGGCCGAGTCCATTTCCGATGAAGGCGGGCGCGCCGAGATGAAGGAGTTCCGCAAGGTGGCCATCGGCGCGGACGCCATCGCGCGCACCATCTCTTTCGCCATGGCGCAGCCGGCAGATGTGGACGTGAGCGAAATCATCGTGCGCCCGACCGCCAGCATCCACTGAGCCGGTCAGCGCGGCCGGATGCTTTCCTTCAGCACCTCGGCCGGGTGGTAGCGGCGGTACGCTTCGAGCACGGTCTCGCTGCGTGCCGCCTTCTCGAATATATCGCGCAGGGCGGCACGGTCTTCGGGCCCAAGCGCCAGTCTGGAGATGTAGACGCCGTCCTGCACCCATGGCAGTTCCGGCAGCGGTTCGATGCGCAGGCGCGCCGCCAATCCAGGCACGCGGTCCGGGAAGGCATGCGCCAGCGCCGAGATAATGGTCGGGCTCATGATGGTCAGCTCGGCCGCACCGGCCTGCATCAGGCGGGCGACGGCCATTGCATCCACCTCGCGGTACAGGCGGCCCTGCTTCTCCAGCGCCTGCAGCAGCTGTTCGTAGGCCTCGCCGTAGTTATAGCCGCGCACCACCACCACGCGCAGCTCCTGCCGTGCCAGCAGTTCGGCGGCATTGGCCAGCGGCGGACGGCTGCCGCCCAGTGAAATGACGGTGGGCCGGTTGCTGATCATCGGCACGAAGATGCCGGCGCGGTCGCGCGCCGGCGTGCGGCTGGCAGGCATCAGCAGGTCCGACTGGCCGTTCTCGAACAGCCATTCCAGCCGGGCGCGCGGCACCGCCTGCATGGCGATATCGCAGCCGGCCTTCGCTGCGCCGCGCAGGATGTCCGGATAGGCGCCGGTGAACACGCCGTCCTTCACGCGCACCGTGGCGCCGGTGGGCGACAGGGGCGCAATGATCTCGCGCGAGCAGCCGGCCCAGGCGCCCTGGGCGGCCAGCAGCGTCGCCGCTGCGGCCAGAATGCGAAGTGGGGCGCTCATTTCAGGTGATGGTCCTTGAAGTAGCGGCGCGCGACGAGGATGGCGATGAACTGCATTGCCGCGGACACGAAGAAGGTGGCGCCGATGCGCCAGTCGCTCGGCGGCAGGTGGCTCACTTCCGCCAGCAGGAAGCCGCCGAACAGCGGCATGACGATAATGCCCACGCTGCTGATCGACTGCAGGGCGCCCATCAGCTCTCCCTGTTCGGTGGCTGGTACGGACTTCGAAATAATGCCCTGCAGCGCAGGCATGGCGCCGAAGGCCAGCAGGTTGCAAAGGATGAAGACGTACATCATCCAGCCCTGCGTGGCCAGGCCGTACAGCATATAGGTAATGCAGCCGGAGCCGAGCCCCAGCAGCGACAGCCGCACTTCGCCGAACAGCTTGATGAATTTGCCCAGCAGGCCGGCCTGCACCACCACCGAGGCGACGCCCACGCAGAACAGGGCCAGTCCGTTCTGCGCCGGTGTCCAGTTGAAGCGGAAGTGCGTGTAGAGCACCCAGGTACTGTGCAGCATCATCTGGGCGCAGGTGGCGAGCGCGAAAACGATCACCAGGCCGCGGATCTCGGTGCGCCGGATCAGGCGGGACAGGGTGCTCAGCGGGTTCACGCGCACCAGCTTGAAGTCGCGGCGCTGGCTTGCGGGCAGCGACTCCGGCACATAGAAATAACCGTAGATGAAATTCAGCGCCGACAGGCCCGCCGCCACGTAGAAGGGCAGGTGCAGGTCGATGCCGCCGAGGATGCCGCCCAGCATGGGCCCGGCGATGAATCCCAGTCCGAAAGCAGCGCCGATCTTGCCGAAGCTCTTGGCGCGGTTCTCGTGCGTGGAAATGTCGGACGCATAGGCCGATGCCACCGACATATTGGCCGATGACGCGCCGCCGATGATGCGGCCGATGAACAGGCAGGCCAGGTTGGGCGCCCAGGCCGTGGTCAGGAAGTTGAGGCCCATGCCGGCCAGGGAATAGAGCAGCACCGGACGGCGTCCCACGCGGTCGCTGATGGCGCCCAGCATGGGCATGAAGATGAACTGCATCAGGCCGAAGGTGGCGCCCAGTATGCCGTACCACATGGTCTGCTGGTCGCGGCTGGGCACGAACTCGCCCACCAGGATCGGCAGCACCGGCACGATCAGGCCCACACCGAGCATGTCGATGAAGATGCAGATGAGGATGAAGTTAAGGTTTCCGCTGGAGGCAGTGGCCGCATTGGCCGGGGTGTCGAGGCTTTGCTGTGTCATGGGGTACCAGGTGTGACGGGCAGGCCCGCCATTTCGGTTTCATTCAATACGAATACCAGCCTGCCGTTCATGGCCTTGCTGATGCGGTTCATTGCAGGGCGCAGCGCAAGATATTCCTGCGGGGAGCACCACGCGCGCGGATTTTCGGAACGCACGCGGCGGTTCAGCCGGTAGCGGTTGCCGTCGCGCGTGTAGTGGGCATCGAAGAAGATGCTGTCCTGCCGGATGCTGAGGTTCTTCGGCACATACAGCACATGCATGGCAGGCGGCAGTTCGATCTCCATTTCATCATCGACGTTGAAGGCTTCGCACAGCGTATCGTTGAGCCGCGCCGGTTCCGTGAAGCGCGATACGATCGCGTTCAGCGGCACCGGCCCGCCCATGCCGGGCATGAAGGACAGCACGCCGGCTTCGGGCTGGCTGACGTAATTGCGGATCCGTTCCACATAGCGCAGGCCCAGCGCATCGGCGCGGGTCTGGGGCAGCAGTTCCAGGTCGCCTTCACCTTCGTAGCCGCCGCTGGCCATGGTGCGGCGCACCCAGTCTTTCTCACCGCCGCGCCCGATGCTGTTGACGAACTGGCGCACCGCCACGGCGCTCTGGCCGTAGCCCGTAATTTCCGTGGTCCGCTCGGCCGAGCCGTCCAGCGCAACCTTGAGCCGCACCTTGCGTTCCACGCGCATGCTGTCCGGCGCGGGAAGGGGAGTGTATTGCACCTGCCTGAAGTCGCGCGTTACCAGCACCGGCTTGCCCGCATCGTTTTCGGGCAGCAGGCCGAAGGTGGTTGGCGTGTCGGTCGAATCGAGGAACAGGCCGAGCGAAGGAATATAGGTGATGGCGTGGTTGAACCACATCACCGGAATTTCCGGCAGCTTGTAGTTCTCGCGGTCGGCCAGCAGCAGCACCTGCGAGGCCGTGATGCCGCGCGCGGCCAGCAGCGCCTCCAGCAGCGCGGCGTGGTCCTTGCAATCGCCGTAGCGGCGCTGCAGGACGGTGATGGCGTCGTTCGGCACCCAGCCGCCGTCGCCCACATAGCTCGCCACATAGCGGATATTCTTGCGCACCCAGTCGTACAGCCGTTCCGCAACCTCGCGCTCGTTGCGGGCGCCTGCGCTGGCCTCCGTCGCCAGCGCGCGGATCTCCGGTGTTACCGCCGCCTTGCCTGCAGCCTGGCGCTGGTAGCCGTCGGCGATGGCCTTCCAGTCCTGGAAGGTGGAGAGCATCAGGTGCGGTGTGCGCTGCCAGCTGTTGGCCACATTCGCTTCCGGCGCCACCGTGTCCTTGCTGCGGTAGGCCCAGCGCATGGTGCGCTGGCCACCGCTGCTGCCTTCTTCCACCAGCTGCAGGTCTTTCATCGCGATCTTGAGCGGCAGGCCTTCCGGATAATGCACGGCGATCTCGCTGTCGTCGCGGATCATGTCACCGCGCAGGAAGCTCTGGTGCGACATGCCGCCCGGCAGGTCGAGCATGCGGTGCACGATGCGGTAGCGCACGTGAATGGCGTCGCCCGCGGCCAGCTTGGGGAAGGTGATCTGCACCAGTTTTTTCTGGGGGAAGGAGATCCCGCCCAGCATGCCGTCCTGGGTCTGGATATCGGATGGCGCCACCTTCACCACCACGCCGCCGGCGGTGATGGTCTCCGCAGCCAGCAGCTCGAAGGTCTGCCGGTCGGCGCTGTAATGCAGGTATTGCTGGCCCAGGGCCGAGGCGCCGGAAGCGTCCACTGCACGCCACAGGTAGTCAACCGTCTCCTCGTAGGTACTATCGGCGTTGAGCCGGATGTCGGTGCGCTCGCGCAGCGCGCGCACATAGCCTTCGCCCGTTGCCATGGCGGCGGGCGCCATCAGCACCAGCAGGAGCAGGGCGGAAAGCAGCGGGGCGAAGAGGCGGCGCATCAGTGGCCGCCCGACCATTCTGCGGCAAAGCTGTCGCGGAAAGCGGTCAGCGCGGCCAGGCGCTGTTCGCCGAGCTTGCGGCCCGCAACCGTTTGCATTGTGGCGGGCAGCGTGGCCAGCTTCACTGCGATGTGGTCCAGCGAATAGGCCTTGTCGTCCAGCGGGCGCCCGGCGCCGAGCGGATCGTCCGGATGGGCGAGGGCGCAGCCCATGCGGCCGGCGGTATAGAACATGCGCGCCAGGCCGACGGCGCCCAGTGCGTCCAGCCGGTCGGCATCCTGCACGATTTTCGCTTCGATGGTTTCCGGCGTGAGCGCGGCGGAGAAGCTGTGCGTTTCAATGGCGTGCGCAACCTCCGCCAGCAGTTCCCCGGGATAGCCCAGCGCCGCCAGTTGTTCGCGCGCCAGCTGCGCCGCCTGGCGCGAGGCGAGGTGGCGTTCGGGATGGTTCTTGGGCAGGTTGACCAGGTCATGCAGGTAGCAGGCGGTGAGCACCACCAGCTGGCTGGCCTCCGGATGGTCGGCCAGCAGCAACTGGGCATTACGCCAGACGCGGTGCAGGTGGCTGGCATCGTGCGCGCCGTCATTGCCGGCGGCAGCACTGGCCATGGCCAGCAGCCTGGGCTGCCAGCTGGCAAGCGTTTCGTTCATGGATAGTTTTCTTGATGAGATTTATCCGATTGTGGCACGCATTGTGGCATGAATGGCAGTCGCGCTCAAATTATCTTGGTGCAATGAAACTTGGTTTGGGGTAATATTTCAGCGTACTTAACCCATCCGCAGGCTTTACTATGTCGAATCTCCAACACAGCGGCGCAGGCGCCGAATACCTCGCATTCACCCTTGGCCAGGAAGAATACGGCATCGATATCCAGAAGGTCAGCGAGATCCGCAACTATGAAGAGCCGACCCGCATCGCCAGCGCGCCGGACTTCGTGAAGGGCGTGATCAACCTGCGCGGCACCATCGTGCCGATCGTGGACATGCGTATCAAATTCCGTTTGGGCAGCGCCGAATATGGCGCTTTCACCGTCGTCATCATTCTCAATATCGGCAACCGCGTGGTGGGCATGGTGGTGGATGCGGTGTCCGACGTTACCACGCTGACGCCGGAACAGATCAAGGCCGCGCCGGACATGGGTTCCTCGATCGACACCGACCATATCACGGGCCTGGGCACCATCGACGACCGCATGCTGATCCTGGTCGATATCGACAAGCTGATGTCCAGCGCCGATATGGGCCTGCTGGAAAAAATGGCTGCCTGATCAGCCGGCTGCCGCGCGCTGCGAGAGGCGGTCGGCCTCCGCATTGCGGTGGCGCGGCACCCAGTACAGCGCCACTTCTCCAACCTGCCGCATCAGCGCCACCGCCTGTGCGCGGTGCGCGGCCAGCGCCGCCGCACTGAATGTCGATTCCATCAGCACATCCTGCACCACCACCTGGCTGTCGCCGGCGACCTGCAATTCCCGCACGCCGTGCTGCACGGCCGCCTCCAGCAGGGCGATCAGCGCCAGGTATTCTGCGTCGCTGCTGCTGCCATGGCCCGCATATGCGCTGATTTCCACCCGTTCGCCCGCCGGTCCGGCCAGCACGGCGCCGATACCGATGCGGCCGGGATTGGGATGCGCCGACCCATCGAAGGCGCCGCGCCAGGCGGTTGCGGAGGGCGGGGGCTTCTGTCTTGACAGTTTTTCGGCACGGGCGAGCGCCTGGCGCAAATGTTGCGGGGATCTGGTCATTGGCATCGTCCGTCGATGGTGACGGCAATTCATCGCCCCGTAAAGGGGTTTCGTCGCAAACCGCACTTTGGCGTCTGCTCTTACGCTAGACTTCTCAAGCAGACATTCTTTTAACATCCTTGATAAAGGAGCTTTTCATGCATCGTGCCGTCCGTCTCACCGTGCTGGCCTTCCTGTTGCAATCCGCTTTTGCCGTCCAACCCGTGCTCGCCGCGCCGGCCGCCAAGGCCAGCGCCAAGGCGCCGAAGAAGTATACGATCGAGCAGTTCATGGCCACCACGTCCATCAGTGGCGCGTCCTTCAGCAACGATGAAAAGAACATCCTCTTCACCAGCAATGAAACCGGCATCTTCAACGCCTACACGATGCCGGTGAGTGGCGGCAAGGCCACGGCGTTGACCAAATCAACGACGGACAGCGTCTACGCCATCGGCTACTTCCGCAATGATGACCGCGTGCTCTTCACCCGCGACCAGGGCGGCAATGAGCAACACCACCTGTATGTGCGTGAACTGGACGGCAGCGAGAAAGACCTGACGCCCGGCGAAAAACTGACGGCGCGTTTCGCCGGCTGGGAACAGGACGGCAATGCTTTCTATGTGCAGAGCAACGAGCGCAATCCCAAATATTTCGATATCTACCGCTACGATGCGAAGACGTATGTGCGCACATTGGTGTACCAGAACGAGGCGGGCATGTTCCCCGGCGAGATCAGCCGCGACGGCAAATGGCTGACACTGGAGAAGATCAACACCACCTCGGACTCCGATATCTATCTGTACAACTTCGCCAGCAAGGAACTGAAGCACATAACGCCGCACAAGGGTTCGGCCAAGTTCAGTGCCGAGAGCTTCGATCCCGAATCGAAGAAGCTTTTCTTCAGCTCCAACGAGAGCGGCGAATTCACGACATTGAGCACCTATGACCTGGCGACCGGCGCGGTGGCGCTGCGCGACAAGGCGGACTGGGACATTGTCGGCACCGGCTTCTCGCGTGACGGCCGCTTCCGCACCATCGTGATCAATGAAGACGGCAGCACGGTGCTGCGTATCCTGGACGCTGCGACTGACAAGCCGCTGGCCTTGCCGAAAGTGCCGGGCGGCGAAATTCGCGGCGCGGTGTTCTCGAAGAGCAGCAAGCTGCTGGCCTTTTACGTCAACGGCGACCGCTCGCCGAACAATCTCTTTGTCTACGACTTCGGCACGAAGCAGGTGAAGCAGCTGACGCAAAGCCTGAACAAGGAAATCGACCCGAACGACCTGGTGGAAGCGGAAGTGGTGCGCTTCAAGTCCTTCGACGGCACGGTGGTGCCGTCCATCTTCTACAAGCCGAAGGGCGCATCGGCGGCGAACAAGGTGCCGGCCGTGGTGTATGTGCACGGCGGTCCTGGCGGCCAGACCCGGCGCGGCTACAGCGCGCAGATCCAGTACCTGGTCAACAACGGCTATGCGGTCCTGGGCATCAACAATCGTGGCAGCAGCGGCTACGGCAAGACCTTCTTCATGGCCGACGACCGCAAACATGGCCGCGAGCCGCTGTGGGACTGCGTGGAAGCGAAAACCTACCTGGCGAGCCTGGGCTATATCGACCATGAGCGCATCGGCATCATGGGCGGCAGCTACGGCGGCTACATGACGCTGGCGGCAATGGCCTTCCGGCCCGAGGCCTTCAAGGCCGGTATCGATATCTTCGGCGTCAGCAACTGGATCCGCACGCTGGAGTCGATTCCGCCGTACTGGGAAGCGCAGCGCACCGCGCTGTACGGCGAGATCGGCGATCCGGTGAAGGACAAGGACTTCCTCACGGCGACCTCGCCGCTGTTCCATGCCGCGAACATCGTGAAGCCGCTGATGGTCATCCAGGGCAAGAACGACCCGCGCGTGATCAAGCCCGAAAGCGACGAGATCGTGGAGGCGGTGAAGAAGAATAATGTGCCGGTCGACTACGTGGTCTTCGACGATGAAGGCCACGGCTTCAGCAAGAAGAAGAACCAGGCCGTCGCCAGCGCAAAGATGGTCGAATTCCTCGACAAGTACCTGAAGAACGCGAAGTAAAAAAAAGACCCTGCGAAGGCAGGGTCTTTTTCTTCCAGGGGCTTAGTGACGGCGAGGATTATCCGGGCGGTCGTCGCGGCGGTTTGGCACGCCGTCGCCATCGCGGTCGCGGTCGTAGCGGTTCGGAATGCCGTCGCGGTCGCGGTCATGGCTGCGGTAATGCTGGCGGCCGTCCGGATTGCGGTCGTATCGGTTCGGGATGCCGTCGCCATCTCGGTCACGGTCGTAGCGGTTGGGAATGCCGTCATGGTCGCGGTCGCGGCGGTCCCAGCGCGAATGCTGGTAGTAATAGCGGCCGCCGCGTTCCACCCATTGCGGCTGGTAATACACATAGCCGGGGCGCGAAGCGATCCAGCTGCCGCCCACCCACACATGGCGGCGGCCGTTCCAGCTCCAGTAACCAGGCGCCCACACATAGCCGTGGCGCGCAGCCGGGACAGGCTCATAAATCGGTGGCGGCGGCGCGGTGCCAATCACCAGGTCCACATTCACCTGTGCGCTGGCGGGCGCCGTCATGGCGGCAGAGCCGGCGGCGATAAGAACGGCTGCGATCAGCGATTTCCTGTTCATGGTGTGCTCCTCTATGAATCGTGGTTTGTTGGATTCAATATAGCAAGCACGATTGCCGCAGCGTAGACCTGATTCAGTTTCTTACAAATCCGGAAGATTTGCTACAGATGGATGTGCGCTGGCGCACATACGCTTACAGGCTCGCCACCGGGGCGGCCTGCTTCTGCTCTTCCACCAGCGAGGCGACCTTCTGTGCAGGCGTCAGGCGCTTGGCGCTGACCACCACAACCGGCATGGTCTTTGCGCTCCCGGCAGCGACCACCGGCGCCTGGGTTTTCGGCGCGGCTGCGTCGTAGGCGACATTGGCTGCGCAGGCGATGCCGAAGGCAACAACGAAGATGGCTTCAAAGTTTTTCAGGATGTTCATGATTGGCTCCGTGGTGTGCGTTGCGTGTTTCGATGATTGCACTGTATCCAAAGCCTCCCCGGGCCGCCATCGGCTTGCGACAGGCGGCCGGTTTGGCGGGCCAGGCTGCAGAATTGCGGACCTTTTCCGTCTCCCTCCACATGGCTGTGCAGTGATGACTAACCCCGCGTGGATGGCATGGCTGGCAAATACACGGCATTTCTGGACGGCTTGCAGCTGGCGTGGCGCAGGCGCCGCCGCGCGGGTGATTTCGGTGCAGGCAGGCGGCTGCCGCTGCATGGCCTCTGGCTGCCCATGCTGGCGGCGTTGAGCGTTGCTGCCGGTGGCGCCATCCTGGCCCTGCATGCGCAGCGGCTGGGAGAGACCAGCGGCAGCACGCAGGAATCCGCAAGCCAGCAGCGCCTTGCGCGCCTGTTCCAGCCGGTGCTGCCGGGCGCCGCCTTCGTCATTGAGGCAGGCGCCCCGGCCGGCGCGCAGATGATTCCCCAGCCCTCCGGCGCCCTGATGATTGCCTACGGCCTGCAGGCGGCGCCGCTGCTGCGTGTTGACCTGTGCACGCAGTTGTCCGGCGAGCGTATCGTGCCGCTGCGGATCGGCTACCGCTTTTCCGACGTCGAGCGCTGGCAGCGGCAGGCCGAAGCAAAGGGGCAGCCGCTCGGCCTGCGGAATATCCTCCTCCTGTCGGATGCATCGGCCAACACGATTCCGCAGCTCGACCTGGCCGGCAAGGCATGGATGGAGGCGCCGCTTTCGCTGCGCTGGCGTGCGAAAGGCGCTGTGGTGCAATGGATCAGCGATGCCAACGGCGCAGCCATCGAGCATGGCGCCGAAGGGCAGAGTACCTTGCGGCGGCAAGGGTGGCTGAGCTGGGGCAGGGGCGCCTTGCGCATCGAGCGCCGCCCAAGCGGCATTTGTCCGCGTGCGGGCGAGCTCGTGCTGCAGATGTACCTGCCGAAGGCAGATGGTGCCGCGTCCGCCCTGGTAGCTGGCATGTCGGTCCAGGGCAGGGCGGCCGCGGCCATGCTGCAGCCCGGCCCTTATCAGGTGCCGGCGGCGGCGCCTGCCGCACTGGAAGACCAGACACTGTTCAGCGGCCTGCTCGCGCATGGCCTGATCCGTACCGGCGCCGGAGGCCTGCTGGAAGCCGCGCCGCCCGACCTTCCCGCATGGCGTTCCGTGCCGGCCAGCGCCCGCGTCGCCGCGCCGGAAGCATGGCAGGGCGCCACCCTTGACGACAAAGGCCGCAAGCTGCTGAAGCGGCTCTACCAGCAGGCGGACGGCGCCTATGTCCGGGAGCAGATCGATATCTACAACAGCGAACGCCAGCTCCTCGCCTGGCGCTTCGCCAGCGCCAGTGCCTCTGCGCTTCGCGCCGCCGCCGGCGATGCTGCTGCGGGCGCGTACCCATTCCGGCCCGCTGAGGCGCGCGATGCCGCAGCCGCGCACCCCGGCAGCACTGCCTCAGCGCCCCTCGCCGGAACCACCGGCAGCGCAGGCCCTGAAGGCCGCCGCAAAGCCATGCCGCTAATTGAGGCCCGCGGCATCAATGGCCCGCTGCCGCAGACCAGCGCCATGCCTGCATCGTCCGCGCGGCTGTTCGAGGACCTGCCGCAGGGCTGGCAGCCGTGGACGCGCGTCGCCCAGTGGCCTGCGAACCAGTCTGCACCCGTGAAGCTGACGGTCAGCCTGCCTCGCCCGTCCAACGGCAGCGAGACGCTGCGCCTGCTGCTGATCGGCCGCATCGATACCAGCCAGGGCGCCTCCGGCGCCATATTGCGCGCCACGCCTGCCTGCACCGGCCGCGCCTGTCCGGACGGAGCAGCGGTGCAGTCCATTGAACTGCGGCCCCAGGCCGGGGTGCGCGAGATCACCTTCACCGCCACGCCGCTGAATGCCGCGGCCAATGAACGCAACGCCGACCGGCGCTACCGTCACCTGGTGAGCACGGAGGGACTCCCCGACTGGCAGCCGCTGGCAAACCTGCCGCCGGCGCGCACCGCTGCGCAAGGGGCGCAGGGCCAGGCCTCACGCATCCTGCTGCATGACCGCAATGGCAGCCTGCTCTGGTCCGCCGGCGCGCCCACAAGGCAGGCGCAGGACGCGGGCCTTGCCACCATGCTGGGCCTGAATACCGAACACGCCAGCAGCATTGCGGGCATGCTGGCCCGCGCCAACAGCGCGGACGGTGCGGCCAGCGCACAACTCACCATCGACCTGCCGCTGCAAGGCCTGAGCCAGAAAATCCTGGATTGCATTGCCATGCGCCGCGGCCACTGGACGGGCAGCAGCTGCGCTGGCGGCGGCATCGTTCCCGAAGACCGCCATGCCGGATTCGTGCTGCTGGACGCCGAAACGGGCGATGTATTGGTGGCGGCAGGCGCAGGCGCGGCCCCGGCGGGCGCCGCCGGCTGGTCCGAACTGCGCGACTTCGACCGTGCCAACCCTGCCCGCAGCCCGCTGCGCCTGCCCGCGCTCCAGCACGACGGCGGCGCCCACCAGAGTCCCGGCTCAACTTTCAAGGTGGTGAGCGCCCTCGGGCTCGAAATCGCCGCACAGTCGGATCGCCAGCTGGACGCCATGCTGGATGGCCTGCCGCTGCAGAAACTGAACGCTGTCGCCCGTGAACGCGGCTTTGCCTTTGAGACCGGTGCGCCGGTCTATCCGGTCACGCCGAAACAGGCGCATATCACCAATTACCGCGAACAGGGTCTCGACCGCCGCGCGCAGGAGGGCAGGCTTGGGGTGTCGCAGGCGCTGACCTACAGCCTGAACACCTGGTTTGCCTGGTCGGCCGAGATGAGCGACCGCAGCCTGTTCGGCCGCGCCTCGGGCGGCCTCCCGGCGCTGCAGCCGCTGGAAGCGGGAGCACTCGATACGGTGCGGCCCATCGTCGCCGCCGCCCGCCTGCTAGGCTTCGAGCAGCCGCTGCGTCTCGACGGCGGCCTGCTGCCGCCCGATTTCCAGTGGTCGGCCTACGATGCGCTGCAAGGCACGCCTGCCCATTTCGACCCGATCCACACCCGCCATGAGCTGCGCCAGATGAGCATCGGCCTGCGCATGCAGGCCACACCGCTGCAGATGGCGCTGGCCTCGGCAGCCATCGGCCAGGGCGCGGTGGTGGCGCCGCGCCTGCTGCTGGTCCTCAACGGCCGGGAAGCCGCCGTAGCGCAGGCGGCGGCGCTGAAAGTGCGCCTCGACCGCATCCGCGCCGGCATGAAAGGTGTGGTGGACCGTGGCACGGCGGCCGGGGCCTTCGGCGGCAAACAGTTCGCCCACCTGCGCCCCGGGCTATACGGCAAAACGGGCACCGCGCCGGTAACAGAGGACGAAGCCACCGTCTGGTTTACCGGCTGGCTGGAGCCCGGCACGCTGCCGGGGCAGCGCCATCGTCTGGCATTTGCGGCCTTCGCCAGCCATTCTGAAGCCAGCGGCGGCGATCATGCCGCGCCGGTGGTTGCCGCGGTGCTGTCGGAGCTGGCGAAGCAGAACGGTGAACAGAAGGGCAAATAGCCTTGTAGTCCGAATAATGAATTGCCCGCGCGCGTGGCATTATTAGCCAGTGAGCGTCGTCGGCCATTCGATCCCCAATGGCCCGGCGTAACACTTCGTCAACAGGGATCGTCATGCGGTTGGCAGGAACCCGCTATCAGGAACACGGCTGGGAACAGGTGCGCAAATTGCTGGGACAGTGCTCGCTGCACGTGTTCCGCCAGTGCACCGGCTTGCGTGCGCCGGATGAGCTGCTCGACTGGTATATGGAGGGAATGGCCATCGCCCTGGGCGCCAACGCGCAGCTGGCGCGTGGCGAGGCAGCCGGCAACAGCTATGGCGACAGCGTGGCCCAGCTTTCAATGAGCCTGCTCTATGAACTGCAGGTGCAGCCTTCGTACTGGGAAGCCTTCATGGCCGCGCTGCAGGCGGATCATGCGAAGCAGGGCGCATTCTGGCTGCATGCTGCCGGCGAGGGCGCTTTGCGCAAGAAAATCAATGACATGTTCGCCACCCTGCGCGACAAGGTCGATTCGGACAACTACCAGGCCGCCACGGGCCGCCCCTGCTCGCCGAACCGCATCTACACCTACCGCATGCTGGACACCGCCTACCACGACGTGGCGCAGATCTTCGCGAACTGGGAGTACAACGCCGCCCAGGTCTCCGCGATCCTCGGCCGCGAGGTGCAGGCGGTGCCGATCGAAGTGCGCCAGATGCGCAGCATTGCGGACTGCCGCGCCGAGTGGATTATCCGGTGGAGCGAATCGCTGGAACGGTTCCGGGGCACACCTGGCCCGCTGCATACCAGATCCAAGCGCTTCGCCAGCCTGAAGAACAATGCCGAAAAAATAGGCGCCATGCTGCGCGAAATCGGCGAATACGAGGCCATTTCGGCCAATCTGGACCTGGAAAGCTGGCAGCAGGACCACGACGAAGCCGCCAACTGGCTGGAAGATTACCTGCGCGTTGCGTCCGAAGCGGTTGAGGGCGAGGCGCTCGACCGTATCCTGCCTCCCGGTGAGGAAGACGAGGCTGAGCAGGAGGACGGGCAGGGCCCCGCCCCCGAGGCGCCGATGAACGCAGAAGCCCGCGCGCTGGCCGAGTCGCGCGCGGCGGCGCTTTCGCTGCCCCTCCGCTATATTGAAATGGCGGCTGCGGCGCAGGAGGCAGGCAGCTGGATAGCGCGGGCGCTGCGGGATGCCAGCTTGCCGGTGCGGCTGGCGGTCTACCAGAAGCTGCTTGGTCCGGCCGACGACAGCTATCCGCAGGAATGGCTGGACCCGGATACCGGCGAGCTGCCCACCGTACAGCAGCTCGCCGCGCTGGATGGCATCTCCGTGCCCACCATGCGCAAACGCCGTAATGAAGCGATCGAGCTGCTGCAGGCAGCCCGGCGCACCTGAATGAAAAGGACTTCAACATGAAATCGCCCGACCAGAAACTGCAAGAGCGCCTGCTGCTGTCGCGCGCCGTGCCGGGCGACAGGCTGATGCTGGCCGACGAGGTGCTGCTCGCGGCGCTGAACGGCGCCCAGCCGCTGTCCGTGGGCGAGCTGGCGGCGCTGCAGGCTTCCCCGCTGACCTTGCGCCGCTTCCGCCACCTGGCGCTGGAATTGCGCCGTGCCGCGCAGCCCGCCGCCGCGAATGACGCTGCGTGGGATGGCAGCCACGGCATGCTGCGTGCAGCCGCCAGCGCCGAAGCGCTGGAGGCGCTGGCAACGGACGACGGCTACTGGACCCTGCATTTCGTGCCCGGCGGCGACAGCTGGCAGCTCATCCTGGCGCTGAATCCGGCGGCGCCGTTTGCCGCGCGCCTGCTGCGCGAACGGCCGGAAGTCCGCGTGACGGACGGCGGCGGCGCCATCCTGCTGCAAGGTCAGCTGGACAGTGACGGAGAGTGCGAACGCAGCTGGGCTTTCCCCTCGGCGCCTGCCGAGCATTTCCAGCAATACGGCGCGCAGTTCAGCGTCGCGCCGGTGGGCGGCTGAGGACCATGGCCCTGTTCAAGCGCTTCCGTAACAGCGCCGCTGCGGGTGACGCAGCGGTGGCGGAACGTCTTGGCAGCGAATGGATCGCGGCGCGGCGCGAAGCCGGCAGCATGGCGCCGGCACAATGCGTGACCGTGGTGTACAGCGAGTCCGGGAGCTCGCGGCGGCTGGTGTCGTTCCGCAGCGATGGCGGCGCGGCGAAGATCGCCTGCATGAAGGGCGAGCGGGCGTGGTGCTTCCATCCCGGTCCGTATGTGGCGGATATCGTACCGTTCGCCGCTGCCCCGGAAATCGGTCTGCGCATGGTGTTCGTGATCGATGCCGCCGATCCGCGCGTAACGCAGCAGCGCTTCGACCTTTTCCTGGTCAGCGAGATGGAGGCGGACCTCGCCCAGCTCACGCTTGAGTCCTTCGGCGGGCAGGCGCAGGCTGCCGTGCGCGCGGCGCTGGAGCAGGGCGTGCTGGATCTGCCGCCCTGTACCTCGCTGGATGAATGGAACCTGTTCCGCGCGGGCCTGAATGAACTGATGTACACGCGCTTCGGCGTGACGGTGGAGGACTGCGTTCCGGTGGATCTTGCGCCGGCCGTCGATTATGCGGCGATGCTCCGCGGCCGCGCGGCGGCGCAAGCGCCTGCCGGTCCCGCAGGGGCCGTCTACAAGGGCGCCGCTGCTTCGGGCTATGCCGATCAGCCGAAATCCCAAGGCCTGCCTTCGCCGCCGCCGGCAACACCCGCCGCCGCTGCGGGGGCGCCGCAGCACGCCGCTTCGCCAGCCTGGCCAACGCCGACCATGGCATCATCCACGCCGAAGCTCCCGGCGAGGGCCATTCCAGTTGCATCGGCGGCACCGAGCCCCACGTCGGCTTCGGCTACGTCCCGCCCGGCAGGCGCAGTCGCGGCCGGCGAGCGACAGCATCCGGCCGGTCCCGCCGTACCTGTCGCCGCCGCGTCGCAGCAGCCCGGCGACCAGGCCGAAGGGGGAGCGCCGAACGCCTCGTCCACACCGGCCCGCCCGGCCGCGCCTGCAGGCGCGCCCTCGTCGCGCGGCCAGGTCGAGCCTCCGATAGCGCACAATGCGGGCGAGCCATTCGCCGCCCCGGGGGCAATGGCAGGCCCGCACATCCCCGTCACGCCGGCGGCCGGCGGCAGCCCGCTGCCGTCCGGCTGGACGGCTGCCCACAGCCCGCGCGCCGCAAAGCGCGACGCGGCGGCCATCCGCCGCCTGTTCCTCGAGCTCCCGGCGATCAGTGCCGCACTGCGTCAGATCGCGCTGCCTGAAGGCCAGAAAACTTTCAAACAGCAGCAGTCCATCCTGCAGCGCCTGTCCCTGCTGGCGCTCGACGCAGGCACCATGCCCTCGCTGGACTGGGCAAGCCCGGACCAGAAAGCGAAGCAGGCCCACCGCACCGAGCGCGCCGACCAGAGCCGCCGCGCCGTCATCGCGCTGGACGAAGCCTGGTCCCTGCTGGCACGCTTCAAACAGGCAGGTCCCGATGACGCAGCCGGCTGCCTGCAGGAAGCCGACCGCATCGCCGCCAACCTCGAATACCACCTGGCCCGCCGCCGCAATGCCGAACCGGTGTCGGAAGACCGCGTGGAGCCCAGGCTATGATCGACCTCTCGCATAGCCCGGTGCGCACCGCGGCCCGTCCCCCGGCCGCTGAATGCCGCAGCCTGCTGCAGGACGGGCGCATCCTCACGGTGACGGCCACGCGCCGCCCGCGTGCCAACCGCGCCGAAGTGAAATGCGTGGCGCCGGGTGCACCGGCGCTATGCGAACGCATGCTAGAAGTCGTCCATCTCGCACGCCTCACCGAATCGCGCTTCGACAGCCGCGAACAGGTCGTCATCAGTATGGATATTGCGCCGGCCGCCACAGACCGCAACTGGGAACTGGCCGTTGTGCTGGCAGACCGCATGGTGCGCGAGCTGTGGACCGCGCCCACGCCGCAGGTATGCGCCATCGGCTGGTCCGACAGCTGGCAGTTCGGCCGCGTCGATGGCGGCCCGCATACCGCGCCACCTCATTGCGGCAGCGAGACCACGCTGATGCTGGGCGGCGCCGGAGAGCTCACGCATCTCGGCGCACTGCACGGCCACGCCGATTCCTCGGCCGCCGTCTCCACGGTAAGAAGCTGGTTCCCCCTGCACAGCGGCGGTGTACACGATGCCCTTTGCTGGGTGGAGGCCAGCGTGTATCCGCTGGATGGCGCTGGATCGGAGGAGGAAACCATCTCGGCGCCGGGACTGGACGCCGCCACCCAGCACGCTGTTCGCCAGACGCTGGCCGAAGCACGCCACTTCGACGGCAACGCGCTGGGACGCTGGCGCACCGTGCTCCGTTTCGAACAGCCACGCTTCCAGGGCAACTCCTGGCAGCTGGCCCTCGTGATGGCCGACCGCCTGGCGCGTGGCCGCGATTTCCTGCCGCGCGGCCGCATGATCGCCACCGGCAGCTCATCCGCGTGGCATGCCGGCCGCGTGGATGCGGTGGAAGGGCGCGTAGCGAAACTGGAATTAATAGAAAGGCAAGCCTTGAAAGGCGACCGCGTGCTGCTGCCTGCGGCATGGGAGGTGGAAGCGGGCGAGGGCTATGCGGCAAGGCTGCGGGCGCGGGGCGTCAGCCTCGCATGGATAGAGCGGATTGGGCTCATCTGAATCGTGCGCAAGACGGGGCAAGGAGCGCCTGCTAGAATCGGCAGGCAGGCGAGTAGATAATAAGCAAGGAGTCTGAGAATGTTGAAAATGTTCGGTTTGGGCGGAAGCAAATGCCCGCGCTGCCATCACCGCAATGCGGAGGCGGCGGGTTACTGCGCGCAATGCGGCCTCTCGCTGGGCGCGCCACGCAACGAACCGGTATTGCAGGACAACCGCTGGGTGCCTGCAAATGATGAACTGGCAGTCTATTTCGGCGTTCGTGAACTGTCCGGCATCTTCACCAAAACCTTGCGCGTGCCCGCCACCACCCGCGCCTACATCCTGCAGCAGGACAAAGCCACCGAGGTGCCGCAGGGCGAATACGAACTGGAAGGCTTCTTCCAGCGCCTGAACAACCTGCTGCGCGACCAGCACGCCGAAATCCTGATCACGCGCACTACGCCGCTGCCGGTGGAATTCAGCTTCAGCGACCTGTATACGTCCGAACACCTGAAGGTGGCGGCCAGCTTCACGGTCGGCATCAAGGTGGAGCAGGTGGCTGCCTTCGCCCAGCACTTCATGACCGTGCCGGGCACCGTCACCACGCTGCACCTGCACGAACTACTGGAATCGTCGGTGCGCCAGATCGCTGCGGAATTCATCGGTGCGCGTTCGATGCGCGAAATGAGCCGCAACGCCGACCTGCGCCTGCAGCTGGACGAACGCCTGCAGTCCGCGCTGCGCATGCGCCTCGCCGAGTTCGGCCTCGCCGCCGCACAGGTGGAAACGCTGTCGCTGCGCCACGATAAATTCGACAACAACCGCGAACGCATCGGCAGCCTGTGGCTGGTGGCGGACGAACGCCATGTGCAGCTGGAACATGTGAAGCAGCTCGATGAACTGTACAACGAAGAGGAATGGCAGGCCATCTGGCGCGAAGAGCAGAAGCAGCGCACGGAATTCCGCCGCGCCGAGCTGCGCCAGGACGCCACGGTGGAGAAGGCCGAACAGGCGCTGAAGGAAGCCGAGCGCCTGCAAGCCATCCGCGCCCGCGAAATCGACCTGTATGCGCGCGTGATCGAAGCGAAAACCCGCAAGGCGGCCTTCGACAACGGCGCGGGCGCCACGGTCGCCGAACTGGAACATGAGCTGGCGAAGAAGAAGCTGGGGCAGACATCGGAAGCCGCCGAATGGGACCATGTGCGCCAGCTGGCGCAGATCCGCATGCGCACAGAGCGCGAAGTGGCGCAGCAGACGGCGCTGGAAGAGCGCGCGCTGGCGCGCCAGCGCTTTACCCATCAGCTCTACATGCAGCAGCTGCGCAACCGCGTGGAACAGGCCCTGGCCATCGAGGATGAATCGCACCGCCATGCCCAGGTGCAGCGCCTGCGCAAGGCCGAAGCGGAAGCCGGGCAGCGCGAAGCGGCCATCGAAGCCGAACACCAGGCAGCACGCCTGCACGGCATCACCATCGCCAACGCGGCGCGCAAGCGCGAGGCGGAGCGCCTGCAGGAATGGGAGGAACAGCAGCACCTGGCGCGCCTGCGCGAGCAAGGGCGCGGCGAGGAGCTGAAGGACGCCGGCGTGCAGGCGAAGCTGGACGAGATGAAGCGCAGCGGCGCCACCGCCGATTCGATCACGCAGTACGAAAAGCTGATGCGCACCATCGAGGCGGACGGCGTGCAGCAGCGGCAGGCCGGCGACATCGCCCACCGTGCCGAGGAACAGAAGCTCTCGCTCAAGCTCCGTGAACATGAAGCCAACTGGCAGCACGAGCTGCGCAAGATGGAAATGGAGCGCGACGAACGCTTCCAGCGTGCGAAGGCCGAATACGACATGATGATTGCGCAGCAGGACCATGCTGCACTGATGGCGCGCATCGATATCGAGCGCATCGATACCATCGGTAATCTGAGCGACACCGGCAAGATCGCGCTTGCAGCAACGCCCAATGCGCAGGCGCTGGCCCAGCTGATGAAAACCCAGACCCAGTCCGGCATGCATGCGGACCAGCTGCAGGCGCTGGCCTCCGTGGTGGCGGCCGAGAACAGTATCAGCCCGGCGGAAGCCATGCGCATGGCGCAGCAAAGCGTGCAGGACGAGCGGGCACACAGCGCTGCCCAGCAGGACAAGGACCGCGCCCACCAGCTGGAACTGCTCAAACTGCAGAACGCCACACACGCCAATGCGCTCGCATCGCAGATGCAGCTTGGCGTAGGTGTGGCGCAGGCGGGGGCGCCGGTGCATCATCATCACGCGCCTGCGCAGGCGGGCGTGCGCTACTGCGTCAACGGGCATCCGGTGCCGGCGGATAAGGCGGATGCGAAATTCTGCGCCGAGTGCGGCGTGCCGTTGCCGCGTTGAGGCCCGGGCAGCAAGAGCACAGAGGGGCAATGCAGACTGCACGAGACAAGATCCGCGAACTACGAGCCTTGCATGAAGACGGCTTGCTGAGCCAGCACGAGTTCGACCGCCGCAAGAATGCCATCCTGGACGCGGAATATTCGCTGCCGGGAGGTGCGGCTGCGCCGCTGCCGGCCAGGCAGGGCACCGAACTGGGCCTGATGGCCAGGCAGGAAATTGGGCCCCAGAACCGGCGCTACCGGCTGGAACGCCTGATCGCCATGGGCGGCGTGGGCCAGGTGTGGCAGGCGACCGATCTGGCCACGCATGCAGAGCTTGGCCACAGCGAAATGGTGGCGCTCAAGATCCTGCCGCCGCAGCTCACGCAGAGCCCCGCCCACGCGCGGCTGCTGATCGAAGAGGCCACGCAGGCGCGGCGCCTGTCGCATGACAATATCGTGCGTGTCTACGAATGGGCGCAGGATCCGGCCACGGCCAGCTACTTCATCATCATGGAATGCCTGGAAGGGCAGGATCTTGATGCCTGGCTGGCGGAACACGGCCCGGTGGACTTCGTGCGCGCCGAGCGCATGCTGCGGCCGATCGCCAATGCCCTGCAATACGCCTGGGACAAGCACCATCTGGTGCACCGCGATATCAAGCCGGGCAATGTATTCCTCACGCGGCGCGGTGAACTCAAGCTGCTGGATTTCGGCATCGCCGCCCGCGCGCGCAGCGAGGATGGCAGCATTGGCGAGATGACGGCGCCCAATGCGGGCACCGCCGGCTACCGCGCGCCAGAAGCGGGCACGCAGAAAGGGCAGCCGCTTCCCCAGCTCGACGTGTACGCAGTGGCCGTTATGATCTACCAGATGCTGGCCGGCGCCATGCCCTTCGGCGAGGCCCGCACGGCAAGCTCGCAGCCCGTGGCGCCGCCGGGCCTCAACGCCCTGCAATGGCAGGTGCTGCAGAAAGGCTTTGCCTTCGCCAGCGAGGAACGCCCGGCCTCTGTGGGCGAGCTGCTGGATGCCTTGCGTGAAGCGGCAGGGCCAACGGAAGACGAGAAGGCGGCGCAGGCCGCCGAAGCCGCACGGCGCGATGCGGAACAGCGGGAGCGCGCGGAGCAGGAGGCGGCCGAACAGCGGCGCCGTTCCGAGCACGAACGCCAGCTGGAAGTGCAGCGCCAGGTGGAACTGGCGGCGCGGCGCAAGGCCGAGGCGCAGGCGGCCGCTGTGGAAAAGGCGCGCCAGGACCAGCAGCGCCGCGAGCTGGAAAAACAGCGCAAGCTGCAGGCCGAGGCCGAAGCGCGCGAGCGCAAGGAAAAACTGCGCCAGCAGTTGCTGGCCCGGCGCGAGGCCGATGCGCTCAAAGCGCGCCAGCTGCAGGAGGAGAAGCAGCGCAAACTGGACCAGCAGCGCGCCGAAACCGCCTACCGCGCCGAACAGGAAAGACACCGCAAGGAACAGGCCGCCCGCCATGCGGCCGAACTGGCGAAACTGATGCCTGCGCCGGGCAGCGCCATCGCCGACCCGAGCGGCGTGCTGCGCGACCGTTTCCTGGATGGCAGCGGCCATGGTCCGGACCTGGTGCTGATTCCCACGGGCCGCTTCCAGATGGGCTCCACGGAGTTCGAGCGCAGCGTGGCCATCAAGGCAGGCTCGCAGAAAGCATGGCTGGACCGCGAAACGCCCGCGCACTGGGTCGGCATCGAGCGCTCCTTTGCGATGGGGCGCTATCCCGTCACTGTCGGCGAGTGGGGCCGCTTCGTGAAGGCCACCGGCTGGGAGCCCATGCTGGATGCCGACTGGGCCGATCCCGGCTTCCAGCAGACGGAGTTGCATCCCGTGGTAGGCGTGAGCTGGGATGACGCGCAGCACTACGTGCAGTGGCTGTCGAAGATGACGGGCCAGAAGTACCGCTTGCCGAGCGAGGCGGAATGGGAATACGCCTGCCGCGCCGGCACGCACACGGCCTTCAGCTTCGGCGATGCCATCACCACCGAGCACGCCAATTACGACGGCAACTTCACCTACAACGACGGCCCGAAGGGCGAGTTCCGCCATGGCACCACCAAGGTTGGCAGCTTTGCGCCGAATCCCTGGGGCCTGTTCGACATGCACGGCAATGTGTGGGAATGGGTGCAGGATGCGGTGCATGAAAACTACGAGGGCGCTCCGGCCGATGGCAGCGCCTGGGAGGAGGGCGGCGACCCGGTGCGGCGCATCCTGCGCGGCGGCGCCTGGCTGTATCAGCCGCGCTACCTGCGCGCGGCCCTGCGCAACGGCTACTCGGCCGTGCTGGCGAACGACGTGGTCGGCTTCCGCGTGGTGAGGGTGATCGATTAGTCCTGCCTTTGGCAGTAGCCAGCATTCGGCAAAACAGTGTAAATTCGCTTATCCGAAATGGCTTTACAAGGAATACCATGCCGATTACCGTAGTCCGCGACAAGACGCTGCCGATGCGTCATATCGTCCACGTCCGCAACCACATTGTTTCCGCCGACGTCTCCGCCGAAGAGGGGGGCAGCGATGCCGGTCCATCGCCGCATGACCTGTACGACGCGGCGCTCAGCGCCTGCAAGGCGCTTACCGTGCTGTGGTACGCGAAACGCAAGGGCATTCCGGTGGATGACGTGCAGGTGACGACCCAGCGCGACGACACCGAAGAACGCAAGGGCATCTATCGCCTGAACGCCACGCTGCACCTGAGCGGAGAGCTGAGCGATGCGCAGCGCGAGGAGCTGCTGTCGGTGGCAGCCAAGTGCCCGGTGCACAAGCTGATGACCTCCGTGAGCACCGAAGTGACCACTGTACTGGGATAAAGCCATGAGTATCGCCAATCTGCTGAAAGGCCACGAAAAAGATCTGGGCGGCGGCTTCATGGTGCGCCGCTACCTGCCGTCCGCCATCAAGCAGGCGGTCGGCCCCTTCATTTTCTTCGATCACTTCGGCCCGGTGGATGTGAAGCCGGAAGACAATCACGACGTCCGTCCGCATCCGCACATCGGCCTCGCCACCGTGACCTATTTGTTCGAAGGCGCGATGGATCACCGCGACAGCATCGGTTCCGTGCAGCGCATCGAGCCCGGCGCCATCAACTGGATGACAGCGGGCCGCGGCATCGTGCATTCCGAACGCACGCCGAAAGACCTGGCGGGCGTGCCGCACCGCACGCACGGCCTGCAGCTGTGGGCCGCCTTGCCGAAGGCGCACGAAGAGGATGAACCGAGTTTCTCGCATACGCCGGCAGCCGATATTCCGGAACTCGAAGTCGATGGCGCGAAGGTGCGTGTGCTGATCGGCTCCGCCTTCGGCCACACGTCCCCGGTGCGCACCTATATGCAGACCCTGTACCTGGACGTATCGCTGCGTGCGGGCCAGGAACTGGCGCTGGCCGGGCTGCCGCAGGAAGCGGCGCTGTATCCCATCAGCGGCGAGCTGGAAATCGATGGCCGGGCGCTGCCGCTGCATACGATGGCGCTGCTGGATACGGCCACGGCGCAGCGCGTGAAGGCGAACAGCGCCGCGCAGTTCGTCATCATCGGCGGCGAACCGCTGGATGGCCACCGCTTCATGATGTGGAACTTCGTTTCCTCCAGCAAGGAGCGCCTGCAGCAGGCGGCCGAGGACTGGGACGCCCAGCGCTTCCCGCACGTTCCCGGCGAAACGGAATGGATCCCATTGCCGAAAAAGCCGGGAACCTGACCGCTTACGCGGTCTGGAAGTCGTGGGCCGCCACGGTGTTGTGATCGACGCCGGTGGTGCGGATGATCCAGTGTTCCGGATAGGCGTCGCTGGCGAAACGGGTCAGCTTCGGCATGCGGCTCAGCTTATCGAGCTGCACGCCAGGCGCCAGCGCGGTCTCCTTGCCGGTGAGCTGGTCCAGGTGCCAGAAGCCGCCGTTATGGTGCATCAGCAGCGGCAGCGCGGCGGCATTCGGCGCCGCCTTGAAGCGCGGCACCGGATAGCCGGGATGGGTTTCCGGCGCCAGCACGTAGAAGCATTCGGCGGAGGCGCCTTCGTCCACACGGTGCAGGATCACGCCGTGCGGCATGATGGCGCTGACCACCAGCGCCGCGATACCCTTGATGCTCGCGCTCAGTTCAATACGCATGCCGAGGCGCAGCGGCACCGGCTTGTTCTTGCCCGGCCAGACGCCGTCCAGCAGCACGCCGTAGCGCGACACGTCCTCGATCTCGAAGCCCTGGGCGCCGCGGCGGATTACCGCATGGCGGCCAGAGAGCCGGCGTGTGAGGCCTGCGCTGTCGGGGCCCAGCGTGGAGTAATGCGTGAGCAGCACATCGGCTTCAGGATCGACCAGCTCGAAGCGGCCGAAGATGCATTCGTCCATCGCGAACAGGCGGATGTGGCGCTGCATGCCGGTTTCCGGCGCCGCGTTCACCATGCTGGCCGAGCGGCTCGGGTGCGGGTGCGTTGCGCCGGCATACGGCGTTTCCAGCTCAATCAGGTCTTCGTCCCACGCGATGGTGGAGAAACCGAGGTCGATCTTGCCTTGCGGGGCGCTCAGGTCCAGGTGGGCGATGCCCGCATTGCGTGCGGTGACGTCGATGTCCATGCTCTCGCCGCCCTGTGCGGAGACGCGGGCGATGGAGGCATCGTCCGCCATTACGCGCACGTTCTTGTGGGTGCTGAGGAAGATGCGGTGGATATCGGTCAGCGACGCGTCCTGGCGCGGCACCAGGATCACGAAGGTGCATTCCCATTTGCGCTCCGGCTGGCCGGCCTGGCGGCTCAGCACTTCCGTGTTGATCTGGTATTGGCCATGCTCCTTGCCGCGCGAGGAAAACTCCACGAACACGGGACGCCAGTCGCCGTCCACCGAACGCACGAACTGCTGGCGCGCGGCGCCGTTCGGAATCAGTTCGGAATTCAACTGGATCGACAGCTGCGGCGCGCAGTCCTGCGGCATGCCGCGCAATTCCATCTTGAGCGTCTGGCGGCCGCCAGCGGCGCGCGGGTCGAATCCGCTGATATGGAGCTGGGGACGCGGCGCACGGATCGCCGTCGCATAAGGGCTGGCCGCTTCCGCAACGGCGCGCGCGGCCGATGGCTGCACAGCACGGGCACCGCGCGCGTCCTTCAGCAGCTCATAGCTGGACGGGAGCGTTGCTGCAGCGGCGGGCTGTTGATGCCCACCTTCGCAGACGTGCTCGTCCGGCATGACCCAGAAGGTGCAATGCGGATGATCGGTGTTACAGCATTTATTCATGGTGTCGGCGCAGAGGAGATGTTGAGACTCTACGCGGCTTCCCACCGCTTGGCAACCTGATGGTCAGGCGAACAGGCCGGTGTTTCGGCCTGTATTCGGCGCCTTGCACGCTATTTCATATTCGGTGCAATATTGATAATTCAATTTTGCTCACTCTCCGCGCCGGCGCAGCCACAGGCTGCTGGCCCAGCCTGTTTGCACTTTGCCATCGGCTGTCGCATGGACCTGCCACCAGTCGCCGCGCTGTTCGCCCGTCGGCGTGACGCTTGCGCCCGCAGGCACGATGGCCAGCCGCGGCGAACTCACGCTGGCCTCGCTGCGCAGGTTCAGGTCGCGGTGCACGCGGTAGGGCTTGCCCGCAAACGGCGCGGCCGGTACAGGCTGCTCATCGGGCAAGCTTGTCACGCTTGCATTGGCGAGCGCGCTGCTGAAGGGAAGTGGCGCGGCCGCCACAAAATGCAGCAGCAGGGCGGCGATGGCCCAGGTGCCGCCGCCCACGATGGCTGCGCCACGTACCGTGGGACGGCGCCACCAGCTGCGCGGCGTGAGGAAGGACGCGAGCACCAGGGTCATGAACAGGGCCGCGGCATAGATGAGCGGCGTCTGGTATTGGTCGAGTGTCATGGCGCTGTTCCTTATGCGTCGTAGCGCAGCACGTAGTGGCCTGCCACCAGGTGATGGCCTGGCGGCAGGACGAACGGCTGCTGCGCATCGGCCGCAGCCACCGCCGCGACGAAGTTCATTTTGGCGTCCAGGTGATACAGGGCCTGGGTGGCGCTCAGCCGCGTGATCGCAAGCCCTTGCGGGCCGGGTTCCGCACTGAAGGCGCTGCGCGACAGGCCAATGCGGTCCGGGCTGGCGGTGCTGCCATCGTCACGCGTGCGCTGCAGGTAGCGCGGCGAATCGAGCACGCGCAGCGCCGCCAGCGACGCCGCCGCACGGCCGAAGGTGCTGCACCGGCCTGCCGCCAGTGGGCTGCTGACAGGATGCGGCAGCGGCAGCAGCGCAGCATAGCGCTCCGCCATGGCCGCCGGAACCGGCTCCAGCCGCAGCGCGCCGTCCGCCAGCACGGCGGGCGCCCTGAGCGGCTGGCTGCCGGATGCGTTCACGGCATGCAGGGTATCCGATGCATCGATACGGATGCTCAGCAGCGGCTCCGCGTCGCCGCCCAGGCGCAGGTCGGCGCCGAAGGGCAGCTCAAGCGCAGCGGCGCCGGTGTCGCGGTAGCGGCTCAGGCGCGGCAGTGCCAGGGCGGCCAATGTGAGCCGCTGCCGCATGCCGGGCGCGAAAGTCACATCGCTCTCGCCGTAGCGCTGCGCAGGCGCTGGCGCAGCGAGAGGCACCGCCGTCAGCTCTTCTTCCGCGCGCGGCGCCGTGCGCGGCTGCCATACCGCGGGCCGCATCGCCGGCGCAGCAGAAGGCATGGCCGGCAGCGGTGCCTCCGCCGCACGCGTGAGCCTGAGCAGCAGGCGCTGTCCCTGCTGCTCCATGCCGCGCTTCGCGGTAATGATGTAATGGCCATGGCGCGCATCGAAGCTGCAATCGAAAGCGTCCTTCGGCCGCATCTGCACGATGGGCGGCGCGTCCGGGCCGTCGTTCACCAGCAGCGCGGCGCCCAGGTCGCCGAAGGGCCAGCCCTGCGCCGCATGGCTGCCGATGCCGTTGCCCACCAGGGCCAGGCGCTGGTTCGGATACACCGGGCATACCGGGTGCCACTGCTTGCCGTCACGCGATACACTCACATTGAAGAGCACCTTTTCGTCGGGCGAGGGCAGGTAGACCGCGTGGCCGAAGCGTACTTCGATCTCACCGGGCGCCAGGTCTTCCGCGCCCACGATGTGGTAGCGCACCTGGTCGCTGCCGAGCAGGTCGCCGAAGTCTTTCTGGTGCAGGGCCGCCAGGCTGTCGGCCAGGTCGCGCGCACGATGGCCGCGCGTGAGGTGGTAGTCGTCATCCACATCTTCCTGCGGCAGGCGCAGGGTGACGTGCGAGAAGCAGCGCGTGGCGGCGCGGCCGCGGTGCTCGCGCGGACAGCGTTCCAGCAGGTCGCGCAGCAGTGGGCGGCGCGAGAACAGCGCGAAGCCCGGCGCCTGCCAGATATCTTCGGCATTGAATACGTCCGGGATGCGGCCCAGGACTTCGTGTTGGACGTAGGTTGGCATGTTCACTCCTCTTCGGTTGACGCGCTGGCGGCACTGATGCCTAGCAGGGGGAGCAGGAAAAACAGCAGGTGGCTGCCCCCGGCGGACAGGAAACTCATGGGCTGGCCCATGATGGGGAAGATCGCCAGGTTGGTTCCCCAGGAAAGCAGCAGGTGGCCCGCCACGAAAGCCGCGCCGCCGCACAGCAGGAAGCTGCGCAGCCGGTACTGCCATGCCAGGCGGAAGTCGCGCAGCGCCGCGGCATGCCGGCCGTTGCGGATGGCCGCGGCCAGCAGGCCGATGATAAAGGCAGCCTGCACGCACCACAGCATGAGCGCCGCCAGCAGGCCGTGGCGGTTGAGCAGGAAGGATGGAGCGAAGTCGTCCTGCACGGCGGGAATGGCGAGCAGTGCGGGCGCGGGCTGGCCCAGCGTGGTTATGCCGAACAGGCCGTCCGCGCCGCGCCAGCCGCCTTCCGCCACGGCGGCGGCGCCCTGCAGCAGCTGCTGTCCGGTGTGGGGATGGCGCGCCGGGTCGAGCCAGACCTGGAAGCGGTCGGCGTAGAAGGAGCCCGGCAGCGCCTCGGCCGTCGCCGGTCCTGCGCTGCGCAGTGCAAACACTGCGGCGGCGCAGGAGATGGCCAGCAGCAGGGGCAAGGCCGCAAGCCAGCGCTTGCGGGCGGCGGCGGCATAGGCCAGCAGCATGGCGGCGCTCCAGATTATCAGCAGGAGCAGCGGGGAATAATCGTCCACCTGCACCAGCGCGAGGCCGAGCAGGGATGCGAACAGCAGCGCGGGCGCCGCCAGGCGCAGCCAGCGCTTCAGGTGGCCCGGTGCGCGCTTCGACTCCGCGCGCCAGCCCAGGCGCAGTGCAAGGCAGTGCGCGGTGAGCGCGGTCAGGGCCAGTTTCGCCAGTTCCACCGGCTGCAGGTCGAACACGCCGGTTTCATCGCCCCACACCACTTGCGCGGCGAGGGCCAGCAGGGCGCCGGCGGCCAGCAGGGCGAACAGCCATTCCGCCCAGCGCTGCGGCATCGCAGGTTTGCGCGCGCTGCGCCAGAGCTGCCAGGCGATGGCGATGCCGGAGCCGATTGCGAACAGGGCGGTGGTCTTCTGGTAGTAGCGCAGCCACGCCGTATCCATGCCCGCCAGCCCGAGCTCCAGCTGGCTCAAGGTGCCTGCGGCGCAGAGCAGCAATGCAGCGCCGCAGGCCAGCGGCAGGCGCGGCACGGCCAGAATCCAGAGCGCGACGGTGCAGGCCAGGAGCAGCAGCGATGCCGACGCTGCCGGTGGCGTGCCGGCGCGCGTCATGAGCATGATTGCCGCGCCGCACAGCGTAATCGCCAGTGCCGCCAGCCACGCGGCGGGTGCGCGCAATGCCTGCATCAGCGCAGCGGCACGTGAACGGGCTCGCCGCACGGCGTCGAGATCGCGTACCACGCCGTCGGCGCTGCGCCAGTGCACGGAGGCCAGCATCGCCAGCCGCACCACGCTGCCGCCGGCCGGGCGGCCGCCAGGCGTTGTCCGCTGCAGCGCGGCGGGCAGCAGGCGCCGCAGCCCGCCCGCACCGGCCGTTCCGCTGCCGGACAGTATGTTGCCGCGCCGTGGAGCAGGAAGCGCGCCGGCGGAAGAGGCGAGCTTGAGCAGCCAGAGCGCCGCCAGCGCGGCTGCAAGCCCGGCCCACAGGCCGCCATGGCCGCCGGTCCACAGCGCGCGCCGCTGCCAGCTCCAGTCCACCTGTTCCGGCAGCCGTGCTTCCGGCGCACCGTACAAGGCTACCCGCCGCTGCGGCATTAGTGTGAGCTCGTTGCCATGCAGCGCGAGCACGTAGCGCGTGCGGCCGAAGGCGAGGGCCTGCACGCCGGCGAGGCTGCGCTCATCGTCGTGCAAGCGGATTGCATCGCCTCCGGCAGGCGATGCGCTGACATCCGTAAGCCCGGCCGCCGCAACGGAGAGACGGAGCTCGCCCCTGGTGCGCGCAATAATGGCGGTACCTGCCGCAACGCCGGACAGGCCGAGGCGGTTTCCGCAATACAGGTTTCCGCCGAAGACCAGCGGACTGGCGATGGTGAGGGCGGCAGGTGCGATGCGGTTCCACAGCGCCGAGGCACGCTGGTGCAGGGCCGTATCGGGGCAGTCGTCCAGCGCTTTGCCATTCAGGCGCAGCGTCGCGCCGTCATAAGACCATGTTTTGTCCGGCGCAGACTGGAAGCGTAGCGCACCGGCGGAAACGGCGCTGCCGAATTGATGTGCGCCAATCCGGAAGCTGCCCAGCGCCGCCGCAGCAATGCTGCCAAGCCGCTCCTCCCCGGCCGCCGATTGCAGCAAGGGCGCGCGTCCGGCGCCTGACCGGCTCACGAACCAGGCGCCCGCTGCATCCCGCCGCAGCACCAGCTGCGCGCCATCGGTCTGCACGGCAGCCAGCTCGGCGCGCGACAGGGCAAGAGATTCGCCCGCCGCGAGCCTCACAGTAATCTGCTCGGGCATCCACGCTGCCGGCGCGCGCATCAGCGCGAATGCCTGCAGGGCGAGCAGTGCGCACAGCGCCACTGCCAGCAGCGAAGCTGCGTTTTGCGCGAGGGCCCGCATATTCATGCTCCGCCAACGCGCTGCCAGCCGAATTCCACCAGCTGCGGCGCGGCCATCATGGCGCCCGCTTCCATTCCTTCGCGCACGCGCGCCAGCAGGCGGCTGATCTGCAGTGCATTGCGCGGACGGTTGCCCGGTTCAGCGTCCAGCAGCATGCGCAGCAATGCGATCGCAGGTTCCTGAGCCGCCGCAGGGAGTTTTTGCGCAAAGCGCGCTTCTTCATCATCCGCCAGTACAGGCGGCAGGATGCCGCCATGCCGGTCCAGCAGCTGCTGCGCACCCGCGGCCAGGTGGTCGCGGTAGGCCTGGCCGCAGCTGGCGCAGAAGCGCAGCGCGGTGCCGCCCGTGGCGAGGAAGTAGAACAGGGCGCCGAGCGCAAAATAGTCGCTCTGGCGCCCGGTGGCGTAACCGCCGCCCGCCGCGGGAAAGAACTGTTCCGGCGCCTGCCAGTTCGCCGTGCCGGAATAGGTGTGCGCGTGGGCCGCCTGCAGCAGGCGGTTGGTGCCGAAATCGGCCAGCTTCACGGTATTGCGCTGCGTATCCACCAGCACATTGGAAGGCTTGAGATCCAGGTAACGCCAGCCATACTGGTGCACCTTGGCCAGCGCCTGGTTCAGTTGCGAGATCCATTCCAGCACACGGCTGAAGGATGGCGGCGTGCCGCTGGCCTTGAGGCTCGCCAGGTGCCGCCCCAGGTCGCCGCTCATCAGTTCCAGCGCCATCACCGGCAGGCCCTTGTGCCAGCCCGTATCGAGCAGGCGCACGATATGCCGCTCGTCCCACGGTTCCAGCGAGCGCAGGAAGGTGATTTCATTGGAGGCGCTGGCGATCCAGCGTTCGCGCTGGGCGGGCAGGGCGCGCGCCATCTGCGCTTCATTGATCAGCTTCAGGGCCACATCCTGCGTGCCCGGCGGCCCGCTGGCCCGCCAGATCACCCCATAGGCCGACTGCGCGATCTGCTCGCGCAAGCGGTAGTGGCCCAGTTCCAGTGTAATGATTGCATCGCTTGCTTGCATAACATCCTCCGGACGGCGGAGTGCCGTCGCAAGCGCTTAGCGGAGGGACGAAAAAAAGCCCGGACTGGCCGGGCTCTCATGCTGCTGAAATCTGCGATTAACGGTGGCCGTGATGATGGCCGCGGCCGTGGCCACGGTAGTAGTAACGGTCGCCGCGGTAGTACTCGCGGTAGTAAGGGCGTGGCGCCTCATAGTAGACCGGGGCCGGCGCGTAGTAGCGGCGCGGCGCTTCGTAGTACACCGGAGCAGGCTCGTAATACACCGGCGCAGGCTGCGTGTACACACGGGTGCTTACATAGCCGCGCCCATGGTGGCGGCCGTCCGAGCTGATGGCATTGCCCACTGCCGCGCCAACCAGGCCGCCGACCAGCGCGCCGCCGGAACCATTCTGGCTGCCGATCGCAGCGCCCAGTACGGCGCCTGCTGCAGTGTTGAAGTCGCGGTCGCCCGCGGCGAATGCGGTGGAAGAGGCAGTGACCGCGGCAGCACCCAGCAGCATCACACCCAGGAATTTTTTGGTCAGCATGGCGTTCCCCTTTTGCTCGGCTGGCCGGAATTGGCCGTTTGCCGTGTTCATGGAGAGTACTTTAGCGGAACGGTCCAAAAGCTCCACTGCTAATACAGATTATTACAAACGGCTGTGGCAGCGTAACAAATGTCACAGCCCGTTCCACTCGGGCCGCAGCAGGGAGAGGATCTTGACATCCTGATATCGTCCATTCACGAAGAAGGCCGAGCGCAGCGTGCCCTCGGAGCGGAAACCGCATTTTTCCGCCACCCTGAGGGAAGCGGTATTGTCAGGCGCTGCCAGTACTTCGAGCCGGTGCCAGGTATAAACGCGGAACAGGTGATCGCACAGCAGGCGCAGCGCCTCGGTGGTATAGCCGCGTCCCGCCAGTTTGGGATCGAACAGGCGGTAGCCGATTTCACGGCTGGTGGGGGTGCGGGTTTTGAAATGCGTGATGACGCCGACAATATTGTGCGCCAGGTCTTCGATGACGAACAACTCGCTGTCGTCGGTGACAAAACCGTTCTGCAGGAATTCCTTGCGCACCGTTTCGGGCGACTTGAAGTGCGCCGAGAACCACGGACCGCGCGAGGGCAGGTCGTTATTCAGCGCAATAAAGGTGTTCAGGTCCGTATTCAATAAATGGCGGACCGTACAGAGTTGTCCTTTGAGCATGCGGTCCATGGTAAGCCATGCAGGCAACATGGTCAAACTGGAAAACTTGCTGCATGTCACTTACAAATGCGTTATCGTTGAAGGTTCCGAGCGAACCTCAACCTTCACACAGGAACAGCATGAACTTCAGACGCAAACCCGTTTTGAAAGCCGCCGCCCTTATGCTGGGCGCTGGCCTGATGTCCAATGTTTTCGCCGCCGATGCCGGCAACGATGCGCAGACCCTCGCTAAAATCCGCGACGCGGCCATGCAGAGCAACTATGCCTACGAACGCCTGGAAGACATGACGGACCTGATCGGCCCGCGCCTGTCCGGTTCCCCGGGCGCGGCAGCGGCAGTGCAGCAGGTGGCAGAGGCCATGCGCAAACTGGGCGCCAAAGTGACGCTGCAGCCGGTGAAGGTGCCGCACTGGGTGCGTGGTGAAGAGAAAGCGGAGCTGGTCGATTACACCGGCCGCCCGAACGGCGTAACGCAGCGCGTGGTGCTGACGGCGCTCGGCGGTTCCGGCGCCACCCCGGCGGAAGGCCTGCTTGCACCGGTGCTGGTGCTGCAGGATCTGGACGAGCTGAAAGCCCGCGCGGCGGAAGTAAAGGGCAAGATCGTGGTGTTCAATGTCGCGTTTGACCAGGGCATGGCTGATGGCGGCCTCGCTGGTCCGGCCTATGGCCGCGGATCGCGCGTGCGCTCGCAGGGACCACGCATGGCGGCGGAGCTGGGCGCCGTTGCAGCGCTGGTGCGCTCCGTGGGCGGCGCCGACTACCGCCTGCCGCACACCGGCGCGACCAACCTCACCGATGCCAACCGCATTCCCGCCGGCGCTGTCAGCGCGGAAGATGCGATGCTGATGGCCCGCCTGTCGAAACGCGGCCCCGTCAAAATGAAGCTGGTGCTGACGCCGAAGATCCTGCCGGATGCCGACAGCTTCAACGTCATCGCCGACCTGCCGGGAACCGAAAAACCGGAAGAAGTGGTGATTGTTTCGGGCCACCTGGACTCCTGGGACCTGGCTACCGGCGCGCATGACGATGCCACCGGCGTCACCAGCTCGATGGCCGTGATCGAAACGCTGAACAAGCTGAAACTCAAGCCGCGCCGCACCATCCGCGTGATCGCCTGGATGAACGAGGAAAACGGCCTGCGCGGCGGCACCGCCTACCACGCCGAGTACAAGGACAAGCTGGGCACCCAGGTCGCCGCCATCGAGAGCGATGGGGGCGTGAATGGCCGCACCTTCGGTTTCATCGGCAGCGTGCGCCCGGAGGCAGAGAAGCTGCTGGCGCCATTGCAGGCCGCGCTGGCGCCGATCGGCGCCGGTAACTTCATGCGCCGCGACTCGGCGGCCGGCGCCGATATTCGCGCACTTGAAGTGGGCGGCGTGCCGGGCTTCCAGCCGCAAGTGGACAACAGCAAGTACTTTGACTACCACCACACCCCGGCCGATACCTTCGACAAGGTGGACCCGCAGAACCTGAAGATCCACGTGGCCGCCATGACCTCGCTGGCCTGGTTCCTTGCGAATATGGACCAGCCGATCGGGCGTGCGCCCGAACAGGCGCCGCGTTAAATGGCGTCGAGCGGAATCCGGAGATAGCGCACGCCGTTGTCTTCGGCTTCCGGCAGCTTGCCTGCGCTGATATTGACCTGGATGGCAGGCAGGATCAGCGTCGGCATGGACAGCGTGGCGTCGCGCGTGGTGCGCATCGCCACGAATTCTTCCTCGCTGATGCCGTCGCGGATATGGATGTTCGCAGCGCGCTGTTCCGCCACCGTGGTTTCCCACTGCGGCCCGCGTCCTGCGGGCGGATAGTCATGGCACATGAACAGGCGAGTGGCCGGCGGCAGTTCCAGCAGGCGGCGCACGGAGCGGTACAGCACCGAGGCTGAGCCGCCGGGGAAATCGCAGCGCGCGGTGCCCACATCCGGCATGAACAGCGTGTCGCCTACAAATACCGCATCGCCGATCTGGTAAGCCATGTCCGCGGGCGTATGGCCCGGCACGTGCAGCGCGCGCGCCTGCAGCGGGCCGATGGTGAACGTTTCACCGGCCTCGAACAGGCGCCCGAATTCCATGCCATCCAGCCGGTCCTTGCGGTTCAGCACATGGGCAAAGGCTTTCTGCACATCCTTGATGCCGGCGCCAATGCCGATCTGGCCGCCCAGATGCTTCTGCAGATACGGTGCGCCGGACAGGTGGTCCGCATGCGCATGTGTCTCCAGCAGCCATGTCACATTGAGCTTCTGCTCGCGTACGAAGGCGATCACCTGGTCCGCATTGGTGGTGCTGGTGCGCCCCGATTTCGGATCAAAATCGAGCACCGGATCGATAATCGCGCAGTCGCTGCCCGCGCCGCTATGCACCACATAACTGACTGTAGAGGTGGCGGGGTCGAAGAAGGGCTGGATGAGAGGTTTCATGGGGCGCCATTATAATAAAACTTCATAAGCGCGGTTGATATTAATGATTTTTTGGTACTGGCGCACTGGAGAAAACCCTTGCTACATAAATGGCGCTTCGTGCTATCGTTGCTACGTCGCTACCGAAGAGGGGAATTCATGCAGAGAGCGTTATCTGCCTGTTTCGCTGGCCTGGTTCTCAGCGTATCGACAGCTGCCGATGCAGAGCTTCTTGTTCAGGACATGGGCGCCGATGGCGCCATGACCGAACTTTCGCTGGAAGAACTGGCCGACATCCGCATTACCTCCGTGTCGCGCCGTGAAGAACAGCTGTCGGATGCGCCGGCGTCCGTCTTTGTCATCACCTCCGATGACGTGCGCCGTTCCGGCGCCACCAGCCTCGTTGAGGCGCTGCGCCTCGCTCCCAACCTGCAAGTGAACATGGTCAATGCCGGCAGCTACACCGTGACGGCGCGCGGCTTCGCGAACAATGACGGCAACAAGCTGCTGGTGCTGATCGACGGCCGCTCCGTGTACTCACCGCTGTTCAGCGGCGTGTTCTGGGATGCGCAGGACGTGCTCCTTGAAGATATCGAGCGGATTGAAGTCATCAGCGGCCCCGGTGGCACGCTGTGGGGCACCAATGCCGTGAACGGCGTGATCAACGTGATCACGCGTTCCGCGGCGAATACGCAGGACGGCATCGCGGTGCTTGGCGGCGGGAGCGAACGCGCCGATGCCGCGTTCCGGTATGGGGGCAGGACGGAATCCGGCATCAGTTACCGCGCCTACGGCATGCATTTCAGGGTTCGCAGTACGGAAACGGCGAGCGGCGCCGAGGTGGACGATGCCTGGTACAAGACGCAAGCGGGCTTCCGCGCCGACTGGACTCGCGGCACGGACAGCTTCACCGTGCAGGGCGATATCTACCGCGCCAACAAGGGCCAGCCGGAGCCGGGCTCCATATCGGTGACGGGCATCGACCTCGACCTGGGCCAGATCAGCCTGCGTGGCGCGAACCTGCTGGCACGCTGGAGCCGGCCGCTGGAAGGCGGCGGGGAGCTGATGGCCCAGGCCTATTATGACCGCGTGGAACGCACGGTCCCGCCGACGTTTGCGGAAGACCTGGATATTGTGGACGTGCAGGCGCAGGCGCGCTTCGCACCGATGGGCCGCCACACCGTGACTGCGGGCGGCGAATACCGCTATGCGCGCGACCAGCTGACGAACAGCGACATTATCGCTTTCCTGCCGGCGCGCCAGAACCTGAGCTGGGCCAGCCTGTATGCGCAGGACGATATCGCCTTGTCCGCGGCTACCACGCTGACTGCCGGTCTGCGGATGGAGCGCAACCGCTACACCGGCAACGAATTCCTGCCGAACCTGCGCCTGTCTTGGAAAGCCACGCCGGACATGCTGTGGTGGGGCGCCGTTTCGCGTACCGTGCGCGCGCCGTCGCGGCTGGACCGCGATGTGTACATTCCCGGCAAGCCGCCATACCTGCTGGGCGGCGGGCCGGATTTCGAGTCCGAAGTGGCGCGCGTGTTCGAGCTGGGTGTGCGCGGCAAGGCGGGCGATGTGAGCTACGCGGTCAACGCCTACCGTGCGCTGTACGATCATCTGCACACCCAGGAACTGGCGCCAAGCCAGACCTCGGTCTTCTACGGCAACGGCATGATGGGGGGCACGCGCGGCGTGGAAGCCTGGGCTGCTTACCAGCCGAACCGCTGGTTGCGGCTGAGTGCCGCATTCACGGGACTGAGCGAGCGCTTCTGGCTCAAGCCGGACAGCATCGACACTGCGGACTCGGTGGCGAAGGCCGGCCACGACCCGCGCCACACGATGCGCCTGCGCATGTCCTGGCAGCTGGATGAGTCGCGCGATCTGGATATTACCTGGCGCCGCGTGGCGAAGCTCAGCAGCCCGGACGTGCCCGCATACAAGGCGCTCGACCTGCGCTTCGGCTGGCGCATCAGCCGCGCCCTGGAGCTCTCGCTGGGAGGCGCCAACCTGCTTGGATCGCATGGCGAATTCAATGATATCGGTGTGCGCACGGAGATAGAACCTTCCTTGTATGTCAAGGTGCTAAGCCGGTTTTAGCGTGCTAAGATGGCGGCCATGATGCTGCTGCGTACCGTCCTTGTCTGGCTCCTGCTGCTGGCGCTCCCTTACCAGGGATTTGCGTCTGCCGGCATGCTGTGCGCGCCTGCCGCGCCTGCAGCCGTGGCGCCGATGCCGGATGGACCGCATGACCACGCGGCCATGGTGCACGATCACGCAGCCATTGCCGACACGCCGCAGCATGGCCACAGCGACGGCAGTGCGCACTCGCCGGCCAAGTGCGGCGGTGTGGCGGCATGCTGCATCGGCGCTGCGCTTGCGCCGCATATCGTGCTTCCGCTATCCCTGCCGCCGCCACCTTCCGAAGCGATTCCTTTCCACGCTGTTGCGCCCATGCCGGTCGATCTGGCGGCACTGGACCGTCCTCCCAAATCCGGTCCCGCCTGATCCGGTCCGGCCATCGATGGCCGGTGTCGGTCCGCATCTGCGGGCCATGATTCAACACGAGGTTTCACCATGAAGCATCAACTCATCGCGGCTGCCGCAGCCGTGCTGCTGAGCGGCTGCGCGTCACTCTCGCCCGATGGCGGGTTCGGCGCGGCCGCCACGGATATACGAAACAGAACCGGCGCCGAAACACGCCTGCTGCGCAACGAGGAGGATCAGCGCGCATTGGCCGCCGTGCTGCGTGAACGGCTCGCAAAGCCAATCACCGCCAACGACGCGGTGGAGATCGCGCTGCTGAACAACCGCGCCCTGCAGGCCCGCTACTGGGACCTCGGCATCGCCGAAGCAGACCTGGTGCAGGCGGGGCGCTTGCAGAATCCCGGCTTCAGCTTCAAGCGCATGAAGGACGGCAGCGACGTATCGCTGGAACGGTCGCTCACCTTCAACCTGGTAGGGCTGATCACGGCGCCGCTGGCGCAGCGCATTGAAGGCCGCCGCTTCGAACAGGTACGCCTTGACATCAGCGCTGCCGCGCTGGCGACGGCCACCGAGGCACGCGAGGCATATTACGAGGCCGTAGCGGGCGTCCAGGGCGCAGATTATGCCGGGCAGGTGAGCGCCGCCGCCGAAGCGTCTGCCGAACTGGCGCAGCGCATGCAGCAGGCGGGCAACTGGAGCAAGTACGACGCAGCGCGCGAGCAGGCATACCACGCCGATTCGATGGCCGACGTATCGCGTGCGCTCCGCAACGCCATCGCCACCCGCGAGAAGCTGGCGCGCGTGCTGGGCCTCGATGCCGCGGACATCAAGCTGCCGGAGCGCCTGCCGGACCTGCCCGCAGCGCACCAGCTGCCGGACGTGGAGCAGGCCGCAATGACGGGCAGGGCTGATATCGCGGCTGCAAGGCTCGATACCGAAGCCACCGCCGCCTCGCTCGGCCTCACCAGGGCAACGCGCTTCATCAATGTGCTGGAGCTGGGCGCCGTACGCGAGCGCGACGGAGCGGCCCGGCCGCGCGGCTATGAAATCACGGTCGAGGTGCCACTGTTCGACTGGGGTTCGGCCCGCAATGCCCGCGCCGAAGCGGTCTATATGCAGGCCGTGAACCGCCTGGCCGATACGGCGGTGCATGCGCGCAGCGAAGCGCGCGAGAGCTATCACGCCTATCAGTCCGCATGGACGCTGGCGAAGCACTACCGCGACGTGGTGATTCCGCTGCGCCAGCAGATTTCCCAGGAAACGCTGCTGCGCTACAACGGCATGCTGCTCAGCGTATTCGAACTGCTGGCCGACTCGCGCGAACAGACGATGGCCGTGAACGCATCCATCAACGCATTGAAAGAATTCTGGATCGCCGACGCGCGGCTGCAAGCCGCCATCGGTGGCCATACGGGAGTGAAACATGACTGACCGCAGATCCTTCCTCACCGGCGCCGCCCTGATCGGCGCGGGCATGGTGAGCAAAGCCGGCGCCGCCTCGCTGCCGGAGGCCCCTGTGCAATCGGCGGCCGCCACGGCCGCGCCATTGGTGCCGCCGAACGGACGGCCCTACAATCCGGTGGTGACGCTGAATGGCTGGAGCCTGCCCTGGCGCATGAAAGACGGCGTCAAGGAATTCCACCTCGTCGCCGAACCGGTGCTGCGCGAAGTGGCGCCCGGCATGCAGGCGAAGATGTGGGGCTACAACGGCCAGAGTCCCGGCCCGACCATCGAAGTGGTGGAGGGCGACCGCGTGCGCATCTTCGTCACGAACAAGCTGCCGGAACACACCAGCATGCACTGGCACGGCCAGATCCTGCCGAACGGCATGGACGGTGTGAGCGGCGTCACCCAGCCGGCCATCCAGCCCGGCAAGACCTTCGTCTACGAATTCGTGGCGAAGCATGCCGGCACCTTCATGTATCACCCGCATGCGGACGAGATGACGCAGATGGCCATGGGCATGATGGGCTTCTGGGTAACGCACCCGAAAGACCCGCGACAGCATGCGGTAGACCGCGATTTCGTCTTCCTGCTCAGCGCCTACGATATTGAGCCCGGCAGCTTCACGCCGAAGGTCAATACGATGCTGGACTTTAACCTGTGGACCTTCAACAGCCGCGTGTTCCCGGCCATCGACCCGCTGGTCGTGCGCAAGGGCGACCGCGTGCGTATCCGGGCCGGCAACCTGACGATGACCAACCATCCGATCCACCTGCATGGCCATACCTTCGAGGTGGCCGGCACGGATGGCGGCTGGGTGCGGCCGTCGGCGCGCTGGCCGGAAGTGACCACCGATATTGCGGTCGGACAGATGCGCGCCATCGAGTTCGTGGCGGATAATCCGGGCGACTGGGCCTTCCACTGCCACAAATCGCACCACACAATGAACGCGATGGGCCACTCGGTGCCGACCATGATCGGAGTGGACCACAGCGGCGTGGCCGAGAAGATCAACCGCCTGGTGCCCGGCTACATGGTGATGGGCGACAAGGGCGGTTCCATGGGCAGCATGCGCATGGAGCTGCCGGAGAATACGCTGCCGATGATGACCGGCACCGGGCCGTTCGGCGAGATCGAGATGGGCGGCATGTTCACCTTGCTCAAGGTGAGGGAGGGGCTGGCGCGCGGCGACTACCGCGATCCGGGCTGGTACAGGCATCCGAAAGGTTCGCAGGCCTACGAATGGACCGGCGAGCTGCCCGAAGCGCCGCGTGCCGCAGGCGCTGCGCCATCGGCCGCGCCGCCAATGGAAATCAAGCGCGACGGAGGCCATCACCACCATTGAGGCCCATGATATAGTCAGCGGCTGATGAAAACGCTGCTGACTTATTCGCTCAAATGGTCGCTGCTGGCGGCGCTGGTTGCAGCGCTGGCCGGCAGCGCGTCTGCCTTCTTCCTCTTTGCGCTGGATGCGGCGACCGCTGCGCGCGAATCGCAAGCCTGGATTATCTGCCTGCTGCCGCTGGCCGGTTTCGCCGTTGGCTGGATCTACCTGCACTTGGGCCGTTCGGTGGAGGCCGGGAACAATCTGCTGATCGACGAGATCCATGATCCGCGCAATGTCGTGCCGCTGCGCATGGCGCCGCTCGTGCTGGGCGGAACGGTGATCTCGCACCTGTTCGGCGCCTCGGTGGGGCGTGAAGGCACTGCAGTGCAGATGGGCGGCTCGCTGGCGGACCAGCTCACGCATATGTTCCGCCTTCACGCGGAAGACCGCCGCCTGTTGCTCATGGCGGGCATCAGCGCAGGCTTCGCGTCGGTATTCGGCACGCCGCTGGCCGGAGCCGTGTTCGGCATCGAAGTGCTGGTTGCGGGACGGCTGCGCTACCAGGCTATTTTCCCCTGTATGGCCGCGGCCTTCCTGGCCGACCGTGTGGGCCTGATGTGGGGCGTGCACCATACCCATTATGCGGCGGGCGCCGCTGCGCCATTTTCCCTGTGGGCGATTGCTGCGGTTGCAGCGGCAGGCATTGCTTTCGGGCTGATGGCCCGGCTGTTCGCGGCTTCCGTGCATGCGCTGTCCGCATTCGGCAAGCGCCATATCGCATACGCTCCGCTGCGGCCCCTGATCGGCGGCGTGGTCGTTGCGCTGGCTGTGTGGAGCATCGGCACACAGCGCTATATCGGCCTTGGGATTCCGGTCATCGTTGAAGCCTTCCAGCAGCCGCTGGCGCCGTCGGACTTCATCGCCAAGTATGCCTTCACGCTGGTGTCGCTGGGCTCGGGCTTCAAGGGCGGGGAGGTGACGCCGCTGTTCTATATCGGCGCCACGATGGGCAATGCACTGGCGCCCTTGCTGCATCTGCCCTTCGGCATGCTGGCCGCGCTGGGCTTTGTCGCCGTGTTCGCGGGAGCGGCCAATACGCCGCTGGCCTCGACCATCATGGCGATGGAGCTGTTCGGTCCAGCGTTTGGTCCCTGGGCTGCGCTGGCCTGCGTCGTGGCCTTCCTCGTCTCCGGGCACCCCGGCATCTACACGGCACAGCGCCGCGCTTAGCCGAAGGGCATCAGCCCGTCCGCCACGCCGAGGCGGTCCAGCAGGCGGCGCGCATCGAAGGGCGCGCGCACCTTGATGTCGTTATCGAAGTAGCAGAAGATATCCCGGCTGGCGCGCTTCGGCGGCTGGGCTCCGGAGATCAGCTTTACATCTTCCGGCTGGCTGCCGCCGGTCCAGGCGCGGATGCGTGTCTCCCAGCGGTCCAGCGCTTCGTCGGTGTAGCCGCTGGCGTACAGCTCCTTTTCGCCGTGCAGGCGCAGGTACATGAAATCCGCCGTCACGTCTTCGTAGTCCGGCCATTTGCCCGCCGTATCGGCCACCACCAGCGCCACCTTGTATTTGCGCAGCAGCGTGATGAACGCCTTGTCGTTGAAGCTTTCGTTACGGATCTCCATCGCGTGCCGCACCTTGCGCTTGCCGTCGATCTCCAGGAAGGTGCGGCCTTTCATGCGCGGCTCGTGATGCGTGGCCAGCTCCAGCGCGGCCTCCGTGTCATGCGGCAGGAGGCTGAGGAAGTGTTCGACCAGCTCCGGATCGAACTTGAAGGTAGGCGGAAACTGCCAGAGGAAAGGCCCCAGTTTTTCGCGCAGCGCGAGCACGCCGGAGGCAAATACATTGGCCAGTGCTGGGCCGGGATCGCGCAGGCGCAGGATATGGGTGATGTAGCGGTTGCCCTTATGGCTGAACATGAACTCCGGCGGCGTGGCATCGTACCAGGCCTGGTAACTGGCGGGCCGCTGCAGCGAGTAGAAGGAACCGTTGATTTCGATGGTCGGCAGGGCGCGCGAGGCGAATTCCAGTTCGCGCGCCTGCGTCAGATCTTCCGGATAGAACACGCCGCGCCAGGGCACGTAGCGCCAGCCGGATATGCCGATTCGTATCTTTGCCATGGCACCGAGTATAAGCCGCACGCCCCGGCTCCGGCGCAGCTTTGCCCGTGCTCAATGGGCCAGCGGGCGCCGGAGCGCGTGGACGTCATCAGCGGGTGGCAATGATGATGATGTCCGAGTCGCAGTTACGGTAGTGGATCACAATCACGATGATGCGGCGCAGGCGTGCTGCCTGGGCGCCGGTCAGGGTGTCCTGCAAGGCGCGGTCGGCGCGGTTCTTCATCGTGATCTGAACCTGCGATTCAGCACTGACCGGAATGTTCATCGCCTTCAGCGCGGCCTTGGGGTTGGCCATCAACAGCAGCGAGGCTTCCGGCTCCAGCTCGGCGCGGTGCACGGATTCGACATCGCCGCTGTTCGGCTCCATTTCGTTGAACAGCTGGCGCAGCGCTTCGGTATCGTCCTTGATTTCCATGATGGCCTCCTTTCGTTGATGGGAGCGCCCAGTCTAGGATTCGCGCCAGCTGTTGGCTTGGACGTGCATCAATTTCTGGCGCTCGCTCAAGCGCACTTTTGAGGCAGATCAGGTTTGGCGCCAAAACAACATGTTCCGGTGGTCAACGCGAGAGGGGGAGGAGGGTAATGATCAGCGTCATGCCGCCGAGGCCCAGCGCGGGCGAGGCAAGGGCGGTGCCGATGATGAAAACGTATAGCTTGTTGATCGCCGCGCGTTGCTGCTGCAACTCAGCGGCCAGGAGCTCAAACCGGCGGTTAACGTCGGCCTGGAAGATATCCATGCGGTGGTTCACCTCTCCGATGCGGTTGGCGAGATCCACGCGCAGTTCATGGCGCAGCTCATCGAGCTTCTCATACAGCTCGACCCGCGTGGGCATATGCGTCAGCTGCACTTCTATCCGTGCCAAACGTTCGGGAATGCTCGGCTGTTCCATGGCGGCCTCCTTTTTATTTTAGACGCCCGCCGCGATAAATTGTTCCCATGAGTGCGAAATTAAGGTGATTTGCCGCTTAAATTCAAAGATTCAGCAATTATTACGTTATTGCTGTAATTTTGCGGTAATATTGCTCGTGTATCGTAAGGAGCACCATATGTTTGACGTCACTTCACTATTCAAAGGCGCCGCCCTGGGCTTCGCCATCGCCGCGCCGGTCGGGCCGATTGGCCTGCTGTGCATCCGCCGCACCTTCGCGCACGGGCCGATGACCGGCTTCGCGACCGGGCTGGGCGCAGCGGCAGCCGACACTTTCTACGGCCTGTGTGCCGCGCTGGGCCTCGGCGCCCTGACCGCAGTGCTGATCAGCTACGCCTCCGTGCTGCAGATTGGCGGCGGCGTGCTGATGGCGGTCCTCGGCTATATCTCGCTGCGGCGCGCAGCGCGGCCGCCTGCTGCCCAGGCGGCAAACGCCAGCGCGCCGGCCGGATTGCTGGGCGCATTCGCCAGCACCTTCATGCTGACCATTGCCAACCCGATGACCATTCTCTCCTTCGCCGGCATTCTCGCGGCGCTGTCGCCGAACGGCGGCGGGCTGGCAGGGGGCATGGCGCTGGTGGCGGGGGTGTTTGTGGGATCGGTGACGTGGTGGCTGATCCTGGTCAGCGGCGTGACGGCCAGCCGCAAGGCGCTGCCGCCGAAGGCGATCCAGTGGATCGAAGGCTGCTCCGGCATCGCCTTGCTGGGCTTCGCCGCCTGGACCCTGTACTCGGCATTCTGAGAAAACTTCCCCGCAAGGACAGACAATCCGGGAATTTTTTGCATGCCGCAGCGTTTAGAATCGCTGCATATCACCAAGGGAGAACACCATGCTGCAAATGAGGCCCGGCTGCGAATGCTGCGATAAAGACCTGCCGCCTGAATCGACGGAAGCCCGTATCTGCTCTTTCGAGTGCACGTTCTGCGTGAACTGTGCGGAAGGTGTGCTGGGCGGCATATGCCCGAACTGCGGCGGAGGTTTCGCGGCGCGCCCCACGCGCGCGGCATCGAAGCTGGCGAAATATCCTGCTTCAACGGAGCGTATCTACAAGCCGGCCGGCTGCGCCAGGGCCGCCTGAATCAAGCCTGCGTAAAGTTCACCGTGGCCGTGAGGCCGCGGCCATCCTCGCCGCTGCCCAGCGTAATCACGCCGTTATTGCGCTGTGCGCCGCGCTCCGCAATGGCCAGTCCAAGCCCGCTGCCCAGCTGGTCCTGTCCAGGGATGCGGTAGAAGCGCTCGAATACCTTGCTGTGCAGCTGGGGATCGATGCCCGGTCCCTGGTCGGTAATCGTCAGCTGCGGCCCGTTCGCGGACGGCGCCAGGCGCACGGTGATGCGTCCATTTTCCGGCGAATACTTGATGGCATTGCTGATCAGGTTATCCAGCAGCGAGGCCATGCTTTCGGTATGCACCGGCATCATGCACTCCGCATCGGCGACAAACTCGATCTCGATCCCGCGCTGGACGGCCAGCGGCGCCGCGGCGGCAAGGCGCGCGCGCACGAAGCCGCCCAGTTCCGTCAGCGGCGCGGGCTGGGCGCCCGGTTCCGTGTGCGCCCGCTCCAGTGCCAGCAGCTGGTGCACCATATGCGTGGCGCGCGCCACGCCTCCGCGCAGGCCGGCCGCGGCTTCGGCGCGCCGCTCTGCATTGTCCGCGCTGCGGCTGAGGAGCAGGTGGGCGTTGATCTGGATGGCCGCCAGCGGCGTTTTCAGCTCGTGCGCCGCATCCGTCAGGAATTCATGCTCACGTTCGATGCGCTGGCTGAGGCGGGCCATCAGGCTGTTGATGGCCTCCACCAGCGGCGACAGTTCCTTGTACTTTGAATCCGGCAGCGCCGTCAGGTCGAACACCGAGCGCTGCTCGATCGTTTCGGCGAAACTGCGCAGCGGCCGCAAGCCAATGCCCACGATCAGCCATGCCGGCAGCAGCAGGAGCGGCAGGCTGAATACGGTGGAGGACAGCAGGAAGCTCACGCCCGATATGCTCAGCATCCATTCATCATCAACTTCATGGCTGCGGTCCACCACCAGGCCGGTGGCGGCATCGCTGGCCACCGTGCGCACCCAGGCGTTGGCGTGGCGCGCTTCGGCGCTGCCGGGTTCGGGCAGTTTGTCCGGCAGCGAGGGCTGGGAGTTGTAAAGCAGCTTGTCATGCTGGTAGACGCGCATGCGCACGCGCGAGTGATAGTCCAGTTCCCTGAACATCGTGGCGCGCAAGGCTTCCAGCGACTGCGCAGCGGCGACAACGCGCTCCGGGCTGCCGGCCAGCAGAACCAGATGCTGCAAGGCTTCGTGCGCATGCGCCTTGTTCTCGCTGGCGGTGCGGGTGCGCTGGGTAGCCTTCGCTTCCCATAGCACATGCAGCAGGCCGGCCAGCGCCACCAGGATGATCACGCAGCTGAAGCCCAGCATCAGCCGCCGGAAGAGCGAAGGCTGCCTAGACATTGTCGCCCTGGACCATATAGCCCACGCCGCGCACCGTGCGGATCAGGCGGTCGCCCACCTTCTTGCGCAGGTTCGAGATATGCACGTCCAGCGTCTGGCCTTCACTATGCGGCAGCACGCGGTGTTCCAGCTCCGTGCGCGTGAGCACGCGGCCGGACTGCTTCATCAGCATCAGCAGCAGCCCGAACTCGGTCTTTGACAGCGATACCGGCGTACCGGCGCGCGTTACCAGCATACGGCTTTCGTCGAGGGCCACTTCGCCAGACGTCCACATTTGCTCGCCGTTGTCCACGGCGCCATTCACGCGGCGCACAATGGCGCGCAGCCGCACCAGCAGTTCCGGAATCTCGAAGGGCTTGATCAGGTAGTCGTCGGCGCCGATATTGAAGCCGTTCAGGCGGTCTTCGAGGCTGTCGCGGGCGGTGATGATCAGCACCGGAAGGTTCACGTTCAGGCTGCGCATCTCGCGCAGCAGCGTGGTGCCGTCGCCATCGGGCAGGCCGAGATCAAGCAGTACGGCATCGAAGTGTTCGGCCTGGATACGCTCGATCGCGCCACCGCTCATGCGCCACCACACCGCCTGGTGGCCCTCGTCCTGGAACACGGAGAGCAGGGCGCGGCCGATCGCGAGATCGTCTTCAATCATAAAAATCTTCATGGGGCCAAGTGTAGCAGCGCGTGATGCAACTGAACCACTGGCGCAACACCTGAACCTTCAGGTTTCCTTCACGCCGCGATTTGTGGTGAAAACAATATAAATCGTTGGCGATTTTGTGATCGCGGAGAATTTCGTTCGCTTGTGCGCCGTCCGGCCAGCAGGTTTTCGCATGAAAGCTGCTGGGGCCGGCGATAATCGTTCGGTGGGCTGCGCGCGCCGTCAAACCCTCATGCCATCCAATCTTCACGCTTCCTTTAGCCGTGCGGCTGCACGCGATTGACGCAAAAAATCGTATGGCAGATTATCGCTTCCGCCGGCTGCTCAGCGTTGAAGCCTGCACAGACCACTACAATAATTTCCAGAGACATCCTATGAAAAATCGCAATCCGGAATTCGGGTCATCCCTCTTCAAACTGAGTCCCGTCGCCGCCGCCTGCGCCATCATGCTGTATGGCGCACACGGAGCAGCCCATGCCCAGCAAACGGAAAGCACGCCTGAGATGACGACCGTAACGGTATCCGGCATCCGTACCGGCATCGAAGCGGCCATCTCGATCAAGAAAAATTCCAGCTCCATCGTTGAAGCCATTTCGGCCGAAGACATCGGCAAGCTCCCGGATACCTCGGTGGCCGAATCGGTTTCCCGCCTGCCCGGTGTTACCACACAGCGCAACAAAACCAACGGCAAGGCCACCGACGTGAGCGTGCGCGGCCTGTCGCCGAGCTTCAACGGTTCGCTGCTGAACGGCCGCGAACAGGCATCCACCAGTGATGCACGCAGCCCCGAGTTCGACCTGTTCCCCTCGGAACTGACCGGTTCCGTGCTGATCTACAAGACGCCGGATGCAAGCCTGATGGGGCAGGGGCTGGCGTCCACCATCGACCTGCGCACCCTGCGCCCGCTCGACTTCGGCA
>NZ_JBJQIK030000017.1:0-61100 GCF_045984285.3 Pseudoduganella rhizocola
CCCCCCCCCCCCCCCCCCCCCCCCCCCCCCCCCCCCCCCCCCCCCCCCCCCCTTTTGCCACGGATTTCCAAAATCCGTGGCTCGGCGCCCCCGTCTGTCCCGAATTTTTTAGAAACTTTCGCTGCTCAGGATGGTGACTTCCCCCCAGTCCAGCGAGCGGATTGGTGCTTCGATCTTGCGCAGGTCGCCGACCACGATCCAGATGGCTTCATCAGGCTTGATGAATTTGGCCGCGGCGGTGGCCAGCTGCGGCTCGGAGAGCGCTCGCACATTGCCCGCGTACTTCGCCCAGTAATCATCCGGCAGCCGGTAGTTGATGCTGGTGAGCGCTGCCGCTTCCAGTGCGTTGATGGTCTCGAAACGGCCCGCCAGGCGCGAAGTCATATTGCGCATGATGTTGCCGTACTCCTCGCCCTGGATCGGGCGTGCGCCAGCGATGCCTTGCACCTCTTTTGCCACCTCCAACATGGACTCCTTCGTCTTGTCGGTCTGCACCGGCGCAAGCACGAAGAAGCTGCGCTGTCCGCGCTGGCCGCTCAGTTGGCCCGTGGTGCCATAGCTCCAGTGCTTGTCCAGGCGCAGGTTGCGGTTCAGGCGCGAGGTGGCCATGCCGCCGAAGTTCTGCATCACCGGCTCCATCGCGAGATCCTCAGGCTGGCCCTGGATCTGCGAGATGTGTGCAGCCACGATATTGGATTGCGGCGCATCCGGTTTGTCTATCAGGAAGATGCGTTTGCCCTGCGTGACCGGCGCAAGCGGCACCTGCTTGGCCGGCGCGCTGCCAGCCTGCCATTTGCCGAAGGCCGCTTCCAGCATCGGCTTCACTTTGTCCATTGTGGTGTCGCCGGTGACGACGATCGTTGCGCTGCCGGGTTTGAACCAGCTGGCGTGCCACTTCGCCATGTCGTCGCGCGTGAGGCCTTCAACGGATTTCTCATAGCCGGTGACGGGACGGCCGTAAGGATGGTCGGCGCCGTACAGCAGCGCCGGCATCACGCGCATAGCCAGGCTGGCCGGCTGCGCCTTGTCCTGTGCGATGGAGGACACGCGGCGTGAACGGGCCAGCTTGACCTGGTCTTCAGGGAAGACAGGCGTAAGCGCAGCTTCGGCCATCAGCTGCAGCGAGGGCGCGAGGTTGGCGGCAGTGGCTTGCAGGCGCACCGTCGACAGGTCGGACGAGGTGCTGGTCAGCAGGCGCGCACCCAGCGTTTCGAGCGCGTCGGACATCTGGAAGGCGTTGCGTTTCTTGCTGCCCTTGTCCAGAAGGTCCAGCGTCAGCGATGCGAGACCGGCCTTGTCCGCCGTATCGGAAGCGCTGCCCGCATCCAGCGTGAGCGCCACGTTCACGATCGGCGCCGAATGGCGTTCCAGCAGCACCACGTTCAGGCCATTGGACAGCTTGGCGCGCTGCATGTCCGGGAACTTCACATCTGGCGCGTCGCCCAGCGCAGGCAGCAGCTTGCGGTTCAGGTCCGACTTCGCGGCAGACAGTTTGGCGAAAGGCTTCACCGTCATCGTGTAGTGATTGGCCTTTAGCCATTTGCCCGCCACCGCTTTCACATCGGACGGCGTAGCCGTCGACCAGCGTTCGATCTGTGCCAGATAGGCATCCGGCGAGCCGCCGTAAGTCATGCTTTCGGCCAGCACGTCGGAACGGCCGCCCATGCCGCCGAGCCGCTCGATGCTGCGGGCGATCTGCGCCAGGCCGCTGGTCTTCACACGCGCCAGTTCTTCGGCCGTCGGCCCCTTGGCCAGCAGTTCGTTCACCACGAGGTCGATCTCGCGTTCTACCTGTGCCGGATCCACGCCGGGCTTCAGGGTAACTACGATGTCGAAGGTGCCGCCCAGCTCACTGCCGTCGGCCTGCACGCCGACGCCGGTGGCCAGCGCCTTGTCGTACACCAGCCGCTTCTCCAGCCGCGCGCTGCGCGAACCAGCCAGCACGCCGGCGGCAAGCTGCAGGCTTTGCAGCTCCGGATCCTTCCATGCCGGGCCGTGGTAGCTGCGGTAGACGCGCACCTGCGGCGCTGCGTCCTCCATCTCGTCGCGGATATTCCGATCCAGCACGGGAATCCAGGTTTCGGTACGCGGCAGCGCGGGGCCGGGCGGAATCGAGCCGAAGTACTTGTTCACCAGTTCCAGCGCACGCTCGGGCGTGATATCGCCGGCCAGCGAGAGCACTGCATTATTCGGGCCGTAATAGGTGCGGTACCACTCCTTCACATCTTCCAGCGATGCCGCTGCCAGGTCTTCCATGCTGCCGATGGTGGACCAGGAGTAGGGATGCGAATAGGGATACATCTTCGCCGACATTTCCAGGTGCACCTTGCCATAAGGGCGGTTTTCACCGAGCCGCTTTTCGTTCTGCACCACGCCGCGTTCCCGCTCCAGCATTTCCTTGGAAATGTAATTGCCGAGGAAACCCATGCGGTCCGCTTCCAGATAAAGTGTGCGCTCCAGTGCCGATACCGGCACGTCTTCAAAGAAATTGGTGCGGTCGGTATTGGTGGTGCCATTCCGGTTATTAGCGCCCAGATCATCCATCGCTTCACGGAAGCCGTGCGGATAATTCTCCGAACCATTAAAGAAGAAATGTTCGAATAAATGCGCGAAGCCGGTCTTGCCGCGTTTCTCATTGCGCGAACCCACGTGGTACCAGGTATTCACGGCGACCACGGGCACGCTGTGGTCGGTATGCACGATCAGCGTCAGCCCATTTTGCAGCACAAATTTCTTGTACTCGATGGCATAAGGTTTCAGATCGACAGTTGCGGGCGCGGATGCGGCGAGGAGGGGTAGGGGAGCGGTGAAAGCAAGGGCTGCAGCGAAAGCGAGAATTCTTTTCATTGGCCACCTGTTGTGATTATGTCGTAGCGCGCAAGCCCGATGCTTGCGCCAGGCCATTCTACGCCCGTTTACGCCCGGCAAGCACGCCAAACCTGAGCTTATCCATGCTAAGATTTGGCTCATGATCGCCCAGGCTCTTTTCACTCCCGCCCAGCAGAAACTGCTGGGTTTGCTGTTTGTACGTGTGAACGACGGCTTCCACCTGAACGAGATCATGCGGCTCACCGGCCTGGGCAGCGCATCGGCCCAGCGCGAGCTGAAACGCCTGCATGAATCGGGACTGATTGTGTCCGAGCGCATCGGCAATGTGCGCCAGTTCCGGCCGAATAAACAAAGCCCGGTCTATGAAGAACTGAGCAGCATCGTCAAGAAAACATTTGGCGTGGTCAGCGTGCTGAATTCGGCCTTGGCGCCATTGCGCCGCTCGCTGAATGTGGCTTTTATTTACGGACCGAGCGCACGCGAACAGGAAGCGTCGGCCGAACCGCTGGAGTTATTGCTGATCGGCGAAAATACGACATATGGCGAATTGCTGAACCGTTTGCCGATAGCCGAACGTATTCTGCGCCGCCGCATTAATCCGAATTTATACTCGGTTCCCGATTTCCAGCGCCGCCTGCGTGAAAAGCAGCCTTTTATCCTGAAGGTATTGGAAGACCGAAAAGTATTCGTGCTCGGCGACGATGTCGACCTGGACGAGATACTGCGTAGCGAGAATCAGGACGCCGAAGCAATCTGAAATTCACCGCTGCCGATTGTGCGGAAGGACTTTCCCATAGGAAACCTCAGCGCGAAGCGCGTATAGCGGCCGGGTTCCGACTCCACCTCGATAGCGCCGCCAAAGGCGCTTACCACCTTGCGGCAGAAAGCCAGCCCCATGCCCGTGCCGCCGCCGCTGTGGCGGGTGGTGTAATAGGGGTCGAAGACATGGGGCAGCACATCCGGCGCGATGCCCAGGCCGGTATCTGTCACCACCAGCCAGTTCAGTTCCTCCTGGGTGTAGCACTCCACGGTGACGTTGCCGCGCCCGGCGGCGTGAACCGCATGCAGGGCGTTCTTCAGCAGGTTGTAGAGCACGTAGACCAGCAGCGTATCCGACCCGAAGAAGTTGAAGTCCTCGCGCAGCACCAGGCGGACCCTCTCCCGCTCGGCCTCGGCGAAGGGGTAGCAGGAAATGGCCTCATCTACGCACTTCTTCACCGAATGGACGGCAAAATCATCGCTCTGCAGCGATCCGGCGCGGGCCGATGCCAGCAGCATGTCGACGATAAAGTTCGAGCGCGCCACTTCGGTCTCGATGTGGGTGGCGATTTCGCTCAGGTAGCGCAGCTGTTCGGGCGCCAGGCCCGGCGCTTCCGAACGCTGGTAGCCTGCAATCAGCTCGGGCAGGCTGCGCGCCAGCACTCGCGACTGGCTGCGGATGGTGGCCAGCGGCGTCCGCACCTCATGGGCGATGCTGGCGGCCGCAAACAGCGGATCGGCCAGCAGGTTATGCCGCACCATGGCCTGGGCAATCAGGCCGAGGCTGCAGGCAATGCACAGCACGCCGGGCGGATAGAACTCCACGCCGTAGTTGCACAGGTAGTCCACTGCCGCCGCGAAGTAGATCAGGATGCTGAACAGGCAGTAGCGCAGCCGCGTGCGTTCGGTCGAGACCGCCACGCCCTGGCGCAGGTACAGCAGTGCCACGCCACGGCCTACTACCACAACAGTCTGCAGCAGGTAGAGCGGATGCAGCTCGCCCGCCTTGGGATAGAAACCGAAGAAATAGGGATACAGGCCCTGGATCACGAGATCCGTGCTGAGCAGCAGCACGGTCAGCACGCCGCACAGCAGGTAGCTGGCGTACACGAAAGGCCGGTCCTGGTGCCGCCGGGTGAGTTCGGTGATGAAGTGATAAAGCGTGGTGGGCAGGAAAAGAATGGGCACATAGCCGGCCTGGACGATGCGCCAGGCGTGCGCCGGGCTCTCGGTCTGGAACAGGATGGCCCATGCCGCCTGCCAGAGAAAGGTGCTCATGCAAAGAATGAAGAAGGTCATGCTGACACGATTGGCGCCGCGCGAATTCAGGACGAACGCGCCGTAGCCAATGAAGAGGGCAGACACAACCGCAGGCAGCACCGAGTACATGCAGGTATTCCCCTTGAGAACCGTTCACATTTACGCATAGTAACAACGGACTGTTTCATTGCTGGGGTATATCGGCAGGAGCTTTGCGATAGATCAAAAGTGCGCAAGGAATTTAAGCAAGAGTAAAGAAAGGCCCAACCTCAACAGGAGAATTCCATGTTCATGCATGCCACTGATGCTCTCGCCACAGCCCCACGCGCCGACCTGACCTTCCATCACCAGATCTCGATCTATCTCAAGGACTCGAATGCCTACGGCAACACCTACTTTGCGCGCTACTTTGAATGGCAGGGTATCTGCCGCGAGAAATGGTTCTACGACTGCATCTCGCGCGACATGCTGAAGAATGAGGGCGTATTCATTACCAAGCACGCCCAGCAGGATTACCTGCACGAGACCTTCCCCTTCCAGGACGTCGTGTGCGAGGTCAACGCCTACGACGTAAAGCGCTGCTCCTTCTGGCTGGAGTTCCGTTTCTACGCCGACGGGAATCCGGTCTCGGTTGGCCGCCAGCAGATCGTCTTCGCCAACCACGCCAAGCAGATCACCGCGCTGCCCGAGCTCGTCCTGAAACGCATCAAGCGCTACGAGCTGCGCTAAGCCCTAAACCTGAGTTCGCCTGCGACACCATGGGGTCAGGCACCGCTTGTCATGCTGACAGCGGGTGCCTGACCCCATGGTGTCGCAGGCGGGCCGGGCCGTTAGCGCTGGGTGGCGATCCAGTGGGTCACTTTGGCTTCGAGCAGGTCGAGGGGGATGGTGCCGTCTTCCAGGACGACCTGGTGGAAGGCCGGGAGGCTGAACTTTGCGCCCAGCGCTTTTTGTGCGCGCCGGCGCAGTTCCATGATCTTCAGCGAACCGATCTTGTACGCCACGGCCTGCCCCGGCCACGCCATGTAGCGCTCCGTTTCGCTTTTCGCGACGGCGTCGTAGCCCAGCGTGTCTTTCATGTACTGGATGGTTTTTTCGCGCGTCCAGCCTTTGGCGTGCATCCCGGTGTCCACCACCAGGCGCGTGGCGCGCAGCAGTTCGTCGTTCAGGTGGCCGAAGTATTGGGCCGGATCTTCGAACAGCCCCATCTCGCGGCCCAGCGTTTCCGCATACAGCGCCCAGCCTTCCGTGAACGCGGTGTTGCCGCCGAACTGGCGGAACTTCGGCAGGTTCAGTTCCTGCATCAGCGCGATGTGGAAGTGGTGGCCCGGCTTGCCTTCGTGCAGAAACAGCGTGGTCATGCCGGTATTGCCGTATTTGGTGGGATCCGTCACCACCGACCAGAACACGCCGGGGCGCGAACCGTCCGCCGCTGGCGCAGTGTAGTGGTCGGATGCGGTGTCGCGGCTCAGTTCAGGCTCCAGGCGCAGGTCCAGTTTCGCTTTGGGCAGCAACGTAAACATGGCGGGCAGCTTGGTGTCCAGCACGTCGTTCAGCTTGTGGTACACGGCCTGCACTTCGTCTTCCGTTTTGAAGGGGAAGAACTTCGGCTGCTGCGAAATCCACGTCGGCAGGCCTGCGGCCGGACCGTTGTAGCCCAGCTTCGGTCCCAGCTTCGCGAACTCGGCCTGGATGCGGGCCACCTCTTTCAGGCCGGTCTGGTGGATCTGCTCCGGCGTCAGCTGCGTGGTGGTGGAATCGGCGATGCGCACCTTGTACCAGGCCGCGCCGTTCGGCAGCGCGCCCAGGCCGGTGCTGGTGCGGCAGGCCGGGATATAGGTCTGCTCCACATACTTCGCCAGTTTGTCCAGCGCCGGCAGCAGCTTGCCCACCGTATCGCGGTAGGCCGCCGTCAGGCGCTGCTTGTCTTCAGCCGAAAATTCGGCAGGCATCTTGTTTACCGGCGTGTAGTAGATGCTCTGTTCCGGCGTGGCGCTCACCAGTTTCTGGAACTGCGGCAGCGCGGAGACCATGATGGCCTTCGGCTGCGTGATGCCGCGCTTGATGCCTTCGTCCATATTCACAATGGCCTGGGCTATCCACGCAGGCAGCTGCGCCAGGCGGCTCAGGTAGGCCTCGTATTCCTTCACCGTGCGCAGGGGCTGCGAGGCTTCGCCGCTTGCGTAGTTCGCCAGCATCACCGGCATGCTGCTCATTTGCGTAATGGGCAGCAGGTGCTCGGGATAAGGTTCGTAGGCCAGGAAGGTCTTCAGCTCGAACGCCATCACATCGTAGTTGATGCGGTCGCGGTGCGTGAGCGCCTGTTTGTTGATCTGCTGGAGACGCTTGCCGAATTCGCGGTAGCGCGCGAACTGCTTCGCACGCTCTTCCGGCGAGATGGACATGCCGATCTGGTCGTCGAAGCGGTTGTCGCCGTTCTCGGTGGCGCCCACCGGCTCGAAGCGGGCGATGGCGTCATAGTATTCGTCGGCCAGCGCGAGGAACTGCTTCGCTGCGGCGTCCGACACGGCGGCGGATACCTTGGCCGCCGGCGCGGCAGCTTGGGCCGGCGCCCAGGCTATCAGCAGGGCGGCGCTCAGGGCGGCGAGGGTCAGGCTGTGCTTCATCTATGGATTCCCTTGGTTATGGTTGGAATGCAAACGGCGACAAGCATAAGCGATTGCCGCCCGGCTGTGCCAGAATATTGACACTTTCCGGGGAGTGTGATGCGAGCCTTTGCTGTTTTCCTGACATTGTGTTGTGCCGCCGCCCACGCGGACGTAAGCGTGATGGGGGTGATGTCGAACCGCGCCTTGCTGTCGGTGGATGGCGCGCCGCCCCGCATGTATGCGGTGGGCGCCGCACTGCCTGATGGCAGCCGCCTCGTGGCCGTCAACGGCAATGATGCCGTGATCGAGCAGGATGGCCGGCGTTACACGGCCTCGCTGGGCCAGCCGGCGGCGCGCGTGGCGTCTTCCGGCGCGGGCAAGAAGTTGATCCTGGCGCCGGATGGCCTTGGCCACTATTCGCTGACCGGCGAGATCAACGGCGCCCAGGCACGCATGATGATCGATACCGGCGCCTCGCTGGTTGCCTTGCCCGCGGCTGAAGCGGAGCGCATGGGCATCGAATACCGCAAGGGGCGCCGTGTGTTCGTCAACACCGCCAACGGGCAGGCTACGGCCTGGCGCGTGCGCATCGACCGCCTGCGCATCGGCGATATGGAGCTGAACCAGCTGGATGCCGTGGTGCACGAACACGGCCTGTCCATCATCCTGCTCGGGAATTCCTTCCTGAACCGCTTCAATATGCAGCGCGACGGAGATCAGATGACGCTGGAGCGCCGCTATTAGGCTTGCGCCAGGCGGCTCTCGTAGAGCGCTGCAACGAGGTCGGATTGCGTCACGATGCCCGCGAAGCGGTCCTCGTGATCGACCACGGGAATATGGTGGAAGCCTGAATCGGCCATCAGCGGCACCAGGTTCACGATCGGCGTATCGATCCTTGCCAGCTGCGGATGCGGCTTCATGATCTGCCCGATCACTTCCGCCTTCTCCGAATGGCTTAGGCCGCTGGGCCGCAGGAAGCTGTGCAGGCGCTCGCGCAGGCTGCGGTAGTCATCGATGCCGCCATGCGCGAGGAAGTCGCTCTGGGTTACGATGCCGATGACGCGCCGCGCACGGTTCAGCACCGGCAGGGCGGCAATGCGGTGCTGGCGCATCTCTTTCCATGCCTCCCTCAGCCCCGTGCCGAATTCCACCGTCACCACGTCCTTCGACATGATGTCGCCGCACAGGATCACGCCGAAGCGGCGCTGATAGGCATGCATCTCCGTTTGCAGGAACAGCTCTTCCAGGTCGTCGCGGCTGATGTCCAGCACCTCGTTGTGGCGCTTGAGCACCTCGTCCAGGTCTTCCGGCGTGAAGCCGAGGCGCGCGGTCGGCACGGCATCGGCCGTGGCGTGCAGGTTCGGATGGACCAGCGCCTGCGTGTGCGGATAGCGCTTGCCGGTGAGGCGGTTGTACACCACGGCCGCCAGCACCAGCAGGATGGAATTCAGCAGCACCGGCCCGAGCCCGAAGCCGAAGCCTGCCGCCTGCACGGCCGGGCCGCCGATCACGGTGGTGAGCGCAACCGCGCCGCCGGGCGGATGCAGGCAGCGCAGCGCAAACATGGCGCCGATCGCTGCGGCACTGGCGAGGGCGCCGAGCAGCACCACGGGCATTGCGGCGCCCAGCCAGCGCTGGCAGGCCGCGCCCACCAGCGCCGACACCACGTTACCGCCGATAACAGACCAGGGCTGGGCCAGCGGACTGGCGGGAAGGCAGAACAGCAGCACGGCCGATGCGCCGACCGGCGCCACGAGCCAGATGGACTGGCCTGGCATCATCGCATGGGCGCACAGCGCCGTGAGCAGCAATCCAATCAAGGCGCCGCCGCTGGCGCGCAGGCGTTCAGTTGCGCTGGCAGTGGAGGGCGGCGGAATCAGTTGTTTCAGCATCCCGTCATTATCCTATGCCGGACTATGGGAGACCAGATGCAGGGGCAGAGCAGTCGTGTACTTGATCTGTTCCATCGAGAAGGCGGACGATACGCCAGTCAGGTTGGCAACCTTGATCAGTTTTTTGTAGAAGCGGTCGTAGCCTTCAATATCGGTAGTCACCACCTTGAGCAGGTAGTCGATATCGCCGCTCATGCGGTGGAACTCCTGTACTTCTGGCAGCGCGATCACGCCCGCCGCGAATTTGGCCAGCCACTTTTCGTCGTGCTGGCTGGTGCGCACGCTGACGAACACCGTCACCGGCAGCGCAGCCTTGCTGCGGTTGACCAGCGCCACGCGGCCGTCGATATAGCCTTCTTCCTCCAGCCGTTTCAGGCGCTTCCAGCAGGGCGTGGTGGTCAGGCCGACCTTCTCCGCCAGCTCGGCCACGGAGAGCGTGCCGTCCATTTGCAGCGCGCCCAGGATCGCATAATCAAAGCGGTCAAGATCATTCATGCTATGTAAGTACAAAATAAAGAATAAACATTCCAAATAATACGCCAAAGTGGCATGGATTTGGAATAAACGCTTCGCCATGCTTGCGTAAGCTATCAGCATGAGCACTGAAATCTACCTCGACGGGAATGCCACCACTGCGGTGCTGCCCGCCGCCATGCAGGCGGCGCTGCACATGATGGGTGAGCGTTATGGCAATCCAAGCAGCACGCACTCCACCGGCATGAAGGCGAAAGCCCTGCTGGATGCGGTGCGCGCACGCGCCGCGCGCCTGCTGGGCACAGGCAATGGACGCCTGATGTTCAACAGCGGCGCCACCGAAGGGATACAGACCGCAGTGCTGTCGGCGCTGTGCGCCATCCGTGAGCGCCGCGAGCGGGGCGAGCCTGTCGGCAGCCTGCTGGTATACGGCGCCACCGAACACAAGGCCGTTCCCGAAAGCCTCGCGCACTGGAACCGCCTGCTCGGCCTCAATCTCACGCTGCACAAGCTGCCCGTCGGCCACGACGGCCGCCACGACCTCGCTGCGCTGCGCGCCGTGGTGAATGACGCGGCCTTCGTCTGCACCATGGCCGCCAACAATGAAACCGGCATCGTGTCCGATATCGAAGGCATCGCCGCCGTGCTGGCCGGCAGCCCCGCGCTGTGGATGGTGGATTGCGTGCAGGCGCTGGGCAAGCTGCAGCTGGACCTGGCGGCCACGCGCATCGACTATGCGCCGTTCTCCGGCCACAAGCTGTATGCGCCGAAAGGCATCGGCATGCTGTATGTGCGCGAAGACGCGCCGTTCACGCCGCTCATCATGGGCGGCGGCCAGGAATCCGGCCAGCGCTCCGGCACCGAAAACATGGCCGGCGTGGCGGCGCTGGGCGCCGTGCTCGCGGCGCTGGAAGACGGCACGACCTTCCGCACGCATGCGCAGCTTGAGCAGTTCCGCAACCGCCTTGCCGAGAGCCTGCAGAAAGCGCTGCCCGGCCTGGCCTTCAATGCGCCGCTGGAGCTGGCCCTGCCCACTACCCTGAATTTCTCCGTGCCCGGCCTGTCGAGCAAGGAACTGCTGGATGTATTCGATGCCGCCGGCGTGCGCGTGAGCGCAGGCAGCGCCTGTTCCGCCGCCAAGGCCGCGCCGAGCTATGTGCTGGATGCCATGGGCCTGCCGCACTGGCGCAGCAGCAGCGCGGTGCGCCTGTCCTTCGGTCCCCTGGCCGATGAGGCGATGATCGCGGATGCCTGCCAGCGCATCGCACGCTGCGGCGAGGCGCTGCGGGTGAGCGGCATGCTGTCCGGCGCCGCCGCCGCGCCGCTGGACGGCGTGGTGCAGCTGAGCGTCAACGGCGCCCACACCTGGCTGGTGCTCGATGCCGCAGGCCTGCAATGCGCCGTCATCGATCCGCAGGCAGAACTGGCGGAGCGCATCAATGCGCTGCTGAAGGCGCAGGGCTATACCTTGGCTGCGCAACTGAGCACGCGTGACGGCTCGTCGTGGCCGGCGCAGGACGATATGCTCAGCATCGGCCGCCGCAAGCTGCGCCGCGTGCCGATCGGCGCGCGCAAACTGGCCTATTTGCTGGAAGGCGCAGCGCAGGCAAGCCACGCCTTCATCGGCTCGGCCCAGCCGCAGGATCTCGTCCGCCTGGTCGGCGAAGACACGCTGCTCTGTCCCGGCCAGGAAGCCTGCCAGCCCTGCTGCACCAGCCTGCGCGCCGAAGCCCAGGATGCATCCTGCTGCAGCGGCATGGAACTGGACAGCGCCGCGCTGGAAGCGCTGCTGCGGCAGCACCCGGACGCCTGCCTCGTGGATGTGCGCGAAGCCTATGAACACGCAGCTGACAGCGCAGCCCCGATGGGCCGTGCTGCATTAAGTGTGCCCCTCAGCCGCCTCGCCGGCGAAGCCGCCAACTGGCTGGCCAGCGAACGCCAGCCGCCGCTGGTCTTCTTCTGCCGGAGCGGCAAGCGCAGCGAGAAGGCGGTGGAGTGCATGCGCCGCCTCGGCTACCGCGCCGCCTGGCACCTGGAGGGCGGCCTGGCCCTGTCCGGCGTGGCAGGAACGCTGGCGCTGGCGGCCTGACGCTGCTGCCTGATTATTGAATTTGCCTTTCACGGCGGCCTCGGCCGCCGTTTTTTTTGTACGCTAGCGCACAGTGAGCAGGCGTGCGCCCGCCTAATATTGCTTGGAACATAATTCTTATCTCCGCGGCGGTTGTTTTAATCCGCCCTCCAAGCGAGGCCCTCTTGAAAGAGCACATCAGTATTTGGGCCGGCAATCGTGTCGGTTTCCGTGAATCCGCATCCGGTACATTGCAACCCGGAAATAACGACGACGACTTACCGCTGCGTGCCGAACTGTTCAGCGCGCAGCAGATGGCCAATCATGGCCGCACCCTGGCTTCCCAGCATGTGCTGAGCAAGCGGAGCGGCGGCGACCGCCTGCTGGCGCGCCTGAGCGCGAACGCCTCCCTGATCGCCGCAACCTGCGAAGACCTGACGGCCGCCGTGAAGGAAGGGCGCCAGATCACGCCTGCCTCCGAATGGCTGCTGGATAACTACTACCTGATCGAAGAGCAGATCCGCACCGCGCGCCGCCACCTGCCCAAGGACTACAGCAAGGAACTGCCACGCCTCGCGAAAGGCGCAGCCGAAGGCACGCCGCGCGCCTACAAGCTGGCGCTGGAGGTGATTGCGCACGGCGACGGCCGCGTGGATCCGGAAAGCCTGTGCCGCTTCGTGGAGGCCTACCAGGAAGTGGCGCCGCTCAAACTGGGCGAACTGTGGGCGATTCCGATCATGCTTCGCCTGGCGCTGATCGAGAACCTGCGCCGGGTGGCGGCGCGCATCGCGGAAAACCGCTTCCAGCGCGACCTGGCCAACCAGTGGGCGGACCAGATGGTGGAGATCTCGGACAAGAATCCGAGCGGCGTGATCCTGCTGGTGGCCGATATGGCGCGCTCGAATCCGCCCATCACCAGCGCCTTCGTGGCCGAAATGGCGCGCCGCCTGCAGGGCCAGAGCCCGGTGCTCACGCTGGCCCTGAACTGGATCAGCTACCGGCTGGCGGACAATGGCCAGACCATCGAGCAGCTGATCCAGGCCGAAATCCAGCAGCAGGCCGCGGAGCAGGTCTCCATCGCCAACAGCATCGGCAGCCTGCGCTTCCTCGGCACCATGGACTGGCAGGAATTCGTGGAGACCATGAGCACCGTGGAGCAGGTGCTGCGCACCGACCCGGCGGACGTCTACGGCGCCATGGACTTCTCCACGCGCGACCAGTACCGGCACATCATCGAAAAAGTGGCGCGCAGTTCGCCGCTGACGGAAACCGAAGTGGCCCAGCAGGCGGTGGAACTGGCGCGCACCCACAGCAATGGCGACGATCCGCGCCACGCCCATGTGGGCTTCTACCTGATCGGCAAAGGGCTGCATCTGCTGCAGAAGAAGGCGCAGGCACGCCTGCCCATGGGCCAGGCCACACGCCAGACCCTGCGCGCGGCGCCGCTGTCCACCTATCTCGGCTCCATCGCCCTGGTCTCGGTGGCGCTCACCGCGCTGATGCTGGAGCGTGCCATCCGCGACGGCGTCAACGATTGGGCACTGGCCGTGCTGGCGGTGCTGGGCCTGATGGGCAGCAGCCACCTGGCGCTATCGCTGGTGAACTGGATCGCCACCCTCATCACCCACCCGCATCCGCTGCCGCGCATGAACTTCAGGGAAGGCATTCCTTCCGACGCGCGGACGCTGGTGGTGGTGCCCACGCTGCTGTACAGCAGCGAGAACGTCGCTGAACTGTGCGAGCAGATGGAGGTGCGTTTCCTCGCCAACCGCGATCCGAACCTGCGCTTCTGCCTGGCCACCGACTTCGCCGATGCGGCGGCGGAAACCATGCCGGGCGACGAGGCCTTGCTGCAGCAGGTGCATGCCTGCGTTGAAGCGCTGAACGCAAAGTACGCGGAACAGGGCTGCGGCCAGCCCTTCCTCCTGCTGCACCGCCCGCGCCTGTGGAATCCGGCGCAGCGCGCCTGGATGGGCCACGAGCGCAAGCGCGGCAAGCTGTCCGACCTGAACCGCTTCCTGCGCGGCGGCGCGCGCGACAAATTCTCGCTGGTGGTGGGCGATACGTCCGACCTGCACACCTTCAAATACGTCATTACGCTCGATACCGACACTCAGTTGCCGCGCGACGCCGCCCGCCAGTTTGTCGCCACCATGCGGCACCCGCTGAACCAGCCGCGCATCGACCCGCGCCGCAACTGCGTGGTTGAGGGCTACGGCATCCTGCAGCCGCGCGTGGCGGTCAGCCTGCCCAGCGAGAATGCCTCGCTGTATGAGCGCCTGTGCGGCGGCGAGCCGGGCATCGATCCGTACACCCGCACTGTATCGGACGTCTACCAGGACCTGTTCGCGGAAGGCTCCTTCATCGGCAAGGGCATCTACGATGTGGACGTATTCGAGCAGGTGCTGGGCGAACGCTTCCCGGATAACCGCATCCTGAGCCACGACCTGCTGGAAGGCTGCTATGTGCGTGCCGGCCTGTTGAGCGACGCCCAGCTCTACGAGCAGTATCCCGCGCGCTACCGCGACGATGTGAGCCGCCGCCAGCGCTGGATTCGCGGCGACTGGCAGCTCGCGGGCTGGCTGGTGGGCCGTGTGCGCAAGGCCAACGGTGCGCGCGAACGCAACCCCTTGTCGGCGCTGTCGCGCTGGAAGCTGTTCGACAACCTGCGCCGCAGCCTGGTGGCGCCGGTGCTCACGCTGGCGCTGTTGCTGGCCTTCGCTGCCCTGCCGCACCCCTGGTTCTGGACCGCCGCGGTGCTGACCATTATCTTCCTGCCGCCGCTGGCCGCTGCCTTGTGGGATCTTGCGAACAAACCGCGCGACACTTTGTGGAGCCAGCATATTCCGATGTCGCTGCGGCGCAGCAGCCTGCACTTCGCACACGGCCTGCTGATGCTGGTGTTCCTGCCCTATGAGGCATGGTTCAGCCTTGACGCCATCGTGCGCACGACGTGGCGCCTGCTGGTGTCGCGCAAGCGCCTGCTGGAGTGGAAGGCATCGGCGCTGGCGCGTTCCACCTCCACCCTGGCCGGCAGCTTCCGCACCATGTGGATCTCGCCGCTGCTGGCGCTGGCCGCCGGCGCCGCGCTGGCCGTCTACCGCCCCGGCGCTTTCGATGCCGCGCTGCTGTTCTTTGTGGCGTGGTTCCTTGCACCTGTTGTGGCATGGTGGATCAGCCGCCCGATTGAGCGTCTGCAGGCACAGCTCGACGAAGGCCAGGCGCGCTTCCTCAACATCCTCGCGCGCAAAACCTGGGCATGGTTCGATACCTTTGTGGGACCGGACGACAACTGGCTGCCGCCGGATAATGTGCAGGAGCATCCGGCGCTGGTGATCGCACATCGCACCTCGCCGACCAATATCGGCATGGCGCTGCTGGCCAACCTCACGGCGCACGACTTCGGGTATATCACGGGCGCGCAGCTGCTTACCCGTACGGCGAACACGCTGGACGCCATGAGCCAGCTGGAACGCTACCAGGGCCACTTCTACAACTGGTATGACACGCAATCCCTGAAGCCGCTGCATCCGGTCTATATCTCGACGGTGGACAGCGGCAACCTGGCTGGCCACCTGCTGACGCTGGAGCCTGGCCTCACCGGCCTGTTCGATGCTCCGGTCATCGGGCCGCAAATCGTGGATGGCCTGGCCACTACCTTCGAAGTGCTGCGTGAAGCGGCACAGGCGGATGGCAGGGCCATGCCGCCGGCGCTGGAGCCGCTACATGCGCTGCTGGCGCGGCCCGAGCGCCCCCAGAACCTGCTGGACATGCACGGCTGGCTGCAGCGCGCCGTAGCGCTGGCGGATGCCTTCCTCTCCAATCCGGAACTGGCAGGCGATGCGCCGGTCCATATGTGGGCCACGGCGCTGGCCGCGCAGTGCCGGGCCGCGCTCGACGAGCTGCTGCTGCTGGCGCCATGGGCCGCCGCGGCGCCGGAAACCCTGTTCGACGCCCAGCTGCGCCGCATTCCGACCCTGCGCGAGCTCGCCTCTTTCCCGATGCTGTCCGCCGCACTGTCCGACCTGGCGCCGGAGGAGCGCGAGCGCCAGCTGCAGCTTGCCGCGCTGGTGGAGCAGGGCGCAAGCCAGGCCCGCGAGCGCATGGAGCGCATCGCCGGGCTGGCACGCCGGGCGCACGACTTCGCGCAGATGGAATATGGCTTCCTCTACAACCGCACCACCAAGCTGCTGTCCATCGGCTACAACGTGAGCGAACGCCGGCTCGATGCCAGCTCCTACGACCTGCTGGCTTCCGAAGTGCGCCTGGCCAGCTTCGTCGCCATCGCACAGGGCCAGCTGCCGCAGGAGCACTGGTTCGCGCTGGGCCGCCAGCTGTGCATCGTGCACGGCCATCCCGTTCTGCTGTCCTGGAGCGGCTCGATGTTCGAGTACCTGATGCCGCTGCTGGTGATGCCCACCTACGAAAGCACCCTGCTCGACCAGACCTACAAGTCGGTGGTGGCGGCGCAGATCGAATACGGCAAGCAGCGCAATGTGCCGTGGGGGATCTCCGAATCCGGCTACAGCACGGTGGACGCGGCGATGAACTACCAGTACCGGGCCTTCGGGGTGCCGGGCCTTGGCCTCAAGCGCGGCCTGGCCGACGACCTGGTGATCGCGCCTTACGCAACGCTGATGAGCCTGATGGTGGCGCCGGATGCGGCCACCCAGAACCTGCAGAGAATGGCGGAGCTGGGCTTCATGGGACGCTACGGCTTCTACGAAGCGATCGACTACACCACGGCGCGGCTGCCGCGCGGCCAGGCCTTCAATGTCATCAAGTCCTTCATGGTGCACCACCAGGGCATGGGCTTCCTCGCCCTGAGCTACCTGCTGCATGACCGGCCGATGCAGCGCCGTTTCGAATCCGATCCGATCCTGCAGTCCGCGCTGCTGATGCTGCAGGAGCGCAGTCCGCAGGTCGGCGCCTTCTTCTCCACCAGCGCCGAGCAGTCCGCCATCCGCACCACTGCGCCGGACCAGTCGATGCCGATGCGCATCCTGAACCAGCCGAATACCACGGTGCCGGAAACCCAGCTGCTGTCGAACGGCCGCTATCACGTGATGGTGACGGCTGCAGGCGGCAGCTACAGCCGCTGGAAGGATCTTGCGGTGACGCGCTGGCGCGAAGACAGCACGCGCGACAACTGGGGCACCTTCTGCTATGTGCGTGATGTGGACGATGGCGCGTACTGGTCGGCGCTGTACCAGCCTACGCTGGTGGAGCCGGAACGCCAGGAAATCATCTTCTCGGAAGGGCGCGCCGAATTCCGCCGCAGCGACCGCGAGATCGAGCTGTATACGGAGATCGTGGTCTCGCCGGAAGACGATATCGAAATGCGCCGCACGCGCATCAGCAACAAGTCCGACCGCACGCGTACCATCGAAGTGACCAGCTTCGCCGAAGTGGTGATGGCCCCGGCTGCGGCCGATGCGGCACACCCGGCCTTCAGCAAGCTGTTCGTGCAGACAGAAATCATCGAGGACGAAAGCGCCATCCTGTGCACGCGCCGTCCGCGCGGCAAGGGCGAACACACGCCCTGCCTGCTGCACCTGATGACGGTGCATGACGCGCAGGTTGACGAAGTGTCGTTCGAAACCGACCGCTCGCAGTTCATCGGCCGCGGCAATACGGCACAGGTGCCGCGTGCGGTGGCCGAAGGCGGCCGCCTGTCCGGCAGCAGCGGTTCGGTGCTCGACCCCGTGGTCGCCATCCGCTACCGCATCACGCTGAAGCCGGACCAGGCGGCGGTGGTGGATATCGCCACCGGCATGACCGACACGCGCGAGGCGGCGCAGTACCTGATCGACAAATACCAGGACCGCCACATGGCGGACCGCGTCTTCGAGCTGGCATGGACCCACAGCCAGGTGGTGCTGCGCCAGCTGAACGCCAGCGAGACGGACGCGCAGCTGTACGGCCGCCTGGCCAACCACGTCATCTATCCGAACCCCGCGCTGCGGGCCGATGCCAGTGTGCTGATCAAGAACCAGCGCGGGCAATCAGGCTTGTGGGCCTATGCCATTTCCGGCGACCTGCCGATTGTGCTGCTGCAGATTAAAGACTCGGCCAATATCGAGCTGGCACGCCAGCTGGTGCAGGCGCACGCCTACTGGCGCCTGAAAGGGCTGGTGGTGGACCTGGTGATCTGGTTCGAGGACCAGTCGGGCTACCGCCAGGCCCTGCATGACCAGATCATGGGACTGATCGCCTCCGGCATCGACGCGCAGGCCATCGACCGGCCGGGCGGCATCTTCGTGCGCCCGCTGGATCAGATCTCACCCGAAGACCGTATCCTGCTGCAGACCGTGGCGCGCGTTGTGCTGGCGGACAGCCGCGGCACGCTGGCCGAACAGATCAAGCGTTCCAGCCCGCCGCCGCTGCGCATGCCGCCGCTGCTGCCGGATGGCCGCGGCGAATACGAGGAGGGCGATTCCGTCACGCGCCTGCCATCGGACCTGATTCTGGACAACGGCACCGGCGGCTTCTCGCCGGATGGCCGCGAATACGTGATCCTTACCGGCGAAGGCCGCCGTACGCCGGCGCCGTGGTCGAACGTGCTCGCCAATCCGCAGTTCGGCAGCGTACTGTCGGAAAGCGGCCAGGCCTATACCTGGCATGAGAACGCACACGAATTCCGTCTCACGCCATGGCATAACGATCCGGTATCGGACGCCAGCGGCGAGGCCTTCTACCTGCGCGATGAACAGAGCGGCCGTTTCTGGTCGCCCACGGCGCTGCCCGCGCGCGGCAGCGGCAACTACCTTACCCGCCATGGTTTCGGCTACAGCGTATTCGAGCACAGCGAAGCCGGCATCACCTCCGAGATGACCACTTACGTGGCGCTCGATGCGCCGGTCAAGTACACGGTGCTCAGGCTGCGCAACGATTCATCGGTGCCGCGCCGTCTGTCGGTCACCGGCTATGTGGAATGGGTGCTGGGCGATATGCGTTCCAAGTCCGGCATGCACCTGGTGACGGAACAGGATCCGGTGAGCGGCGCCATCTTCGCGCGCAATGCCTACAACACCGAGTTCTCCGGCCGCGTGGCCTTCTTCAACTGCGATGCCGCGACGCGCACCATTACCGCGGACCGCACCGAATTCCTCGGGCGGAACGGCACGCTCGCTACGCCTGCCGCCATGAAACGCGCCCGCCTGTCGGGCAAGGTCGGCACGGGTCTCGACAGCTGCGCCGCGATCCAGGTGCCCTTCGAGCTGCAGCCGGGCCAGGAACGCGAGATCGTGTTCGTGCTCGGCGTGGGCGGAAGGCGCAATGCGGATGCCACCACCATGGTGCAGAAGCACGGCGGCCAGGGCGCTGCGGCCGAGGCGCTGCAGGCGGTACGTGCGCACTGGGCGGAAACGCTGGGCGCGGTGCAGGTGCAGACGCCGGAGCCTTCGATCGACGTCATCGCCAACGGCTGGCTGATGTACCAGACCATCGCCTGCCGCCTGTGGGCGCGCAGCGGTTACTACCAGTCCGGCGGGGCCTTCGGCTTCCGCGACCAGCTGCAGGATGCCATGGCCATGGTGCACACCGAACCGCAGCTGCTGCGCGAGCACCTGATCCTGTGCGCGGCGCACCAGTTCCTGGAGGGCGACGTGCAGCACTGGTGGCATCCGCCATCGGACCGCGGCGTGCGCACGCACTGCTCGGACGATTACCTCTGGCTGCCGCTGGCTGCATGGCGCTACGTGACCACGACGGGCGACCTGTCCGTGCTGGACGAGAAGGCGCACTATTTGGAGGGGCGCCCCGTCAAGCACGACGAAGATTCCTATTACGATATGCCCGGCCGCTCGGCGCAATCCGGCGACCTGTACGAGCACTGCGTGCGCGCCATCCGCAACGGCCTGCGCTTCGGCGTGCACGGCCTGCCGCTGATCGGTTCCTGCGACTGGAATGACGGCATGGACAAGGTGGGCGAGGAAGGCAAGGGCGAGAGCGTGTGGCTGGCCTTCTTCCTGTTCGATGTGCTGCAGTGCTTCGCCGAGGTGGCGGAGCTGCGGCAGGACCAGGCCTTCGCCGCCGAGTGCCGCGACGAAGCGCGCAAAATCGCGGCCAATGTCGAACAGCATGCCTGGGATGGACAGTGGTACCGCCGCGCCTACTTCGACGACGGCACGCCGCTCGGCTCGCACGAAAACGAGGAATGCCAGATCGATTCGATTTCGCAGAGCTGGGGCATCCTGTCCGGCGCTGCGGATCCGGAGCGGGTGCGGGGCGCGATGCAGCAGGTGGATGCGCGCCTGGTGCGGCGCGACTTCGGCCTGATCCAGCTGCTGGACCCGCCGTTCGACAAGGCCGACCTGAATCCGGGCTATATCCGCGGCTATGTGCCCGGCGTGCGCGAGAACGGTGGCCAGTATACGCACGCGGCCATCTGGACCGTGATGGCCTTTGCGAAGATGGGCGACGTGGAGCGCGCCTGGGAGCTGATGCGCATGATTAACCCGGTGTCGCACGGCAGCGATGCGGAGCGTGCGGCGGTGTACAAGGTGGAGCCTTATGTGGTGACAGCGGACGTCTATGCGGTGTCGCCGCATGTGGGGCGTGGCGGCTGGAGCTGGTACACCGGTTCCTCGGGCTGGATGTACCGCCTGATCCTGGAATCGCTGCTGGGCCTCACGCGCCGCGCGGATACCCTGACGCTGGCGCCGCGCATTCCTGCGGACTGGCCGGGCTTCACGCTCAGCTACCGGTATGGCGCCTCGCGTTACGAGATCCGCATCAGCCGCGGCACCCCGGCGCTGCTGGTGGACGGCCAGCCGCAGGAGGGCGCCGCCATCCGCTTGCGGGATGATGGCGGCACTCACCAGGTGGAGCTGACGGTTTAGAGCCCGACCGCCTTCGCCGCGCCCAGCAGCGTGGCGAGGCCGAGACCAGCGAAGATGAAGGCCGCGATGCCATGCACCAGTTTGAGCGGCACGGCGGTAGCTGCCCGTTTGCCAAGATAGACGGCGGGAACGTTCGCCAGCATCATGCCCAGCGTGGTGCCGGCCACCACGCCTGCCATATCGTGGAAGCGCGCCGACAATGCCACAGTGGCAATCTGCGTCTTGTCGCCCATCTCGGCGATGAAGAAGGCGATCAGCGTCGCCGCGAACACGCCATAGCGCGAGTACTGCGTTTCGCATTCATCGATTTCATCCGGCACCATGATCCAGGCAGCCATGGCGATGAAGCCCAGGCCCAGCACCCAGCGCAGCACATCGGGGCCGAGCAGGCTGGTAATCCAGGCGCCAACGGCTGCCGCGAAGGCGTGGTTGGCAATGGTGGCAACGAAAATGCCGGCGACGATGGGCAGGGGGCGGCGGAATTGAGCGGCCAGGCAGAACGCGAGCAGCTGGGTCTTGTCGCCGATTTCTGCCAGCGCGACGATACCGGTCGATACGAAAAATGCATCCATTGATTTGACAGGAAGGGCCGGATAGTTAACCGATGATCCATGGACGGCACCGGCCCTTTGCTGGCCGTCCAGGGATCATTGGTCTCGCCAGGCCATCAGGCCAGGTACGCCACGGCCTGCGGGCCGATTATGTTGACGTATCTACTTCCGGGGACGGAAGGCGGCTACTCCCCAAAGAACAGCGGCATGATAGCAGATACCGGCGCAGCTTGCCCAGCGGCCCGGCCACTATGCTATGCTGCACCGCCTGCCACGAGCAGGCATTTCCATGACTGAAAACGAGAGCCCATGCGAACAACCTTCACTTTGCGGCGCTTCGCCGCCACGCTGGCACTGGTGGGGATGGTATTCAGCGCCCACGCGCAGGATCCCCTGAGCTATGCCCGTTACGATCAGGTGCGTACCACGGACCTGCACCTCGACCTGAAGGCGGACTTCGCCCGCAAGACCCTGAGCGGCTACGCCGAACTGACCCTGAACTGGATCGACAAGTCGGCCCGTACCCTGGCGCTGGATACGCGCCAGCTCACCATCTCGCGCGTGCAGGTGCTGAAGGACGGCCGCTGGCAGCCTGCTTCCTATATGCTGGACAAATTCGATGCGAAGAAGGGCCAGGCCCTGCGCATCGCCATCGCAACCCAGCCTGAAAAAGTCCGTATCTATTACCGCACGGCGCCGACTGCGAGCGCGCTGCAGTGGATGACACCCGCGCAGACCTTGTCCGGCAAGCGCCCCTTCATGTTCAGCCAGTCGCAGGCGATCAACGCCCGTTCCTGGGCGCCTGTGCAGGATACGCCGGCCGTGCGCTTCACCTACAGCGCGCGCGTGAATGCGCCTTCCGGCATGCGCGTGGTGATGAGCGCCGAGAACGACCAGAATGGTCCGGGCAAGAATGGCTGGGCATTCAAAATGCCGCAGCCGATTCCTTCCTACCTGCTGGCGATTGCCATCGGCGAGATCGGCGTGCGCAACCTCGGCCCGCGTTCCGCCGTGTATGCTGAGCCGCAGCGCCTGGAAGCGGCCGCCTTCGAGCTGGCCGACACCGAGAAGATGATCAGCGCGGCGGAAGCCCTGTACGGCCCATACCGCTGGGGGCGTTACGACATGATCGTGCTGCCGCCGTCCTTCCCTATCGGCGGCATGGAGAATCCGCGCCTGACCTTCCTCACGCCGACCATGATCGCGGGCGACCGCAGCCTGAACGACCTGATCGCGCATGAACTGGCGCACTCCTGGTCCGGCAACCTGGTGACGAATGCGTCGTGGAAGCACTGGTGGCTGAACGAAGGGTTCACTACCTACGTTACCACCCGCATCATGGAGAGCCTGTACGGCATTGAGGTGGCGGACATGCACCTGCAGGTGGAGCAGGAAGAAGCGCTGGCTTCGCTGAAGGATATTCCAGCCGCCAAGCAGGCGCTTGTGCCGCGCGACCCGGACGTGAATCCGGATTCCTATACGGACGAAGGCCTGGCCTATCCGAAGGGCGCCTGGTTCCTGCGCACGCTGGAGCAGCGCGCGGGCCGCGAATCCTTCGACGTCTTCCTGCGCGCATGGTTCGACCAGCATGCCTTCCAGTCTGCGACCACCGAACAGTTCGTGGCCTTCCTGCGCGCCAACCTGCTGAACAAGCATCCGGACATCATGCCGGAAGCCGAACTGGATGAATGGCTGTACGGTCCCGGCATTCCTGCCATGGCAACGCGTGTCGTGTCCGCCCGCTTCGCTGCGGTGGATGCGCAGCGCGACGCATGGCTGAAAGGCGAGCTGCAGACGGCCGACCTGAGCGCGCGCAGCTGGATCGCCACGGAGTGGATGCACTTCCTGAACGACATCGACAAGAAGGCCAATGCGGCACAGCTGAAGGAGCTGGACGACACCTTCAGCCTGCGCAACAGCAAGAACAACGAAATCGCCTTCCGCTTCTACCTGGCCTCGGTGCATGCAGGCTACGACGTGCGCCAGCAGCTGGACGCCTTCCTCCTCAGCGTGGGGCGCCAGAAGTTCGTGGTGCCGCTGTACGCGGCGCTGCTGAAGAACCCGAAAGACGCCGCATGGGCGAAGTCGGTGTATGCCAAAGCGCGTCCGCGCTATCACCCGGAAACGCAGGGTTCCGTGGATAAGCTGATCAAGAAATAAAAGGAGACGACAAAACATGCTGTTGAAAAAACCTCTGGCCGCGCTGTTGCTGCTGGCCTTCGCTTCGATTGGCGCCCCGGCGCTGGCCGCACCGGATGCCGCGCCTGCCGGTTCCGCCATGACCGCGCCTGCATTCGACCTGGATGCGGACGTGAACCGTGTGCTCAAGACTTTCGATGTGCCGGGCATTGCCATCGCCATCGTCAAGGACGGCAAGGTCGTGGCCAGCAAAGGCTATGGCGTGCGCAAGCTGGGCGACCCGGCGCCGGTAACGGGCAAGACCCTGTTCGAGATTGCCTCCAACTCGAAAGGCTTTACGGCTGCGGGCTTGGCCATGCTGGTGGACGAGGGAAAGCTGAATTGGGATGATCCCGTCAACAAGCACCTGCCGGGCTTCCAGATGGCGGATGCCTATGTGACCAACTCCATGACCGTGCGCGACCTGCTGACGCACCGCAGCGGCCTTGGCCTCGGCGCGGGCGACCTGCTGTGGTGGCCCACCACCAGCTTCAGCACCGACGAAATCATCGACCGCCTGCGCCATGTGAAGCTGGCCACCAGCTTCCGCAACAGCTACGCCTATGACAACCTGCTTTACATCGTGGCGGGCAAGATCATCGCGCAGAAGGACGGCAAGACCTGGAACGAGGCGATGCGCGCCCGCATCCTCGACCCGCTGGGCATGAGCGCCACCACCACCAGCGTGGCGGACATGCTGAAGTCCCCGGATTACTCGGCGCCGCACAGCCGCATCAACGACAAGGTCTCGGTGGTGAAGCCGATGCCGGTGGCGAATGCTGTTGGCGCGGTCGGCATCAACACCAATGCCGAGGACATTGCGAAGTGGATGATCGCGCTGCTCGATGAAGGCAAGCTGGAAAACGGCAAGCGCCTGTTCAGCGACGTGCAGGCGCGCGAGCTGTGGACGGCGCAGACGCCGATGAAGATCGGCAATCCGAAAGGCGCACTGGCGGCGACGAAAGCCAATTTCAATGCCTATGGCCTGGGCTTCAACCTGCGCGACTACCGCGGCCGCAAGATGGTGTCGCATGGCGGCGCGCTGCAGGGCTTCTATTCGCGCGTGATCATGATCCCGGAGGAGAAGCTGGGCGTGGCCATCTTCACCAACGCCGAAAACAGCGGCTCGATGAGCGCCCTGCAGTGGCGTATCCTCGACCACTATATGGGCGCTGCGCCGACCGACTGGATCAAGGTGGTGTCGGACCAGGAGCAGGAGATGCACAAGAAGGAGCTGGAGAAGCAGGGCAAGGCCGTTGCGGCGCGTGCTGCCAAGTCCTCGCCGTCGCTGCCGCTCGCTTCCTATGAAGGCGAATACAACGACGCCTGGTACGGCAAGGTGACGATCACGCGCGAAGGCAAGAAGCAGATCATGACCTTCACCCGCACGCCCGACCTGGTGGGGGAGCTGGAGCACTTCCAGCACGACACCTTCATCGTGCGCTGGAAGGAGCGCAACTTCAATGCGGACGCCTACGTTACCTTCGCGCTGAACCCGGACGGCAGCATCGAGCGCATGAAGATGGCCCCCATCTCCGCCGAAACCGACTTCAGCTACGACTTCGCCGATCTCTCCTTCACCCCGGTGAAAGAGAAGAAAGCCAACTAAGTCTCCAGGGGCCGCATCTGCGGCCCTTTTCTCACCACCGCGTCACGGCAAGATAGATCGCGTAAATCAGCACGCAAATGCTATACACGCCGCCGACGGTTGCGATCGTGTCTCTTGCCGTGGGGCCGTCCTTGAAAAGCGATCTGATCCAGGCCTTGAGCATAGCGGACCTCCTTCACCTCGAATAGTGTACTACCGAATAGACTGCGCCCGCCGCCGCCCAAACAAGAAGTGATGCGACAAAGCAGCGGTAGTGTTTAATCCAAGCAAGCCCACTTTTGGGTGAATGTTTGGTGGGAAACATCGCGCCTCCTGCCGCAATGAGGCTGGACAACACTAGCAACACACTGATCGAGCCCCCGGTCCAATCGTTCGGCGAAGGGGGCCGCTGTGCCAGTTCGTACTGCGCAGAGGCGCATAGTCCGATTGCTATCCAGCATAGCTGCCCATCCTTGAAAGCGTTAAGCCAAGGTATCCGCGTGTGTCCCGGCAGGGGTAGCAGCCGAAAAAGTCAAGCTCGCGATCAGCGGCGCAAGGCAGGGAAGAAGGATTGTGATGGCGAACCAGCCCATAGGAGGCTCCTTGTACGGAACCTTATTCTGGCGGCAAGCGGTCAGGCCGCCACCGGTGAAATCAAAACCTGTAACAGTGAGTTTCAGAGAGAATGTTTCATGTGCAATTGCAGCATAATAGCGTCCGTTGGCAAAACCATACGGATTCACTGAATGAATGAGCTGTTCTTCTCGATTGCCGCTGTATGCGGTTCCCTCGTTGTCGGCGTGCTGGCTTTCGCAGCCTTCATGAGCCGCCTGCAAACGCAGAAATAAAAAAAGGCCGGGACATCCCGGCCTTGGCGTTTCTGCAGCCCGCTCAGGGCTTCACGAACTTCAGCGTCATGCGGTCGCTCTCGCCGATCGCGGCATATTTGGCGCGGTCCACATCCTTGTTCGTATAGGTCGGCGGCAGCGCCCACACGCCGCCCTTGTGGTCGGCCGTATCCTTCGCATTGGCGTTCACCTCGGAGCGCGCGGCCAGCTTGAAGCCCGCGCTTTCCGCCATCTTGATCACGTAAGCCTCGTGCACATAGCCCGAATCCGGCGCCGCAGGACGCGAAGCCGGCAGGCGGTGCTCGACAACACCGAACACGCCGCCCGGCTTCAGCGCGTCATACACGCTGGCGAACAGCTTCTTCATATTCGGCTCGCCCGTCTCCATCCAGTTGTGCACATTGCGGAAGGTGAGCACCATGTCTGCGCTGCCTTTCGGCGCATAGTTGTAAACGCCGTTGCCCGGTTCGAAAGCGCCCAGCTGTACTTTGGCCAGCACGGGATTGGCGGCCAGCTTCTGCTTGAAGCGCTCGCCCGACTTGCGCACGTTCGCGTCGGCCGAATCCGGCGTGCTGCCGGCTGCAATCAGCTTGCCGTGGTCCTTGAGGTAGGGGCCGAGAATTTCGGTATACCAGCCGCCGCCCGGCGCCAGCTCCACCACCGTCATGTTCGGCTTGATGCCGAAGAAGCTCAGCGTCTCGTAAGGGTGGCGATACATATCGCGCTTCACGTTGTCCGGGCTGCGCTGGGCGCCCGCAATTGCCGCCTTCAGCGCATCGTCGGCCATGGCCGCACCGCTAAAACCACAAACCATCAAAGCTGCTGCAAACAGTCGTTTCATGTGGGTCTCCATCATTGTTGGGTGAGAGTGCGCCGATGATGGTGCAAGTCCGGTTGCCGGTCAAGTGTCCGGGGCGGACAGCGGCGGACACTTTCCGGACAGACGGACAGCAGCCCGGACGCCCGGCGTCCAACAGCAAAAGGCTCCAACCCGGACCCAATCTGTGGCACATTTATTGCGTTAGTCGCAACGCTGCTCAGGAACTTACCCCCTCCCTGGAGATATTTATGGAACGACGCGCATTTCTCAATATTGGCGGACTGGCCCTCGGCGGCCTGCTGCTCCCTCCTTTCGGCCGCGCCATCGCCGCCGAGGAACTGCTCAAGCCCGCCGATGTGAAGTTCAAGAAGCTGCTGGCCGATACCGCGCTGGGCGCGGCCACCCAGGCCGGCGCCAGCTATGCCGACGTGCGCATCGGCCGCTACCTGAACCAGTTCATCGTCACGCGTGACCTGAACGTGGAAAACGTCACCAATACCGAATCCGCCGGGGTGGGGGTGCGCGTCATTGCGAACGGCGCCTACGGCTTTGCCGCCACCAACGACATGTCGCCGGACGGCGTGGCGGGCGCCGCGCGCCAGGCGGTGGCGATCGCCAAGGCCAACGCCAAGCTGCAGCCGGAACCGGTGCGCCTTGCACCAACACCGGGCGTGGGCGAAGTGGCATGGGCCACGCCGCACACCAAGGACTGGCGCGCGGTACCGATCAAGGACAAGGCCGAGATGCTGATCGCCGCCAACAAGGCCGGCATGGAAAGCGGCGCCTCCTTCATGCAGTCGCTGCTGTTCCAGGTCAACCAGCAGAAGTATTTCGCATCGACCGACGGTTCCTATATCGACCAGGACCTGCACCGCCTGTGGTGCCCCTTCGCCGCGACGGCTGTGGACAAGGCCTCCGGCAAATTCCGCACCCGTAACGGCCTGTCCACCCCGGTGGGCATGGGCTACGAATACTTCGACGCGCGCAAGGAAGACAAGGTGCAGGCGGCGGGCGGCGTCACCACCCTCTACCGCAAGTCCTACGACCTGATCGAAGACGCGCGCGCCGCGGGCAAGCAGGCCAAGGCCAAGCTGACGGCCAAATCCGTGGAGCCGGGCAAATACGACCTGGTGCTGAGCCCTGAACACATGTGGCTCACCATCCACGAATCCGTTGGCCACCCGACGGAGCTGGACCGCGTGCTGGGCTACGAGGCGAATTACGCCGGCACCAGCTTCGTCACGCTCGACAAGTGGGAGTCGAAGAAATTCAAGTACGGCTCGGACCTCGTCAACATCGTGGCGGACAAGACCGAACCGGGCTCGCTCGGCGCTGTGGGCTATGACGATGAAGGCGTGAAGTGCAAGCGCTGGGACATCATCAAGAACGGCGTGCTGGTGAACTACCAGGCCACGCGCGACCAGGCCCATATCATCGGCGAAAAAGAATCGCACGGCTGCTCCTACGCGGACAGCTGGAGCAGCGTGCAGTTCCAGCGCATGCCGAACGTCTCGCTCCAGGCGGGCAAGAAGAAGCTCACGCCGGATGAACTGGTGAAGGACGTGAAGAAGGGCATCTACATCGTGGGCGATGGCTCCTTCTCCATCGACCAGCAGCGCTACAACTTCCAGTTCGGCGGCCAGCTGTTCTACGAAATCAAGGACGGCAAGATCACGCGCCAGCTGGAAGACGTGGCCTACCAGGCCAACACCCAGGAGTTCTGGAATGCCTGCACCGCCACCTGCGATGAACGCGACTGGCGCATGGGCGGTTCCTTCTTCGACGGCAAGGGCCAGCCATCGCAGGTCAGCATCGTGTCGCACGGGTCGAGCACCACGCGCTTCAACGGCATCAACGTGATCAACACCGCCCGCAAGATCGGCTGAGAGGACGCACAATGAAAATTCTGACCCAGGACGAAGCAAAACGCATCACCGACAAAGTGCTCTCGCTCAGCAAGGCCGATGAATGCGTGGTAACGTTGAACGGCAGCCGCGTGGGCAATGTGCGCTACGCGCGCAATGCGGTATCGACCGCAGGGCTTGTGGAAGACACCCAGCTCACCGTATCGGTTGCCTTCGGCAAGAAGCAGGGCACCGCCAACATCAATGAATTCGACGACAAATCGCTGGAGAAGGTGGTGCGCCGCGCCGAAGACCTGGCCCGCCTGGCGCCGGAGAATCCGGAGTTCATGCCGACGCCGGAAAAGCAGGTGTTCCGCGCCACCAGCACCTTCAGCGAGAAAACGGCCGCCATCGACCCCGAATACCGTGCGCAGGTGGCGGCCTACAGCATCGAGCAAAGCCGCAAGAACAAGCTGGTGGCAGCAGGCTTCTTCACCGACCGCACTTCCTTCGAGACGGTGGCGAATTCGCGCGGCGTATTCGGCCACCAGCAGCAGACCGGCGTGGACTTCACTTGCACCGTGCGCACGGAAGATGGCCGGGGTTCGGGCTGGGTGCGCCGCGATGCGAACGATGTGGCCCGCTTCGACGCGCGCGCCGCATCCGACATCGCCATCGAGAAAGCGCTGCGCTCCGCCGACGCCAAGGCGCTGGAGCCGGGCCGCTACACCGTGATCCTGGAGCCCGCCGCATCGGCGGACCTGATGGCCTACATGTTCTCCGCCTTCGATGCCCGCAGCGCCGACGAGGGCCGCAGCTTCCTGGCCAAGAAGGGCGGCCAGAACCGCCTGGGCGACAAGCTGTTCGACGAGCAGGTCAATATCTGGGCCGATCCATGGGACAAGGATGTGCCGGTGCTGCCATGGGATTCCCAGAACCTGCTGGCGCGCGAGCGCATGGACCTGATCAAGAACGGCAAGGTTGCAAGCCTGGACTATTCCCAGTACTGGGCCAAGAAGATGGGCAAGCGCGCCATCGGCACGCCGGGCAACATCATCATGGCAGGCGGCAGCAAATCCACGGAGGAGCTGATTGCCGGCACCAAGAAAGGCGTGCTCGTTACCCGCACCTGGTATATCCGCATGGTCGATCCGCAGTCGGTGCTGCTGACCGGCCTCACGCGCGACGGCACCTTCTACATCGAGAACGGCAAGATCAAGCATCCGGTCAAGAACTTCCGCTTCAACGAAAGCCCTGTAACGATGCTGAACAATATCGATGAACTGGGCCGCGGCGAAATCCTGTCGGGCGACGAAAGCCCCTACCAGATGGTGATTCCGGCCATCCGCGTGAGGGACTTCAACTTCACCTCCCTGTCGGACGCAGTATAAGGAGCACGAGTGGAACGCCGTACCTTCCTCAAGGTGAGCGCCGCCGCCGGCGGCGCCCTGCTGATTCCTGTCTTCGGCGAAGCCATCGCCGAAGAACAGCTCCTCAATCCCATGGCCGTTGCGTTCAAGAAGTCGCTGGCGGATGCCGCGATGAACGCCGCCACCAAGGCCGGCGCCAGCTACTGCGACGTGCGCATCGGGCGCTACCTGAACCAGTTCATCACCACGCGCGACCTGAACGTGGAGAACATCGTCAACACCGAATCCAGCGGCGTAGGCGTGCGCGTGATCGCCGGCGGCGCCTACGGTTTCGTGGCGACCAACGTGATGACGCTGGACGCCGTGGCCGATGCAGCCCGCCAGGCCGTGGCAATCGCCAAAGCCAATGCGCGCCTGCAAACGGAACCGGTGCAGCTGGCGCCGGTGAAAGGCGTGGGCGAGGTGGCGTGGGCCACGCCGTTCACGCGTGACTGGCGCAGCGTGCCGGTAAAGGACAAGGCCGATATGCTGATCGCCGCGAACAAGGCCGGCATGGACAGCGGCGCATCCTTCATGCAGTCCATGCTGTTCCAGGTGAACCAGCAGAAGTACTTTGCTTCCACCGACGGTTCCTATATCGACCAGGACTTCCATCGCCTGTGGGCGCCGTTCACTGCCACCGCCGTGGATAAGGCAAGCGGCAAGTTCCGCACGCGCGACGGCCTGTCTTCTCCGGTCAGCATGGGCTACGAGTTCCTGGAACCGAAGGCGGCGCACAAGGTGCGCGCGGCCGGCGGCGTAACGACGCTGTACAACGGATCCTACGACCTGATTGAAGACGCGCGCGCCGCAGGCAAGCAAGCGAAGGAGAAGCTGAGCGCGAAATCGGTGGAGCCGGGCAAATATGACCTGGTGCTGAGTCCTGAGCACCTGTTCCTCACCATCCACGAATCCGTCGGCCATGCCACGGAACTGGACCGCGTGCTGGGCTACGAAGCCAACTACGCGGGCACCAGCTTCGCCACGCTGGATAAATGGCAGTCGAAGAACTTCCAGTACGGTTCGAAGATCGTCAACTTCACCGCCGACAAGAACGCCCCGGCGTCGCTGGGCTGCGTGGGCTATGACGACGAAGGCGTGCCCGCAAAGCGCTGGGACATCATCAAGGACGGCGTGCTCGTGAACTACCAGGCCACGCGCGACCAGGCCCATATCATCGGCGAGAAGGAATCGCATGGCTGTTCCTTTGCCGACAGCTGGAGCAGCGTGCAGTTCCAGCGCATGCCCAATGTGTCGCTGAAGGCCGGCGCGAAGAAACTCACGCCCGATGAGCTGGTGAAGGATGTGAAGAAGGGTATCTACATCCTCGGCCGTGGTTCCTACTCCATCGACCAGCAGCGCTACAACTTCCAGTTTGGCGGACAGCTGTTCTACGAGATCAAGGATGGCAAGATCACGCAGCCGCTGGGCGACGTGGCTTACCAGGCCAACACGCAGGAGTTCTGGAACGCCTGCACGGCCATGTGCGATGAGCGCGACTGGCGCATGGGCGGCTCCTTCTTCGACGGCAAGGGCCAGCCAAGCCAGGTCAGCGCGGTTTCGCACGGTTCCGCCACCACGCGCTTTAACGGCATCAACGTCATCAACACCGCCCGCAAGATCGACTAAGGAATCATCCGATGAAATTACTGAACCAGGAAGAAGCACAACGCATCGCGGGCAAGGTGATGTCGCTCTCGAAGGCGGATGAATGCCGCGTATCGATCAGCGGCAGCAAACGCGGGAATGTGCGCTACGCGCGCAACAGCGTGTCTACGGCAGGCCAGGTGCAGAACACGCAGCTTGCCGTCAGCGTCGCTTTCGGCAAGCGCCAGGGCACCGCCTCGGTCAACGAATTCGACGACAAGTCGCTGGAAAAGGCCGTGCGCCGCGCCGAGGAAGTGGCGCGCCTGGCGCCGGAAAATCCCGAGTTCCTGCCTGCGATCGGCAAACAGGATTTCAAGCCTTCAGCAACCTACAATCCCAACGCCAGCGCCTTTGATCCGGAATACCGGGCGGAAGTCGCCTTCCAGAGCATCGACGCTGCACGCAAGAAGAATCTTGTCGCTGCCGGCTTCTTCTCGGACAGCACCGGCTTTGAATGCATCGCAAATTCGAACGGCGTGTTCGGCTACCAGGAACTGGCCAGCCTGAATTTCACGGTCACGGCGCGTACGGAAGACGGCAGCGGGTCCGGCTGGGTAAGCCGCGCGGCCTACGATCCAAAGAAGTTCGATGCGCGTGCCGCATCCGAGATCGCCATTGAGAAGGCGCTGCGTTCGGTCGATGCGAAAGCGCTCGAACCCGGCCGCTATGCCGTGATCCTGGAGCCGTCCGCTTCCTCCGACCTGTTGAACTACATGTTCACCGCCTTCGATGCGCGCGCCGCGGATGAAGGCCGCAGCTTCCTCGCGAAGAAGGGCGGCGGCAACCGCGTGGGCGACAAGCTGTTCGATGAGCAGGTCAATGTATGGGCCGACCCCTGGGATCCGGATGCGCCGGTGCTGCCATGGGACCAGCAGTCCATGCTGGCGCGTGCGCGCACGGACCTGATCCGCAACGGCAAGGTGGCATCGCTGGAGTACAACCGCTACTGGGCGCAGAAGCAGGGCAAGGCTGCGACGGCGAGCCACGGCAATATCATCATGGCGGGCGGCAGCAAGTCCACCGAGGAGCTGGTTGCCAGCACCAAGAAGGGCATCCTCGTCACCCGTACCTGGTATATCCGCATGGTCGATCCGCAGTCGGTGCTGCTCACGGGCCTCACGCGCGACGGCACCTTCTATGTGGAGAACGGCCAGATCAAGTACCCGGTGAAGAATTTCCGCTTCAACGAAAGCCCGGTGGCGCTGCTGAACAACATCGATGAACTGGGCAAGCCGATGCTGATCGGCGAGGCGGATTCCCGCTTCCGCATGATGGTTCCGGCGATGAAGGTGCGCGAGTTCAACTTCACGTCCAAATCGGACGCGGTGTAAATCCGATGGCGGCATACGACTTCTACTTCACGCGCCTGACTTATGAGTCGGGCGACTGGGACGTGGATGTGCGTATGCCGAGCAATGTCCTGAATTCGCTGGTGGAGTACACCACACTGAAGGTGGACACCGTGGAGCGCATTGTTGCGCTGTCCGACCCGAAGATGCTGGAAGCGCCGTTCTGCTACCTGGCCGGCCACAAGCTGGTGCAGTTCACCGCCGCCGAGCGCAGGAACTTCGAGCGCTACGTGAAGGGCGGCGGCTTCGTGTTCGTGGACGACTGCAACCACGATATCGACGGCCTGTTCGCCAAATCCTTCGAAGCCGAGATGGCGAAGATTTTCGGCGCGAAGGCGCTGCACAAGATTCCCAACAACCATCCGGTGTATTCGAGCTTCTTCACTTTCGATGGCCCGCCGAATACCAGCGTGGAGCTGAACGGGTGGGGCGATGATCTCGTGCACGACTATCTGAAAGCAATCGAGATCGGCGGCCGGGTGCGCGTCCTGTACAGCAACAAGGACTACGGCTGCGAGTGGGACTACGATTTTCGCAACAAGCGATGGCTGGCGGTGGACAACACGCGCTTCGCCGTCAACATCATTCAATATGCGCTGGGAGCATGACGGTGTCTGAGAGCGGCTGGAACGAAACTGAAATCGCGGCGCTGACCGCCAGCGTGGACGCGCTGATGGACAGCATGGGCAAGGTCATCATCGGGCAGAAGGACGTGGTTGAGTCGCTGGTGATCTGCCTGCTGGCGGGCGGCCATGCGCTGGTGGAAGGCGTGCCGGGCCTGGGCAAGACGCTGCTGGTGAAATCGCTGGCGCAGGCCACCAGCATGCAGTTCCGCCGCGTGCAGTTCACGCCGGACCTGATGCCTTCCGATATCGTCGGCACCGAGATCCTCGAAGAAGATACGGCGACGCGCAAGCGCGAGTTCCGTTTCCAGGAAGGCCCCGTGTTCACCCAGGTGCTGCTGGCGGACGAAATCAACCGCGCTCCGCCGAAGACGCAATCCGCGCTGCTGGAAGCAATGCAGGAGCGCGCCGTCACCTTCGCGGGCCAGACGCATGCGCTGCCGAAGCCCTTCTTTGTGCTGGCCACGCAGAATCCGATCGAGCAGGCCGGCACCTACCCACTGCCCGAGGCGCAGCTCGACCGCTTCCTGCTGCGGATCGACGTGGGCTATCCGAGCGAGGACGAAGAGATAGCGATGGTCTCCGCGACCACGCACGCAGGCCTGAGCGACGCAGCTGCTGCGATGGATGTGGGCACGCTGCTGCGCCTGCAGGCCCTGGTGCGCGAAATCCAGATTGGCGACCACCTGCTGCGCTACGCAACACGCCTGGTGCGCGCCACGCGGCCCGCCGAAAGTACCGTATCCGCGGTGCAGAAGCACATCGGCTGGGGAGCGGGGCCGCGTGCCGGGCAGGCGCTGGTGCTGGCATCGAAGGCGCGCGCCCTGATGCACAAGCGCTTGGCGGTGACGCGTGAAGATATTGCAGCCATGCTGCTGCCGGTGCTGGCGCACCGCGTGCTGCGCAACTTCGAAGCCGAAGCGGACGGCGTCAGCATCGCCGACGTGCTGGCCGCACTGCGCGAGCAAATCCGTCCCGAATAAACGCAATGCTCGACACCTCGTCGCTGCTGGCGCATTCCGCCAACCTGGATCTGGTCATCCGCCATGTGCTGGCGGGGCTGGGACATGGCATTCATGCGGGCCGCGAGCGCGGTGCGGGCGTTGAATTCTCCGAATACCGCGCCTACGCGCCGGGCGACGAATGGCGGCGCGTGGACTGGAAGCTGCTGGCACGCGCCGACCGGTACTACGTCCGCGAGGCGGAACGCGACAGCCACGTCGCCGTCTGGCTCTGGCTGGACGCCAGCGCCTCCATGGCCGAGCCAAGCCGCCGTATCGAGGGCCTGGACAAACACTGGTTCGCGCGCACTGCGCTGGCTTGCGTGGCCGCGATAGCGCAGCGCCAGGGCGATGCCTTCGGCCTGGTGATCTGCTGCGATGGAAGAACCGAATTCGTCCCCGCATCGCGCGGCCCACGCCAGCTGCAGCGCGTGCTGGCCGCCCTCATGCGCGCCAAACCGGCGGGCCTGCTGCCTGAAGCGGACGGCCTGCGCGGCGCCATGCCGTTCCTGCACGCGCCGGCCATGGTCTTCGCCGCCAGCGACTTCCTGGACTGGCCTTCGGCACAGGGCGATGCCCTGCTGCGCCTGCGCCGCATGCGCCACGACGTGCGCCTGCTGATGCTGCGCACCGAAGCCGAAGCCGAAGGCACCATCCCCGCCTCCGCCGCCTACCGCGACCCCGAACCGCCCCGCCCCGCAGCCGAGCCCGTGTCCACCTTGGTGCCTGACCCCAAGGTGGACAGGAGCTCAGCTGTGGCGCCGGGCCTCCACCGCCTGGCCGATGCCGACAGGCCGGAGTACTTGCATGCACTGGCCGCGCACATCGACGGCGTACGCGCGGCCTGCGTGCAAAGCGACGTCCCGTTGCTGGAAGCCCGTATCGAGCAGCCGCTGGGCGAGGTATTGCGGCGCTGGCTGCGCACGGAGCGTGCCCGGTGATCGCCAGCCTCCAGCCGTGGTGGTGGCTCGCGCTGCCGGTGCTTCTGGTGCCGCTCTGGCTGCACATGCGCCGCCGCGAGCGCCACAAGGCCGGTCTGCTGGCAACCGCGCGCTTCCTGCCGGCCACCACGCCACAGCAGCAGCGCACGCCGCGCTGGCAGGAACGATTGCTCTTGCTGTTCCGTCTGCTGCTGCTGTTGGCGCTGATCGCATGGCTGGCGGTTACTGTGATGCCATGGCGCGGCGACACCGTGCTCGCCACGTCAGACATCCCGCCCGGGCTCTCCGCACGCGAGCAAGCGGTAGCTGGACTCTCCAGCGCGAACACCGTGCAGCTCTCCACAGACCCGCTGCAATGGCTGGCAACTCACCAGCATGAGTTCCGCGGCAACGCCCGGGTACTGGTGCTGGCGCGCGCATTGCCCATGCCCGCGCTATTGCCGCAGTTCTCGCTGCCGGTGACAGTGCGGGTGTTTCCCGATGCGCGGAAGCCTGCGGCACAAACCCGCCACATCGTCCTCGCCAGCACACCGGAACGCGAGCCGCAATGGCGCGCACTGGTCGCAGCATTCGGCGCGGCGGGCGACAGGTTCGATATCAGCCAGGTGCCGGATGCGGACACGGAACTCGTTATATGGGACCGCGACGGCAATCCTCCGGCCGCATGGAAATCCCCACTGTGGTGGCGCACCGGCGCCGCACCTGCCGGCGCGATAGCAATCGAGGTCAATGGGCTGCGCCTGGCCATCGCGGATTCCGCACAGGGCCGTGTCTGGCGTTCTCCCGACTGGCCTGCGGCGAGTGGAAGCACTGCAGCCGCCATCTACGAAACATGGCAGCAGCTGCACCTGCAGCCAGGTCCCTATCCGATGCCATCGGCCGCATTGGTTGCCAACCCTGCCGTCCGCAGCAGCCAGCAGCAACGCCCATCCGACTGGCTGGCCTGGGCCTTGCTCCTGTTTTTCATCCTCGAACGGATCACAGCCCATGTCCGACGCCGCTGATCTGTCCCTGCCGCTACGCAAGGAACTCGAACGCGCAGCCATCCGCCGCCGGTGTCCAGGCTGGATCGGTGCCGCCGTGGCGCCCGCCGCAGCACTGGCCTTCACCGTGGCCATGCAAGGAGGGATAGCGCTGCTCGCTTCAGGCGGCGCCATCATGCTGGCGGTCCTTGTGTGGATCGTCTGGGACCACAGCGCGCTTCGCAGGCGCGTGCGGCATCAATGGGCCGGCTGGCTGAACGAGGCTTATCCGCAGCTGGAAGACAGCAGCGGCCTGCTCGCACAGGAGCCGCAGGGTGTGGTGGCAAAGCTTCAGCGCAGCAGGATTGCCGGCCGCGCCCATTCGCTCGAAGAGGGCTTCGCATATGCACTGGTAAAACGGCATATCCGTATCAACCTGATTCCGGCAGCTGCAGCGCTGATTGCGGCAGCGGCAATTGCCGTCCTCGCCGCAGCACCACATGTGCGAGCGGACGGCGCCGCACCGGCTCGTCAAGTGGGGCCGCAGGCGTTTCCGGGCAGCTTGACGCTGCGCGTCACCCCGTCCGCCTACACGGGAGCCCGGCCATTCGACACCGAAGCGCGTGATTTGCAGTTGCCGCAGCACTCGGAAGTGCGCTGGTGCGCCAAAGGCAAGGATGCCGAAATCGAGATCAGCATCGGCCAGCGACTGGCCGTGCGCGCCGGCGCATGTGCGGCATGGACGGCGACAGAATCCGTGTTCTGGCGCAGCAGGGAACAGGGCGCGGCACGCTACACCATCCGCGTGATACCGGACCAGGCGCCAACTGTGTCGATCACAACGCCAAAGGAAGCGGTCACGGTGCTGGCCAGGGATGCGCAAACCGCCGCCATCGCCGTGAGCGCAAAGGACGATTACGCGATCGAGCGGGCCACGCTGCACCTGACGCTGGCGCGCGGCAGCGGCGAGAACATTCGCTTCAGCGACAGGGAAGTGCCGCTGCCGCGCTCCGCTGATCCGCGCACGCGCAACTGGCAGAAGACCTGGCTGCTCACGGAACTCGGCATGGAGCCGGGCGATGAGCTGTATTTCTTCGTCCGCGTCACCGATAACGCGCCGGACAAACCCCATACCGTCCAGACCCCGACCTATACGCTGCGCTTGCCGGGCCCTGAAGCCGAATCGCTCGATGCATCGGCCTTGCCGTCGATGGTAAAGCCGGAGAACCTGCGCAGCCAGCGGCAGATCATCATCGATACCGAGCAGCTGCTGTCCGACATGCAGGGCGGGAAGCTGAGCGCAGCGGCGGTGCGCGAACGCAGCGAAGGGATTGCTGCGGACCAGGCGCAGCTGCGCCGCCGCTACGGCCAGTTCCTGGGCGAGGAATCGACCCTCTTCGCCGATGAAGACCACCACCACGAAGGCGATGGGCACGGCCACAAGCCTATGGACGGCAGCACCAACCTCGCGGCGCAGTTCGGGCACGCCCACGATATGGAAGACAACGCAACCATCTTCGACCCGAAAACGAAGGAAGTGCTGCGCCGCGCCATCTCCGCGATGTGGGATGCAGAGAAGGCGCTGGCGGCGATCACGCCCAAAGCCGCGCTGGCGCCTGAGAATAAGGCGCTCGACGCCATCAAGGAGCTGCAGCAGGCCGAGCGCATCTACCTGCACCGCACCGCCTTCGTTCCGCCTGCCATCAAGGAGGAGAAGCGCCTGAGCGGCGATGCCATCGGCGCGCGCAGCTACCAGCGCAAGCAGGACGGCGGATCGGACGCCGTTCCGGCCGAAGTGCGTGAACTGATCGGGGCGCTGGCAGGCGAGGGTGCACTGCCAGCGCTGTGGCCGCGTACCGCGCGTGAAGCGCTGGCGGCGCTGGCCGAGGATGACAAGCGTCTCGCCGCGCTGGTGCTGGTACAGGAAGTGCAGGACGGCTGCGCATCGTGCCGGGCGCCGCTGCGTGCCTGGCTGCGCAGCACCCTCGCCGCAAAGCTGCGCTTGCAGGCGAAACCGGCGCCACGCAACACGGTCGGCGACGCCTTTGCGCAAGGGAGGCAGCCATGATGCCAATGCTCGCTGCCGCCGTTGGCCTGTTGGCCGCACTGCACTATCTCCGGCGCGGGCAGTGGCCGGACGCAGGCCTTGTGCTGCTGGCAGGCTTCGCGCTCGCTGCGCTGCTTCTGCATGAACGTGTTCCGCCCAGGGCCATCACTGCAACGCTGGATACGGAAGACCCAACCGCATTGCGGGCCGGACTGGCGAATGCAGCGCAGGCCGAACGCCTGCGGGTGCGGGGCGATGGGCTGCGTGAGGCCATGTGGAACGATCTTCCGGCCTTGCCGATGGAATGGCAGCCGGCCCCGCAGGACAAGCTGTGGCTTGATTTCCCGCGTTCGATCGCCCAGGGCCGGGTGTTCGCGCTGACCATCCGCCGTCCCTCGGCACCGGAGCCCTGGAGCGCGCAACTGCTTGCCGAGAACGGGCAGGTTCTGGCCGAGGCGAAAGCGGACGGCCGCGGGAACATGCTGTCGCTCACATGGCTGCCGCCCGTTGCGGAATCGATGGTATTGACGGCACGGCTGCGCAACGCCGCAGGCAAGACCATTGCGGAAGGCCCGGTGCCTCTGCTTGTGCAGGCGCCCATGCCGCTGCGGCTGCAAGGGCGCTTCGCGTCGCCATCTTTCGATGCGCGCGCACTGAATCAGCTGCTGACGGATAGCGGGGCGGTACTGGACTGGCGCACGCAGCTCGGAAAGTCGGTGGCGCGCAGCGAAACGCCATCTGAAGTGCTGAGTGCACCGCATGGCATCGTGATCGACGCTGCTTATGCCGAGGGGCTCGCCCCGCAAGCGCTGGCGGCCTTGCTTGCGCAGGTAGGGGAAGGTACGCCCATGCTGGTGCTGGGCGGCAGCGCCTCTCAGGCCGGGTTCTGGCAGCGCGCGATGGACCTGCGGCTGGCGCCCGCGCAAGGCGACGACCCGCAACGCCAGGCCGCAAAGCTGCAGCTGGCGGCAGCGCCGCTTCTGCCTGTGGCAAAAGGATCCGGCTGGCGTGCAATGGCGGTGGATGCCGAAGGCGAACCATGGCTGTCGCAGCGCAGCTGGAGAAAAGGGCGCATCAGCTGGCTGTCGGTCAGCGGCTGGCACCGTTATGCCATCAGCGAGCCCTTGGCATTGGCACAGTGGTGGCAAACCGTATTCGACCAGAGCCTTGGCGAAAGCGCCGCCGGCAAGACGTGGCGCTTCCCGGATCCGATGCCGTTGCCGGGCTTGCGCACGGAAATCTGCGCAGATGGGCTGGCGGCAGGCCAGCTTGTGGCTGGTGGCGCGGCAAAGGTGGAACTGCTGCCGCGCGCAGACCGTTCCGGCGCCGCCTGCGCCGCCGTGTGGCCGGAACGTGCCGGATGGCTGACCGTGGGCGCAAACGGCATGGCCGCCACGCAGCTGTATGTATTCGCAAACGGCGACTGGCCCGCATGGCAGCGCGCCCTGCGCCATGACGCCACCACGCGCTACGCCGCGCGCAGCAGGACCCCTGCGAGGGCCTCAGTGGAAAGCCGCACCGGCACTGCAGGGCCGGCGCAGGCAGCAGCGCTGCTGCCCGGGTGGTGCTGGGCCGCCCTGTTCGCGGCGGCGATGCTCGCGCTGTGGTGGCGCGAGCGCCGCTGAACGCTTAGTCCAGCGACCAGCCCACCACATAGTCCGGCGCGGGCGCCGAACATGCCGGATCGCGTACCGGCGCGGCACGCTGCTGCACCAGCGGCAGCACGCCCGCCCATACCGGCAGCGCCATGTCTTCCTCATCGTCCTTCGGCCCGCCGCTGCGTACCTTGCACACCGCTTCATCCAGCGCCACCCGCAGCACGGTCGTGGCGGCATATTCCTTTTCGTTGCCGGGGCGCGATTGCTGCTGCCTGCCCGGCGCCAGGTGCTCCATGAAAGCGGCCAGCGCTTCGTGCTTGCCATCGCCCTCCACCAGCTCGAAGCGCCCGTAGATCATCGCGGAGCGGTAGTTCATCGAATGGTTGAAGGCCGAACGCGCCATCACCAGTCCATCAAGATGGGTGATGGTCACACAGGCATCCTGCGCCAGCAGCGCCTTCAGCATGCGGCTGCCGTTCGAGCCGTGGATGTAGAGGTGCTCGCCGCTGCGCCAGCAGGCGGTGGGAATGCAGTGCGCGCCTTCCTCGTCCGCGAACGCAACGTGGCAGACGTAGGCCGCATCGATGATCGCTTTCAGCGTCCCGTCTTCATACGAGGCGCGGTTGGCGGCGCGGCGCACGCGGGTGCGGGCGGAAGGTGCTGCAGGCTGTGTCATGGTGCGTGATTCCCTTTGGTGGTTGATGAGTCCACAATATAATGTGCTGGCTGGCCCTGAAAAAAGGTCCAGCCATACCCGATTTCATGGAGCCACAATGGACTACGCGCTGCTCATTTCCGCCTTCACCAGCCAGCACGGCCACCGCGCCTGGCCGCGCCAGCGCCTGCTGCACGAATGTCTGCGCTCGGCCATCCGCGACGGCACGCTGGCTGCGGGCACCCGCCTGGTGGCCACGCGCGCGCTGGCCACGGAGCTCGGCGTGGCGCGCAATACCGTGCTGTATGCGTATGAGCAGCTGGCCAGCGAAGGTTTTGTGACCACGGACAAGCGCGGCACCATCGTCGCCAGCATCGTTCCCGAACAGGGCAGGCAGCGCACGCCGGTGCCGCAGGCTGGCCTGTCGAAGCGCGCGCAGAACCTGCGCCGGCTGCACGCCTCCGCCAGCGTGGCGTCGGCCTTCGTGCCGGGTGTGCCTGATCTCGACAGCTTCCCGCTCGCCCTGTGGCGCCGCATGCTGGACCGTGCCTGGCGCGCGATCGAGTCGCGCCAGCTCAACTACGGCAACCCGGCCGGCGACGCCAGCCTGCGCGAGGCGATTGCGGACCACCTGCGCGCCTCGCGCGGCGTGGTGTGCGATGCGTCCCAGGTCTTCATTACGGACGGCAGTCAGAGCAGCCTTGAGCTATGCGCACGCGCCTGTGCCGACGACGGCGAAACCGTGTGGATGGAGAACCCCGGCTATGGCGGTGCGATTGCCGCGTTCCGCAGTGCGGGCCTGAAGCTGGAGGCGATTGCGGTGGATGAAGAAGGCATTGCGCCGCAAGCCTCGGACTGGAAGCGCCGCAAGCCGCGGCTGATCTACACGACGCCGTCGCACCAGTATCCGGTGGGCACGGTGCTCTCGCTGCAGCGGCGCATGGCGCTGATCGACGGCGCGCGCGCCGCCGGGGCGCTGATTATCGAAGACGATTATGACAGCGAATTCCGCCACGACGGCCCGCCGCTTTCGGCGATGCAGGGACTGGCGCCGGATGCGCCGGTGCTGTACTGCGGCACCTTCAGCAAGACCATGTATCCGGGCCTGCGCATCGGCTTCCTTGTGGTGCCGCCCGAGCTGGCAGGCCCGATGGCTACCATGCGCGCGCAGTCGGCGAATAGCGGCCGCACGGCAGAGCAGCTTGCGCTGGCGGAGTTCCTGCGCAGTGGCCAGTTTGCGCTGCACCTGCGCCGCATGCGGCGGCTCTACGGGCAGCGCCGCGACGTGCTGGTGGAGGCGCTGCACAAGCACCTGGGAAAAATCGCCGAAGTGCACGGCGCATCGGCCGGCATGCACCTTTCGCTGCGCTTCCGCGACCAGCGCATTTCGGATATCGACATCAACCAGCGCGCGCGTGAAGAGGGCATTATCGTCAATGCGCTGAGCGCGCACGCGATCGGTGAGACGGGGTGGAATGGACTGATGCTGGGCTACGCGCAGGTGCCTGCGGAGCAGATCGAAGGACTGGTAAAACGGTTGGCGGCGATCATTCACCTGGCGGCATTCACCGCCAACCGCAAGCCTTAATTAAAAGGCCGTATCAACACGGACGTACATCGAGCGGCCGTTCACGCCGAACGGGCAGGTTTCCCAGCAGTGCGTGAAGCCCAGCTGCGGGAACGGAGCGGCCTTCACCGGATCCCACTTGGTTGGGTAGGTGTCGAACACATTGTTCACGCCGAAGGTCAGGCTGGTCTTCTTGCTGAAGGAGTAGCGCACCGTCATGTCCAGCAGCCACTTGGCATCCCAGGTCTGCACGTAGTCGCCGGTGAAGCCCTGGCCCTGCACTTCGCCATAGTAGTTGGCGCGCGTGTTGAAGTTCCATGGACCACGGGTGTAGTCGGCCGCGAGCACGTGGTGCTGGCGTGGCTGGCCGCGTTCGATCAGCAGCACCTGCGCCTTGTCGAACAGCTGTTCGCCGGTGAGGATGCTGGAGGTCGAGTGGCGGTCGGTCACTTCGGTCTTGTTGAAGCCCAGCTGGCCGGATAGCACCAGCGTCGCACCCGGCATCTTGTTCGTGTGTTCCGCCACGATGTCGATACCGCGGGTCTTCGTGTCGACCGCGTTGGTAAAGAACTGCGCCTGGCCGACCTTGAGCGGTACCAGCACATTGGCGATCGGGCCGCCGCCGGCTTCCGGAGCGATATTGCTGGAGAAGACGATGCGGTCCTTGATCTTGATCTGGTAGATGTCGGTGGTCAGCGAGAAGTTGGCCGCCGGACGCAGCACCAGGCCGATGCTGGCATTACGCGAGGTCTCTTCCTTCAGCGGCTTGATGCCGAGGGCGCGCGTTACGGCGCTGTCCTGGCGCGCGGTCAGCGTTTCGGTCAGCACACCGGCCGAGTTCAGGTTGGTGGACACGGAGCTGTAGAACTCCTGCTGCACGCCCGGCGCACGGAAGCCGCTGGACAGGCTGCCGCGCACGCCCACCTGCTTGGACGGATCCCAGCGCGCGCTGACCTTGCCGGTGGTGGTGTTGCCGAAGTCGGAGTACTTCTCGTACCGCACGGCGCCCGCCAGCAGCAGCTCCGGCACCGGACGGTGTTCCACGTCCAGGTAGAGCGCGATGTTGTGGCGGCCGTCATCGACGGCGGTGCCCGGCGTATAGCCAGGGAAGCCCTGCGCGCCGGAGGCGGCGATATCGCCGTTCTGGTCGCGGATCACGATGGCCGGGTTGTTGGTGCGGCCATACTGGTAGGACATCGGGTCGCCCGCAACGATCTGGTAATTATCCTGGCGCCATTCGAAGCCGGTGGCGAGGAAGATATCCTTGCCGCCCACGTTCAGCGGGCCTTTCAGGTCGGCGTTGAAGGTGGTCTGGTTGAATTTCAGCTTGCCGGTATCGGCTTCCAGCGGCGATTCCGCATAGATGCCGCCGCCCGGTTTCGGCTCATACCAGTAGCTGACGTTGATGGTCTGGCCTTCGTGGAAGCCAAGCTCGCTGCGGCCGTGGTTCACGCTGATGTCGGCCTTCCAGTCGTTCGCCAGGTCGCGGCGGTAGCCGACAGCGAAGGATGCATCCTTCACCGTGGTCAGGAGGTTGGGCAGGAAGCCGTTCGGGTACACGGCAGGCACGGTGCGGCCGTCACCGGCGGAGCGGTAGAAGCCGGACGAGTCGCCCTTGCGCTTCGAGGCGCCGCCGAAGGAGTAGAACTCGCCGGAAGCGTCCACCGGCAGCGCGGCATTCCACCACAGGTAGGCGTCCTTGGCATCGCTGTCGCCGATGCGCTGGGTCACGCGCGGCGGGTTCACGCGCAGCGTGTCCGGGCCGGCACGGTTGGTTTCCTTGCGGCGGCGGCCTTCGACCGACACGTTGATGTAGCCGCCGTCCTGGCCGATGGCCCAGCCGCGGTTCACGCTGCCGGAGATCAGGTCGCCGTCGTGTTCGGAGGTGGTGCCCAGCGTGCCGCTCAGCGCCGTTTCATTGACATTGCTCTTCAGGACAATGTTGATCACGCCCGCAATCGCGTCCGAGCCATATTGCGCCGCCGCGCCGTCACGCAGCACTTCGATATGGTGGATGGCGGACAGCGGAATCGCATTGATGTCGGTACCGGCCGAGCCGCGGCCCACGGTCTGCTGCACGTTCACCAGCGCCTGCTGGTGGCGCCGTTTGCCGTTCACCAGCACCAGCAGCTGGTCCGGGCCCAGCGAGCGCAGGGTGGCCGGGCGGATGATGTCGGTGCCGTCGCTGATGAAGGTGTTGGAGAAGTTGAAGGACGGGTCGAGCGTCTGCAGCAGTTTGCCCAGCTCCAGCGGACCGGCGGTCTGCATGTCCTTCAGGCTGATCAGGCCAACCGGGGCGGCGGTGTCGAGCGCCGTCTTGGCAGCGGAGCGGGAACCCAGAACGACCACGGTCTGCTGTTCGGGAACCGCGGCGGCATCGTTCTGCGCAAAGGCGCCGCTGGCCGCCAGCAGTGCAGCGCTGGCGAGGAGGGTACGACGGAAAAACTGGGGACTTTTTGTCATGGGCAGGATCTCTCGTTGTTTATTTTTCGACGTAATAAAGTACGTTCTGGTATTGCTGCGCTGGCAATCCTACTGCGGCGCAGACTGGCACTCCAAGCTGCTTGTAACGTATTGTTGCGAGAAAGGCACGCTCTAAAATAGTGCGTGCTCAGCATGAGAATTTGCCGTAACCTTATGCCCCCATAACTAGTGGCTATCTACAAAAGACCTACCGTCGGGGACATTTTTCCGACAATTCCGCAGTGACGCTTCCGTTAAAGTTGCCGTACAGCATCTAAACGGAGCAGAAAATGCGAAACAAGACCTTCAAAATGGCAGCCGCTGCGCTGCTGGCCTTCTCGGCCTTCGGTTCGATCAATACCGCCCAGGCCCAGGGCGGCCAATGGGTCACTGGCTATTACGGCGGCTACTTCTGGAACAACAGCGACTACCAGGCGCCGCAGCACGTGGACATGCGGGCCATGACGCACTTTGTTTTCGCGCGTATCGGCCCGGGCGGCGGCAAGTTCGGCGGCCAGCCGGGCGAGGTGCTGCTGGGGGCAAGCGACGCGCAGACCAGCAAGAAGATCGGCCCCGGCGCGCCCTACCGCACGGTGGAGCAGTACCTGGTGGACCGCGCCCACCATGTGGGCACCAAGGCCATCATCATGCTGGGCGGCGAGGGCGACAATGCCGGTTTCAGCGCGTCCACCGCGCCGGGCGTGCGCGCCACCTTCGTGAAGAACCTGGTGGACTTCATGGTCTCGCGCGATTACGACGGCATCGACGTGGACTGGGAAGGCATCGACAGCAGCGACACCGAAAGCCAGGCGCGCCTGGAGCAGCTGATCATCGACCTGCGTGCCGAAGCGAATTCCCGCCCGCGCTATCAGGACAGGCCGGTCATCATCACCTTCCCGGCCGGCACCCTGAACCCGAACTACCAGGCAGCCAGCGCACACGATGTGCGCGTGGCGGGGCTGGTGGACCAGTTCAATATCATGAGCTACGGCATGGCCTGGTTTGGCGAAGGCTGGGACACCACTACCTTCGCTCCGCTCACGGGCCGCACCGGTTCGCGCCCGACCGACATCGCCAGCAGCATCAAGCTGTATGTGGATGCCGGTATCCCGCGCAGCAAGATCGGCATGGGCATCGGCTTCTACGGCCTGGCCTACAAGCCGCCGTTCACGCATCCGGGCCAGCCGACCGCGGGCTACGATTTCAATTCCTTCTCGGTCAATGACGTCACCTGGAACTATGCGCAGCTGGCCAAGCATGGCTATCTGTCGAATGGCATCTACGGCTTCGAAGCATCGTCGCAGATGGGCTACCGCACCTATCCGGGCGGCGGCTATACGCCGTCCACCCGTAACACCGGCGCCACCGGCTATGTGAGCTATGAGGATGAAACCAGCATTGCCGCCAAGGGCGCATGGTCGCAGAGCACGCGCGAAGGCGAGGGCGCGGGCGGCACCATTATCTGGCTGGTGAACTACGGCACCACGAACGGCGTGAACAACCCGCTGCTGTTCGCCGTCAAGAAAGCCTTCCTCGATCCGAACGCCACCGATCCGGGCCCCAACCCCGACCCGCTGCCGCCGCCTCCGCCGCCGCAGCTGAGCACCACGCTCAATGTCAGCAACGACTGGGGCAGCGGCTACTGCGCCAGCCTGCTGGTGAAGAACACCGGCGACTATCCGGGCGAGTGGAAGGTGGCGCTGCCGTTCACGGACAGCGTGAATTCGCTGTGGGGCGGCGTGTATACGGTTGCCGAAGAAAAGCTGAATGTATCGGGCGCCGAGTGGAATAAATATATCGATCCGCAGGAGACGCGTGAAGTCGGCTTCTGCGCCACCCGCAAGGCTGCGCCGCCGCCGAACGAGCCGCCGCCGCCGGCAGGCTCCGTCACCGGCACGGTGGTCATCAGCAACGACTGGACCAGTGGCTACTGCGCCAATGTGGTTGTGACCAACGCCTCGTCATCGAAAGCCGTGAACTGGACGGTGACGGTGCCGGTGGCGGGCACCGTCACCTCGCACTGGAGCGGCAAGATCGTCCAGAACGGCGCCAGCATGCAGGTCTCCGGCCCTGACTGGAACAAGGACCTCGCCGCCAACAGCAGCAACCGCGACGTGGGCTTCTGCGCCGCCCGCTAGGCATGCACCGGGCCAGCGGTCACTGATGGTCCAGCATCCAGGACTTGAGGCCGTTGACCCAGTCTTTGGCGTTCATGTTGTACTGCTTCTTGATGGCGCCCGCGCGTTCATACAGCACGCTGAAGTCCAGTGACGGCGACTGCTTGAAGGCGATGACGATGATGTTCGCGTCATGCACTTCGGGCAGCCATACTACGGCATCGAATACCAGCTCCATGGCCTGGATGTTCTTGCCGTAGTTGCTGAAATCGCCGAAGACATTGGTGGTCATGATGCCGTTCTCGGCCAGGCAGTCGAAGCAGGCCTGGTAGAACTCGGGAGTATCCAGCACCGGCCCGCGCGCCTCCTCGTCGTACAGGTCCACCTGCAGCACGTCCACCGTGCCGTGGTTCGCAGGGTCGGTCACAAAATCCATGGCATCCATCTGCCGCACATGCAGGCGTTCGTCGTTCGGCGGCAGCGCAAACAGCGCTTCGCAGATGGCGATGACGTTCGGATTGAGCTCGATGGCCGTAACGTCGGCCTGCGGAAAGCGCCGGTAGCAGAACTTGGTGGCCGCGGCGCTGCCCAGGCCCAATTGCACGATGCGGCGCGGATTATCCATGAACAGCATCCACATCATCATCATGCGCACGTATTCGAGCTCGATGACATCGGGCCTGGACAGGCGCATGGCCCCTTGCACCCAGGAGGTGCCGAGATGGAGCGAGCGTACGCCCTGGAATTCAGTAATGGTGGCCGGGGGATGTCCCGGCAGGTCGAATCGTTGCTTCTGCATGCCCGCAGTTTACCAGCGCAGCTACTCCGCCGCCGGAACCACGGGCAGGATGATGGTCACGGTCAGTCCGCCGCCGTCGCGGTTGGCCAGCGTGATGCGGCCGCCGTGGGCTTCCGCGATCTCGCGCGCCAGGGCCAGCCCGAGGCCGGTGCCGCTGCGTTTGGTGGAGTAGAAGGGCACCAGGGCATTGGTGAGCACTGCATCGCTCATGCCGGGGCCGCGGTCCTGCACCTCGATGCGGATTGCATCCTGCACCTTGCGCACATCCAGCACCACGGCGTTCGCGGCGGAGCCGGATTCGTGGGCGTTCTTCAACAGGTTGAGCAGGGCCTGTTCCATCTGCGCCGGATCGAACAGCGCATGCTCTTCCGGCAGGTCGCCGCTGCGGCGGAAGGCCACCTGCTCCGCCAGCTTGTCCAGGAAGCCGGGCCAGGCCACCGGCTCGGGGCGCGGCGCGGGCAGCTTGGCGAAGCGCGCGTAGCCGAGAATGAAGCCCTCCAGGTGGCGCGTGCGTTCCTCGATGGTGGCCAGGATCTGCGGCAGCCTTTCCGTCTGGCCGCGCCGCACCAGCTCCGCGCCGGAATGCGCCAGCGAAGTCAGGGGCGCCAGCGAATTATTGAGTTCATGGCTGATCACGCGTATCACCTTTTTCCAGGTCTGCACTTCCTGCCGCCGCAGCTCCAGCGTGAGCTGGCGCAGCAGCAGCAGTTCGTGGCGCCGCCCGTTCAGGTTGAAGCGGCGGCGCGCGAGGTGGAACACTTCCTCTTCCTCGTTTTCGCCGGTGGTGAACAGGCCGTCGCCGCCGCGCTTCATCGCGTCGCGCAGGGCAGGCGTAGCGTTTGCCAGCAGCTCCTGCAGGTGGTGGCCTTCCAGCTTCCTGCCTTCGTTCAGCAGGTGGCGGGCCGACACGTTGGCATACACCACGGCGCCGCCGTCGCCCACCAGCAGCATGGCGACCGGCGTGTTCTGCACCATCGTGTCCAGCAGCAGTTCGCGCTGCACGAGGTTGAGCCGCTGCTCGCGCAGCACATGGCCCAGCTGGTTGTGGGCCTCCACCAGGTCGCTCAGTTCATCGTTCTGCGGCCAGTGCAGGCTGAAGGAGAAGTCGCCGTCGCGGTAGCTGGTGACGGTGCCGCCCAGCGCGCGGTACAGCGAGAGGATAGGCGCCATCTGCGCGCGGATGGTAATCACCGAGAGCGGCACCACGCACAGCAGGCAGACGCCCAGCACCAGCAGCGGCTGGTCCGGAAACAGGTAATCGAGGCCGATGGCGATCAGCACGCCCAGCGACAGCAGCGTCGCGATCAGGGCCGACCAGCGCGTCATCAGCGACAGGCGCAGGCCGCGCGGCCTGCGCGGCGCGGCGCGCTTGCCGTCGCGGCGCCGCTCGGCGTCCGGGCCGCCGTCCCGGCCTTCGCCGCCACCTCCCTGTGCGTCGCGTTTCATCAGGAACGGGCGATACCGAGCCGCTCCATGCGGCGGTAGAGCGCCTGCCGCGACAGTCCAAGCTCCGCCGCCGCCTGCGCCACCACGCCGTTGGCGCGGCTCAGGGCCTGGGCGATGGCGTCGCGGTCCGGTTCATTGTCGCCGTTGGCGCCGCTGCTGCCGGCGGACGATGGCAGGGGCAGTCCCAGCACCTGGGCGTCGATCTCGCTGCCGCTGGTGAGCAGGGTGGCGCGCGCCATCACGTTCTTCAGCTCGCGCACATTGCCGGGCCAGCCGTGCGCCAGCAGGGCCGCCTCGGCGGCAGGTTGCAGGCGCTTGCCGTTGCCGAGGAAATGGCGCGCCAGCGGCAGGATGTCGCCGGGGCGCGTAGCCAGCGGCGGCAGCTTCAGTTCAATCACGTTCAGGCGGTAATACAGGTCTTCGCGGAAGGTGCCGGCCCGTATCATCGCCGGCAGGTCGGCATTCGTGGCGCTGACCACGCGCACCCGCACCTGGCGCTCGCGGTTGGAGCCCAGGCGCTCGAAACGCCCCGTTTCCAGCACGCGCAGAAGCTTCATCTGCCCGGCCAGCGGCAGGTTGCCGATTTCGTCGAGGAAGAGGGTGCCGCCATCGGCCGCCTCGAACTTGCCTTCGCGCGCCTTGGAGGCGCCGGTGTAGGCCCCGGCGTCGGCGCCGAACAGTTCCGCTTCAATCAGTTCCGCAGGCAGGGCGCCGCAGTTGAGCACCACGAAGGGCCCGTTGCGCACGGCGGAATTGGCCTGGATGATTTCGGCAATGCGTTCCTTGCCGGTGCCATTGGGGCCGCTGATCAGCACAGGCACATCGGCGCGCGCCACCTGGCAGGCCAGGGTCAGCACGCGTTCGGTGGCCGGGTCGTTCCACACCATGCCGCGCAGGTCGAACTGTTCCAGTTCGCGGCGCTGGCGCAATTCGCCCTGCAGACGCTGGCGCAGGGCCTTGTTGGCCTGGCCCAGCTCAATCAGGTTCTTGACGGTGGCGATCAGGCGGTTGTCGTCCCAGGGCTTGGCCAGGTAGTCGGCCGCGCCGGCCTTCACCAGGTCCACCGCCGCGTCGAGGTGGGTCCATGCCGTTAGCAGGATCACCGGCAGGTCCGGGTAGCGCTGGCGGATATCGCGGAACAGCGCCACGCCTTCCTCGCCGGAGGTGGTGTCCGCGGTGAAGTTCATGTCCTGGATCACGAGGTCGATGCTGGCGCCGCGCTGCGCCAGCAGCGCCAGGCCTTCCTCGGGAGAACTCGCGCGCAGCGCGTCGATGTCGTGCAGGGAAAACAGGACTTCGAGCGCTACGGCGACGGCGGCATTGTCGTCAATGATCAGTGTAGTAGGCATGCCGTCAGCATAACATCAAGCAGGGCGGCTCAGACGCCGCGGGTGGCGGTGGCCGGCGAAATGCTGGCGGCGCGCCATGCCGGGCCATATACCGCTGCCACCCCCAGCGCCAGGAAGATGGCGGCGCCGCCCAGCAGGTAGTCGGCCGGCAGCCGCGCCATCTCCAGCTTGGACACCAGCAGCTGGTTCAGCGCCAGGGCGCTCAGCAGGCCGGCTGCCACCCCGGCGCTGGTGATCATCAGGTTCTCGGTGATGAAGTAGCGCAGGATATCCACCTTCTTCGCACCCAGCGCGCGGCGCACGCCGATCTGCTTGCGGCGCTGGATCACCCACAGGCTGGCCATGCCGACGATGCCGCTGGCAGTCACCAGCATCAGCAGCACGCTGACGGTAATCAGCATCCAGGCCAGGCCCTTGTCCGCGCGGTAGCGGTCATTGCGGTCCTGCTCCATGGTCTTGGCGCGCACCACGGCCTGGTTGTTGGCCGATTTCTGCAGCGCCTCTTCCACCTCTTTCATCACGCGGTCGCGCTGGCCCGGCTCGGCACGCAGCGTGTACATGGCGCGCGGGGAGGTGATCAGGCGCATCGGCACCATGGTCGACATCTCGCCGCGTTCGCCCACCTCGCCGCCGGTGGACTGCATCGCTTCCGTCACGCCGATCACGCGCAGCTCGTCGGCATCGTCGCCCGTGCCGAGGTAAATCGGCTTGCCGACATAGCTGGTGGCGTCCGGCCACAGCTTCTTCGCCAGGGCTTGCGTGATGATGACGATTTTCGGCGTCTCGTTGCTCTTGCGTTCATCGACGTCGATCACTTCGGTGGGCGCGAAGTCGCGGCCTTCCACCAGCTTCAGGCCCCAGGTTTTCACCAGGGAGTCCGGCGTGAAGTAGTAGGAAGCGCCGGTGGTGACTTTCTGCTGCTTGCGGTCGGCGGCGATGCCCGAATTCCAGCCGGAGCGGGAAATTGGGGTCTGGTTGGTTTGCGCCACCGAGACCACACCCGGCACTGCGCGCAGCACGTCGCGCTGGCGCTTTTGCTCGGCCAGGATTTCGTTGAACTCGTCGCTGGTTTTCAGGTTGTTGATCTGGACGTGGATTACATCCTCTTCGTGCGCAATGCCGGTCGGACGCGCCATCACGCCCTGCCGCACATTCACGATATGCAGGGCGTTGGCGAGGATGGCGAGACTGATGGCGACCTGGATCGCCACCAGGATCGGGCCGGTCTTGTTGCGCATCAGCGCAGAAAGGATTGGTCGGATTTCCATGCTGGGCCTCACTGGGATTTAAGTTGGATGGCGGGCGTGACCTGGCAGGCGCGCCACGTTGGCAGCAGGCCCGCCACGATCGCCGAGCCTACGGCCATCGCGAAGGTTGCAATCAGCATCACCCAGTCCAGATGGGCGACGATGGTAAGCGCCTTGGACTGCATGGCGATCAGGGCCAGCGCGCCGAAGGCGAGCAGCAGGCCAAGCAGGCCGCCGACCAGGCCGACCACCGCGGTCTCGGTCAGGAACTGGTGGAAGATCTCCTTGCGCGAGGCGCCCAGCGCGCGGCGTACGCCCACTTCGGAGGCGCGCACCGAGAACTTCGCCAGCAGCAGGCCCACGGTATTCACGAGGCACAGCAGCAGGAAGCCGAACGCCAGCCAGGCCGACAGCTTGTTGTCGTTGCCGATGATTTTCAGGTGGTCCATCCACTCCATCAGGTCGAACAGCTGGTTCGGCGCATTGCGTTTCAGGCGGCCCAGCTTGCGCTGTTCGGCGGCATAGGCGTCGAGGTAGTTCTGCAGGTCGCTGCGGTCGCTGGCGGAGCGCAGCTCAAACCAGAATTGCAGCCAGGTGCATTCGGAGTCGAGGAAAGCCTGGTAGCCGGGATCGCGGTTGCCGCCGCTGCAGTTGGTGTTGCCGCTGTTCCTGAACTCGTGGCGGGTTGCGCTGCTCAGCGGAATGAAGAACTCATCCTCGGTGCTGAAGGCGCCCTTGCCGACCACGCGGTAGAAGCGCGGGATCGGATCCCATTTGTCCATCACGCCGGTAATCAGGTAGTCGAAGCCGTTGTAGCGCACGCGCTTGCCGACCGGGTTGGCATCGCCATACAGCTTTTCCGACAGGGCGCGGGTCAGCACCATCACGTCTGTCGCCGCCTTGTCGTCGGCCTCGGACCATGCGCCGCCGTACAGGAAGGGAATGTCGAACATGGCGAAGAAGTCCTTGGTCGGCCCGGCGCCGGTGGCGGAAAACGCGTTGACGTCCTTGCGGTCCGGTTCGAAAGCGCCGCCCAGGCCCATGATGGCGGTGCGGCGCTCGCCCTTGCCGGAGGCCAGCAGGCGCTGCACGTCGCCGTAGCTCAGCTGGTTGTCGTTCGGCTCATCGCCCGGCGAGTAGCCTTCGATCGGGCCGTTGTCGAACAGCGGTACGATCAGGCGGTCGCTCTTGTGCGGCATCGGGTTGCCGGACATGACGTGCAGGATGGTCAGGGTGCTGATGCTCGATGCCACGCCGATGGCCAGCGTCAGCACCATCAGCGCCGTCAGCGCCGGGTTGCGGCGCAGGTTGCGCAGGCCAAGTTTGAAGTAGTAGCTGAACATGCTCGCTCCTTAAGCCACCAGCGTTGGGGTCTTGCGCACCAGGTCGGACACCTGGCCGTCGATGATGTGCACATTGCGCTGCGAGCGGGTAGCCAGTTCCGGATCGTGCGTCACCATCAGGATGGTGGTGCCCTGGGCATTGATCTCTTCCAGCAGCTCCATCACGCCGCGCGCCATCTGGGTATCCAGGTTGCCGGTCGGCTCGTCGGCCAGCAGCAGCTTGGGCGAACCGGCCAGTGCGCGCGCGATCGCCACGCGCTGCTGCTGGCCGCCGGACAGTTCGGCCGGGTAGTGCTTCATGCGCGAAGCCAGGCCCACCTTGGACAGCGCGTCCTCGATGCGCTCCTTGCGTTCGGCGGCATTGAAGCCCCGGTAGCGCAGCGGCACGTCCACGTTATCGAACAGCGACAGGTCGGGAATCAGGTTGAAGCCCTGGAAGATGAAGCCCAGCTTCTCGTTGCGCAGCTTGGAACGGGCGTTGTCGTCCATACCCTTCACATTGATGCCGTCGAGGATATATTCGCCGTCGGTGAATTCCTCCAGCAGGCCGGCGATATTCAGGAAGCTGGTCTTGCCGGAACCGGAAGGACCGGTCACGGTCACGAACTCGCCCTGCTTGACGTGGATTTCGAAACCGCGCAGCGCGTGGGTTTCGATCATGTGGGTACGATAGACTTTGCTCAGGTTAGTCATGCGCAGCATGGTGGCCTCTCTTCTTGATAGGGAAGTGTTACTTGTTGATCGAAACGCGCGGGGCGTTTTCAAAGGTTTCGGTACCGGCGACAACCACTTTGTCGCCCTGTTTCAGGCCGCTGATGATTTCCACGGCATTGATGCTGGTGGCGCCCATCTGGATCGGCGTGCGCACGGCAATGCCGTCCACCACCTTGTAGGCATAGCGTCCGCCTTCGGACTCCACGAATGGGCCACGCGCCACCAGCAGCACATTCGGCTTCTCGTCGATCAGCAGGCGGGCCGACACGCGCTGGCTCTGGCGCAGGCCGTCCGGCTGCTTGCCATCGAAGCGCACGCGCGCCAGCACCTGGTTCTTCACCACTTCCGGCGACAGCGCGGACAGCTTGCCGGTCGTCTTCACGCCGTTGACCAGGATCTCGGCGCTCATGCCCAGGCCCAGGTCGTTCACATAGGTCTCCGGCACTTCCAGTTCAACCTCCAGCGCCGACAGGTCGACGAGGGTCATCAGCGGCGTGTTCGCCTGCACCACGCTGCGGTTTGCGACCGACAGGGTGCCGATGAAGCCATCGACCGGTGCGCGCACCGTCAGTTCATCCACACGGCGCTGGGCATTCGCCAGGTTCAGCTTCTGGCGTTCCAACTGCGCCTGCTTCGTTTTCAGCTCCAGCTCCACGTTGTCTTTCTCCAGCGTAGAGGCCTGGTTCGCATGCTTGGCGCGAATCTCGGCGGCAGCGACGGCATCCTTTGCCTTCTGCAGGTCGATCTTCGCGATGATGTCCACGTTCGATACGCTCTCGTAGCGCTGCAGCACGCGCAGCGCCGAGAGGCGGTCGATTTCGGCGGTGTCGGCGTCGCGCTGCGCCAGCAGGCGCTGCTTGCGCGCCAGGATCTGCTGGCGGCCCACTTCGGCCACCAGCTCCTGGTAGGTGGACTGTTCCTTTTTCAGTTCGTCCTGCAGGTCCGGCGATTCCAGCTGGGCCAGCACGTCGCCGCGCTTCACGGTATCGCCGGCTTTCACTTTCAGCGTCACGGTGGACGAAGGCGCGGTGGAATACAGCGTCGGGCTCACGGCGGCAACGATGCGGCCGTTGACGGCGGCGTCGCGGATCAGCGTGCCGCGCGTGACTTCGGCAATGCGCAGGCGGGCGATGTTCACGGACTGGCTGCTGCCGGCCCAGCCGCCGTACAGGTACAGCGCAACGGCGGCCAGCGCCGCAGCGCCCGCGCCGATGACGATATTGCGCTTGAGCTTGTGGTTCGGCGGCGGCGCGATCACGGCGTCTTGATGGGATGTATCTCGGATCATGTTCTTAGTCTGTGGACGGTTAAGCGATGCCTGCACTTATGCAGGAACCGTGCCAATCCCTAAGTCATTGATTCTTATGGGTTCCGGTGTGGCCGAAACCGGCGTCCGCGGTGTCCGCGCTGTCCGCATGTCCGGCGAACTAGTTGCGGCTGAGCGGCTTGCCCTTGTCGATCACTTCGCGGCAATCGCCCTTGAAGGTGGAGTTGTCGTAGTTGGCCCAGCCATAGCTGTCCACATAGCGCTTGTGGCGCTTGAATTCGGGGCTGAGGAAGCTCCATTCGAGGCGGTCGCCGGGGTAGCGGATGTCGGCCATGTCCAGCAGGGTGTGGAACATGTTTTCCGTGGCCAGCTTCGCCTTGCGGCGCTTGGCCAGCAGTTCGATCTTGTCCGGATAGCGCTTCATGTACTGGTCCGAGTACCACATGAATGCCGGCACGTGAAATTCATACTGAGTATTGTGGCCGTGGAAGGCAATGCGGCAGCTGCCGTCGTACAGGGTCTGGCCGTGGTCGGCCACATAGAGGAGGGCGGCGGATTTGCCGCTTGCCTTCAGAGAACCGATCACCTGCGCCAGGAACCAGTCTGTATACAGGATGGAGTTGTCGTAGCTGTTGTTCAGCTGCGGCTTGATATCGAGGTCGGTGTAGACCGGCTTGTCGATGCCGAACAGCGAAGGCTTCCATTTGTCGAAGGACTGCGGGTGGCGCTGGCTGTAGTTCCAGTGGCTGCCCAGCGTGTGCAGCACGATCAGCTTTTTCGACGCGGTATCGGACAGCGCGTGCTGCAGCGGTTCGAACAGGATCTCGTCTAAATTCGAGTTGTTGGTGAAGCCGCCCAGGTTCAGGAACTGGATCACGTCCGCCTCCTTCGCGAACACGGACACCGGCGTGTCGAACTTGCCGAAGGAGATCTGGTTCGACAGCCACCAGGTCTTGAAGCCCGCCTCCTTATAGGCGCTGACGAAGGATTTTTCGGTAAATCCGTCCTTCAGGCTCTGCATCGCGGGCTTGCGCGAGATGATGACGGGCACCGAGAGCCGCGTCGCGGCCACGGAAGTCACCACATCGCTCAGCGCCACCAGGTTTTCTTCCTTCGACAGCAGGGGATTGGTGTCGCGCGTGTAGCCGTTCAGGCTCCAGCGGTCATAGCGCGACGATTCGCCCAGCACCAGCACCACCACTTCCGGCGTGCTGTCGATCGCCACCTGGTGCGCGCCGAAGCGGAAATGGCTGCTGCGCTCATTGAGTTCGGCCAGGTAGCGGCGCTCCTTATAGAAGTCCACGCCGCGCGCCAGCAGGCCGAAGGGCCAGGACTTGATGAAGGCATCGAATTCCACCGGCACCGCGGCCCAGCGCGGCAGGGCGCCCAGTTTCAGGCCGGTGACGGCAGCGCCGGACAGGGCGGACGCGGAGGAGCTGTCCGAGGCGTCCGCCGCCGGCCTGGCGGGCCGGACACCGAATTCCCAGGCATAGGCGCCCAGCAGGCCGAATACCGCCAGCAGTCCTGCCACGACCCAGCGCGACGCGTCATGCCAGTCCAGTTCCCGGGTCTGGCGCGCGGCGCGGAAGCTTGCCACCCACCACACCGCCACCAGCACCATCACGGCCAGCATGCTCCACACCTTGCGGCCGAGGAATTCCATGGCCTCTTTCGGGCTGGTTTCGGCCAGGATGCCGAGGTGGTGGGTGGAGATGCCCTGTCCGTAGAACACGATCAGGTAGATTTCGGTCGGCAGCGCCAGGAAGGCGGGCAGCAGCAGCCAGTGAAAGCGCGCCGGCCGGCCGAAAACCGCCCACACCGCAGCCCAGGCCACGATCTCGATGCCGAGGATCTGCCAGGCCTGCGGCACCGGCTTTCCCAGCGCGAGCGGAACGAAGGGCACCGCCGACAGGGCCAGATAAGTTATTAAAATGAAAAGATGGGAGGGGCGGAGCAGCAGGCGCATCCCGCCATTATGGCTGAGGCACTGACACCATGGGGTCTGGCCCCATGGTGTCAGTGTGGCGGGCACGGCAGGTTGCCTAATTTTTCCGCAAAGCGGTTGACTGGGCGGAAGGGGGCGTATATACTCGCGAGTTCTCAATTTAGTCTGCGCTTCGTTTACGCATTTGACCGGCCGCTCCGCTGAGGGTGGCTTTTCGTGCCTCTGCAACGCATCTCTTTGAGATCGGTTTTAGCCCCCGGACCTGCGGGTTCGGGTTGTCAACGCTGTAATTTTGTTGGATTTAGAACGATGCCAACCATCAATCAACTGATTCGCAAACCACGTACCGCTGCGGTCGTGAAGAGCAAATCGCCGGCACTTGAAAACTGCCCGCAAAAGCGTGGCGTGTGCACCCGTGTGTACACCACCACTCCTAAGAAGCCTAACTCGGCACTGCGTAAAGTCGCCAAGGTGCGCCTGACCAACGGTTTCGAAGTGATCTCGTACATCGGCGGTGAAGGCCACAACCTGCAGGAACACAGCGTCGTGCTGCTGCGCGGCGGCCGTGTGAAAGACTTGCCGGGTGTGCGTTACCACATGGTCCGCGGCTCTCTGGATACCCAGGGCGTGAAAGACCGTAAGCAGGCTCGCTCGAAGTACGGTGCCAAGCGCGCCAAAGCAGCCAAGAAGTAATCCAGCAGTTTAATTTGAAGTTGAGGCGGTCGCGAGACCGAGTAAGTGGATGGCTATGATGGCCACCGCGAGTGCCAGAACAGTTGGCGCTCAACTGAAGACAGGAAGGAAATAACATGCCACGTCGTCGTGAAGTACCCAAGCGCGAGATCCTGCCGGATCCAAAATTCGGTAACACCGAAGTCGCTAAATTCGTGAACGTTCTGATGCTGTCCGGTAAAAAATCGGTCGCAGAAAACATCATCTACGGTGCATTCGACCACATCCAGCAAAAGTCCGGCAAGGACCCTCTGGAAGTGTTCGCTGCAGCGATCAACAACGCCAAGCCACTGGTGGAAGTGAAGTCCCGCCGCGTCGGCGGCGCCAACTACCAGGTGCCTGTGGAAGTGCGTCCAGTGCGCCGCCTGGCCCTGTCGATGCGCTGGCTGCGCGAAGCTGCCAACAAGCGCAGCGAAAAATCCATGCCACAACGCCTCGGCGGTGAGCTGATGGAAGCCGCGGAAGGCCGTGGCGGTGCAATGAAGCGCCGCGACGAAGTGCACCGCATGGCTGAAGCGAACAAGGCGTTCTCGCACTTCCGCTTCTAAAATTTTCGGCCGGCAGTGCCGGCCGCTTATCTGTTGTTCAAGCCGGGCACATTTTTTGATCGAAAAATGCTGCTCGGTTTTGTCCATTAAAAGATTTAGGATTAATTATGGCCCGCAAGACCCCCATTGAGCGCTACCGCAATATCGGTATCTCCGCTCACATCGACGCCGGTAAGACCACCACCACCGAGCGCGTGCTGTTCTACACCGGCGTGAACCACAAGATTGGTGAAGTGCACGACGGCGCAGCAACCATGGACTGGATGGAGCAGGAACAAGAGCGCGGCATCACCATCACCTCCGCGGCGACCACCTGCTTCTGGAAAGGCATGGCCAACAACTTCCCAGAACACCACATCAACATCATCGACACCCCGGGCCACGTTGACTTCACCATTGAAGTGGAACGTTCGATGCGCGTTCTGGACGGCGCCTGCATGGTTTACTGTGCAGTGGGCGGCGTGCAGCCACAGTCGGAAACCGTGTGGCGCCAGGCTAACAAGTACAAAGTGCCACGTCTGGCCTTCGTGAACAAGATGGACCGTACCGGCGCCAACTTCTTCAAGGTCTACGAGCAGATGCGTGCCCGCCTGAAGGCCAACCCTGTCCTGATCCAGATCCCGATCGGCGCCGAAGACAACTTCAAGGGCGTGATCGACCTGGTCAAGATGAAGGCCATCCTGTGGGACGACGCGTCCCAGGGCATGAAGTTCGACTACGTGGACATCCCTGCCGAGCTGGCCGATTCCGCTGCCGAGTGGCGCGAGAAGATGGTTGAAGCGGCTGCCGAAGCCACCGAAGAACTGATGAACAAGTACCTGGAAGAGGGCGACCTGTCCGAAGCCGAGATCAAGAAAGCGCTGCGTACCCGTACCATCGCTTCCGAAATCGTGCCGATGCTGTGCGGTACCGCGTTCAAGAACAAGGGCGTGCAAGCGATGCTGGACGCCGTCATCGAATACCTGCCATCCCCAGTGGACATTCCACCAGTGGCCGGTACCGACGAAGACGAGCAGCCTGCTACCCGTAAGGCAGCCGACGACGAGAAGTTCTCGGCGCTGGCCTTCAAGATCATGACCGACCCGTTCGTGGGCCAGCTGGCCTTCTTCCGCGTGTACTCCGGCATGATCAACTCGGGCGACACCGTGCTGAACTCGGTGAAGAACCGTAAGGAACGCCTGGGCCGTATCCTGCAGATGCACGCCAACCAGCGTGAAGAGATCAAGGAAGTGCGCGCCGGCGACATCGCCGCTGCCGTGGGCCTGAAAGACGTGACCACCGGTGAAACCCTGTGCGATCCTTCCTCGATGATCATCCTGGAACGCATGGAGTTCCCTGAGCCGGTGATCCAGCAGGCAGTTGAGCCGAAGACCAAGTCCGACCAGGAAAAAATGGGCCTGGCGCTGAACCGCCTGGCACAGGAAGACCCGTCGTTCCGCGTGAAGACCGACGAAGAATCGGGCCAGACCATCATCGGCGGTATGGGCGAGCTGCACCTGGAAATTATCGTTGACCGTATGAAGCGCGAATTCGGCGTGGAAGCGACCGTCGGCAAGCCACAGGTGGCCTACCGCGAAACGATCCGCAAGACCTGCGAAGAATCCGAAGGCAAGTTCGTCAAGCAGTCGGGCGGCCGCGGCCAGTACGGCCACGTGGTGCTGAAGATCGAACCGCAAGAAGCCGGCAAGGGCTTCGAGTTCGTGGACGCGATCAAGGGCGGTACCGTTCCTCGCGAATACATCCCTGCGGTTGAGAAGGGTGTGCGCGGCACGCTGAACACCGGTGTTCTGGCCGGCTACCCAGTGGTGGACGTGAAAGTGACGCTGTTCTTCGGTTCCTACCACGATGTGGACTCGAACGAAAACGCGTTCCAGATGGCTGCTTCGATGGCATTCAAGGAAGGCTGCCGTAAGGCCTCCCCAGTGATTCTGGAGCCAATGATGGCTGTGGAAGTGGAAACGCCGGAAGACTACGCCGGTACCGTGATGGGCGACCTGTCGTCCCGCCGCGGTATGGTGCAGGGCATGGACGAAATCCCAGGCGGCGGTGGCAAGATCATCAAAGCTGAAGTGCCGCTGTCCGAAATGTTCGGTTACTCGACCACCCTGCGTTCCGCAACGCAAGGCCGTGCAACCTACACGATGGAATTCAAGCACTACTCCGAAGCGCCTAAGCACGTGATCGACGCGATCGTCACCGCTAAAGCTAAGTAATTCCGTAAATTGAAGGCCGGGGGCGATCCTCCCGGCCGGCAACCTTAAATCTAGTTCTGAGGAAGAATCAAAATGGCAAAAGAAAAGTTCGAGCGGACTAAACCGCACGTGAACGTTGGCACCATCGGTCACGTTGACCACGGCAAGACCACCCTGACCGCTGCAATCGCAACCGTTCTGTCGAAGAAATTCGGCGGCGAAGCGAAAGCCTACGACCAGATCGACGCTGCTCCGGAAGAAAAAGCACGCGGCATCACCATCAACACCGCTCACGTTGAGTACGAAACCGCCGGCCGCCACTACGCCCACGTTGACTGCCCAGGCCACGCCGACTACATCAAGAACATGATCACCGGTGCTGCGCAGATGGACGGCGCAATCCTGGTGTGCTCCGCAGCTGACGGCCCAATGCCGCAGACCCGCGAACACATCCTGCTGGCGCGTCAGGTTGGCGTTCCTTACATCATCGTGTTCCTGAACAAGTGCGACCTGGTCGACGACGCAGAACTGCTGGAACTGGTGGAAATGGAAGTGCGCGAGCTGCTGTCCAAGTAC
>NZ_JBJQIK030000018.1:0-40528 GCF_045984285.3 Pseudoduganella rhizocola
CATCAAGCTCAAACTAAAAGGGCTGAGTCCTGTGCAATACAGAACCCAGCCCTTGGCCGCTTAGGCAAACTAACCGTCCAACTTTACGGGGTCAGTTCAAGCTGCGGGGTTTTTTTTATGCGGTGTCGTCTTTACTGGAAAGCCTGGATGCCGGTCTGGGCGCGGCCCAGGATCAGGGCGTGGATGTCGTGCGTGCCTTCGTAGGTGTTCACCACTTCCAGGTTCACCATGTGGCGGATGATGCCGAACTCGTCCGAAATGCCGTTACCGCCCAGCATATCGCGCGCGGTGCGGGCGATGTCCAGGGACTTGCCGCAGGAGTTACGCTTCATCATCGAGGTGATTTCCACCGCCGCCGTGCCCGCGTCCTTCATGCGGCCCAGCTGCAGGCAGCCCTGCAGGCCCAGCGTGATTTCGGTCTGCATATCGGCCAGTTTCTTCTGCACCAGCTGGTTCGCGGCGAGCGGACGGCCGAACTGCTTGCGGTCCAGCACATACTGGCGCGCCGTGTGCCAGCAGCTTTCGGCCGCGCCCAGCGCGCCCCAGGCGATGCCATAGCGTGCCGAGTTCAGGCAGGTGAACGGACCCTTCAGGCCGCGTACGTCCGGGAAGGCGTTCTCTTCCGGCACGAACACATTGTCCATCACGATTTCGCCCGTCACCGAAGCGCGCAGGCCGAACTTGCCGTGGATGGCAGGCGCGCTCAGGCCCTGCATGCCTTTTTCCAGAATGAAGCCGCGGATCGCGCCTTCGTCGTCCTTGGCCCACACCACGAACACATCGGCGACCGGCGAATTGGTGATCCACATCTTGGCGCCGGTGAGGGAATAGCCGCCCGCCACTTTTTTGGCGCGGGTGATCATGGAGCCTGGGTCGGAACCGTGGTTCGGCTCGGTCAGGCCGAAGCAGCCGATCCATTCGCCGGTGGCCAGCTTCGGCAGGTATTTCTGGCGCTGTTCTTCGGTGCCGAATTCATGGATTGGCACCATCACCAGCGAGGACTGCACGCTCATCATCGAGCGGTAGCCGGAGTCGATGCGCTCCACTTCGCGCGCGATCAGGCCGTAGGCCACATAATTCAGGCCGGGGCCGCCGTACTGTTCCGGAATGGTCGGGCCCAGCAGGCCCAGCTCGCCCATTTCGCGGAAGATCGAGGTATCCATGCGCTCATGGCGGAAGGCTTCCAGGATGCGCGGCGCCAGCTTGTCCTGGCAATACGCGGCAGCGGCATCGCGCACCATGCGCTCGTCGTCGGTCAGCTGGTCGTTCAGCAGCAGGGGATCGTCCCAGTGGAATGCGGCGCGGGCTTGGCTCATGGTGTTTCGTCTCCGGATGGATTGTGCAATCCTGCCATTCTATGCCGCGCCCCCTGTGCCCGGCTTTCCAAATGGCGACACCAATTTGCTTTTTTAGCGCAGGCTGCCGAATTGCCCGCCGTGGAACACGAGGGGAGGCTGGGGCGAGAATTCGCAGTGCTCCACTTCGCCCACGAAAATCACATGGTCGCCTTCCGGGTAACGGCTGCGGTTATGGCATTCGAACCAGGCGGTGGCGCCTTTCAGCACCGGCTGGCCGGTGCGCGACAGTTCATACTCCACCGTGTCCCAGGGATCGGCGGTGCGGGTGGAAAACAGCTTGGCCAGGTGGGCCTGGTCGGCGCTCAGCACATTGATGACGTAGTGCGAGTTGCCGCTGAAGATGGGCATGCTGTTGGCCCCGCTGCCCAGGCTCCACAGCACCAGCGGCGGGTCCAGCGACACCGAATTGAAGGAGCTGGCAGTCAGGCCGCGGAAACTGCCGTCCGCCAGGCGCGTCGTGATGACGGTAACGCCGGTAGCGAACTGCGAGAGGGCTTGGCGGAAGTGCCGGCTGTCGAAGCCGGGCGCTTCCGCGCGGGGAGAGCTGGTATTCATGGGGGACCTTGTTTTCCCCCATTATGCCAAAGATCGGCGGGCCTAAGCCAAAGAAGACGGGTCAGCCCTTGCGCGCCAGCTGCGCCAGGATGTCGATGACGCGATGCAGCACGGCCGCCGCGAAGTCGGCGTTGATGGCCCGCGTGCTGGTGGGAATCGGTTTTCTGAGGGCGGTGCTGGTCATGGCAGTGCTCCTTGGCTGGTGAAGAATTCCTTGTGCTGACTCCATTGTCATCGTGTATCCTTGCGTTAGCAAACGAGAAATATTGAGGCCGAGAGCAAGGAAAACTTATGCACGACACGACAAACCGGCCACTGCGCTCGCTGTCCGGCCTGCTCGATTTCGACGCCACCGCGCGCTGGGGCAGTTTCAAGCTGGCGGCGCAGGAGCTCAGCAAGACGCCCGCCGCCGTCAGCCTGCAGGTGAAGCAGCTGGAGGAAGCGCTGGGCTTCGCGCTCTTCGTGCGCCATCCGCGCCATATCGAGCTGACGGAGCGGGGCCAGTCGCTGGCCATGGCGGTGGCGCGCATGCTGCGCGAGCTGCGGGTGCAGGTGTCCAGCCTGCAGGACAGCAATGAAGAGCGCGTGCTGCGCGTGACCACCTCGCACTCGCTGGCCTTCAAATGGCTGGCGCCGCGCATTGGCCGCTTCACCAAGCTGTATCCGGAGCTGGACCTGCAGATCGACGCCAGCGACCGCCTGGTCGACGTGGAGGACGGCAGCGTGGACGTGGCGCTGCGCGCCGGTCCCGTCACTGCCGGCGCGCCCGGCGTGGTGTTCGTGGACCGGCCGCTGGTGGCCTACAGCCCCATCCTGCTGGAGCCGGGCCAGCAGGAGCTTGGCCTGGCCGACCTGCAGCGCTTCCCCTTGCTGTTCGACGACAGCCCGGATGCCTGGATCGCCCTCCTGCGCGAAAACGACGCGCTGGACGGGCGCTACGACTTTTCGCGCGGCTTCAGCCACCAGGGCGTGCTGGCGCAGGCCGCGCTGGCGGGGCATGGCATCGCACTGCTCAGCTACCCGGTGGCGCACGACGATATCCGCAGCGGCGCCTTGAAGATGATGCCTTGCCGCCGCAGCCGCAACGGGCGCGGCTACCGCTTCATGTCCGCGCGCAGCAAGGAGTGCCTGCCCAAAGTAATGCGTTTCCGCGACTGGATTACGGCCGAAATGCAGGACATGCAGCTCGCGCTTGAGGCCACACACTCTGGCACCATATAGGGATGGGAAAAAGTGCTACAGTAGGCACCATCCATTGACAGGAGGCAGTATGACGACGAATGCGGCTACCGAAGTCGCCGTACTGGGCGGCGGATGCTTCTGGTGCACCGAGGCGGTGTACCTGGAAGTGAAGGGCGTGACGAAGGTGGAATCCGGCTATACGGGCGGGGCCCGGCCGGACCCGACTTACGAGCAGGTGTGCTCAGGCACCACGGGCCATGCGGAAGTGGTGCGGCTGGAGTTCGATCCCGCGCTCATCAGCTACCGCGACATCCTGGAAATCTTCTTCACCATCCACGATCCCACCACGCTGAACCGGCAGGGCAACGACGTGGGCACGCAGTACCGTTCGGTGATCTATTACCAGTCGCCGGAACAGGAAGCCACGGCGCGCCAGGTCATCGCCGAGATGGCCCATGTGTGGGATGCGCCGATCGTGACGGAAGTGTCCCCGGCCCAGGCCTACTACAAGGCCGAGGACTATCACCAGAACTACTTCGCCCAGCATCCGCTGCAGGGCTACTGCGCCTTTGTGGTGGAGCCGAAAGTGGCCAAGTTCCGCAAGACGCAGACCAAATTCCTGAAGTAGTCAGCGGTAGATGTAATTGCGCGACCAGGGCAGGGCGCGCGGATGGCGGCCGGCCTTGCCGCATACGATCTGGTACAGGCTGATCCAGTCCTGGTCGAAGGCATAGCTGCAGCCGGCCAGGTAGACGTGCCAGATGCGGAAGCGCTTCTCGCCTGCCAGCTCCTTCACCTTGTCCGCCTGCGCCTCGAAATTGTCGGTCCAGATCGCGCAGGTCTTCGCATAGTGCCGCCGCAGGTTCTCCACGTCGAAGGCTTCGAGGTTGCCCTGCTGCATGGCTTTCAGCACCTGGCCGATATGCGCCAGCTCGCCATGCGGGAACACATATTTTTCGATGAACTCGCCGCCGCCGTAAGGCGTTTCCCCGTTGTCCGGATCGGTGGAGGTGATGCCGTGGTTCATGCACACGCCGTCTTCCGCCAGCAGGCGGTTGATGATGCCGAAGTAGTCGGCCAGGTGGCGCAGGCCCACGTGCTCGAACATGCCCACGCTGGTGATGCGGTCGAAGGTGCCGCGCACGTCGCGGTAGTCCTGCAGGCGGATCTCGATGCGGTCTTCCAGCCCGGCCGCCTTCACGCGTTCGGTCGCCAGCGCAAACTGGTTCTCGGACAGCGTGATGCCTACGCACTTCGCGCCGAACTTCTGCGCCGCGCGGATCACCAGCGCGCCCCAGCCGCAGCCGATGTCGAGCAGGGTCTGGCCCGGCTGCAGGCGGATCTTGGTCAGGATATGGTCGATCTTCTTGAGCTGGGCCGTTTCCAGGTCTTCGTCGCCGTTCTCGAAGTAGGCGCAGGAATACACCATGTTCGGGTCCAGGAACTGCCGGTAGAACTCGTTGGATACGTCGTAGTGATAGCGGATGGCTTCCGCATCCTTCTTGCGGTCGTGGCGGAAGGTGCGCGCGATGCGCGCCAGCTTACCGTCCGTCTTCAGCGTGGAGCGGGCCAGGGCGTTGACCACATTGATCATGTCGCGCGCCGCGCCGCGCACCTCGATCGCGCCTTCCACATAGGCCGTGCCCAGGTTGGACAGCGAAGGCGTGAGCAGGTAGCGCGCGGCCGAGGCCTGCGGCAGGCGGATCGTGACGCGCGGCGCTTCATTCGAGAAGTCGAACTTCTGGCCGTTCCACAATTCCACCCGCAAGGGCAGTTTCATCTGGCTGGTGACGCCTGCCATCCAGGCGCTGAGTCGGTTTTGTACGAACAAGATAGCCTCCGGTAAGTACTGCGAAAAAACGACTGCGCTGCATGGCAACGTCGCCCTCGCGAAAGCGGGGGCCCAGGTGTGAGTTCGCGGCGGAACTCCTGGGTCCCCGCCTGCGCGGGGATGACGTTACGGCTGGATGCGTTCCTTGCGCCAGCTGCCGTCCGCTTGCAGCGTATACACGATCCGGTCATGGAAGCGCGACTGGCGCCCCTGCCAGAACTCCACCCGTTCCGGCGCCAGGCGGTAGCCGCCCCAGTGCGCCGGACGTTGCGGCTTGCCGCCGCTGGCCGCTTCCACGGCCGCATAGTTCGCTTCCATTTCGTCGCGGCTGGCGATGGGCTGGCTCTGGCGCGAGGCAATCGCGGCCAGCTGGCTTTTCACCGGACGGCTGTAGTAGTACTTGTCGCTGTCCTCGGACGATGTCCGCTCCACGCGTCCTTCGATGCGGACCTGCCGCTCCAGCTCCGGCCAGAAAAACAGCAGGGCTGCGTAAGGGTTCTGCGCGAGCTGTTGGCCTTTCTGGCTCTCGTAATTGGTGTACCAGGTGAAGCCGCGTTCATCGTACTGCTTGATCAGCACGATGCGGGAGCTGGGGCGGCCCGCGCTGTTGGCGGTGGCCACGCTCATCGCGTTCGGTTCATTCACCTGCGCCTTCATGGCTTCGCTGAACCACTTGGCAAATTGTGCGACCGGGTCGGCCAGCGTGTCCTCTTCCGACAGGCTGGCGCGGCCGTAATCCAGGCGCAGGTCGGCCAGCGCGATGCCGCCTGCCTGCGCTGCCGCGGGGCCGATATTGCGCCGCCGCTGCATGGCCTCACCCAGCAGCTGCATCTGGGTAGGGCTGAAGATCCGCTTTGCCATCGGGGCGATATGACCCTCTTCGCGCTCCATATGGCTCGTATAAGCCGCCACGAAGCGCGCCACGTCGTCGGGAGACAGGGCCGCGCCGGAGCCGTTGGCAATCTTGTCCAGTTGTGAATTAAGTATATGCCAATCTTGCTCCATTTGCTCGTGCTGGGCCAGGATCTCCGGCTTCATGGTGCGCAGCAGCTCGGCATCGATGCCCTCGGCGGTCGCTTCCAGCATGGGCAGCAGGTCCTGCTCCTCGTCCTGGTGGTGCAGCTGGGCCGCCTGGTTGAAATACTTCTGCACCGCCTGTGCGGCCTGCTGGGCGGCCGCGTCGGCGCCGTGGCTGGGCAGGTGGGTGAGCAGGTTCTGCAGGGTGGCGAGCTGCTTGCGGATCTTGTCGTGGCAGTGCTTCAGCACGGCGATCGGCTGGTCGAAGGGAGGCGCGGAATCGGGCAGGAGAGAGGTCATGGCGGTCAATATTGATGGCTTGCTAAGTAAACCATTGTAGATGAAAGCTTCAGGCGGCGTCCGGTAGAATGGCGGGATGACTGAACACGATATCGATTTCGAGCGCCGCTTCGGCGGCATTGCACGGCTGTACGGCGACGCGGCGCTGGCACGCTTCCGCAGCGCCCATATCTGCGTGATCGGCGTCGGCGGCGTGGGGTCCTGGATTGTGGAGGCGCTGGCGCGCAGCGCCATCGGCCGCCTCACGCTGATTGACCTGGACAATGTGGCCGAATCGAATATCAACCGCCAGATCCAGGCGCTCAGCAGCACCGTCGGCATGGCCAAGATCACGGCGCTGGCCGAGCGCATCGCGCAGATCAATCCCTATTGCGAAGTGACCCAGGTCGAAGACTTCATCACGCCGGATAACCTGGACGAGATGATCGGCGCCCACGATTACGACTACGTGGTCGACGCCATCGACAGCGCCAAATCGAAGACGGCGCTGGTGCATTACTGCCGCAGCAAAGGCATTCCGCTGATCGTGATCGGCAGCGCGGGCGGCCAGACCGACCCCACGCGCATCGAAGTGCGCGACCTGGCCAGGACGGAGCAGGAGCCGCTGCTGAAGAAGGTGCGCCGCCGCCTGCGCAGCCAGTACAACTATCCGCCGAACTCGAAGAACAAGCTGAATGTGGACGCCGTGTTCTCCATGGAGCCGCTGAAGTTTCCCGAAACGGGCGAGGTGTGCTCGGTGGACGGCGACGACCGCGGCGCCGCGCCGCAGCAGGGCGTCACCGGCATCAACTGCGCGGGCTTCGGCTCGGCCATGGTGGTCACGGCCACCTTCGGCATGGTGGCCGCGGGCCACCTGCTGCGCAAGCTGGCGGCCGAAGCGGCGCCGGCTGAAGAAGAGGCCGGGCAGCTCAGCGCTGCAGCGCAATAGGGCGGTATTCGCCGTCCGGCATCGACTCCACCAGCGCCACTTCGCGCACATGCCATAGCACCGCCTCGAACCGCGCCGGCGGCGGTGCGGTCTTCGCTTCGCGCGCCAGCGTGATGTGGGGGCGGAAGGCATCGTGCGCGGCAGCCGCGATGCCTGCCTGTTGAAGGCGCAGCATCAGCTCCGCGTGCAGCGTGGCGAGTTCCGGCGGCGGCTGCGTCATGCCGGCCCAGGCGATGCGCGGGCGCGTGAAATAGCCGTAGCAGTCGATCTCCAGACGCATCGGCGCCAGCGGCAGCGCATGCAGGATATCCAGCAGCTGCGGCAGGCGTTCGGCGGGCTGCTGGCCGAGGAAGGCCAGTGTGAGATGCAGCTTGCCGCGCGGCGTGAGGCGGCCGCGCACGTCATCCTGCAGCCGGGCCAGCGCGTTACGTTCGGCATCACCCGGCCATAAGGCAAAAAATAGTTTGTGTCCGTGATTTGTTATCATGGCGCCGCCTCGGAAAACCAAGAAAGAGACATCATGACCCGAATTCCCGTTTTGCTCGCATTTGTTTGCCTCGCCGGCGCCGCCCAGGCGCAGACTCCCGCCGCCGCTCCGGCACCGGCTCCTGCAGCGGCTCCCGTCGTCGTGGGCTCCGCAGCGCCCGGCCCCGTGGCCGACAAGCTGATTGTCACCGATACGCAGGAAGGCAAGGGCACCTCTGTCATCGCGGGTAATACCGTGCGCGTCAACTATACCGGCTGGCTGTATCGCCCCCTCGCGCGCAATATGCGCGGCCTGCAGTTCGACTCCTCGATTCCGCGCGGCGAACCGCTGGAATTCACCATCGGCCGCGGCCAGGTCATCAAGGGCTGGGACCAGGGCGTGGTGGGCATGAAGGTGGGCGGCAAGCGCACCCTGATCATCCCGTCCGACCTCGCCTATGGCAAGAGCGGCCAGGGCAATATTCCGCCGAACTCCGCGCTGCTCTTCGAAGTGGAGCTGGTCGAAATCAAATAAGGAAGACACGATGAAACGATTGTCCGTACTGGGCGCGCTGCTGATCGCGGCGTTTGCCTGCCAGGCGCAGACACAAACCGCGCCTGAAACCCCGCAGCCTCCCGTGCAGCCGGCGGCAGCCGAAGCGCCCGCCGTCCCGCAAGAGCCGGAAGCCGTGCCGGAGCCGGAAGGCGCCAAACTGGTGATCAAGGACACCCGCGTCGGCAAGGGCCGCGAAGCTGCCAGCGGCGATATGGTGCGCGTGCACTATACCGGGTGGCTGTACAACTTCAACGCCAGGGATGGGAAGGGCCGCAAGTTCGACTCCTCGCGCGACCGCGGCCAGCCGCTGGAACTTCCGATCGGCGTGGGCAAGGTGATCAAGGGCTGGGACCAGGGCATCGTGGGCATGAAGGTAGGCGGCCGGCGCACGCTGGTGATTCCGCCGGAGCTGGGCTACGGTGCGCGCACCATGGGCAATGGCATCATCCCTGCCAACTCAACGCTCATGTTCGACGTGGAGCTGGTCGGTATCAAATAGGCGTACACTGGTCTCCCACACACCGTGCGGAGACCACGCCATGAATATTGCAAACGACGTCACCGGACTGGTCGGCAATACGCCGCTGGTCCGCATCAACCGGCTGCTGGCAGGCGCGAAGGCGCAAGTGCTGGCCAAGCTTGAGTTCTACAATCCGGCCCATAGCGTGAAAGACCGCATCGGGCTGTCCATGATCGAAGCCGCCGAACAGGCGGGGCTGATCCGCAGCGACACCATCATCATTGAACCCACCAGCGGCAATACCGGCATTGCGCTGGCCATGGTGTGCGCGGCGCGCGGCTACCAGTGCACGCTGGTGATGCCCGAAACGATGAGCCGCGAGCGGCGCATGCTGCTGCGCGCCTACGGTGCCGAATTGATCCTCACGCCGGGCAGCGAAGGCATGGTGGGCGCCATCCGCAAGGCGGAGGAAATGGTGGAATCCGATAAGCGCTACCTGATGCTCCAGCAGTTCAACAATCCCGCCAACCCCGAAGTGCACCGCCGCACCACGGCCGAAGAAATCTGGCGCGATACGGACGGGCAGGTGGACATCCTGGTAGCCGGCATCGGCACCGGCGGCACCATTACCGGCGTGGGCGAAGTGATCAAGGCGCGCAAGCCGGGCTTCCGCTGCGTGGCAGTGGAGCCGGATGCTTCACCCGTGCTGTCGGGCGGCGCCAAGGGGCCGCACCCGATCCAGGGCATTGGCGCGGGTTTCGTGCCGCAGGTGCTGAATACGCAGATCTATGACGAAATCGTCCGCGTGAAGAACGACGACGCCTTCGACTATGCGCGCCGCGCGGCGCGCGAGGAAGGGCTGCTGGTGGGGATCTCGTCCGGCGCTGCACTGTGGGCGGCGGGCCAGGTGGCGCAGCGGCCCGAAAACGAAGGGAAGATCATCGTGGTGATCATTCCCTCCTTCGGCGAACGCTATCTGTCTACGCCGCTGTTCGCGGGGCTGGCCGATCAGTGAGCGTGACCGTGATGATGACCGTGGCCGTGATGGCCGTGGTCATCATGCTCGTGGGGCTGCTGGTGCAGGCAGCAGGCATGTTCGGTAGTGCCCTGTTCCGTTTGCAGCGTGGTGTGGTGGATGGAGAACTTCTCCTTCAGCTGCCGCGTGATCTCGTCGAGCGCTGCATCGCCGGGATAACCTGAAGGCATGACAAGGTGGGCGGTGAGCGCGGTCTCGGTCGTGCTCATTGACCAGATATGCAGGTCATGCACCTCGGTCACGCCGCTGCAGCGGCGCAGGAAGTCCTCCACTTCCTGCGGGTTCACGTTCTGCGGCACGGCGGCCATCACCATGCGCAGGGATTCCTTCAGCAGCGACCAGGTGCCGGCCATGATCAGCAGCACGATCGCGATACTCACCACAGGGTCCAGCCAGCTCCAGCTCGTGAACATGACGATGACGCCCGACACCAGCACGCCCAGCGAGATCGCCGCATCGGCCGCCAGGTGCAGGTAAGCGCCGCGGATATTGATATCGTCCTTGCTGCCGGCCATGAACAGCCAGGCCGAGAAGCCGTTCACCGCGATGCCGATGGCGGCCACGATGGACACGGTCGACCCCTGCACCGGCGTGGGCTGCAGCAGCTGCTGCACGGCTTCCCAGGCGATGGCGCCGCAGGCCAGCATCAGCAGCATGGCGTTGAACAGGGCGGCCAGCATCGAGCTGCCGCGCAGGCCGTAGGTATAGCGTCCCGACGGCTCGCGCTTGCCGAGCACGGCGGCGCCCCAGGCCAGCATCAGGCCCAGCACATCGGACAGGTTATGCCCGGCATCGGCCATCAGCGCGGTCGAATTCGCAATGAAGCCATAGCCGAACTCCACGGCCACGAAGACGGTGTTCAGGGCGATGGCGATGGCGAAGGCGCGGCCATGGCTGGCCGGGGCGTGATGATGGTGGTGGCCATGATCGTGGCCGTGGTGATGGTGGTGATGGCCGCTCATGGCTCGGTTCCGGTAGAAGGTTCAGCGATATGTTCGAGCATATCGCGCAGCACGCCGCTGATATGCGCATCGGCGGCGGAATAGAATACCTGCTTGCCCTGGCGTTCGGACTTCACGATACGGGCAGCGCGCAGCAGGCGCAGATGGTGGCTGACGAGCGAAGGGCTCAGCTCCAGCGACGCGGCAATCTCGCTCACGGCAATCGGCGCCGGCACGCAGGCCAGCACGATGCGCAGGCGGGTCGGGTCGCCCAGCAGGTGAAACAGGTCCGCCAGTTGCGCCACCGACGCGTCGTTGTCAGGATAAATGCTCATCTCATCAACATATGAATAGGTATTCATATGTTACCAGAAATATTTCCCGAAAATTGGGGACAGACCCGGATTTCTAAAATCAGGGTCTGTCCCCAATTTTTGCGCAACTTTAGGGTTTGGCGAGCTCGGCCTGGAGGGCGGCGCGGGTTTTGGGGTCGAGGCGGGGCAGCACTTTGTTCAGCTTCTCGCCGGTGGCGATGGCGGCGATCTGCTCGCTGGTCAGCGCCGTGGTCTGCACCACGGGCGCCGGCGCCGGTTTGCTGAACAGGGCCTGGGCGCCAACCACGATCAGCGCGGCCAGCACCGACAGGCCGGCCGATACGGCCAGCAGCCGCAGTTCGCGCGGCGTGAACAGGGGATGCTGGGTGGCGATGGGGCGCACGCCTGCCGGCGCGGCCTGGTGCGGCGCAGGCGCCGGCGTAACGCCGCCGGCGGCGCGCGCCAGCTGCGTCAGCTCCTGCGATGCCGCATCGATCTGCGCGATGTGGCGTTCCACCGCTTCCGCCAGCACCGCTTCGTTCAGCGCCACCAGCGCGAATATGGGGTCGTCGACGTCCACCTTGACGCCGGTTTTTTCGAACACGAGGCTGCGCAGCTTCTGCTGGTCCATGGCGCTTACCAGTCCACACGGTCAAGCTGCTCGTACAGGTCCTTGAAGATGACCTTGATGCGCTGCTTTTCCATGACGTTGAATTTGTCGCTGCCTTTCACTTCGTCTAGCGTGAGGCGGCCCGTGTTCATCTTCTTCAGGTCGGCGCCGAAGGTGTCCGCATTGCGCTGTTCGAGCACCACGCGGCCTTTCACGCGGCTGGAATTCTCGGCATAGGTCTGCGATTCGAGGAAGGATTTGCCGGATGCCGACTGCAGCAGGCCGAAATGCTCGTTCTCCCACAGCACCAGCGGCACATTGGTGGACTTGGCGGTGGACACGAAGCCCATCGCCGTATCGTGCAGCGTGTCGCCGCCGCCCACGATGGTGTGGATGTAGACCTTGCGGCCCGATTCTTCCAGCAGCGAGAAGCAGTCGTTCTCGATCAGGTAGGCCACCAGCGGCGAGAAGGTGTTGGCGCCGTTGTCGATCACGCAGTTGCCGTCTTCTTCCAGGATGTCGATCATCAGCGCATCGAAGCGCTTGGGATCGATGGTGCGCGACTCGGTCATCACCGGCACATGTTTCACGTTCAGCGATTTGTAGCGCGAGAAGGTGGGGTTCTCCTGGTCGGTGTCGTAGCAGCGCAACGGTGTTTCGTCTTTCGACTTGAGCCATTGCGCGAGGATGGTGGATACCAGCGTCTTGCCGATGCCGCCTTTACCTTGCAGGATGAAGTGAACCGTGTTTTGCATCTGAAACTCCCGAATCGCTTTTGTCATTGACAGGAGGCCGAGCCGCGATCGCCCGCTTCCTGTTCGGGGAACTCCGGCGATACCGCGTTCGCGGCCGCCAGGAATTCCCAGTCATACCCGTCTTTCCTCAGCACCAGCCGCAGCACGCCGTTGTGCGTGTTGTTGCGCGCCTCGCTGTTAGGCTGCACCAGGCGAAAAGGCGTGAGGAAGGCCCCGCCGGAACCGACCACGAACTGCCGCAGGCCCTGCGCATCGCGCAGGCCGTCGGCGTCCATCGGCGCAAAACGCTCGTAGCCGTGATCGTGCCCGGACAGCACCAGTTCCGCCCTCGCCTGCCGCAGCAGCCGCCAGGCCTCGCGCATATGCGGGTTTGCCGAGTGTCCGCCGGAACTATACAGCGGCGCGTGCCAATAGGCGAGTGTGCAGCGGGCGGGATGCCGCGCGAGGTCGTCTTTTAGCCACAGGAGCTGGCGCTGGTGTTCTTCGCCCTTCATATGGCTATTGAGGGAGACAATATGCCAGCCGCCCGCATCGAAGCTGTAGTAGCCGCGCCCGCGCGGGCCCGCAGCTGCGCCGAAATAGCCATAGTAGCCGTCCGCGCTGCCGCCATAGTATTCATGATTGCCGGGCGCGGGCCGGGTGATGGCCTTGAAGCGCCCCCAGGTGGGATGGTAGCAGTCCGAGAATTCTGCGGCCAGGCCCTTGGGATAGGTGGTGTCGCCCAGCGTCAGCACCAGCTGCGCATCGGGACCAATCAGCGCCGCAGTCGCTGCCGCGCCGCTATAGGCGGGACGGCTGAAGCGGCAGTCGGCGATGTCGCCTGCCGCATAGGCCACCAGCGGTGCGGCAAAAGCGCTGCAGGCCGGCGCCAGCAAGGCGGCGCAGGCGCCCAGCCAGTACCGCGCAAGCTTCAGTTGAGGAAGCGCAGCAGGCCTTGCAGCGCGTGGATCACGGTCTGTTCGCGCACCGCGTGGCGGTCGCCGCTGAACACCAGCCGCTCGGTATGCACCGTGTCGTCATTGGCCCAGCCGAAGCATACCGTGCCTACCGGCTTGCCGGGTACCGCACCGGTCGGTCCCGCAATGCCTGTCGTGGACACGGCAATGTGGCCGTTGCTGTTGCCCAGCGCCCCCTGCGCCATGGCCGCGGCCACTTCCTCGCTCACGCTGCCGAATTGGGCGATCATGGCCGCCGGAACCTCGAGCAATTCGGTTTTGGAGGCATTAGAATAGGTGATAAAGCCACAGTCGAACCAGCCCGTCGACCCGGCAATCTCGGTAATCGCCTGCCCCACGCCGCCGCCAGTGCATGACTCCGCGGTGACGAGCAGCAGACCTTTTTCCTGGAGCGCGCGGCCGACCTGGGCCGCCAGTTCGTTAATATTCGTACTCACGTGTGGCTCCTTGTGCGAAGATTCCGATGGAACCATTCTAGCGCGCCTGCCCCGCATTCGGGCACGCGGATGGTAAAAAATGCGCGGCGCCGCAAAGTGGCGCACGCAATACAGACTAGACGGTACAATTCTTACGGGTCCGGAGGGGGATTCCGGCCGCTGAAACGCGAGGCATTGTGCGCTTGAACCGATGGTTAATCCCCACCTGCTGGGGGCGTTGGCTTCTGCTGGTCTTCGCGATCATGCCTGCGCTCGTCCTTGCCGACAACGAGACCGCGCTGGAGCGCCAGGTCAAGGCGGCCTATCTCTATAAATTCAGCACCTTCGTAGAATGGCCTGCGGCCAGCTTCGCGCGTCCTGACAGCCAGCTGGTCATCGGCGTGGCCGATGGCGATGCCCTTGCCGCGGAACTGGAACGCACCGTCAATGGCCGTACCGTGAACGGCCATCCGCTGCAGGTGAAGCAGCTGAAAAAAGGCGATGCGCCGGCCGCGGTCCATATCCTTTTCATCGGCGACCGCAGCAGCGCCCAGGAGCTGCTGGCGCAGGTGCGCGGGCAGCCGGTACTGACGGTGTCCGACCGCGACGACGTGTTTGGCATGGGCAGCGTGATCAACTTCGTGGTGGCCAATGAGCGCCTGCGCTTCGAGGTGTCGCTGAAGGCCGCCGCCAGCGCGGGCCTGCATATCAGTGCGCGCATGCTGTCTGCCGCCTACCGTGTACAGCAGGGGGGCGCATGATACGCATGCGTTCCGTGCGCTCCAAGCTGTTCTCGATCGTGATGATCGTGACGCTGGCCGCGCTGTTCGTCTCCATCGGCATCACCATCGCCTACGACCTGCATGTGTACGACCAGAGCATCCGGGCGGACATGGAAACGCAGGCCGAACTGCTGGGCCATATGAGTTCCCCCGCGCTGGCCTTCGACGACCAGCGCCTGGCGCGCGAAAACCTGGCCTTGCTGCGGCTGCGGCCGAAAGTGCATGCCGGCGCGCTGTATAACGCCCGCGGCGCGCTGTTTGCAAGCTACACCGCGCAAGGGCGGGCGGCCGCCATACCGCCGCAGACGCAGGCGGAGGGCTTCAGCTTCGCCGACCGCAACCTGGTGCTGTACAAGCGTATCTACGATAACGGCGAACTGCTGGGCACCGTCTACCTGCGTGCCGAGTACGAAATGCTGGCGCGCTTCCTCGACTACCTGCTGATCGGCATTGCCGGCGCGGTGCTTGCCGTGGCCATGGCCTACCTTGTGCTGCGGGGCCTGAGCCGCGTGATCACGCAGCCGCTGATGAGTGTCTCCGGCGTGGCGCGCGACGTGGTGGCCACCGGCGACTATTCGCGCCGCGCCCAGCGCATCGGCAACGATGAACTGGCGGAACTGGCCGATGCCTTCAACCGCATGCTGAGCGAAATCGAAGCCCGCACCAGCGAGCTGCAGGCGTCGAACGCGGAGCAGCTGCGCACGCAGCAGGAAGTGCTGCGCCTGAACTCCGAACTGGAGGAGCGGGTGCACGAGCGCACCATGCAGCTGGAGCTGGCCAACAGCGAACTGGGACTGGCGATGGAGGAGGCGCGCAGCGCCAACCAGGCCAAGTCGGCCTTCCTGTCCTCGATGAGCCATGAGCTGCGCACGCCGCTCAATGCCATCCTGGGTTTTGCGCAGATACTCACCTCGGACAAGCTGCCGTCCACGCTGGCGCAGAAGAAGGAATTCGCCGGCCATATCCTGAAGTCGGGCCGCCACCTCCTCACGCTGATCAACGAGATCCTGGACCTGGCCAAGATCGAATCCGGCGCCGTGGCCCTGTCCATGGAACCGGTGGAGATGCAGGAGATGCTGGCCGAGTGCCGCACCATGATGGAGCCGCTGGCGGCGCAGCGCGGCATCCGCGCCCTGTTCCCGGACCGCTGCCATGTCAGCGTGATGGCGGACCGCACCCGCCTCAAGCAGATCCTGCTGAACCTTCTCTCCAACGCCATCAAATACAACCGCGAAGGCGGCGCCGTGGTGGTGGACTGCAGCGAACCGTCGCCCGACATCCTGCGCATCTCGGTGCAGGATACGGGCATGGGCCTGAAGCAGGAACAGCTGGACATGCTGTTCCAGCCCTTCAACCGCCTGGGCCAGGAGTCGGGCGTGGAAGAGGGCACCGGCATCGGCCTGGTGGTCACGCGGCGCCTGGTGGAGCTGATGGGCGGCACCATCTCCGTCAGCAGCAGTCCCGGCGTGGGCAGTGTGTTTTCGGTGGACCTGCGCAGCACTGCGCCGGTGCAGGCGCCCGCAATGGACGTGGCGGATGCCGCGGCCGGCCACGCCGTGGCGCAAGAGGAAGTCACGCTGCTGTACGTGGAAGACAATCCCGCCAACCTCAAGCTGGTGCAGGAGATTATCCGCTTCCGCCCCGGCATGCGCCTGCTGACCGCGCCCGACGCGCAGCTCGGGCTGGAGATGGCGCGTGCTCATTTGCCTGACATCATCCTGATGGACGTGAACCTGCCGGGCATGAGCGGCCTGGATGCCGTGCGCGTGCTGCGTGCGGACGCCCGCACCGCGGATATTCCGGTGATTGCCCTCACCGCCAATGCCATGCCGCGCGATGTGGAGCGCGGCATGGCGGCAGGCTTCTTCCGCTACCTGATCAAGCCGATCAACATCGATGAGTTCACGGAGGCGATCAACAGCACCCTGGGCTGGCTGGCCTCGCGTTCACCGGGGAAGGACGACGCATGATTTCACGGGCCGATATCCTGAATGCACGGATCCTGATTGTCGACGACCAGCCGGTCAACGTGCAATTGCTGGAGTACCTGCTGCAATCCACGGGCTACCGGCAGATCAGCTTCACTTACGATCCGCGGACGGTGGCGCCGTCGCATGAGGAGAACCAATACGACATCATCATCCTCGACCTGCACATGCCGGGCATGAGCGGTTTCGACGTGATGAAGGCGCTGCGGCCGCTGGAGCCGGAAGGCTACCTGCCGGTGCTGGTGGTGACGGCGCAGCCGGACCAGAAACAGGCCGCGCTGGATGCGGGGGCGCGCGATTTCGTCAGCAAGCCTTTCGACCCGCTGGAAGTGCTGACCCGCATCCGCAACCTGCTGGAAGTGCGCCTGATGCAGCGCGAGGCGAGCCGCTATAACGCCCTGCTGGAGCAGACCGTGCGCGAACGCACGGCGGAGCTGCAGCGCTTCCGCAGCGCGATGGATGCCACGGCCGATGCCATTTTCCTGTTCGACTCCGCCGACATGCGCGTGGTGGACATCAATGAAGGCGCCTGCCGCATGCTGGGCTACAGCCGGCAGGACCTGCTCGGCCAGGAGCCGGAGTACCTGGGCCTGGCCGGCAAGGAAAGCCTGCGGGAGTACGCGCTGGCGCATGCGCGGGAAGCGCGGCAGGTGCGCACACCGGAACTGTTCGAAACAGAGCTGCTGCGGCAGGACCGCAACAGCGTGCCCGTGGAGCTGTACTGGCAGCTGCAGCAGGACGGCGACCCGCGCCACCGCACCCTGATCTGCGTGGCGCGCGATATCACGGAACGGCGCCAGGCCGAGGAGCGCCTGATGCACATGGCGCATTACGACAGCCTGACCGGCCTGCCGAACCGCACCCTGTTCTACCGCACGCTGGGTGAATCGATCGAACTGGCGCAGGACAAGGACTGGAGCATCGTAGTGCTGTTCATCGGGCTGGACCGCTTCAAGAGCGTCAATGATTCGCTGGGCGGGGCCATGGGCGACGCGCTGCTGCGCGAATTCAGCAACCGGCTGGTGCAGTGCGTGCGCATCCGCGATACCGTTGGCCGCCTGGGCGGCGACGAATTCGGCCTGATCCTGACCATGACGCGCGACCAGCAGGATGCCGTGCTGGTGGCCGCCGAGATCCGCGAGGCGCTGCGCGAGCCTTTCCATCTGGACGGCCATCCGGCTACACTGACGGCCAGCATCGGCATCGCAATGTATCCGGAAGACGCCACCGATCCGGAAACGCTGGTGAAATACGCCGATACCGCCATGGGCCGGGCCAAGGAGGCGGGGCGCGACTGCTACCGCTTCTTCACGGCCGGCATGAACGCCCAGGTGCTGGCACGCATGGACATGGAAATCGCCTTGCGCAAGGCGCTGGACGAAGGGGAGCTCGAACTGTTCTTCCAGCCCAAGGTGAACCTGCACACCGGCCACCTGAGCGGCGCCGAAGCGCTGCTGCGCTGGAACCGCCCCGGCTATGGCGTTGTGACACCGGCGGAATTTGTCGGCGTGCTGGAAGATACGGGACTCATCGTGCGGGTCGGGGCCTGGATCCTGAACGCCGCCTGCCGCCAGATTGCGGCGTGGATCGCCTCCTCGGTTGGGCGTGTATGCATTGCCGTGAACGTGGCGAGCCGCCAGTTCATGGAAGGCGACCTGGTACAGGAAGTGCGCAACCTGCTGGAGCAGTACAGCATTCCGCCCGAGCTGCTGGAGCTGGAAATGACGGAAAGCGCGCTGATGTCGAATGCCGAGCGGACCATCAGCATTCTCACCACGCTCAAGGAAATGGGGATCAAGATCGCGATCGACGATTTCGGTACCGGCTACTCATCGCTGGCCTACCTGCAGCGCTTCCCGATCGACAAGCTGAAGATCGATATCGCCTTCGTGCGCGACATCACCACCAACCCGAACGATGCCGCGATTGCACTGGCCATCATCAGCATGGCGCACAGCCTGAAGCTGCGCGTGATCGCGGAAGGCGTGGAATCGCGGCCACAGCTGGAATACCTGCGCCGCAACCGCTGCGACGAAATCCAGGGCTATTACTTCAGCCGTCCGCTGAATGCGGCCGATATGGGGGAGCTGGTGGAAGCCGGCAAGAGCCTGCCGCCGGATCCGAACCTGTCCGATCCCGATGTGCAAACCCTGCTGATTGTGGACGACGATGTGAACGTGCTGTCTTCGCTGCACCGCCTGTTGCGGCGCGACGGCTACCGCATTCTCACGGCGGTGTCGCCGCAGGAAGGCTTCGACCTGCTGGCCCTGCACCCGGTGCAGGTGGTGGTGTGCGACCAGCGCATGCCGCTGATGAGCGGCACCGAATTCCTCAGCAAGGTGAAGGAGATGTATCCGGATACCATCCGCATCATCCTGTCAGGCTATACCAGCCTGGAGGCGATGCTGGATTCCATCAACCGCGGTGCCATCTACCGCTTCTATACCAAGCCCTGGGACGATACCGAGCTGCGCGACAATATCCGGCTCGCCTTCCACCATTACTGGCTGCTGCATGGCGGCGGCCACCATGCCGAAGACGCGCAGGCTATGCCGGATCAGTGAAGTGGTCGAAGCTGCTCAATGAAAGATCGAGCGCGGCGCCTTGCCCATCAGTGAGGCGCAGCCCTGGCGCGGCTTCGATGCGGCCCACGCGCGTTACTGCCGTGCCGCTCGACGCGGCAGCTGCCAGCACCGCATCGCGCGCTGCCGCCGGCGCGGTAAAGCACAGCTCATAATCGTCGCCGCCCGCCGCGGTGAAGGCGCGGCGCTGCGCGGTATCGCGCGTGGCCAGCACGGGGCCGGCAGGCAGGGCATCCACGTCCAGCGTCGCGCCCATACCGGAGCGTTCGAGGATATGGCCAAGGTCGCCCACCAGCCCATCGGAGATATCGATGGCCGCATGGGCGATGCCGGCCAGTGCAAGGCCCAGCTGCACGCGCGGCGTGGGCAGGTGCATGCGCTGCGCGGCGGCGCGCTGCTGGTCCGCGCCGAGCGTGCATTCCAGGCGGTAGCCCGCCAGCGCAAGGCGCGCATCGCCCAGCGTGCCCGAGATCCAGATATCGTCGCCGTCGCGCGCGGCGTCGCGGCGCAGTGCGCGGCCCGGCGCCAGCTCGCCGAACACAGTGATGCAGATGTTCAGCGGGCCTTTTGTGGTGTCACCGCCTATCAGTTCGCAGCCATGCTCGTCGGCCAGCGCGAACAGGCCTTCCGAGAAGGCGGCAAGCCAGTCGCGCTGCGCTTCCGGCAGCGCCAGGGCCAGCGTGAAGGCGACCGGTTTCGCGCCCATGGCGGCCAGGTCGGAGAGATTCACGGCCAGCGCCTTGTGGCCGAGGCGGCGCGCATCTTCGCCGGCGAAGAAGTGGCGCCCTTCCACCAGCATGTCCGAAGAAATGGCCATCTGCATGCCGGGCGTGGGCGCCAGCAGCGCGCAGTCGTCGCCGATGCCCAGCACCGCGTTTTGCGCGCGCGGGCGTTTGAAGTACTCCTTGATCAGGTCGAATTCGGACAGCACGCGTCAATCCCTGTCAATCATGTCGAACAGGCCGGCGATGTCGGCTGCCTCGGCGAGTTCCTCGGCCGCCTCGCGGCGCTTGCGCCGGCGCCATGCGGCGACGGCCAGCAGCACGGCCACGCACAGGAGCACGATGGGAATCAGCACCATCAGATTTCCACCATGTCGAAATCGCGCTTGGCCACGCCGCAGTCCGGGCAGGCCCAGTCGTCCGGCACGTCTTCCCAGCGCGTGCCGGGCGCGATGCCGTGCTCGGGCGCCCCGGCTTCCTCGCTGTAGATGAAACCGCATACCACGCACTGATAGGTTTTCATGTCAGTCTCCGGACAGTTGCGCCAGCGCCTTGCGGTAGGCATTCGCGTGGCGTTCTTCGACATTGGCCAGCGCGCCGAAGCGCTTGGCCGCTACTTCCAGCATGCGTTTGAAGGCTGCCGCATGGTCCTGCGATTCGCCGATCTGCTCCGCGAACTCCTGCGCCGCCGCGCTGTTGCCTTCTTCCAGCGCCAGGTGGCGGAAGGCCGGGTACATCTCGGTGTATTCGTAAGTTTCGTTCTCGATGGCCAGCTGCAGCGCCTTGTCCGGCGTGGTGCGGTCGCGCGGGTAGAGCAGGTCCAGGTGGCCGAAGGCATGCAGCACTTCCTGTTCGGCGGTTTCCTCGAACAATTTTGCGATCTCCGGCGCGCCATGGGCGCGCGCCAGTTTGGCGAAATAGCGGTACTTGATATGCGCCATGGCTTCACCGGCAAAGGCGGCTTCGAGGTTTTTCAGGGTTGGCGAGGACATCGGCTACTCCGTGTTCAGGACTTATTGCAACTATTAATCATCTTGTTGATTTTAATAGAAATTTCCGCACTTCACAGGCCCTTGGTGAAAATACCTAGTTTGCCGAAAACGGTGGTCTGCTAGAATCAAAGGATTTCAGACAGCACACGGAAGGCAGTACCGCAATGGATTCGTCCCCCGAGAAGAAAGAAGAACTGAGACAGCAACTGCGCCTTGCCGCGCTGGAATATCACGAGTGTCCGCGCCCCGGCAAGATCAGCGTAACTCCTACCAAGCAGTTGACCAACCAGCGCGACCTGGCGCTGGCTTATTCTCCCGGTGTGGCTGCTCCCTGCGAAGAAATTGTTGTCGATCCGGCAAACGCTTATAAATATACCGCACGCGGCAACCTGGTGGCCGTGATCTCCAACGGCACCGCCGTCCTGGGCCTGGGCAATATCGGCGCGCTGGCGTCCAAGCCGGTCATGGAAGGCAAGGGCGTGCTGTTCAAGAAGTTCGCCGGCATCGATGTGTTCGACATCGAGATCAACGAGCAGGACCCGGACAAGCTGATCGACATCATCGCCGCGCTGGAACCGACTTTCGGCGGCGTGAACCTGGAAGACATCAAGGCGCCCGAGTGCTTCTACATCGAGCGCAAGCTGCGCGAGAAGATGAAGATCCCGGTCTTCCACGACGACCAGCACGGCACCGCCATCATCGTGGGCGCGGCGATCCTGAACGGCATCCAGCTGGTGGGCAAGAACATCAAGGAGTGCAAGCTGGTGGTGTCGGGCGCGGGTGCTGCGGCGCTGGCCTGCTTGGACCTGATCGTGGACCTCGGCTTCCCGCTCGAGAACATCTATGTGACCGACCTGGCCGGCGTGGTCTACAAGGGCCGCACCGAACTGATGGACCCGGACAAGGAGCGCTTCGCGCGCGACACCACGGCCCGCACCCTGGCCGAAGTGATCGCCGATGCCGACATCTTCCTCGGCCTGTCCGCCGGCGGTGTGCTGAAGCAGGACATGGTCAAGCAGATGGCGCCGAATCCCATCATCCTGGCGCTGGCCAATCCGAATCCGGAAATCCTGCCGGACGACGTGAAGGCCGTGCGCGGCGACGCCATCATCTGCACCGGCCGTTCGGACTTCCCGAACCAGGTCAACAATGTGCTGTGCTTCCCTTACATCTTCCGTGGCGCGCTGGATTGCGGCGCCACCACCATCACGCGCGAAATGGAAATCGCCGTGGTGCACGCGATTGCCGAACTGGCGCATGCCGAACAGTCGGACATCGTGGCCACCACCTACGGTTTCACCAACCTGGCCTTCGGTCCCGAGTACCTGATCCCGATGCCTTTCGATCCGCGCCTGCTGATCAAGATCGCGCCGGCCGTGGCGAAGGCCGCCGAAGATTCCGGCGTGGCCACGCGTCCGATCAAGGACCTGGAAGCCTACGCCGACAGCCTGCAGGAATTCGTATACCGCTCCGGCTCCTTCATGAAGCCGCTGTTCTCGGTGGCGAAGGCCCAGCATCCTGAGCTCAAGCGCATCGTGTATGCGGAAGGCGAAGAAGAGCGCGTGCTGCGCGCGGTGCAGGTGATCGTGGATGAACGCCTGGCGCGTCCTATCCTGGTGGGCCGTCCGGCCGTGCTGGAAAGCCGCATCCAGAAATTCGGCCTGCGCCTGAAGCAGGGCGTGGACTTCGACGTCATCAATCCCGACTACGACGACCGCTACCGCGACTACTGGACTGCCTACTACGAGCTCACCAAGCGCAAGGGCGTGACGGTCGAATACGCGAAGCTGGAAATGCGCCGCCGCCATTCGCTGATCGGCGCCATGATGATCAAGAAGGGCGATGCCGACGGCATGATCTGCGGCACCTTCGGCACCACCGAACTGCACCTGAAATACATCGACCAGGTGCTGGGCAAGCGCGCCGGCGCCAATGTGTATGCGGCGATGAATGTGCTGGTGTTGCCGGAACGCCAACTGGCGATGGTGGACACCCACGTCAACGAAAACCCCACCGCCGACCAGCTGGCCGAAATCACCATCCTGGCGGCGGAAGAGATGCGGCGCTTCGGCCTGCATCCAAGCGCCGCCCTGCTGTCGCACTCGAACTTCGGTTCCTCCAACAGCGAGTCGGCGCAGAAGATGCGCGCCGCGCTGGCGCTGGTGCGCGAACGCGCGCCGGAACTGGAAGTGGACGGCGAAATGCACGGCGACACGGCGCTCGATTCCAAGCTGCGCCGCAAGCTGATGCCGGATTCCACGCTGGAACGCGACGCCAACCTGCTGGTGATGCCGAACATCGAATCCGCCAACATCGCCTACAACCTGGTGAAGACGGCGGCCGGCAACGGCATCGCAGTGGGCCCGATCCTGCTGGGCTGCGCGGCGCCGGTGCACATTCTCACGCCATCGGCCACCGTGCGCCGCATCGTCAACATGACGGCGCTGTGCGTGGTGGACATCGTGGCGCAGCGCAAAGGCTAAAGGAGAGGGGCGATGGCTGACCTGGTTCTTGCAATCGTCCATCACCTGCTGGCCTTCGGCCTGTTCGCGGTGCTTACCGCGGAACTGATGCTGGTGCGCTACGCCGTCAATCCGGTCGCCCTGCGCCGCCTCGGCATGCTCGATGCGGTGTACGGCGTGGTCGCCATCTCCCTCATCATCGTCGGCTTCGCGCGCGTGTTCCACGGCGCGAAAGGTTCCGAATTCTATTTGCAGAACCCCGTGTTCTGGACCAAGGTGGCGCTGTTCGCCGCGGTCGGCCTGCTCTCCATCGTGCCGACCGTGCGCATCCTCGCCTGGCAGAAGCAGCTGAAGGCCGACGGCGGCTGGCAGCCGCCGGCCGCCGAACTGCAGCGCGTGCGCCGCTTCGTCATGGCCGAAATCCACATCGCCGCCTTCATCCCCATCGCCGCCGCCATGATGGCGCGCGGCATCGGCTATTAAACACGTCCTTCCCCGTGGCGGCGCTGGCGTCGGGGGCGTGGCTGGCCTGGGGGGAACGGGAGCCGGTGGAAGAGGGCTGAAAGTTGCTCTGTAACAAGGTGTAACTGTTGTAATGCTCGTATTCTGGCAGGCAAGCGGCAAGGCGGCTCTGTTACAATGTCGGGCTTAATTGTCAAAAGTTCTACTGGATACCGAATCTATGCAAACGACCAAGCGCGCCCTCATTACGGGCATCACCGGCCAGGATGGCGCCTACCTCGCCCAGCTGCTGCTCGAAAAAGGTTATGAAGTCAGCGGCACCTTCCGTCGCACCAGCTCCGTCAATTTCTGGCGCATCGAAGAGCTGGGCATCCAGAACCATCCGAAGCTGAAGCTGGTCGAGTTCGACCTGACCGACCTCGGTACCTCCATCCGCCTGCTGCAGCAGGGGAACTTCGACGAAATCTATAACCTGGCCGCGCAGAGCTTTGTCGGCGTGTCCTTCGAACAGCCGGTCACTACCGCCGAAATCACCGGCGTGGGCGTGGTGAACCTGCTGGAAGCGATCCGTATCGTCAATCCGAAGATCCGCTTCTACCAGGCATCGACCTCCGAAATGTTCGGCAAGGTGCAGGCCATTCCGCAGAAGGAAGACACGCCTTTCTACCCGCGCAGCCCTTACGGCGTGGCCAAGCTGTACGCGCACTGGATGACGGTGAACTACCGCGAGTCCTACGGCATCTTCGGTTCCTCGGGCATCCTGTTCAACCATGAGTCCCCGCTGCGCGGCCGCGAGTTCGTGACCCGCAAGATCACCGACTCGGTCGCCAAGATCAAGCTGGGCAAGCTGGACGTGCTGGAACTGGGCAACCTGGACGCCAAGCGCGACTGGGGCTTCGCCAAGGAATACGTGGAAGGCATGTGGCGCATCCTGCAGGCCGACAAGCCTGATACCTATGTGCTGGCCACCAACCGCACCGAGACCGTGCGCGATTTCGTGACCATGGCCTTCAAGGCTGCGGGCATCGCGATCGAGTGGCAGGGCAGCGGCGAAAACGAAACCGGCCATGACGCGCAGAGCGGCAAGGTGGTGGTGCGCATCAGCCCGAAATTCTACCGTCCGGCCGAAGTCGACCTGCTGATCGGCGATCCGGCGAAAGCCATGAAGGAACTGGGCTGGAAGCCGCAAACCTCGCTGGAAGAGCTGTGCCAGATGATGGTGGAAGCCGATATCCGCCGCAACACCGCAGGCTTCTCCTTCTGATATGGCAGGCCGCCTGGAGCTGCTGTCGCCGGCGCGTGAAGGCGCCGGCAAGCGTGCGCTGGTGACTGGCCTGTCCGGCTTCACCGGCAAGTACGTGGAGCAGGAACTGCGCCATGCGGGCTATGAAGTGGCCGGCATCGGCGCCGACCTGACCGACCGCGCGGCCCTCGCCGCCGTAGTGCAGGCCCTGCAGCCGGACGTGGTGGTGCACCTCGCGGCAATCGCCTTTGTCGCGCATTCGGACATCGAACAGATCTACCGCGTCAACGTGGTCGGCACGCGCAACCTGCTGGAAGCGCTGGCTGCCTTGCCGAAGAAACCATCGGCAGTGCTGCTCGCATCAAGCGCCAATATCTACGGCAATACCGATGTGGCAGTCATTCATGAAGACGTGCCGGCCGCGCCGGCCAACGACTACGCCGTCAGCAAGCTGTCCATGGAATACATGGCGCGGCTGTGGATGGACAAGCTGCCCATCATCATGGTGCGCCCCTTCAACTACACGGGCGTGGGCCAGCACGAGAACTTCCTGCTGCCGAAAATCGTGTCGCACTTCCGCCGCAAGGAAGCGCGCATCGAGCTGGGCAACCTGAACGTGTGGCGCGATTTTTCCGACGTGCGCGTGGTGGCTGCCGCCTACCGCCATCTGCTGGCGAATGCGCCTGCGGGCCAGGTGTTCAACATCAGCTCCGGCAAGGCTTACTCACTGGGCGAGGCGCTGGAAATGATGGCGCAGATTGCCGGCTACAAGATCGACGTGCACGTCAATCCGGCCTTCGTGCGCGCCAATGAAGTGGCGCGCCTGACGGGCGATAACCGCCGCCTGGCATCCGTGGTGGGCGATATCGATCCGCCGCCGCTGGAGCAAACCCTGCGCTGGATGTACGAGGCTCCGTGACTTCGGGCGCAAGCATCCCGCAGATTGGCCTTTCCACGACGACGACTGAACCCGGGCTGACCGGCGGCCGCCTCGATGGAATCGGCGTGTACAGCCGCGCGCTGCTGCGCTACCTGCCGCAGGCGGGATGCGATGTCAAACCGCTGTCCTTCGGCCCGGCCGCCAGCCTCTCGGTGGGGCGGCCCATGCCTTCCTCTTTTCCTCTGGCCACGCTGCGCGACCTGGCCACGCCGCTGCGCCAGCAGATGGACGTGGACCTCTATCACGCCACCGACTACCGCATCGTGCGCATGGACCGGCCCATCGTGGCCACCCTGCACGACGCGCTGCCCATCGTGCATCCCGAGTGGTGCAATCCGCGCCTGCGCGGACTGAAGAACTGGCTGCAGGCAAAGGCCGCGCGCAAGGCCGACCGCGTGATCGCGCATACCCGCTATACGATTCCCGAACTGGTGCAGGCCTTCGGTGTGGACGAGCGCCGCATCAGCGTGGTGCCCTGCGGCGTGGATGAGGAATGGCTGGATGCGCCGGCGCCGGAAGCGGTGCAGGCCACGCTGGCGGAATACGGGCTGCGTCCCGGCTACTACTTCTTCGTCGGTACCATCCAGCCGCGCAAGAACGTGGACCGCCTGCTGGAAGCGTACCTGGCGCTGCCTGCCAGCGTGCGTGCGCAGCGCCAGCTGCTGATCGTCGGGGCGCCCGGTGCGCGCTCGAACGAAACGCTGGCACGCATCAGGGCCGCACAGCAGAACGGCGAGAACGTGCTGTGGCTGGACCGCCTCACCAGCCATGAACAGCTGCGCCATCTTTATGCGGGCGCCGGGGTGTTCGTGTTCCCTTCGCTGTATGAAGGCTTCGGCATCCCGGTGGTGGAAGCCTTCGCATCCGGCGTGCCCGTCATTGCATCGAACACGACCTCGCTGCCCGAAGTATCGCAGGGCGCCGCGCTGGAAATCGACCCGCTGTCCTCGCAGGCGCTGGGCGCTGCCATGCTGGAAATGGCGCGCGATGAAGCGCTGCGCAAACGCTGCATCGCGGCGGGCCGGGTGCGCGCGGTGGAACTCACCTGGCGCGAAACGGCACGCAAGACCGCGGCCGTCTACAAGAATCTCCTGAAGTAAGCATCATGCGCGTCCTCCATTTTTACAAGACCTACTATCCCGACTCCTGGGGCGGCGTTGAGCAAGTCATCCGCCAGATGTGCGTGGGAACCTCCGCGCTCGGCGTGCACAATGAAGTGCTGACGCTCACGCGTAACAGCGGTCCCGAAGAAATCGTGATCGAGGGCCATACGGTGCACCGGGCGCCGCTGAATTTCGAGCTCGCGTCCAACTCGGTGTCGCTGGCCTCCATCGGCAAGCTGGCAAGGCTGGCGAAGGAGGCGGACGTGATCCACTACCACTTTCCATGGCCCTTCATGGACATGGCCCACTTCATGGCGCGCGTGCAAAAGCCGAGCGTGGTGACTTACCACTCGGACATCGTGCGCCAGAAAAGGCTGATGAAGTTCTACGCGCCGCTGATGCACCGCTTCCTCGGCAATGTGGATGCCATTGTGGCCACCTCGCCCAACTATTTCGCTTCGTCGGAAGTGCTGAAGCGCTATAACGGCAAGGTACGCTCGATCCCGATCGGCCTCGACAAGTCTACCTATCCGGTGGCGCGGCCCGAGCTGATGGCGCAGTGGCGCGAGCGCTGCGGCGAACGCTTCTTCCTCTTCGTGGGCGTGCTGCGCTACTACAAGGGCCTGCATATCCTGCTCGACGCGATGGCGCAGCTGGACTACCCGGTGGTGATCGTGGGCGCGGGCCCGATCGAGACGGAGCTCAAGGAGCACGCGCAGCGCCTCGGCCTGACCCATGTGCAGTTCGTGGGCGCCGTCGATGAACACGACAAGGTGGCGCTGCTGGAGCTGTGCTATGCCATGGTTTTCCCTTCCCACCTGCGTTCGGAAGCCTTCGGCATCTCGCTGCTGGAAGGCGCCATGTACGGCAAGCCGATGATCTCCAGCGAGATCGGCACCGGCACCACCTATATCAATGTGGATGGCGAAACGGGCCTGGTGGTGCCGCCGGACGACCCGCAAGCCTTCCGCGCCGCGATGCGGCAGCTGTGGGAAAACCCGGACATGGCGGCGGAGATGGGCCGCCACGCGGCAGCGCGCTACTGGGAACTGTTCACGGCGCGCCAGATGGCGCAGAGCTACGCGGAACTCTACCGCGAAATCGTCAAGGCCTAGCGCTCGGCCCAGCGTTCCATGATGTCCAGAATCAGCGGCATCTGGGTCAGGAACAGGTCCACCAGCGCCGGGTCGAAATGCTTGCCGCGCTGTTCTTCCAGGTAGGCGACTGCCTGTTCCAGCGGCCAGGCCGGCTTGTATGGCCGCGCCGAGGTCAGCGCGTCGAATACGTCCGCAATCGCCACGATGCGGCCTTCCAGCGGAATCTGTTCGCCGGCCAGCCCGTTCGGGTAGCCGCTGCCGTCATACTTCTCGTGGTGGGTGAGCGCGATATTGCGCGCCAGCTTCAGCATGCCGTGCGTATGCTCGCCGATGATGTCGCCGCCGATGATGGCGTGGCGCTGCATGACGGCCCATTCTTCCGCGTCCAGCTTGCCCGGCTTCTGCAGGATGCGGTCGGGAATCCCGATCTTGCCCACATCGTGCATGGGCGCGGCGTGCAGCAGGTCGTCCGCTTCCGCCGGATTCAGGCCCGCGGCCACGCCCAGCAGATGAGCGTAATGGCTCATGCGGATCACGTGCATGCCGGTTTCATTGTCCTTGTACTCGGCGGCGAGGCCGAGCCGCTGCACGATCTGCAGGCGGGTTTCCTTCAACTCGTCCATGCGCACCAGCGACAGGTGGGTGCGCACGCGGGCGCGCACGATGGGCGGGCTGACCGGTTTGGTGATGTAGTCAACGGCGCCCGCTTCGAAGCCGCGCACCTCGTCTTCCGGATCGCTCAGCGCGGTCACAAAGATCACGGGGATGCGCGCCGTGGCGGGTTCGGCCTTCAGCACGCGGCAGGCTTCGTGGCCGCTCATGCCCGGCATCATCACGTCCAGCAGGATCAGGCTGGGCTGCTCCTGGCGCGCCAGTTCGAGGGCGCGCGCCGCATCCTTGGCAAACAGCAGGCGGTAATGGTCCTGCAGGATCTGGCGCAGCAGTTGCAGGTTGCTCGCTTCGTCGTCTACCGCCAGGATCAGCGGCAGCGGGGAGGTATTCGTCATCAGAGGGTTTCCGGATCGGTGGCCAACAGCGGCGCGGTGAGCGCCTGCAGGCGCTGGCGGGCCAGCGCAAAATCAAAATCGTCGATCGCCATATGCAGCTGGGCCATGGTGGCCGGCGCCACATGGCCTTGCAGCAGCGCGGACAGGCGGGCCAGCGCCGCATCGTCCAGCGCACCGCGCGCCAGCGACTGTTCCAGCGCGGCGGCCGTGCTGCGCAGTGCCGCGGTATCCAGCGCCTGCTGCGGCGCCGGTGGCGGCGGCAGCTGTTCGGTGCAGTCCAGGGCGTCGACCGCCTTGCCCGCGTCCTCCAGTTGTGCGCGCAGGCGCAGCAGGGCGGCCGGCAGGGCGTCGGCGGTATGCAGCGCTTCGGCTTCCGCGCCCAGCTGTTCCAGCTCGGACAGCGTGAGCGACAGCTGTTCGAAGCCGAGGTTGGATGCCACGCCGCGGATGCGGTGCGCCAGCGCCTGCAATGCCTTGAAGTCGGCGCGGCGGTACTGGTCTTCCATCTGCGCGGCGCAGCCGCCATATTCTTCCCCGAAGCGGCATAGCGCATGGTTGTAGGCGCCCTCGTTGCCGCTCCAGCGCAGCAGGCCAAGCTGCTGGTTCAGCACCAGCGGGCCGCCGGCCGGGCGCGCGGCGCCGACCGGGCCCACGGTGGCCAGGCCCAGCACGCGCGCGATCTCGTGCGACAGCGTGTACCAGTCCACCGGCTTGGAGACGAAACCGTCCATGCCCGCCGCGGCGCTGGCGCGGCGGTGCGCTTCCAGCACGCTGGCCGTCATGGCGACGATGGGCACGCGCGCGCGGCCATTCTGTTCGGCTTCCGCGCGGATCATGCGCGTGGCAGCCAGGCCGTCCACGTGCGGCATCTGGACGTCCATCAGGATCACATCGAAACTCTGCTGCGAGGCCAGTTCGGCGGCATGCGCGCCGTCGTGCGCCATCACCATCGTGTGGCCGCGCTTGCCGAACAGCAGGGACAGCAGCTCCAGGTTCTGCGCCACATCGTCGGCCGCCAGCACGCGCAGCGCCGGCAGTTCGAAGGCAATGCGCTGGCGCGGCCGCGGCACGTGCGGCTGGTGCGGTTCCAGCGCGGGCTTCAGCGGCAGCATGATGTGGAAGGTGGTGCCCTGGCCCGGTGCGCTCTCGGCCCAGATGCGGCCGCCCATCAGCTCCACCAGCTGCTTGCTGATGGTGGTGCCAAGGCCGGTGCCGCCGAAGCGGCGCGTCATCGACGCGTCGGCCTGGGTGAAGGGTTCGAAAATGGCGGCCAGGCGGTCCGGCGCGATGCCGATGCCGGTATCGCTCACCTGCATGTGCAGGCCGTTGCCTTCCTGCTGCACGCGCAGCGTGACGCTGCCCGCCGCGGTGAACTTGATGGCGTTGTCGAGCAGGTTGGTCAGCACCTGGCGCACGCGCAGCTCGTCGCCGTGCAGCCATGGCGGCAGGTCCGGCGCATACACGATCTGCAGCGCCAGTCCCTTGCTGCGCGCCGTCGCGTTATACGTGGAGGACAGCTCGTCGATCAGGGCCAGCAGGTTGAAGTCGGCCAGCTCCAGTTCCACGGCGCCCTTGTCCAGCTTGGCCGTATCGAGGATCTCGTTCAGGAGGCGCAGCAGGGAGCGGCCCGCATTGCGCACCGTGTCGAGGTGGGTGCGCTGTTCCGGGCGCAGGTCGGTATCCAGCAGCACGTCGGTGAAGCCGAGGATGGAATTCATCGGCGTGCGGATCTCGTGGCTCATATTGGCGACGAAGGTGGCGCGCGATGCCGCCGCCTGCTCCGCCTTTTCCTTGGCGTGGCGCAGGTCTTCCTCCATCTGGCGCCGCTCCGTGATGTCGAGGATCACGCCATCCAGCCAGCGCGCGGTGCCGTCATCGCCGCGCACCAGGGCGCCGTGCTCCCACATCCAGCGCATGCTGCCGTCGGCATGCTTCAGGCGGTATTCCACAGTGTAGGCGTGGCCGGTAGCCACGCACTGGTCGATGGTGGCGTGCACGCGCGGCAGGTCGGCCGCGAAGGTGAGGGCGTCGAAAGTGCGCGAGCGCACCGGGCCCACGAAATCGGTCACGGGATAGCCGAGGATGCGCTCCACGCCATCGCTCAGAAAGACCAGCGCCTTGTCGTCTTCCACGCGGCAGCGGAAGGAGATGCCGGGAATATTGCGGATCAGGGAACGGAACTGCAGCTCGCTGTCGCGCAGCGCCTGCATGATGGCGCGGCGTTCGCTGATGTCGGTAATGAAGAGCACATACAGGTCCTTGTCGCCGAGCCGCGCCTGGCCCATGGCGCGCCGGATCGGCAGGGTGCTGCCGTCCTTGCGCAGGGCCATCACCTCGCTGCCAGAGCGGGCCTTGGTATCGTCGCCGGTGGCGAGGAAATGCAGGAAGCCGTCCTGCTGCGAGCGGGCCGGATCGGCCATCAGCGTCCTGATCGGCTTGCCGCTGATCTCGTCGCGGCTCCAGCCGAAGATGCGCTCCGCCGACTTGTTGAATTCATGGATGATGCCAGCGCTGTCCACCGTGATCACGCCATCCACCGTGGTGGTGAGCAGTGCGCGCATCCAGCTTTCGCTCTGCTGCAGGTGGCGGTACATCTCGCGGTAGCGCAGCAGGCCGTTGGCCGCCATCACGAATACCGTGAACAGCACGGTGGTGATGCCGATGGCGAAGGCGAGGAAGGTGGTGTCGGTCGGCGCCGAACCGGGCGGCGGCACGCCGATAAAGCGCGCCGCGGCCATGCCCGTGTAGTGCATGCCGGAGATGGCGCAGCCCATGACGACGGCGCTGATCAGCAGTCGCATGGAGGGACTGAGCTGCCAGCGCATGTCGCGCAGGCCGAAGCGCACGCCCAGCGCCACGGTGGCCAGCACCACCGCCACCACGATCGACAGCGCAAACATATAAGGATCGTAATGCAGGGCCAGGCCCACGCGCATGGCGGCCATGCCGCTGTAATGCATGGCGCCGATGCCCGCGCCAACCAGCACGCCGCCCAGCAGCAGGGTGCCCGCGGTGAGCTGCTCGCGGCGCGTAATGGACAGCGCCACCATCGATGCTGCCAGGCTGGGCAGCATCGACAGCAGGGTGAGCGTGGGGTCGTAGCTGGTATAGGTGCAGAGGTCGAAGGCCAGCATGCCGATGAAGTGCATGGCCCATACACCCGCGCCCAGCGCCAGGCTGCCGGTCATCAGGGTGGCCACGCGCAGCAGGCGCGACGGCGCCTTGCGGGTCTGGCCAGCCATTTGCAGGCCCATCCACGAGGCGAAGATAGCCACCAGCACCGACAGCACAACCAGCCGGGTGTTGTACAGGCCGTAGTTGAGCAGCGACGGGTCTGCTGACGGCGAGAACAGGTTCTGCAGTGAGGCGAAATCCATAGGAAATGGGTGAGGGCGAGAGCGTAGCAGGCTAAGCGACAGTAACACATTTCCCGTCGGAAAGTGAGAGCCCTGCGGCAGCTCTTTGTGCTGGCGCAGGGCTCCGCGGGGCGCGGCGTGTGACTGTTGCTATTTTGTCGTCGCGCTTTTGCGACGCAGAGTTGCCAGCTCGGCCAGCATGCAAAGCAGGAGGGCGGCCGCGGCGGCCAGGAACAGCAGGCGGTGCTTGCCGCCGCTGGCGCTGAGCAGCCAGGAACTCGCATAGCCGGCCAGCGCCTGGACCAGGGCGAAAATCATGGTGGCGCGGCTGAACGCAGCGGTATGCGCGGCCGGGTTGCCGTCTACCGCCTGGTGGATCTTGCTCAGGTAGAGCGGCACGATGCCGGGCGGGTAGGTGCCGAGCACGAAGGTGGCGAGCGCGATGGCCGCGTGCTGCTTTGCGCTGACCAGCAGGGCCACCGCCGCCAGCTGGCCCAGTATCGATGCGATGGCGGTGCAGCGCACGCCCAGCTTGTCTGCCATGCCGCCGTACAGCATCGGGCCCAGCATGGCGCCCAGGCCGTACAGGATCCAGAACAGCGCCGCATCGTGTACTCCCCAGCCCAGGCCGCGGGCGATGAAGTCCACGATGAAGACCATCATCGGCACGAAGCCGATGCCGTTGATGGCGTACTGCGCATAGATCAGCCGCAGCGCGCCGTGGTGGCCGTCCGGGGCGGCGGCGGGCGCAGGCGTGCCGGGCGCGGCCTGCAGCGGGCGGGGCCACCAGGTCCAGCTGAGGGCGGTGAGCACCGCCGCCATCAGGCCGAGGCCGAGCCAGGTCTGCGCCAGGCCCAGTGCCAGCAGGGACGGCAGCACGGTGCCGGAGCCGGCAATGCCGAGGCCCACGCCCAGGAAAATCATACCGCTTGCCAGGCCGCGGCGTTCAGGCGGCACGTGGGGCAGGATCGATGTGGCCGCCAGCACCATGATGATGCCGCCTGCCAGTCCGGACAGGAAGCGCCAGAGGAAGAACCAGGGCACCGAGACCGGCACGGCGCAGGCGAAAAAGGTCAGCGTGGCCAGCGCCATCATCAGTTGCAGTGCAGGGCGCGAGCCGATGCGCGCAGCCAGCGGCCGGCCTGCCAGCGCGCCCGCCAGGTAGCCGATCAGGTTGGCGGCGCTGAGGAAGAGCACATCATCGGCCCCGAACCAGCGCGCCTCGATCAGCGGAGGAATCAGCGGCGTATAGGCGAAGCGCGCGAGGCCGATGCCAACCAGGCTGGCGCACAGGCCGGCCAGTACGGCGCGCAGGGAAGAAGGGGGCATACGGGACTTTCCGGAGTACTGATGTTTGACAGGGTAGTCAAACTTGACGGGTATGTCAAGAAAGGATTAGAATCGCCCCATGGCCGGCACCCGTCAATTCAATGAAGAAGAAGCGCTGGATAGCGCAATGCTCCTGTTCTGGCGCAGAGGCTACGGCGCGACCTCCATGCAGGATCTGGCCGAAGCCACCGGCGTGCTGCGCGGCTCCCTCTACAACGCCTACGGCGACAAGCAATCCATCTTCCTGCTGGCTTTCGCCCGCTACCGCCGCAACTTCATGGCCCAGGTGCGCGACACGCTGGAGCAGCCTACGGTGGCCGAGGCGCTGCGCGCCTACCTCGACCTGTCGATCCGGGCCATGACGCTGCCGGAAGAGGAGCGCAGCGGCACCCGCGGCTGCATGTCCACCAAGATCGCCGTCGATGAAACGGCGCGCGACGAAGCGATACGCACTGCGCTGCGCGGCCTGCTGGACGAGCTGGCCGGCCTGCTGGAAGCGCGCTTCGCGGCCGCGCCGGAAGAAGTGGCCCTGCCGCCCGCCGCCGCGGCCCGCCTGCTGGTGACGGCCACGCGCGGCATGGTCGTCGTCGAACGCGTGTACCAGGACGAAGGCCGCCTGCGCGAAACGGCGGAATCCCTGGCCACGCTGCTGCTTCCCAAGTAAACTCCCAAGTCGTCATACAACCGGCGGAATTCCGCTTGCTTATGCCCCGTTTAGGTTGTACGATGACATACAACTAGCAGCTGATCTCGCTGGAGACCGAGAGATCGAACGACAACCACTTTAAAAGTGATCCTATGAAGCTGAATGAGCCTGTAAGCCAGCAAGTCGTTGGCAAGTACAGATGGACCATCTGTGCCCTTCTGTTTTTCGCCACCACCGTCAATTATCTCGATCGCCAGGTACTGAGCCTGCTGGCGCCCCAGCTGTCGAAAGAATTCAACTGGTCCAATACGGACTACGCGAACATCACTGCCGCCTTCCAGTTCGTGTACGCGGTCTCCATGCTGTTCGCGGGCCGCGTGGTGGACGCCATCGGCACCAAGAAGGCCTATATCCTCGCGATCGTGATCTGGTCGCTGGGCGCCGTCATGCATGCCTATTCGGTGCCCATGGGCTCCGCAATCGGCCATGTGATGGGCGCGCTGGGCCTGGCCGTGGTGCCGGCCTCCATCGCCGGCTTCATGCTGTCGCGCGCCGTGCTGGCGGTTGGCGAAGCGGGCAACTTCCCGGCGGCGATCAAGGCCACGGCGGAATACTTCCCCAAGAAAGAACGCTCTTTCGCCACCGGCATCTTCAACTCCGGCGCCAATGTCGGCGCCATCCTCGCGCCGCTGACGGTGCCGCCGATCGCCCTGCTGTGGGGCTGGCAGGCGGCCTTCATCGCCATCGGCGCGATCGGCTTCCTGTGGATGGTGGCGTGGCAGGTCTTCTACGATCCGCCCGAACAGCAGAAACGCCTCGGCGCCGCCGAACTGGCCTTTATCCGCAGCGATGCGCCGGCCGCCGCGCCTGCAGCGCCGGCGGGTGCAAAAGTGCCTTGGTTCCGCCTGCTGGGCTACCGCCAGACCTGGGCCTTCGCCTTCGGCAAATTCATGACGGACGGCGTGTGGTGGTTCTTCCTGTTCTGGCTGCCGAAATACCTGTCCGCGCAGTACGGCATGGGAGCGGCCGACATCGTGGTGCCGCTGGCTGTGCTGTACAGCATGACCATGTTCGGCAGTATCGGCGGCGGCTACTTCCCGGCCTATTTCATGAACCGCGGCCAGTCGGCGTATGACGGCCGCATGAAAGCGATGCTGGTGATTGCATTGTTCCCGCTGGTGGTGCTGCTGGCGCAGCCGATGGGCGGCATCAGCCCATGGGTGCCTATCCTGCTGATCGGCGTGGGCGCTTCGGCGCACCAGGCGTGGTCGGCCAACCTGTTCACCACCGTGTCCGACATGTTCCCGCAGCGTACCGTTGCCTCGGTGGTGGGCATCGGCGGCATGGCCGGCGGCATCGGCGGCGTAGTGCTGTCCAAACTGGGCGGCTGGCTGTTCGACTACTACGGCGCGCAGGGCCAGATCGGCACCGGCTACATGATCATGTTCACGATCTGCGCCGTGGCCTACCTGCTGGCATGGGGCGTGATGAAGGCGCTGGTGCCGCGCCATAAGGAAATCACGGACCTGTAATGCGCCTCTTCCTGGCGATCACCCTGCTCGGTGCGGCAGGGCAGGGCGGCTGTACCGGCATCTCGGTGCAGCCGTTCGGCTATATGCCCTCCGGCGAGCGCGTGGAAAAAGTCACGCTGACCAATGAGCGGGGCATGCAGCTGTCCTATATCGATTATGGCGCCACGCTGACCTCCGCCCTGGTGGCGGACCGCCGCGGCGAGCGCCGCAACATCATCCTCAATCTTCCCGACCTGCCGTCCTACCTGCGCACCACGCGCCGCTACGCCGCCATCATCGGACGCTACGCGGGCCGCATCGGCAACGGCAGTTATGAACTGGATGGGCGCACGGTGCAGCTGCCGGTCAATGCGCGCGGCACGGCGCTGCACAGCGACCCGAATGGTTTCGACAAGCGCCTGTGGCGGCGCCGCGATTTTGCCGATGCGGCCTCCATCGGCTCCGTCTACACCCTGGTCAGCGCGGACGGCGAGCAGGGGCATCCGGGCCGGCTGGAGGTAAGCGTCACCTACCGCCTGCTGCGCAGGAGCGACGAATTCCGCATCGAGTATGCGGCCGTGACGGATGCGCCCACGGTCATCAACCTCACCAGCCACGCCTACTTCAACCTGGCCGGCGCCGGCAGCACGGGCCTCGATACCCACCGCTTCCGCATCAATGCGCCGCAGTACGCCGTGCTGGATGCGAAGAAGGTGCCCACCGGCGAACTGGCGCCGGTTGACGGCACGCCGCTGGATTTCCGCCGGCCCGCCAATGCCATGGCGCGGCTGAAGCCGTCGGCCCTGCTGGGCGACCCGGCGGAGTACGACCATGCCCTCGTCTTTGATAAACCGGGCCTGGTGGGCGTGATCGACGAAACGCGCAGCGGGCGCCGCATGGAAGTGCGCACCACCGAGCCTTCGCTGGTCTTCAACACCGGCGGCGGCTTCGACGGCAGCGAGAAGGGCGGCGAAGGCTACGCCTACCAGCGCCACGACGGCTTCGCCTTCGAAACCCAGCACCTGTCCGACAGCCCGAACCGGCCGAACTTCCCCAGCACCGTGCTGCGGTCCGGCCAGCGCTTCGCTTCCGAAACGAGCTTCCGCTTCACTTCAGGGAAGTGAGGTAAACGTTTAACTCGCTTTTGCCGGCGGTTTTCCCCGCCCGGCAGCGTGTTACTATGCTCGTTGCCCGTTAAGCGATTACCGTTTCCGATAACAATATGAAGAAAAATGTACCCACCATCCGTGACGTCGCTGCCGCTGCCGGCGTCTCCACGGCCACCGTCTCCAAATTCATGAACGGCACGCAGCGCTTCTCGCCTGCGGTGGAAGCAAAGGTGAGCAAGGTGATCGCGGAGCTGGGGTACAAGTCGAATCCGCTGGCGCAGTCCATGATCACCGGCCGCACGCGCACGGTCGGCCTCTCGGTGCTGGACGTGTCCAATCCCCACTTCACCAGCATCGTCAAAGGCGCCAACCGCGTGGCGTTGCAGCACGGCTATACCCTGCTGCTGGTGGATACGGAAGAAAACCCGGGCCGCGAACGTCCACTGCTGGAAGCGCTGAGCCGCCGCGTGGACGGCATGATCGTCTTCTCGCGCATGCAGGAGAAGGAAATGGACTGGATGGTCGAGCTGGACAAGCCGCTGGTCTTCTTCGGCAGCCTGAATCGCCTCTCCATCCCGCACGTGGCCAGCGACGACCACCGCGGCGCCTATATGGTCACGCGCCACCTCGTCACGCTGGGCCACAAACGCATAGCCTACCTGGGCTTCTCCAAATCGCGGCGCGACGAGGAACGCATGGGCGGCATCAAGGAATGCCTGGCGGCGCACGGCATGTCGCTGCAGGTGTATGACGGCAGTGCGCCGTCTGCGCTGGAAGGGGAGCGCATCTGCTCCTCCATCATGCTGGGTTCCGAACATCCCGACGCGCTGATCTGCTACAACGACCTGATGGCGCTCGGTTTCATGAAGGCGGCGCAGATCCTCGGCTTCAAGCTGCCGGCCGATATCTCGGTGGCGGGCTTCGACAATATCCAGTTCGGGAACTACACCTCGCCGCCGTTGACGACGGTGGACCTGCAAAGTGAACGCATGGGCATCGCCGCCATGGAGAAGCTGCTGGACACCATCGAAAGCAAGCCGACCGCGCCCTTCACGATGATCGAACCGCAGCTGATCCTGCGCTCCTCCACCATCAACCGGAACTAGTTACGACATTTCGCTTTACCTCGGCGGCAAAATCTTCTACCATCAAGTTAAACGTTTAACTAACAATGATGAGACGATGAACATTTCCCGCACACTCCTGTCTTCCGCCGTCCTCGGCGCCCTGGTCGCCCTCGGCGGCGCTGCTCCTGCCGCTATCGCCGCCAATCCTTACGCCGACTACGTTCCCCCTCTGGCCGCCCAGCCGATGAACCGCATCGTGCAGGACAACGCCTATAAGCAGCTGAACTACTTCTTCCAGAAGCTGGCGGCGGAGAAGGAAGCCATCATGATCGACGGCTATGCACCCTTCAAGTCCGGCGACAAATTCCTGCCCGGGAAAGTGGCGGCAGGCCTCGGCCACGTGCTGCTGAACACCCCGAAGGACGATCCGCGCCTGCCGCAGCTGCTGCAGCAGTACAGCGACATCGCAGACATGACGGTGGACATGGACAACCACACCTGGGGCATCTACTACTACATGCTCATGCTGCGCAAGCTGAAGGATGCGGGCCTGCTGGAACGCGCCATCAAGCCCGCCACGCTGGAAAAGCTGAAGCAGAAGCTGGACTGGCGCAGCTTCGTCACCCAGCCCGGCTATGAGCTGATGGAGCTGCCCACCAACTACTTCGGCGTGGCCTTCAGCATTGCCCGCCTGCGCGTGCTGATGGGATGGGAAGACGACAGCGGCGCCAAGGTCCTGCTGAACAAGATGATGGAGCACTACGCCGCCTACTCGGGCAAATACGGCTTCTCGGACGAGACCTCGGGCGAGGGCCGCTTCGACCGCTACAGCATCCTGCTGATTGCCGAAATCTGCGAACGCTTCATCGAAACCGGCGTGCCGGTGACGCCGGAACTGAAAACCATGCTGCGCAAGGCCGCCGTGGTGGCGCTGAATGCGGCCAACCCGTCCGGCAATGGCTTCAGCTTCGGCCGCAGCCTCGGCCCGTATGGCGAAACGGCGATGCTGGAAATCCTGTCGATCTCCGCCTACCTCGGCGTGCTCACGCCGGAAGAAAAGGAATACGCCTACAGCTACTCCTCGCGCATCGCGGCGCGCTACATGGACTTCTGGTACAACCCGTCCATGAATTCGGTGGACATGTGGAACCAGGGCCGCCGCACCGACACCTATCGCGGCAAGCACCGCATCCTCGGCGAGAACTTCTCGCTGCTGCACCAGCTCATCTTCACCAACGAGCAGTGGAATATGGCGGGCATGAAGGACAAGGCGCCGCGCCAGGATCTCGCGGCATGGCTGGAAAAAACGCAGCCCGGGTTCAGCATGACCTGGTTCGCGCAAGGCGAGTACGACCGCGCGCTGGCCATCTTCCGCGACCGGAAGAACGTCTTCAGCCTGCTGATGATCAACGGCGGCCAGAGCCAGCATGGCAACAGCCCTTACTATCCGCTGCCGTTCGCGCCCGGCATTATCAGCGGCATTGCCGACAGCGGCTCGAAGCACCCGCAGCTGCTGCCGAAGTTTACGATGGCGGACGGCAGCCAGCTGCTGCCAACTTCCTATATCAAGGACATCAAGGACAGCCGCAAGGGCAAGCAGTATCTGGTGAGCTACCGCCAGGACGAGCTGTCGAAGCAGGGCGGCCGCGTGCCGGTGAAAGATGCGCGCATCAAGCTCGATACGGTCTACACGCTGGAGAAGGGCGTGATTACGCGCACCGACACCTACACCCCGGTAGGAACGCAGGAAGTAGCAGGCATTGCGCTGGAATTCGCCAGCTTCTCGGACGGTGCGAAACTGGACGGCAAGCGCGTGAGCTTTGCGGAAGGCGCGGTTTATGAGTACAGTGTGAACGGGCTCGAAAGCTGCAAGGCCGAGCCCACGAACGGCAGCGACCTGTACAAGGCGCCCTACGGCCCGATGAAGACCCTGGTCAGCTGCAGCAGCGGCAAGTTCACGATGGACAAGCCGCTGCTCATCCAATGGACAATGAAATACCGCTGAAAATGTTATGCCGCACCTGAGAATCGAATACACGTCGAACCTGGACCAGCACCTCGACATGCAAGCGCTGTGCGTCGTGCTGGCCCGCACGCTGACGCAATTTGAAGACGACACCGGCGCCCGGGTGTTCCCGCTGACGGGGACCCGGGTGCTGGCCTACCCGGCGCCATACTTCGCGGTAGCCGATGGAGCCCCCGACCGCGCCTTCCTCTACCTGAACCTGCGCATTGCACCTGGCCGCGACAAGAAGCTGCTGGAATCGATCAGTAAAGCGCTGCTGGCCCAATGTGACGGCCTGCTGGCCCGCATCACCGCCTTGCGCTCCATCCGCGCCACCCTCCACATCGACGAAGGCCACCCCGCCGCCGAATCCAAATGGGCCTCTGCGTGACACAAAAAACATGACACCGTGGGGTCAGGCACCGGCTGTCACATGACAGCGGTG
>NZ_JBJQIK030000019.1:0-32532 GCF_045984285.3 Pseudoduganella rhizocola
GCGCAAATACTGCCGAACGATCCTCGCCTTGAACTGCGCTGTGTACTTCGACATGAAAAAACCCCAAAAGTTGATGTCCAACTTTTGGGGTTCTGTTCAAGCTGCGGGGTTTTTTATTGGCTGGAGCAGAACTCAGAACTTGTAGCTGAGGCCGATGTTCACTGCCACCGGATCCAGGGTCATCTTCTGGGTCTGGCCGGTCGAGTAATGCGCCGTGGTTTTCAGCTTGGTCTTGATCACGCCGCCATCCACCGACCACTTGTCGTTGATGCGCACGCTGGCGCCCAGCTGTGCGCTGACGGCCAGCTTCGCATCCAGCGAGAAGGTGGCGCCAGGGCCGCCGGTGTTCAGCACAGCGGTCAACTGGCCCGAACCGCGCTCGCGGCGGAAGAAGGCATAGGTCAGGCCCAGGCCGGCGTAGGGACGGAAGAAGGAGTTCGGCTCGCCGAAGCGGTACTGCAGGAAGGCCGTTGGCGGCAGCACGTCCGCGGTACCCAGCTTACCGGTGCCTTCGATGGAGCCCGCGCCGAACAGGTCGTGGCGGTAAGGCACGCCCAGATCCAGCTCCGCTACCCAGTTATTGGTCAGGAAGTAGTTGATGTTGAAGATGGGCTTGGTGTCGGTGCCGACGTCGGCCTTGGTGCCCGGCAGGGCGGGGGCGCTGACGTCGCCGCTCTTCACTTTCGGGGTGATCTTGTTGACGCCGAATTTCACAACCCAGTCGCCCTGGGCTTGCGCCATGGCGCCGCCGGAAACAGTCAGCGCAGCGGCCAGCGCCAGCAACTTGACTGCAGTGTTCATATTTTTTTTCATCTTATCTCCTGTTTCTGTTATCAAGTGCGCCAATTACAGCCAGCCGCGGGTCACCATGGCTTTGGACACGTAACGCGCCAGCAACAGGTTGTTGAACGGGGTTGGGTGCAGGTCGTCAGCGAAGGAATAGTGGCTCACGTCGCCCGCACGCAGATTGCCTGCGTTGCAGGTCAGGGACGCGGCCAGCGGGTTCTTCGGTGACTCCAGGTCGCAGGCGGTCTGGGTCACGTTGGTCAGGCCATAAGGACCAGGATTGACGATCTGGTCGTGGCTGACGGTGTAGACATCGACCACCAGCACTTTGCTCTCGCTGCCCAGGCTCGATGCCAGCTGGGTGTTGAAGGCTTTCACCATCGCGTCGATCAGGCCACGGGTGGTGGCATCCTTGGACATGGCCGACGGCGTGGTTGCCACGTCAGGGATATTGTTCACCACAACGTAATTTGCACCATTGCCGACCAGCTGGGTTTTCACCATGCCGGCCAGTTCCGCACCGAGCGCGCCCATCGCGGCAACCTGGGCAGGGCCCTGGGCAGCGGCGTAGTCGGCGCCGGCCTTGGCGCCAGCGGCTGCGCCGGCAGCCTGCGCCTTCACCACCATCGGGCCGTACACGGCCTGGCTGGCGGCTGCGGTGTTACCCGCCATCACCGCAGCCGTCACGCCGGCATTGACCACGCTGGTGTCGGTGCTGCCAGGCTTGGCAGCCTCGGTCGCCATGGCCAGGCCGATAGCCTGGGCCGCGGTAGCCGGATTGGTTGCGCCGGCGGCCAGCTGGCCGGCCAGGCTGGCGGCGAAGGCTTGCTTGCCTGCGGCGGTGCCGGCATTGGTCGCAGCCACCTGCAGCGCGCCCAGCAGGCCCAGGATGTCATTGGCGCCGGCCATCACGAAGACGACTTCGTCGCCCTTGAACTTGCCGCCCACTTTGGACAGGTGGTTGGCGATCTGCTTGGAGACCGGATAGGTCAGCGCGCCCAGCGCGCTGCCGGTGAGCTTGTTGCCGGTGCCGGCCGGATTGGTCACACGGGCGCCGCCCTGTGCGTAGCCGGTGCAGCTGGCGTTGGCGACCACGGGCACGTTGAGGCCCTTGGTGGCATCGCCTTCCAGGCCGGTGACAGCCGGGCAAGGCGCGGCCAGGCCAAACTGGGCCGCCATCAGCTCGGTCCAGTTCTTGCCGGTCAGTTCAGGATTGATTGCGGTGTTGTTGCCATTGATGGTCCACTTGCCGCCGCCGAGGGCTTTCACGGTGCCGACGTTGTAGGTGCCAACGTCCGACAGGCTATCGCCGAACGATACCTGGGAGGCGAATTTGACGCGCATCGTCTGGTCGCCAGGTTGCGGGCTGCCGCTGCTGCCGCCGCAAGCGGCCAGCACAGCTGCGGACATAGCCGCCAAAGCAAGTTTCATATAACGCATTGTGTCTCCTTAAAATATATTCTTGTTCTAAACGAACGGACGTGCTATTCGCAACACAACTAATATGCCAGCGATCTCATGTCTGACACAAGCGAATTTTGTCAAAAACAACAAGTGTCGTTAGTTGCATCGCAGCAAATTTGATTTAAGGCAAAGAAGCTTTGAAAAAATCGCGCGCCACCATGAGGCAAAACGGTGCGACGAGGCCGGCATGATAATTATCAGCCATTGCCGCAGAGACTGATTTCCCTTTCGATATGGCATCGGCCTTCAGCGCCAGCTTGGCGGCAGCGAAGCCGGTGCGCTCCACCAGCCAGGGGTCGTGCAGGCCGTCGCCGGTGTCCAGGTCCACCAGGGTAACGCCGGCGCCGGCGGCCTTGAAGTAGGCCGCGCTGGCCTGGGTATTGGCGAAGGGCACGGTGGGATCTTCGTTGCCGCCGCACAGGAGCAGCGGCTGGGCCGGCTTATAGCTGCGCAGGTCATTCTTCACCATCCACTTGCGCAGGCCGTTCTGCGGCGCGCAGGCCAGCGGCGCGGCCGCGCTGGTGTTGCAGGGATTGAGCAGCATGTCGGCCAGGTAGGCCTCGCGGTACGCCGAGCGCACCAGCTGGTGCGGGCCGAAATAAGCGGCCGCGGAACTGGATTGCGGCAGCGAGTTGGAGGCGAACAAGGCGAACTCGGGCAGCTTGCCCTGCTTCACCAGTTCGCTGCTGCTCAGGGTGCCGGGCAGCAGGTTCTCGACACCGGCCGCGTATTCCGGCTCATACATATCGCCGGGAACGGTGTAGACGCTGCCGCCGTTCTTCTGCGCGGCGGTAGTGATCATGGGCAGGAAGGCCGTGATGCCCTGGCCGGGACTGCCGCCGAAGACCTGGTCCGAGAACTGCGCCAGCGCATACGGGCCGGACAGGCCTGCCACGGCGGTCACATTGAACTCGCTCATCCCCTGCATCGCCTTCTGCGTGGCCAGCGCCACATAGCCGCCCTGCGAATAGCCCGCGATAAACAGGCGGTTGGACTGGTTGGCGCCAATCGCCCCGAACGCGCCGCGCGCGGCGCGCAGCGCGTCGATCATGTCGGCGGCCTGCAGCTCGCCATCGAGATAGGGATGGTAGCCCAGCGTGGAGCCCGCATAGCCCTGGTAGCTGGGCGCAACGACGATGAAGCCCTGGGCGGCGAACATGGCCGCTACCAGCTGCGATTCGCCGCTCAGCTTCGCCATGCTATAGGTCTTGTCGAGGCTGGTGCCATGGGCATACAGCAGCACGGGCCGCGCGCCGCTGCAATTGGGATCGCTGCCGCTGGGCACCATGATGGCGGCGCTGGCATCGCTGAGCCCGTTCTGCGGCGCGGCTGTCTTGTACTGCACGGCATAGCTGGTGACGGTGCAGCGCGGATCGCTGGTGATTTTGGTCAGGCCATCCTGCACGCCGTCGAGGGCGGCCTTCATGACGGCTGGCTCGATGGTGGCGAGCTTGCTGGCCGCGCCTACGATGCTGCCGCGCGTGGGCGCCGGCGAGGCGACGGGGCCGGACGGCAGGCTGACGCCGCCGGGGCCGCTGCCTCCGGTACCGCCGCCGCAGGCGGAAAGAACAAGGGCAGCAAGAAAAACAAGGGATGACGGGCGGCGCACTTTGACAACTCCGGACAGGCGGCGGCACAAACGCTGTGCGGCAACCGGCCGATCATATCAGCGCCGCCCACCGGCCTCATCCATTTTGCAGCGCCGCATACTCCCCTGTCGCGCCCGCCCCACAAACTCTGGCAAGCCCGCCAATATTGCCCGGGCCTGACCCCAGGGTGTCAGTAGCGCTGGTGATGGCTGGGCTCGCGACAGCAGGGGCCTGGCCCCATAGTGTCGCGGACTCGGCGGTGGTCAGGCGAGGAGGCGGTCGAGGATGCCGGTGGCGCCGTGGGCGGCGCGGCGCAGGCGGTCGTTGATGCCGTGCCAGGGCTCGCTGGTCGGCGGGGCTTCGACGACGATCAGGTCGACGTCGGCGCGGTCCATTGCGCGCAATGCGGCATACAGGCCGAATGCATAACCTTCCGGGTTGGGCGGCAGCGCGACGTGCGGCGCGGTGCGCGCCGTGGCGGCGGGGCCGGCCGCAGCCGCCGCGGCCAGCAGGGCGCCGGCGGCGGCGTCCGAATGGCGGATCAGGGCGACGCGGCGGCCTTTGGCGGCCAGCGCAGCGAGCGTGGCGACGACCGTGTCGCCCGCCAGCAGCACCACCGGCGCTTTCGGCGCATAGTGCGATTCGAGCGTGCCGGAGGCGCGCGGCGCGGCAGCGTCGGGCTGCGCAGGCGTGATGCCGATGACGTCAGCGATCTGCTTCGCGCTGATGTGGCCGGGGCGCAGCAGCACCGGGCCATGCGTCGCCAGCCGCGACAGGTCGAGGATGGTGGATTCGATGCCGACTTTGCTGGAGCCGCCATCCAGCACGGCGCCCAGCAGCGGCTCGTCGCCGAATTCGTCGCGGACGTGCTGCGCCGTGGTCGGGCTGACATTGCCGAACTTGTTGGCGGACGGCGCAGCCAGGCCGCCCTTGCCGCCCTTGAACGCGCCCAGCAGCGCCATGGCCACCGGATGCGAGGGGCAGCGGATGCCTACCGTGTCCTGGCCGCCGGAGACGGCGTCGGGAATGTGCGCATGGCGTTTCAGGATCAGCGTCAGCGGTCCCGGCCAGAAGGCGGCGATCAGCTTGCGCGCCTCGTCCGGCACCTCCGTCACCCAGTAGCCGATGTCGGCGCCGGGCGCGACGTGCACGATCACCGGGTGGTCGTTCGGCCGCCCTTTCGCTGCGTAGATGCGGGCAACGGCTTCAGGATTTTCCGCGTCCGCGCCAAGGCCGTACACGGTCTCGGTCGGAAAGGCCACCAGGCCGCCGGATTCCAGGATCGCGGCGGCACGGGCGATGTCCGCTGCGGAGGCGGCGTGCGCGGTCTGCGTCATACGCTTACTGGGTCAGCAGGCGCAGCGCTTCGGCGTACTTGGCGGAGGTGCGGTCCAGCACGTCCTGCGGCACGCGCGGCGCCGGCGCTTTCTTGTTCCATGGCTGCGATTCGAGCCAGTCGCGCACGAACTGCTTGTCGAAGGATTCCGGCGAGCCGCCCACCTTGTAGGTGGCGGTCGGCCAGAAGCGCGAGGAGTCCGGCGTCAGGATTTCGTCGATCAGGTGCACGACGTTGTTGTCGTCCAGGCCGAATTCGAATTTGGTGTCGGCGATGATGATGCCGCGCGTGGCCGCGTATTCCGCCGCCTGCGTGTACAGCTTGATGGCCATTTCCTTCACCTGGCGCGCAATATCGGCGCCAACGATCTTCTCGGCTTCTTCGAAGGAGATATTCTCGTCGTGCGCACCGGCCGGGGCCTTGGTGGACGGCGTGAACAGCACTTCCGGCAGCTTCTGCGCTTCCTGCAGGCCGGCCGGCAGCGGAATGCCGCAGACGGCGCCGGTCTTCTGGTAATCCTTCCAGCCGGAGCCGATCAGGTAGCCGCGCACAATCGCTTCGATGCCCAGCGGCTTGAACTTCCTGACCACGATGGCGCGGCCTTCCACTTCGGCGCGCTCTTCCGGCGCCACCACGCTCAGCGGATCGATGCCGGTTTCGTGGTTCGGCATCAGGCTGCCGTATTTGCGGAACCAGAAGTTCGACATCTCGGTCAGGATCTTGCCCTTGTTCGGGATCGGGTCGTCGAGGATCACGTCGAAGGCCGACAGGCGGTCGGTCTGGATCACGAGCAGCTTGTCGTCGCCCACGGCGTAGATGTCGCGCACTTTGCCGCGGTGCAGGAAAGGCAACGATTTGATCGAGGTTTGCAGAACTCCGGACATCATATTTCCTAGTTTTTGATAATGACTATTTGCCCGGCACCCAGCCGGGTTTGTTCTCTGGGTACAGCTCGCGCTGCACCGCGCCGTCATACGGCGGGTCCATCGTGCCCAGCGTGACGGCAATGTTGTCGGGCGTCGTAACGCTGCGCCAGGTCAGCGAGGAGCCGCACACGCGGCAGAAGCCACGCCGGCCCTCGCCGGACGAGGCATATTCCTGCACCAGCTCCGCGCCCCGCACATAGCGGAACTTGTCCGCGCTGAAGTTGGCATAGCTGCCTGCCGCCGCGCCGTGCTGCTTCTGGCACATGCTGCAGTAGCAGTGGCTGCTGTGATGCACCGGCCCATGCGCGACGTAGGCAACGCCGCCGCACAGGCAGGCGCCCGTGTACTGTTCGGCCATGGTTTCCCCTGCCTGATGGACGCGCGCCGCAGTAAAGCGGCGCGCGGGGACATTATTTTACTTCACAATCTGGGCCAGCTCGCCGGCCTTGTAGCGTTCCGCCATCTTCTCCAGCGGGATCGGCTTGATCTGGCTGGCGCGGCCTTCGCAGCCGAAGGCCAGGAAGCGCGCCTTCACCACTTCTTCCGCCGCCAGGCGGGCCGGCTTGAGGAAGTCGCGCGGGTCGAACTTGGACGGGTTCTGGAACATGTACTTGCGCACCGCTGCCGTCATCGCCAGGCGGATATCGGTGTCGATATTGATCTTGCGCACGCCGTGGCGGATGCCTTCCTGGATCTCTTCCACCGGCACGCCATAGGTTTCCTTCATGTCGCCGCCGAATTCGCGGATGATGGCCAGCAGCTCCTGCGGCACCGACGAGGAACCGTGCATCACCAGGTGGGTGTTCGGAATGCGCGCGTGGATTTCCTTGATGCGGTCGATGGCCAGGATATCGCCGGTCGGCTTGCGGGTGAACTTGTAGGCGCCGTGCGAGGTGCCGATGGCAATGGCCAGCGCGTCGCACTGGGTGCGCTCGACGAAGTCGGCGGCCTGCGCCACGTCGGTCAGCAGCTGTTCGCGGGTCATGGTGCCTTCCGCGCCGTGGCCGTCTTCCTTGTCGCCCTTCATGGTTTCCAGGGAACCGAGCACGCCCAGTTCCGCTTCCACCGTCACGCCGATGGCGTGCGAGAACTTCACCACTTCGCGCGACACTTCCACGTTGTAGTCGTAGGAAGCGACGGATTTGCCGTCGGCCATCAGCGAGCCGTCCATCATCACCGAGCTGAAGCCGGAGCGGATGGCGGCCATGCAGACCGCCGGCGACTGGCCGTGGTCCTGGTGCATGACCACGGGGATGTGCGGATAGGCTTCGATGGCCGCGTCGATCAGGTGGCGCAGGAAGGCCTCGCCCGCGTATTTACGCGCGCCGGCCGAAGCCTGCATGATCACCGGGCTGTTGACGGCATCGGCCGCAGCCATGATGGCCTGCACCTGCTCCAGGTTGTTGACGTTGAAAGCCGGCAGGCCATAGCCGTTTTCGGCGGCATGGTCCAGCAATTGACGCATGGATACGAGAGACATGGTAGTACTCCAATCAAATGAAAACCTGTGCGGCCGCCCTGCCGCGCTTATGGCGCAGCGGGCGGCCTGAATCCTTGCGGCCGCTTACGCGAACTCGCCTACCTTCACGATCTTCAGCGCATTGGTGCCACCGACCTGGCCCATCGGCTCGCCCCAGGTCACGACGATCATGTCGCCCTTCTTGGCGACGCCATACTTCACCAGCAGGTCTTCGGCCTGTTTCAGCACCTCGCTGCTGCTGCCTTTCTGCACCAGGTAATGCGCACTGACGTTACGGTACAACGAAGCCTTGCGCTGGGTGGTGACGCTTGGCGTCAGCGCGAAGATCGGGGTGTCGATATTGTGGCGGCTCATCCACAGCGCGGTGGAACCGGACTCGGTCAAGGCCACGATGGCCTTCACGCTCAGGTGGTGGGCGGTGAACAGCGCGCCATAGGCGATGGACTGGTCGATGCGGGTGAAGCGCACGTTCAGGAAGTCGGCGTCCAGCTTGTTGTACTCGGAGCGCTCCGCTTCCACGCAGACGGCGGCCATCATTTCCACGGTCTCCACCGGGTAGCGGCCGGAGGCGGTTTCGGCCGAGGCCATCACGGCGTCGGTGCCATCCAGCACGGCGTTCGCCACGTCCGACACCTCGGCGCGGGTGGGCACGGCGTTGAAGATCATCGACTCCATCATCTGGGTCGCGGTGATCGCAATCTTGTTCGATTCGCGCGCCATGCGGATCATGCGCTTCTGCAGCGCAGGCACGGCGGCATTGCCCACTTCCACCGCCAGGTCGCCGCGGGCCACCATGATGCCGTCGGAGGCGTTCAGAATTTCCTGCAGGCATGGAATCGCCTCGGCGCGCTCGATCTTGGCGATCATCATCGGCTTGTGGCCGAAGGGCTCGCCGGCGATATTGGCCAGCTGGCGCGCCATTTCCATGTCGGTGGCGTTTTTCGGGAAGGAGATGGCCAGGTAGTCGGCCTGGAAGCTCATGGCAACCTTGATGTCTTCCATGTCCTTGGCGGTCAGGGCCGGCGCGGTCAGGCCGCCGCCCTGGCGGTTGATGCCCTTGTTGTTGGACAGCTCGCCGCCGATCTTCACCGTGGTGTAGATTTCGTGGTTGACGATCTTGTCCACCACCAGCACGATCAGGCCGTCATTCAGCAGCAGTACGTCTTTCGGGCGCAGGTCGTTCGGCAGGTTCTTGTAGTCCAGGCCCACGCGCTCCTGGTTGCCCAGTTCGCCGTTCTCGCCCCACTTCGCGTCCAGGATGAACTTGTCGCCGTTGGCCAGGTCGATCTTGTTGCCTTCGAACTTGCCGACGCGGATTTTCGGACCCTGCATGTCGGCCATGATGGCTACCTCGCGGCCGCACTCCGCCGCAGCCTGACGCACCAGCTTCGCGCGATCGATATGATCCTGGGCCTTGCCATGCGAGAAGTTCAGGCGCACCACGTCCACGCCTGCGCGGATCATTTTGATCAGAACGTTCAGGTCGGTAGAAGCTGGGCCGATGGTTGCGACGATTTTGGTGCCACGGGACATTGAGAAATTCCTTGAGACGTTAGCTGTTGATGATGACGAAAAAGGCGCAGCTCGCGCTGCGCCTTGGACTTACTTCTGGCTGCGTTGCACCAGGATGTCGACTGCCGGCAGGGTCTTTCCTTCAAGGAACTCAAGGAAGGCGCCGCCGCCGGTGGAGATATAGCCAATTTTATCGGTAATGGCGTATTTTGCAATCGCGGCCAGCGTATCGCCGCCGCCGGCGATCGAGAAGCCTTTGGAATTGGCGATCGCCATGGCCAGGGTTTTGGTGCCTTCGCCGAACTGGTCGAACTCGAACACGCCGACCGGGCCGTTCCACACGATGGTACCGGCAGCGGCGATCTGGCCGGCCAACTGCTGGGCGGTCTTCGGACCGATATCGAGGATCATGTCGTCATCCGCCACGTCGGCCACGTCCTTGACGGTAGCGGCGGCGGTGGGCGAGAACTCCTTGGCGCACACCACGTCGACCGGAATCGGCACCTGCGCGCCGCGCTTGGCCATCTTGTCGATGATGGCCCTGGCGTCGCCCACGAGATCAGGCTCGGCCAGCGATTTGCCGATCTTCAGGCCGGCGGCCAGCATGAAGGTATTGGCGATGCCGCCGCCCACGATCAGGTTATCGACCTTGTCGGCCAGCGATTCGAGGATGGAGAGCTTGGTGGACACCTTGGAACCGGCCACGATGGCCAGCAGCGGACGGGCCGGCGCGCCCAGCGCCTTGCCCAGCGCATCCAGTTCGGCGGCCAGCAGCGGACCGGCAGCGGCGACCGGCGCGAACTTGGCGATGCCATGGGTGGAAGCTTCGGCACGGTGCGCAGTGCCGAAGGCGTCGTTCACGTACACGTCGCACAGCTTGGCCATCTTCTGGGCCAGCTCGTCGGCGTTCTTCTTCTCGCCCTTGTTGACGCGCACATTTTCCAGCAGCACGACCTGGCCGTTCTGCAGGTTTTCCAGGCCGGCGCCCTCTACCCAGTTCTGTTTCAGTTCCACCGGCTGGCCCAGCAGCTCGGCCATGCGTTTGGCGATTGGCGCCAGGCTGTCTTCCGGCTTGAATTCGCCTTCGGTCGGACGGCCCAGGTGGGAAGTCACCATCACCTTGGCGCCGGCGCCGATGGCGGCCTTGATCGCCGGGATGGAGGCGCGGATGCGCGTATCTTCGGTGATATTGCCCGCATCATCCTGCGGTACGTTCAAATCGGCGCGAATGAAGACGCGCTTGCCTTGCAGCGCATTCTGCGCAACGAGATCCTGCAGACGAATGAAATTCAGCATGGCCTTCCAAATGGGATGGGTGACAGAAAGACCAGTATTTTACCGCAAGCTCAGTTTGGATTTTCGCTAATTAAAACAAATGCAACAAACGGAGCGCCGTGAACAGCAGCATGCCGAACACTATTGTTTCCAGCATATTGCGGCGGAACAGGTACCAGCCTATCGATGCGAGGCCGGCCACCAGCTTCGGATTCACCACATCGATGGCCAGCGAGCCGGGGTTCATCAGCAGATCGGGGCCGACGATGGCGGCCAGCGCGCAGGACGGCGCATAGCGCAGCATCTCGTTCACGCGCGTGGGAATGGTCACGTGCTGGCCGATCACCCAGAAGGAGCTGCGCGTGATCGCGGTCGCAATCACCAGGGCGCCGATGGTGATCCAGATTTCCAGGTCAGACATGCTTGTTCGCTTTCTTGAAGCCGATTTCTTCGACGGCCATCGCCGTCACCATGCCCACCAGCACGGCGGCGAGCAGGCCAAGCTTGTAGGGCAGCCCCGCTGCCAGCACCGACACCGCGGCGGCCACCAGCACGCCGCACAAGGCGGGTTTGCTGGCCACCATCGGCACCAGGATGCAGACGATAGCCAGCGTGCCCGCGAAGCCCAGGCCCCATTCGGTCGGCACCATATTGCCCAGGAAAATACCGGCGATGGAGCCGACCTGCCAGGCCGCCCAGTTCGGGTACAGCAGGCCCTTGAGATAGGACAGCTTGCCCGGTTCCGGGCGAATTTCCGGATAGCGCTGGAGATAGATGGCCACCGTCATATCGCCCGCCACATAGCCCAGCATCAGGCGCTGGCGCCATGGCAGGCTGGCGAAATGCGGCGCCAGCAGCGCGGAGAAAATGACGAAACGCAGATTGACGACGACGGCGGTGGCGAAGATGACCCAGATCGGGGCCGCAGCCGCGATCAGCGGCAGCGAGGCCAGTTGCGCGGAACCGGCGAACACCAGCAGGGTCATGCCCAGCGCCTGCGGCACCGTGAGGCCGGACTTGATCATGGCCACGCCCACCACCAGGCCCCAGGCGCCGATGCCGAACAGGGTCGGCACGCCGGTCTTGATGCCATCGCGCCATGACGCCTCACTGTGGGCGGCGATATCGGGCTGGGCGGCGGGGTCGTTCATGTGGTTTGCTTGCCACACATTGAAATCGATCGACGGCGGCCTTGGTATTGGGAGATCGACATTTTACCGATGAATCCTTTTGCCTGCCCGAATCCGTTAAAATCGTGCTTTTTGACCCCCGGAGCATTAAAGAATGAGCAACGCCACCGCCCCAGTCGAACTCGACGGTAAAGACCTGCCGGCCCACTGCCCGAACCCGGCCATGCCGCTGTGGTCCTCTCACCCGCGCGTGTTCCTGGACTTCAACGCGCACGGCGACGCGAAATGCCCGTACTGCGGCACCCTGTACCGCCTGAAACCGGGCACCGCTGCCTCCCACCACTAATGGCCAAAAAACAGCTCAACGGCAGCGCTGCGGAATGCGAAGCGGCGTTTTACGACGCCCTGAACCGCGCTGACCTGGATGCGCTGATGGCCCTGTGGGCGGACGATGACGAAATCGTCTGCATCCATCCGGGCGGCGGCAGGCTGATCGGCCACGCCGCCATCCGCGCCTCGTGGGCCACGATCCTGGAACATGGCGGCCTGCACATCGTTCCGACCCAGTTGCATGAAACCCACAACCTGATGAGCTCGGTGCACACGGTGATCGAGGGCGTGGCGGCAGCGGCCGGCGAGCCCGCGCATTTGATCGCGAGCAATGTCTATGTAAAAACGCCGAAAGGCTGGCGCATTGTGCTGCATCATGCATCAGTGGCCGCCGGCCCCGCCCCCGCCGACCCGCGCGCCACCATCCTCCATTAAATCAATTGGGGACAGATGGGGACGCCGGGTCCCCAATTTATTTGCAACAAAATGGACTACACCGCCCCGCTCTGGCTGCCCAACGGCCACTTCCAGACCATCGTCCCGGCAACGCTGATGGCGAAGCCGGCGGTGCAGTTCCGCCGCGAGCGCTGGGATACGCCGGACGGCGATTTCATCGATGTCGATTTCGTGGACGGCGAACCGGGCCAGCCTTTCGTGGTGCTGTTCCACGGCCTCGAAGGCTCCTCCAACAGCCACTACTGCCGCACCATGATGGCCGAGCTGAAGGCGCGCGGCTGGTCCGGCGCCGTGCCGCATTTCCGCAGCTGCTCCGGCGTGGAAAACCTGGCGCCCCGCTTCTACCATTCCGGCGACGCCGCCGAAGCCGACTGGATCATCCGCAAGCTGCGCCCGCGCGCCGGCGGGAAGTTCTATGCCTGCGGCGTGTCCCTGGGCGGCAATGTGCTGCTGCGCTGGCTGGGCGAGTCACAGCACCAGGCCGAGATTGTGGACGCCGCCGTTTCCGTGTCCGCGCCGCTGGACCTCGCGCGCGGCGGCGAAGCGCTGTCGCGCGGCTTCAACCGCCTGTACCAGCGCATGTTCCTGCAAACGCTGAAACCGAAGTGCGTCGCCAAGCACAAGCAGTTTCCCGGCCTGTTCGACTTCGACGCCATGATGGCCGCATGCGATCTCTACACCTTCGATAACGTCGTCACCGCGCCGCTGCACGGCTACCGCAACACGGAAGACTACTGGGACCGCGCCAGCGCCAAGCATGTGCTGGGCGATATCACCGTCTCCACGCTGGTGCTGAATGCGCAGAACGATCCCTTCCTGCCCGGCCGCCACCTGCCGCGGCAGGCCTCTTCGCATGTGGTGCTGGACTACCCCGAGCATGGCGGCCATGTAGGCTTCGCCGCCAGCGGCCGCGAAGGCAGCCTGCGCTGGCTGCCGCGCCGCATGATCCATTTCCTCGAAGGCGGACGCCCGATCAGCGCGCCGGAACCGTCGCAACTGTGCGAAGCTTGAGGCATGGACGATATCGTTAAACAGGCCATGGCCAAATGGCCGAACGTGCCCCATTGCTACGGCTGGCTGCTGCTGGATGCGCGCGGCAACTGGCGCATGCGCGACGAGCGCGCCCAGCACCTGGATCTCCCCGGCGACAAGCTGAACAACCCCGCACTGGTGGGCTTCATCGTGCGCAATTACCTGCATGACGAGCGTGGCAACTGGTATTTCCAGAATGGCCCGCAGCGCGTCTACCTGAACCTCGAAACCACACCCTTCATTGCGCGCACCGATCCGGCGCAAGGCTTCGTGCTGCACACCGGCGCCGCGCTGGGCGCGATCGAACACGTGTTCATCACCGAAGCGGGCGAGCTGATTCTGCAAAGCGGAGATGTGGTGGCGCAGCTCGATGACCGCGATGTGGCGCAGGTGCTGGCGAAGCTGCGGCTGAATGGCGACGACGTCAGCGACGAAGGCCTGCTGGCGTGGCTGGAGGATGCTGGCAATCCGGCGCAACTGACGCTGGACGGCACGCTGGTGAAACGCCTTGCGCGCGATACTGTGCCGGAACGCTTCGGCTTCCATCGCCAGCCTGCTGCGTAGCAAAGTCCTTCTTCTTCTCGCCCATCGCCTCGCGGCGGCGGGCCTGCCATTCGCGCTCGCGCGCATCGATCACGGAATGATCGTAGTAGGACGCATCCGGCGCCTTGCGGGCGAGATTGAGCTGGTCGAGCGCCGCCATGGTGCCGCCCAGCAGGGAATAGGACTCGGCCAGTGCGATGTGCTGCAGCGCGATCTTGCCCAGCTTCGAATAGGCCTGCGCCAGCAGGTCCTGCAGCTCGGGCTCGCTGCGGTAAAGCTGGATCTGGTCGCGCAGGAAGCGCTCCGCGTCGGCAGCGCGCCCGCCCTTGATCAGGCCATCGGCGTACTGCCACACCAGGCCGCGCGACAGCGGGAAGCGCTTGTGCGCTTCGTCCGCTTCCGCGATGGCTTTCGCCAGCACCTCCGGCTTGTCTTCCTGATCGAGCTTGATATCGATGGACTGGAAAGCCATCATGGTTTCCGTCAGCCCCTTCGGCAGCGGTGAGCTGAATGCCCCTTTTGCCGCCGGCGCGTCGATGGTGGCGCGCGCCTTCTTCAGCCAGTCCTCCGCCGCGGCATAGTCCTTGCGCTTCTGCGACAGCAAGGACATGCCGTACTGCGCGGATGCAATCGCCTGCCGGCTTTGCTGCTCCATCTGCAGCTTGAAGAACTGCTCCGTCTCGGCCTGGCCCTTGCTGGTCTGGTCCTGCAGCACGCGGGCGCGGGCGCGGGCCAGATAGAAGTCCAGCGCATCCACGCGCTGCCGGTAAGGTGTTTCGCGGATGCGCGCCTGGATATCGGCAATGCGCTCCGTGGTCAGCGGGTGCGTCAGCAGATAGGACGGCACCAGGTCGCTGTAATTGCGCGTGGCGGTCTGCATGCGCTGGAAGAAGGCGACCATGCCGCTGGTGTCGTAGCCGGCCGCACCCATGATCTGGAAGCCGATGCGGTCCGCCTCGCGTTCCGCGTCGCGCCCGAAGTTCAGCTGGCGCTGGATGGCGACGCCCTGGCCGCCCATCATCACGCCCATTGCCGCATCAGGGCTGGATTTCGCCACCAGCGCAGCCAGCACCATGGCCGCCAGCGGAATCAGCGCATCGGTCTTCTGCTCGCCCAGCTGGCGCGCAATATGGCGCTGGCTGACGTGGCCGATCTCGTGCGACAGTACGGAGGCCAGTTCGGATTCGGTCTGCGCCGCCAGCAGCAGCGCCGAGTGCACGCCGATGAAGCCGCCGGGCAGCGCGAACGCGTTCAGCATCGGATCGCGCACCACGAAGAAGAAATAATCGTAATTGGCTTCGCCACGCGCATCGGGACGCGCCAGCACGAGATTGGTGCCGAGATTGTTCAGGTATTCGAGGATGGGCGCGTCGTCGAGATAGTCGCGGTCGAAGCGGATACTGCGCATGATTTCCTCGCCCACCTTGCGCTCGTTGACCGGCGACAGCGCCTCGCGCGAGGTATCGCCCAGCGACGGCAGGTTCGGCACATTGGTGGCGCTCAGCGCCGTTTGCGCCTGCCCAAGCGGGGCGGCGCAGGCCAGCGACACGGCAGCGGCAATCAGCAGACGGCGGGGAAAACGGGTGGCATTCACGGTGCTATCATACCTGTCATTTCTGAAATCTGGCTTATCTCCATGAGCGACACCACCAAAGAGCAGCTGACCCATTTCGACGCCACCGGACAAGCCCATATGGTCGACGTCGGCGCCAAGGCCGAGACCCACCGTATTGCCGTGGCGACCGGCAGCATCCGCATGAAGCCGGAAACGCTGGCGATTATTCTATCCGGGACGGCGAAGAAAGGGGATGTGCTGGGGATTGCCCGGATTGCCGCCATCATGGGCGCCAAGCGCACCAGCGACCTGGTGCCGCTGTGCCACCCGCTGGCCCTGACCCGCGTAACGGTCGATTTCGAAACGGACGAGGCCGCTTCCTCGGTTCACTGCCGCGCGCAGGTGGAAACCTATGGCAAGACCGGCGTGGAAATGGAGGCGCTGACTGCGGTTCAGGTGGGCCTGCTCACCGTGTACGATATGTGCAAGGCGGTTGACCGGGGCATGGTGATGAGCGACATCCGCGTGCGCGAAAAGCACGGCGGCAAATCCGGCGACTGGTCGGCCTGACGCCGCTACGCAATTGCTCAAAAAAAAACGGACCGCTGATGCGGCCCGTTCCTTGAAGCTAAGCTAGCTGATTAGATCTTCGGCAGGTACTTGGTATCGGCAGTACCGGTAACAGCGGTGGTGCAGCCCACGCCTGCGGTGCAGGTCAGGGTGTAGACAACGGTCTTGTCTTCGATGGCGGCATTGCCGGTCAGTACGGCGGTCACGGTGCCAGCGGTATCCGAGGTACCGGCGGCGGTCACCGACTTGACATAGGTGCTCTTGATGTCGGTTGCGGTTTTAAGGTTGAAATCGGTATTTGCCAGGCCTGCTTTCAGGGTGCCTTCGTTAAAGGCTTGGGCGACGGCCAGGCGAGCCGGTGCGGTAACCGAGTTCACTTCGCTGACTTTCGCTTTCAAGCTGTAGTCGGAGTAAGCAGGAATTGCCACGGCGGCCAGGATGCCGATGATGGCCACAACGATCATCAGTTCGATCAGGGTGAAGCCGGCTTGTGCCTGTTTTTTCATCATTTTCATCGATTTCATTTTGCTGCTCCTTCAGGGTTTTCATGTTGGGGGTGAGACACTGGACATACAGCAATCGCCGTGCCAGCCTGATTTTTGTCAAAATCCCCGCAAAAAATGAACCGCAAGACAAGTTATGTTGACAGAATTTGTCAAACCGCTGGTCAAGATTGTCAAAACACAGATGCAGTTTTTGGCAGCTGACGATTTTTGTCAGCCGGCGCGGAAGCTCATCCGGGTGCCGGCAAGGTCGAGCACGTCTCCGTCGGCCAGCATGCGCGGTTCGCGGCCGAGGGCAGCGCCATTCAGCAAGGCTTGCTGAGCCCCCTCGGCGTGGGCCGCAGAATAGCCCCCCACCGTGCGGGCGATCACGACGACCAGCAGGCCGGGGCGGCCGAGGCTGGTCAGGGCCTTGGTGAGCTGGAGCTGTTTGCCGGCGTTGCTGCCGTTCAGGACTTCGATGCGCGCGCCCGGCGCGGGCGGAGGCGGCGGGGCCGGACGGATGCCATCGGCCACGAAGGCGATCGTGTACTTGGCCAGCTTGATCACGTCCTTGTCCCGCAGGTGGTGCTTGGCCACGCGCTGGCCGTTGACGTAGCAGCCGTTGGTGCTGTGCAGGTCTTCCAGGAAGGAATCGTCGAGGATGGTGACGATGGCGGCGTGCTCGCCGCTGACGGTCACATGGTCCAGCACGATGTCGTTGCGCCGGCGGCGGCCGATGGTCATGCGCTCTTTGCTGAGCGGCACGGTCTGCTGCACTTCGCCGTCGAACGAGATAATCAGCTTCGCCAAACCCATCCTCCAAATAAAAACGGGAGGCCGAAGCCCCCCGCTATTATGACCAAAGCCAGGCTGGATTACAGCATTGCTTTCAGCAGACGCGCCATTTCGGACGGGTTCTTGGTCACTTTGATGCCGCAGGCTTCCATGATTTCCAGCTTGGCCTGGGCGGTGTCGGCGCCGCCGGAGATCAGCGCGCCGGCGTGGCCCATACGTTTGCCCGGAGGCGCGGTCACGCCCGCGATGAAGCCGACCACCGGCTTCTTCATGTTGTCCTTGATCCAGCGGGCGGCGTTGGCTTCGTCCGGACCGCCGATTTCGCCGATCATGATCACGGCGTCGGTGTCAGGATCGTCGTTGAACATGCGCATCACGTCGATGTGCTTCAGGCCGTTGATCGGGTCGCCGCCGATACCGACTGCCGAGGACTGGCCCAGGCCCAGCGCGGTCAGCTGGCCCACGGCTTCATAGGTCAGGGTGCCCGAACGGGACACCACGCCGATACGGCCCTTCTTGTGGATGTGGCCCGGCATGATGCCGATCTTGATTTCGTCAGGAGTGATCAGGCCTGGGCAGTTCGGGCCCAGCAGCAGGGTCTTGGAACCGGCTTTGGCCATGCGGTCTTTCACTTCCATCATGTCGCGGACAGGAATGCCTTCGGTGATGCAGATGGCCAGGTCCAGTTCAGCTTCCACGGCTTCCCAGATCGCAGCGGCTGCGCCTGCTGGCGGGACGTAGATCACGGAAACGGTGGCGCCGGTTTCCGAGGCTGCTTCCTTCACGGAACCGAAGATTGGAATGCCTTCGAAATCTTCGCCGGCCTTCTTCGGGTTCACGCCTGCTACGAAGGCGTTCTTGCCGTTCGCGTAGTCGCGGCACATGCGGGTGTGGAACTGGCCGGTCTTGCCGGTGATACCCTGGGTGATGACTTTGGTGTCTTTGTTGATCAGAATAGACATGTTGGTTCCTTAATTATTTACCTGCGGCAGCGGCGACAACGCTCTTGGCTGCGTCTTCCATGGTGTCGGCGGAGATGATAGGCAGACCGGATTCGGCCAGCATCTTCTTGCCCAGATCTTCGTTGGTGCCCTTCATGCGGACCACCAGCGGCACTTGCAGGGACACGGCTTTGGACGCGGTGATCACGCCTTCGGCGATCACGTCGCAGCGCATGATGCCGCCAAAGATGTTCACCAGGATGGCTTTCAGGCCTGGGTTCTTCAGCATGATCTTGAACGCTTCGGTCACTTTCTCGGCCGTTGCACCACCGCCCACGTCCAGGAAGTTGGCAGGCTCGCCGCCGAACAGCTTGATGGTGTCCATGGTGGCCATGGCGAGGCCGGCGCCGTTCACCAGGCAGCCGATGTTGCCGTCCAGGGAGATGTAGGCCAGGTCGAACTTCGAGGCTTCCACTTCAGCCGGGTCTTCTTCGTCCAGGTCGCGGTAGGCGACGATTTCCGGATGGCGGAACAGGGCGTTGGAGTCGAAGTTGAACTTCGCGTCCAGGGCGATGACCTTGCCGGAGCCGGTCAGGATCAGCGGGTTGATTTCGGCCAGCGAGGCGTCGGTTTCCCAGTAGGCTTTGTACAGGCCTTGCAGGTTGGTGACGGCGTCGGCGATGGAGCCTTCTGGCACGCCGATCTTGGCGGCGATGGCGGCTGCGTCGGCGTCGGTCAGGCCAACGGCCGGGTCGATCGCGATCGAGTGGATTTTTTCAGGGTGGGATTCAGCGACTTCTTCGATGTCCATGCCGCCTTCGGAGGAGGCCATCAGCACCACGCGCTGGGTGACACGGTCGGTCACCAGGGAAACGTACAGTTCTTTCTTGATGTCCGCGCCTTCTTCGATCAGCAGGCGGCGTACTTTCTGGCCTTCAGGACCGGTCTGGTGGGTCACCAGCTGCATGCCCATGATCTGGTCAGCGTATTCTTTGACTTGTTCCAGCGACTTCGCCACTTTCACGCCGCCGCCTTTGCCGCGGCCGCCAGCATGGATCTGCGCCTTCACGACCCACACCGGGCCGCCCAGGGTCTCGGCAGCTTTCACTGCTTCTTCAACGGTCATGCACGGAATGCCGCGCGGTACCGTCACTCCGAACTTTCGGAGGATCTCTTTGCCTTGATACTCATGGATTTTCATGCTGGCTTCCCTTCTGATACTGATTTAATAAATCGGGTTAATACTGCTAAAAGTGACAGGTGATACAGCACCTAGATTGCACCGGCTTTTTCCGCTACCCAGCTCGGGTAGAACTCGAGAACTGCGCCGCCGTCGGTGCGGAGGGCATGGCACTTATCGAGCTGGAATGGCTTTTCTTTGCTTTGTGCGGCACTGGCTTTGTCGTAGGTGGGCCAAACATCGTTGGCGTAGGCCTGGACAGCAGCCGTAGGCAGAATCTGGGCCAGTTCCGTCAGATGGGTGCAGCCGGCGATGCCGGCCAGGCGTGCTTTCAGCTCCTGGCGAAAGCCCTTCATCAGGTTCAGGCCGATCAATGCCTTGTAGGCCGGGCCAATGGTGTTGCAAAAGCCGGGGTAAGGTACAGCGTCCGAAACAGCTTCGGCATCGACGATGGTCAATTGCTTGTCGACCGTGATGCGGAGCCAGAGATCGTGCAGGGGTTGGCCGCCTGGGCGCAGGCCGGAAGCCAGCAGGGTGTCGTGGACTTTGATGTCGGTGATATGCGCGTCAAGATCCCACAAGCCATCCTCGCGCGCGAACGCCTGGATGTCTATGGCACGCGTGTGTCGCAGCGCGCGTCGGGAGACTGGAGTTGACAGGGACATAAGACCGATGCCACATAAAGTGGCCAAATTAGTAAGCAGCCATGTACAGAAAAGTACGTTGCCGCAGCTTCTACGGACAACCACCGCACCCGCGGTGCTGCATCAAACTACAAAAGTGTAGCACACCGGCCGATGCTTTGGAAAAATGCGGCCTGACCAGAGGGAGGCGTGGGGCTCAGTATTCCTCGTCCGGGGCAGTGCCCTGCATGGCCACGCGGATGGCTTTCTGGGAGAAGCCGCGCTGCATCAGGAAGCGCATCTGCTTGCTGCGGCCTTCGGGGTCGGCCGCCACTTCGCCGAATTTGCGCTGCCAGACCTCCACGCAGCGCGCCGTTTCGTCCTCCACCAGGCCGGCCTTCGCTTCCTGCAGGGCCTCGCCGCTGATGCCGTGGCTTTGCAGCTCGGCCAGGATACGGCTGTTGCCGTAACGCGCCGAGCGCCGGTGCACCAGCGATTCCGAAAAGCGCGGATCGGACAGCCAGTTGTTCTGTTCGAGGAAATCCAGCAGCGCCTCCACATCGTCGCCCTCTTCCGCATAACGCTCCAGCTTGCGGCGCAGGTCCACGCGGCTGTGCTCGCGTGTCGACAGCAGGCGCAGGGCGCGGGCTTTCAGGCTGAGGGGTGGGCGGGGCATGCGGTGAGGGCCTTAAATGCAATCGCCACCGTGCCGCAGTGCGGGACGGTGGCGATTCGCTTCAGCTAAGTGATTACTCCACCGCCTTCAGCTTCGGCGCCGGCGCGTCGGCGGCCGATGGCGGCAGCTCGCGCACACCCAGCGAGGCACGGACCTTGTTCTCGATCTCGCGCGCCAGTTCCGGACGCTCTTTCAGGAAGATGCGTGCATTGTCCTTGCCCTGGCCGATGCGGTCGCCGTTGTAGGAGTACCACGAGCCGGACTTCTCAACGATCTTGGCTTCCACGCCCAGGTCGATGATTTCGCCTTCGCGGGAGGTGCCTTCGCCATACAGGATGTCGAAGTGGGCTTCCTTGAACGGCGGCGCGATCTTGTTCTTGACCACCTTGACCTTGGTTTCATTGCCGATCACCTCGTCGCCCGACTTGATGGAGCCGGTGCGGCGGATGTCCAGGCGCACGGAGGCGTAGAACTTCAGCGCATTACCGCCAGTAGTGGTTTCCGGCGAACCGAACATCACACCGATCTTCATGCGGATCTGGTTGATGAAGATGACCAGGGTATTGGTGCGGTTGATGGTGCCGGTCAGCTTGCGCAGCGCCTGGGACATCAGGCGGGCCTGCAGGCCCGGCAGGGCGTCGCCCATATCGCCCTCGATCTCGGCGCGCGGGGTCAGGGCCGCCACGGAGTCCACCACGATCAGGTCCACGGAGCCGGAGCGCACCAGCGCATCGCAGATTTCCAGGGCCTGTTCGCCGGTGTCCGGCTGGGAGATCAGCAGTTCGTGCAGGTTCACGCCCAGCTTCTGGGCATAGGTCACGTCCAGCGCGTGTTCCGCGTCGATGAAGGCGCAGGTGCCGCCGATTTTCTGCATTTCCGCGATGGTTTGCAGGGTCAGCGTGGTTTTACCCGAAGATTCCGGACCGTAGATTTCGACCACACGGCCGCGCGGCAGGCCGCCGACGCCCAGGGCGATGTCCAGGCCCAGGGAGCCGGTGGACACAGTCTGCACTTCCTCGATCGGGGCGCTGGCGTCCATGCGCATCACGGAGCCCTTGCCGAACTGCTTCTCGATCTGGGCCAGGGCGGCAGCCAGGGCTTTGGCTTTTTCGGAGGCCGGTACTACAGCTTTTTTGTCGTCCATGGTGGTCTTTCGGGCAAAGTTGTTCGGTACAGGTGGTACTGTATAGGTATCCAGTACTTTTTGCAAGTACTGTATGAGGGGGGTTCGTGATATAAATCAGGGATGCGTATTTTACTTGCCGAAGATGACAGCGTTCTGGCCGACGGACTCACGCGCTCGCTGCGCCAGTCCGGGTATGCGATCGACTGTGTAAAGAACGGCCAGGAAGCGGATACGGCCCTCTCCACCCAGGAGTTCGACCTGCTGATCCTGGACCTTGGCCTGCCCAAGATGTCCGGGCTGGAGGTGCTGCGCCGCCTGCGTTCGCGCTCTTCCCTGCTGCCGGTGCTGATCCTGACGGCGGCCGACTCGGTGGAACAGCGCGTAAACGGCCTCGACCTGGGCGCCGACGACTATATGGCCAAACCTTTCGCGCTGTCCGAGCTGGAGGCGCGCGTGCGCGCCCTCACCCGGCGCGGCCAGGGCGGCGGCTCCACCGTCATCAAGCATGGCCCGCTCAGCTATGACCAGGTGGGCCGCAGCGCCTATATCAACGACCAGATGCTGGACCTGTCGGCGCGTGAACTGGGCCTGCTGGAGATCCTGCTGGCGCGCACGGGACGCCTGGTGTCGAAGGAACAGCTGGTGGACCATCTGTGCGAATGGGGCGAGGAAGTCAGCAACAACGCCATCGAGGTCTATGTGCACCGCCTGCGCAAGAAGATTGAAGTGGGCGGCGTGCGCATCGCCACCGTGCGCGGGCTGGGCTACTGCCTCGAAAAGTATTCAAGCGCCAGCGCTACCGAAGCCAAGTGAATCCGGTCGCCGAGGAAGAAGTCGAGATCCAGCATTCGCTGTTCGGCGAAATCCTGGACTGGATGCTGGCGCCCCTGCTGCTGCTGTGGCCCATGAGTATCGCGATCACCTACCTGGTTGCGAAATCCATCGCCAACCAGCCGTTCGACCATGCGCTGGAAGACAGCGTGACCGTGCTGGCGCAGCAGGTGCGCGAGGTGAACGGCAAGCTGGTGCAGCGCCTGCCCGGCTCCGCGCGCGATATCCTGCGCGCCGACGATATCGACAATGTCTACTTCCAGATCATGGGGCCGCAGGGGCGCTACGTGGACGGCGACCGCGACCTGCCTCAACCCGAGGCGCGCGCCGAAGACGATGAGCTTCGCCCCGGCGACGTGCGCTTCCGCAACGACAACCTGCACGGCACGCCGATCCGCATCGCCTATTCCTATGTGAACCTGGAAGAGGACAGCAAGCGCGAACCGCGCCTGGCCATGGTGCAGGTGGCCGAGACGCTGGAGAAGCGCGCCAAGCTGGCCAATGAAATCATCAAGGGCGTGATCCTGCCGCAGTTCATCATCCTGCCGGTGGTGCTGGCGCTGGTGTGGTTCGCGCTGTCGCGCGGGCTGCTGCCGCTGGCCGAACTGCAGGAACGCATCCGCGCCCGAAGCTCGGATGACCTGAGTCCCATTGCGCCGAACCAGGTGCCGGAAGAGATTACGCCGCTGGTGCGTTCGCTGAACGAGATGCTGGGCCGCCTGTCGCTCTCGATCGAAATGCAGAAGCGCTTTATCGCCGATGCCGCGCACCAGATGAAAACCCCGCTGGCCGGCATGCGCATGCAGTCCGAGCTCGCGCTGCGGCAGACCGACCATGATGAGATCCACCGCTCCCTGGAGCAGCTGGCAAAAAGTTCGGAGGCGGCCACCCGCCTCGTGAACCAGCTGCTTGCGCTGGCGCGCGCCGAGAACCAGCCGCAGGCGGGCGCGGCGCATGAACAGCTCGACCTCACCGGCCTGGCGCGCAATGTGGTGCGCGACTGGGTGCAGGCCTCCTTTAATTACCGCATCGACCTGGGCTTCGAGGAGCAGGGAGAGGACACCATCATCGACGGCAATGCCGTGATGCTGCGCGAGATGCTGTCCAACCTGATCGACAATGCGCTGCGCTATACGCCGGCAGGCGGCAGCGTCACCGTGCGCGTGCGCCGTAACGCCGATGAGGCGGTGCTGGAAGTGGAAGATACGGGGCCGGGCATTCCGCCTGCCGAGCGCCAGCACGTGTTCGAGCGCTTCTACCGCATCCTTGGCAGCAGCGCCGAAGGCAGCGGGCTCGGCCTGGCCATCGTGCGCGAGATCGCGCAGCAGCACGGCGCGGAGGTTGACCTGTTCAGCAATCCGCGCGCGCAGAACCCAAAATATCCGGGCTGCCTGTTCCGCCTGTCCTTCCCCCTGCACGCCGCCGAGCCGGAACCGAACGATGAGGAGCCGCCGCATTATGGCTGATGCCGACCCGCGCCAGCGCCATTGGGAGCGCACCCGCAAGATGACGGCGCTGCTGCTCGCGCTCTGGCTCGTGGCCAGCTTTTGCGCCGTGTTCTTTGCGCGCGAACTGACCGGCCTCACGGTATTCGGCTGGCCGCTATCCTTCTACCTCGCGGCGCAGGGCGCCTCGCTGGTCTATCTTGCCATCATCGGCGTGTACGCCTGGCGCATGCGCCGCATCGACCGCGAAGCGACGCGAAAGGAGCCTCATTGAAGCGCAGCCTGTTCCAGCGCCTGTCGCGCTACTACCTGCTGTTTGCGCTGGGCTTCGCCTGCTTCCTGGTGGCGCTGGCCGTGCTGGAGAAGGAAGGCATGCCGCGCGTCTGGATCGGCTATATGTTCATGTTCGCCACCATCGTGCTGTATGCATCGATCGGCGTCATCAGCCGCACATCCAATGTGGCCGAATACTACGTGGCGGGGCGGCGCGTGCCTGCCCTGTACAACGGCATGGCAACAGCGGCCGACTGGATTTCGGCGGCGAGCTTCATCAGCCTTGCCGGCGGCCTCTACCTGCATGGCTTCGATGGCCTGGCTTATATCATGGGCTGGACCGGCGGCTATGTGCTGGTGGCGCTGCTGATCGGCCCTTACCTGCGGCGCTTTGCGCAGTACACGATTCCCGACTTCCTCGCGGCGCGCTATGGCGGCAACCGGCATGGGCGGCCGGTGCGGCTGCTGGCTGTTGCCGCCACCATCATTGTGTCCTTCACCTATGTGGTGGCGCAGATCTACGCGGTGGGCCTGATCGCTTCGCGCTTTACCGGTGTGGATTTCTCGGTCGGCATCTTCCTTGGCCTGGCCAGCATCCTGGTCTGTTCCTTTCTTGGCGGCATGCGCGCGATTACCTGGACCCAGGTAGCGCAATACATCATCATCCTCGTGGCGTTCCTGATCCCGGCCATGTGGCTGTCGGCCAAACACAGCGACAACCCGGTGCCGCAAGTCGCCTACGGCAAGCTGCTGCCCAAGCTCAGTGAACGCGAAGCGGCCCTGCTGGCGGACGGCAAGGAGCAGGAGGTGCGCAGTATCTACCGTGAACGCGCGGCCGAATTCCAGGCCCGGCTCGACGGCCTGCCCGCTTCGTGGGAGTCGGGCCGTTCGCAGGCGCAGCATGCGCTGGAACGGGTGCGCCAGCGCAATGCCTCGCTGCTCGACATCCGCAATGCGGAGCGTGCGCTGATTGCCTACCCCAAGAATCCGGAAGATGCGGAAGCGCTGTGGACCGGGCAGCGCGATTTCAACCTGGCGCGTTCACGTCCGCTCACGCCGCATGCGGTGCCCTTCCCCGGCCGCGATGCGCAGCAGTCGGATATCAAGCGCAATAACTTCCTGGCGCTGGTGTTCTGCCTGATGCTGGGCACGGCCGCGCTGCCGCACATCCTGATGCGCTCCTACACCACACCGTCGGTGCATGACAGCCGGGTGTCCGTGTTCTGGACGCTGTTCTTCATCCTGCTGATCTACCTCACCATTCCCGCGCTGGCCGTGCTGGTGAAATACGATATCTACAGTGCGCTGGTGGGCACCGATTTCTCGCGCCTGCCCACCTGGGTATCCTACTGGGCGAATGTGGACAAGGCGAATCCGCTGATCAGCATCGCCGACATCAATGGCGACGGCATCGTGCAGCTGGCGGAAATCGCCATCGATGGCGACGTGCTGGTGCTGGCCACACCCGAAATCGCGGGCCTGCCTTATGTTATTTCGGGCCTGGTTGCGGCAGGCGGCCTGGCGGCGGCGCTGTCCACGGCGGACGGCCTGCTGCTCGCCATTTCCAACGCACTGTCGCACGACATCTATTACAAGCTGGTAGACCCGAAGGCATCCACCCAGAAGCGCGTGACGATCTCCAAGCTGCTGCTGCTCGGCGTGGCCTTCATTGCGGCCTATGCCGCATCCACCAAGCCGGGCGACATTCTCTCGCTGGTCGGCGCCGCGTTCTCGCTTGCCGCGTCCACCATGTTCCCGGCGCTGGTGCTGGGCGTGTTCTGGAAGCGCGCAAACCGCTACGGGGCGCTGGCGGGCATGGCCGCCGGCTTCCTGGTCTGCCTGTTCTACATGCTCTCCTCCAACCCTATCCTGGGCGGCAGCGCGGCGGGACAATGGTTCAATATCGCGCCCATCTCCGCAGGCATCTTCGGCGTGCCCGCAGGGCTGATTACGCTGGTGGTGGTAAGCCTGCTCACACCGCCGCCGGACGGTGAAACGGAGGCGCTGATCGACCAGATCCGCGCCCCGGAAGAGCAGGCCTGAAGCGCTACAAATTTGCGACAGACGCCGCGCAGGCGCCTTGCATAATGGCGCTTTCCGGAGCCTGCCCGCCATGCGACTGCAACTGACAATCAACCGAAAGAACATACCGGTCGAAGCCGACCCCGAGATGCCCCTGCTGTGGGTGCTGCGCGATACGCTCGGCATGACCGGCACCAAGTTCGGCTGCGGTGCAGGGTTATGCGGCGCCTGCACGGTGATCGTGGGCGGCGAGGCAGTACGCTCCTGCAGCACTACCGTGGGCGCGGTGGCCGGCAAGCCGATCCGCACCATCGAAGGCCTGGCCGATGCACGCACACAGAAGCTGCATCCCGTGCAGCAGGCCTGGAAGGACTGCAATGTGGCGCAATGCGGCTACTGCCAGTCAGGCCAGATCATGAGCGCCGTGGCCCTGCTCGAAAAGCATCCCCGTCCGAGCGAAACGCAGATCGCCGAAGGCATGGAGGGCAACCTGTGCCGCTGCGGCACCTATCCGCGCATGCAGCAGGCCATCCGGCAGGCAGCTGCGAAAGGCAAGGCATGAACACCGGGCGCCGCGATTTCCTCAAGTTTTCGGCTCTTGCCGGCGGCGGCCTGCTGCTGCAGGGCGCCTTCCCGGTGCTGGCAGCGCAGCCTGCGGGCAGCGATGTCGGCTACTTCGTGCGCATCCTGCCGTCGAACGTGCTGGAATTCTCGCTTACCCACCATGAGATGGGACAAGGCGTGGCCACCAGCATGGCCATGATCTTCGCCCAGGAACTGGGCGCGGACATGGCGCAGTTCCGTGTGCTGCCCATTCCCGACACGGCCAGCACACGCTATGTGCTGAGCGGCACCGGCGGCAGCAACTGCATCAAGGACAACTACCTGCACCTGCGCCGTGGCGCGGCGCTGGCCCGCCAGGCCCTGCTGCAGGCGGCAGCTGCACGCTGGAAGTGCAAGCCGGAAGAATGCATCACGGCCCATGGTTTCGTGGCCGGGCCGAAGAAGCAGCGCCTCAGCTTCGGCGCGCTGGCCGCCGAAGCGGCTGCCCTGGGCAGCCCTGCGAATCGTGACGAATTCCGCAAGCTGCAGCCCGCGCTCGGCGAGCGCGTGGCAGGCGACGTGGTGGGCAAAGGCCAGGCCAATGTGTATGCGGACGCCATCGTGCGCGGCCGGCAGAACTACGGCATCGACTTCAGCGTGCCCGGCATGCTGTTCGCCAGCCTGGAACGCTCGCCGCAGCTGCGCGGCCGTGTGGCGCGCTTCGACGCCAGCGCCGCGCTGAAGGTTCCGGGTGTGTGCGCGGTGGTCAAGATCGCCGCCCACGAGGAAGCCGCGAACAACCTCCCGGCGCCGGCCACCTTCTTCTCGTCCAAGGAAGCGGTGGCCGTGGTGGCCACTTCCACCTGGGCGGCCATGGAGGGCCGCAAGGCGCTGGTGGTGGAGTGGGAAAAACCGGCCGGCGCCAGCCATTCGAACGAGTCCTGGGAAGCGTTCGCGGCGCAGGCGCTGGACCGCGACCTCAGCGTGGTGCAGGAAACGGGCAGCGCGCCGGCGGAACGGCCCAATATGCTGGCGGCGGAATACACCTATCCCTTCCAGGCCCACGCCTGCATGGAACCGATGAACTGCGTGGCCCACCATCAGGGCAAGCGCGCCGAAGTCTGGGTGGGTACCCAGGGCGCCATCGGCTGGCGCAACCAGCTGGCACGCATCTTCGGCCTGCCGGAAAGCGAGGTCGTGGTCAGCCCGCAATTCTCCGGCGGCGCTTTCGGCCGCCGCTTCTATATGGATACCGCCATCGAGGCGCTGCGCGTGTCGCAGGCGGCAGGCAATGTGCCGGTCAAGATTGTGTGGACGCGCGAAGACGACCTGCGGCACGACCACTACCATCCCTATACCCGCAGCCGCCTGCGCGCTGCGCTTACGCCAGAAGGCGCCCTCGCATCCTGGCAGCATGACGAGGCGCGTTCCTACTTCGGCAATCCGCGCGGCGAGCACCCGTGGTTCGCTTACGACACGGCGCATATGCGCTATGCCTTCGCCAACCTGCAAGGCGCCAGCCCGCTGCAGGGGGGCGCCTGGCGCTCGGTGGTCGCCAACCACTGGGCCTTCTCGCAGGAGTGCTTTGTGGACGAACTGGCGCATGCTGCGCGCAAGGATCCCGTGCAGTTCCGCCTCGACATCATGCGCAGCGGCGAAGAGAAACCCGCCGGCGAGCGATACAAGGTGAGCCAGAAACGCATGCGCCAGGTGCTGGAGAAAGCGGCGGCCTTGTCCGGCTGGGACAAGCCTCCGGCACCGGAAGCCGGCGTGCGGCGCGGACGCGGCATCGCCGCCTACCCCTACATGCACGGCAACAGCTACTGCGCCTTGGTGGCCGACGTGGAAGTGCGTGGCAGCCAGTTCACCATTACGCGCGTGGTGGCGGTGGTCGATTGCGGCCTGGTGATCAATCCCGATGGCGCGCGCCAGCAGGTGGAAGGCGGCATCATGTGGGGCCTGTCGGCAGCGCTGCACGGCGGCATCCGGCTGGCGGACGGCGCGGTCGTGAACACGAATTTCCATGACACGCCCTTCGCGCGCTACAGCGAAACACCGCGCAAGATCGAAGTGCACTTCATCGAGGATGCGGGTGCCGCGCCATGCGGGCTGGGGGAAATCGCACCGCCGCTGATCGCGCCTGCCCTGTGCAACGCACTGTTCGCGGCCACCGGCCAGCGGGTAAGGGAACTGCCGGTCAAACTGGCTGCCGCCTGAAAACAACGTTGTGACAATGTGCGATATTGCGGAGAGGCGCCCTGTGATATGTTGCTGGCATGTTAAAAAATGCACTTCTTGCACTAGCAATCAGCACCGCCGCCTTTCTCCCGCAAGCCAGCGCGCAAGCCCTGGCCCCGCCGCCGGTTGAAGCATTCTTCGACAATCCGGCCTTCAGCGCCGCCGTGCTGTCACCCAGCGGTAAATACCTGGCGGCCCGTGTCAGCGGCAATGGCTCGCGCGAGCGGCTGGCCGTCTATGACATCGAAACCGGCAAGGCCCAGATAGTCGCCGTGTTTGCCGACGCCGATGTCGACGACTTCCAGTGGATCAGTGACGAACGCCTGATCTATGACCTGGCGGACCGCGACCAGGGACAGGGCCAGCGCCGCTATGCGCCAGGCCTGTTTGCCGTGAACCGCGACGCCAGCCAGTTCCGCCGCCTCGCCGAGCGCGAACATGTGGTCATCTCCGATGGCAGCATGCAGAAGATCCTGCCCTGGCATACCTTTATGCTGCCCCAGGTAGGCAAGCAGGACTCGGAATTCGTCTACGTGGAGAGCATCGAGTTCAGCGGCTTCAGTGAAGTGGTGCACAGGACGCTGCTGCGCCTGAATACCCTCAACGGGCGCAGTACAGAATACCAGGGGCCCGGAAATGTGAAGCGCTGGCTGACCGATTATGCGGGCGAGCCGCGCATTGCGGTGACGGCATCGGAAGGCACGTCCACGGTCTACTATCGCGATCCCAAAAAGAACAACGAATGGCGCTCGCTGGGCGAATTCGGGCGCTATATCGGCAACGACGGTTCGTTCTCGCCATTGGCTTTCGGTCCTGAGGGCAAGCTCTATGTGCTCACCAGCCGTGGCGACAAGACTGCGGTATATAGCCTGGACCTGGATACCGCAAAGATCAGCGACACGCCGGTGGTGGTGCAGGAGGACTTCGATTTCAGCGGCGAACTGGTGTTCTCGGAAAAAGGCCTGCTGGGTATCCGCTCCATCGGCGATACCGAAGCGACCCAGTGGGTGGACAAGGATCTGCAAGCCGCGCAGGCCTATGTCGACAGCGTGCTGCGCACCACGGTGAATGTGCTCATGCCGCCAAGGCATCCGGCCACGCCCAATATGCTGGTGAAATCGTACTCCGACCGGCAACCGCCCATCTACTACGTCTACCGCGGCGATGTGAAGAAGCTGGTGCTCGTCGGCTCCATGCATCCCCAGATCAAGCCTGCGGCCATGGGCAAGCGCGACCTGGTGCGCTACAAGGCACGCGACGGCCTGACCATTCCCGCCTGGATCACCATGCCCGCCAACGGCAAGAAAAATGCGCCGATGGTAGTGCTGGTGCATGGCGGCCCATGGGTGCGCGGCGACACCTGGGCATTCAACGCCGAAGCGCAGTTCCTCGCCTCGCGCGGCTACTTCGTGCTGCAGCCGGAATTCCGCGGCAGCACCGGCTACGGCAACGCGCTGTTCAACGCAGGCTGGAAGCAGTGGGGCCTGAAAATGCAGGACGACATTGCGGACGGCGCACGCTGGGCCATCGCCCAGGGCCATGCCGACCCGAAGCGCATCTGCATCGCCGGCGCCAGCTACGGCGGCTACGCGACGCTGATGGGCCTTGTCAATGACCCGGAGCTTTACAAGTGCGGCATCAACTGGGCCGGCGTCACCGACATCGACCTGATGTACTCGGGAGCCTGGTACCGCGATTCCGACCTGAGCGCCGCATGGAAGAAATACGGTATGCCGGTACTGATCGGCGACCAGCAGAAGGACGCGGAACAGCTGAGGCGCACATCGCCCCTGCTGCAGGCGGCGAAGATCCGCCAGCCGCTGCTGCTGGCCTACGGCGGCGCGGACCAGCGCGTGCCCATCTTCCATGGGCAGCGCTTCTACGACGCGGTCAGGCCGTATAACAGCCATGTGGAATGGCTGGAATACACGGAGGAAGGCCACGGCTGGGTCCTGCCGAAGAACCGCTTCGACTTCTGGACGCGCGTCGAAAAATTCCTCGACCGGAATATCGGCGCGGGCGCCAAAACGGAGTAAGCTGGCGGCTCTGATTCCTTTCACAACGGGGAGGCTGGCTATGGGTTCTGGCAAGATTCTGGTGGCGCAGGGAGGCGGACCGACCGCCGTGATCAACCAGTCGCTGGTGGGCGTGGCGCTGGAGGCGCGGCGCTTCAATGAGGTGACGAAGGTCTACGGCGCGATGCATGGCGTGCGCGGCATCGTCAACGAAGATTTTGTCGACCTCACGCAGGAGACCTCGCACAACCTGGAACTGGTGGCCGCCACGCCCTCCTCCGCGCTGGGCTCAACGCGCGACAAGCCGGACCTGAAATACTGCGCCGAGATCTTCAACGTGCTGCGTGCGCACGAGATCGAGCACTTCTTCTACATTGGCGGCAACGACTCCTCGGACACGGTACGCATCGTGAGCGAACAGGCGCAGGCGGCGGGCTACCCGCTGCGCGCCATCCACGTGCCGAAGACCATCGACAACGACCTTGTCGGGAACGACCATACGCCCGGCTTCCCTTCGGCCGCCCGCTTCGTGGCCCAGGCTTTTGCGGGAGCCAACCTGGATAACGCCTCGCTGCCCGGCGTGTATGTCGGCGTGGTGATGGGCCGGCACGCCGGCTTCCTGACCGCCGCAGCGGCGCTGGGCAAGAAATTCCCTGACGATGGCCCGCACCTCATCTACGTGCCGGAGCGCGTGTTTGTGCTCGACCGGTTCCTGGCGGACGTGAAGGCGGTCTATGAACGCTACGGCCGCTGTGTGATCGCCGTTTCCGAAGGCATCCACGATGCCAGCGGCGAACCGATCGCCACATTGCTGGCCAAGGAAGTGGAACGCGATGCGCACGGCAATGTGCAGCTTTCGGGCACGGGCGCGCTGGCCGACCTGCTGTGCGAGGAGATCAAGGCGAAGCTGGGCATCAAGCGCGTGCGCGGCGACACCTTCGGTTACCTGCAGCGCAGCTTCATCGGCTGCGTATCGGACGTGGACCAGCGCGAGGCGCGCGAAGTGGGTGAGAAGGCGGTGCAATACGCCATGTGGGGCAGCCGGAACGGCTCGGTCGCCATCAAGCGCACGGGGTTCTATTCAGCGGACTACGAACTGCTGCCGCTGGAAGCGGTGGCGGGCAAGACGCGCACGATGGAGGACGAGTTCATCACGGATAGCGGCACCGACGTCACGGACGCCTTCCGCATGTACCTGCGCCCCCTGCTCGGTTCCGGCATGCCGGATGCCTACCGCCTGCGCCCCGCCCCCGTCCCCAAAATCCTGCACCGCTGAAACATGACACCCTGGGGTCAGGCACCACTGTCACTGACAGCCGGTGCCTGACCCCACGGTGTCGCAGACGGACTGGAGG
>NZ_JBJQIK030000020.1:0-20137 GCF_045984285.3 Pseudoduganella rhizocola
CAATCTCTGTTTAAAGTCATTTCTGACTTGGTCGCTCTCAAAAATACTGACTTACAATATTTCTGTGAGCGTTTAAATAATTTGAGCATCGAGGCCTAAACCTCGTGCACTTCTTCAAACGCCCACACTTATCGACTGTTAATTTTTAAAGATCCTGCTGTTCGATGAAGCGTTTTGTTCATCAGCAGAGAGGCGAGATTATGCGGTGTTTCGTGCAGCTCGTCAACCCCTTCTTTTTCCTTCCGAATCGATCACTCGATTGCGGCGGGGACAGAACTATAGCGCATCGCCCCGAGCCGCGCAAGGGCCCGCGTGTTGATGATATAGATGGCGAACACCAGCGCGCAGGCGATCCACGCCGACCACAGGGTATGGGTGAGGAAGTGCGCGCCGCGCAGCTGCTGCATCCAGCCCACCCAGCCGCCAAACAGCAGCATGGCCGCGCCCACTGCCATTGCAGCTCGCGGGCGGTGCGGCCACCAGAACGCCGCGAGCGCGATGAGCCACAGCGCACTGGATGCGTGGCCACCCGGCAGGCAATGGCCGGCGGCCACGCCATCCGGCATCCATTCGAGGAGACGTATATAAGGCTCGGTGCCGCCGTAGCGCTGCAGATCCCAGGGGCAATGCGAGGAACTGCTGTATTTGAGGAGGCTGATGACCGTGGGCACCAGCACCGCCGACATGGCCGTCACCCGCACACCGGTTCGGCGCGAGGGCTGCCAGGCTGCGTAGGGACGCCACGTGTCCCACAGCGCCAACAGGATAAAGCCTGCGCCGACGGCCGACAGGACTGACTTCAGGATGACGTGATTGAACTGCTCGGCGATCCACGCATGCTGCATGGGGAAGCTGGCGCTCGCCCTGTCGAATGCGGCATCTGCGAGCCGCAGGTCGATGTCGGTGCCCGCGCCGAGCCAGAGGATGAAAATCGCGGAGACCGCCAGTGCGAAGGCGGCAATCAATGCTGCAGGCTTACGTGCCACGGGTACATGCATGGAACAGGTCGAGTTTCGGGTTGTAGACTGCCGTGCTGACGTTCAGCATGCCGAGCACGGAATGGAACACGTTATCGTGCGAGAAAGGCTGCTTGCTGCGCGCGCCAAGGCAGTCGTTGTCGATACCGAAGCGCGAGCGGAAGCCTTGCGACAGCCAGAGCATCATCGGCACACTGCGCTGCTCGGCGGGCGAGATAATGTATGGCGCGCCGTGCAGGTACATATTTTTCTCGCCCAGCGACTCGCCATGATCGGAGAAATAGACCAGTGAGGTGTCGGCCTTGCCCTCCTCCGCTGCGGCACGCAGGATGTCGATGGCGGCGCTGATCACGTGATCTGTGTAGAGAATGGTGTTGTCGTAGGCCGCAACGATGGACTCGCGCGAGCACTGCTCCAGCTCATTGGTCTGGCACACCGGCCCGAACTTGCCGAATGCGGCCGGATACCGCTTTGCGTAGGCGGGACCATGGCTGCCCTTCTGGTGCAGCACAATGACCATGTCCTTTTCCGCATTGCGTATCATTTCCGGCAGGCCGCGCAAAAGGCGCTCATCGAAGCATTCTTCGGTATTGCAGAGCGGGTCGCCTGCCACCGGCTGCGACAGGTCTTCATAGCGCACACGGTCGCATACCCCTTTGCAGCCGCTGTTATTGTCGCGCCAGAGCACGTCGAAGCCCGCGTGGCGCAGCACGTCCAGCAAGCCTTCCTGGCTGCGCGCCTTTTCAGCAGTGTAGTCATCGCGCGGGAAGTCCGAGAACACGCAGGGAACCGACACCGCCGTCGCCGTGCCGCATGAGCTGACATTACTCAGGTTGACCAGATCCTTCTGGCGCGCAAGCTGAGGATTGGTGTCGCGGCTATAGCCGTTCAGCGAAAAATTCATGCTGCGCGCCGTTTCGCCGACGACTATCAGCGTCACCGTATGCTTGCCGCTTGCCGCACTCGCCGCCCATTTCGGGCCGCGCGAAGCGTCGGTTCCCAGCGGAGCGATCACCAGCGGCGTGGCCCACTTGCGTTTCAGGTAGCCATGCGTGGCCTGGAACATATTGGTAGGCGTGAGCAGGAAGCGCAGTTCACGGTGTTCGCGGATTGCGGGCGCCAGCGTTTTGAACAGCATCAGGAGCAGCCCCGCGACAGCGAGCAGGGAGAACACAACGATGCCAAGCTTCGCCAGCAGGTCTCGCCGCACCGGGCGGAATTCCAGCGGCAGCTTCCAGACGACGAATGCAGGCAGGATGCCCAGGATCGTTACCGTCTGTACCATCTTCCAGCTGAACAGCTCATTCGCTTCGCGCACATCGGTTTCGATCACGTTCTGCACCATGGACGAATCGATCACGATCCCGTACTGGTTCATGAAATAGGTGGAGAACGAAGCGCCAATGAAGAGCAGCACCAGCACCGGCTTGATCACGAAGCGGAAGTTCAGCAGCGTGAGAATGGCATTAAAGAGCAGCACCAGCAGCAGGAAGGCGCCGGCGTAGACCGGCGCATTGGCCAGGTTGGCGCCGCCGGTAGCTAATGCGAAAGTTTTCCAGAAGGTAAAGTTATAGGCCAATACGAGAAAGGCCGAGGCATACAGCGGCAGCAGCGGTGCGCCGAGGCGCGGAAGTGGCTTGAATTTCACAGGTACTCCGGAGTCGAACCCCGAAGATACCTATGGGCATGTCAATTTCCTGTCAAGCGGCCGTTAAGGCCGCGTTAACGCTCCGGGAAAATGACCTCGAAGCGCGATCCGCCGCCTTCCCGCTGCTGCAGCTGCAGCCGTGCGCCGAGGTGTGCGCACACGCGCTGCACGATGCCCAGCCCGAGCCCCGTGCCGGATGAGCCCCTTGCTTCCAGCGGAATCGGTTCGTTGTTGAGGCGCGCACGCGCCGCAGCCGGCAGGCCTGGCCCCGTGTCTTCAACCACGATGGCCCGCCCTTCCAGGCGGACCCGGACCGAACCCTGCTCGGTATACTGGCAGGCATTGCGTATCAGGTTGCCCACTGCGGCCTGCACCAGTTCGCGCACGCCGTGAATGGTGAAATCCGTGCCGCCTTCGAATTGCAGCGATACCGGGCGGTCCGCCACCAGCACCTGGTAACGCTGCACTTCGCCGTTTGCCAGTGCGCTTGCCGCCAGTTCGCTCCATTCCAGCTGATCCGGTGCACGCGCCAGGCGCAGCAGCATCGAGGTAACATCGCTCGCTTCGCGCGCGGCGCGGTAGATGCGCTCGGCCGGTGCATGCAGGCTGGCTTCGTTTTCGGTCTGCGCCATCAGCACTTCCGCCGCACCGCTGATCACGGTAAGCGGGGTGCGCAGCTCGTGGCTCACGTCGCCGGTGAAAAAGCGTTCGCGGTCGAGAAATTCGCGCTGTTCCTGCGAATGCTGGGCGAAAGCCCGCGCCAGCAGGCCCAGTTCATCCTTCCGATCCTGCAGCGGCAGGTCCTTGCGGCGCTCTTCGACAGCCCGGGCCAGCTCGGTGATCGGCTCCACCACGCGGTTGCCCATATAGCGGCCCAACGCAAAGGAACATCCCATAAAGCTGAGGAAGCCCAGGCCGAACAGGGAATAGACAACGATTTCGATCTTTTCGTATTCGCTGTCGTGATCGACCACCACGAATTCGCCACCGCCATCGCGGCCGGCCAGCACGTGCAGGTCCACGCCGTCGACCGTCATTTCATAAACGCCTGCCTGCAGGCCGCGCAGCGATTTTGGAATGCCCTCCCCATGATGGAAGCTGATCCCGGCCGGCATTTCAACCGGCAGATGGCCTGCATAGCGCGGTCCGGCCCATTGCGCGACTTCCTCGAGCCGTTCGTCCACCAGCCTGACCTCGATGCCTTCCACGGCTACGGCGGCAATCACGGCGAAGAACAGCGACACAATGAAAGCAAACAGCAGATAGGCAACGCTGATGCGGCGGCGCAAGGAATCAGCTGTCTTCATCGTGATCGATCAATTTGTAGCCGATGCCTGCTATGGTGCGCAGCATGGCGAAGGGATAGGGTTTATCGATGGCCTGGCGCAGGGCATGAATGTGGACGCGCAGCGAATCGCTGTCCGGCAGGTCTTCGCCCCACACGGCCTGCTCCACCGCCGCGCGGCTGACGACCTTGGGCGATTCCTTCATCAGCAGCTTGAGAATGGTATAGCCGGTGCGGGTCAGCGCCAGCGTGCGGCCGGCACGCCTGACTTCATAGGTGTCGGTATCGAAGGTGAGGTCGCCGACTGTCAGCAATGTGCTGCCCGAATGACCGCCGCTGGCGCGCCGTGCCAGCGCTTTCAGGCGCACTTCCAGCTCCACCAGGGAGAAGGGTTTGACGAGATAGTCGTCGGCGCCGCTGTCGAAGCCCGCAACCTTGTCCTGCAGGGTGTCGCGCGCCGTCAGCATCAGCACCGGGGTGGATTTGCGCAGTTCGCCGCGCAGCTTCTGGCACAGCTCCAGGCCATTCAGTCCGGGCAGCATCACATCCAGCACCACGACGTCGTACTCATTCTGGGCGGCGAGCGCCAGCCCGCCATAGCCGTTGGCGGCGGAATCGAGCACGTGCCCCTTCGGCTCCAGGAAGCCGTACAGGTTGGCGACGATGTCGGGATTGTCTTCAATAACCAGTATTCTCATGCTGGAATTATAATTCCGGTCTTTATACCCTGCCCTGTTCCCATGAATATCCCTCAGATTGCCGCGATTGCGGATGCCGCGCTGGCCGCCCGCCTGGATGATGCCATCAACAATAAAACCAAGCCGCTGGGCAGCCTCGGCGTGCTGGAACAGATGGCGAGACAGATCGGCCTGGTACAGCGTACCACGGCGCCTGCCGTCACCGATCCGGCAATCCTGGTGTTCGCAGGCGACCATGGCGTGGTCGCGGAAGGCATCTCCGCCTTCCCGCAGGACGTGACCTGGCAGATGGTGGAAAACTTTCTTGCGGGCGGAGCGGCCATCAATGTGTTCGCGCAGCAGAACGGCATTAGCCTGACCGTGGTGGACGCGGGCGTGAACCATGATTTCGGTCCGCGCGAGGGGCTGGTGGACATGAAGGTGGCGCATGGCACGCGCAATTTCGCGCAGCAGGCTGCCATGTCGGTGGCGCAGTGCGAGCTCGCGCTGGAACGCGGCATGCAACTGGCCGCGGCGCTGCCGGGCAATGTGGTCGGCTTCGGCGAAATGGGCATCGGCAATACCACTGCGGCGGCGGCGCTGATGCACAAGCTCACCGGAACACCGGCGGCAGCCTGCGTGGGTGCCGGCACCGGCTTGTCGGCAGAAGGCGTGCTGCACAAGCAGCACGTGATCGAGGCAGCGGCGCGCTTGCACGCGCAGGCGGCCCAGCCGCTCGATGTGCTGGCCGCTTTCGGCGGCTTCGAGATCGCCATGATGGCAGGCGCCATGCTGAAAGCCGCTGAACTGCGCAAGCTGCTGCTGATCGACGGTTTCATCGTCACCAGCGCGCTGCTCGTGGCCGCACGCCTGCAGCCGAATATCCTGGACTACTGCCTGTTCTCGCACTGCTCCAACGAACAGGGACATCGCCAGATGCTGGAAGCGCTGAACGGCCGTCCGCTGCTGAACCTTGGCCTGCGCCTGGGCGAAGGCACCGGCAGCGCCCTGGCGCTGCCACTGGTGCAGGCCGCAGTGAACTTCCTCAACCGCATGGCCACCTTCGCCTCGGCGCAGGTCAGCGAAAAAAGCAGCTGATGCATCAGCTGCGCCTGTTCTTCACCGCGCTGCAGTTCTTCACGCGGCTGCCGATTCCGCGCTGGGTCGGTTTCGATCCGGCGTGGCTGCACCAGTCCTCGCGCTATTTCCCGCTGGTGGGCGTAGTGGTGGCGGCCATTGCGGCCGGTGTGTACGCGGCCGCCGCGACGGCGCTGCCGGTACCGCTCGCCGTACTGCTGTCGACGGCGGCCAGCATCTACGCGACCGGCGCCTTCCATGAAGACGGCTTTGCCGACACCTGCGACGGCCTTGGTGGCGGCTCAAGCCGCGAGCGCGTGCTGGAAATCATGAAGGACTCCCGCATCGGGGCCTATGGCGCCATCGGCATCATCCTGATGCTGGCAGTGAAGTGCACGGCGCTGGCCCAGCTGCCGCCGCTGGCCGCCATAGGCGCCCTGTTCGCTGCGCATCCGGCTTCGCGCCTGATGGCCGCGGCGCTGATCTGGCGCATGCAGTATGCGCGCAGCGAGGGCAAGTCCAAACCGCTGGCGCAGCAAATGAGCACGGGCGAATTCCTGCTCGCATCGCTCGGCGCCCTGCTGCCGCTGCTGGCCGTCGGCGCTGCCGGCTGGCTCGCATGGCCGGTGCTCGCCGCCGGCGTGCTGGCGATGGCGCTCAGCGCCGCCTGGCTGGCCCGCAAGTTCGCGCGCAGACTTGGCGGCTACACGGGCGACTGCCTCGGCGCGGTGCAGCAGCTGACCGAAGCCGTGTTCTACCTGTGCGCCGCAGCCGGCGCCGGAAGCGCCGCTTGGAACTGGTCCTGATCCGCCATCCGCGCCCTGCCGCAGCCGATGGGCTGTGCTACGGCAGCCGCGACCTTCCCGCCGACAGCGCCGCGCTGGCGCAGTGCGCAGCTGCCGTCCGCCCCCGGCTGGACGCCCTGCCTGGCGCCGCAAACACGCGCTGGTTCAGCAGCCCGCTGCAGCGCTGCACCCAGCTGGCCGCCCTGCTCGCTCCTGAATTCACGTGCGATGCGCGCCTCGCCGAAATGGATTTCGGCGCCTGGGAAGGCAAGCCATGGACGGCCATCCCGCGTGCGGAAGTCGATTGCTGGGCGGCCGACCTGCTGCACTATCAGCCTGGCGGCGGGGAAAGCGTTGCAGCTGCGGCCCGCCGCGTACAGTCCTTCCTGGACAGCTTGCGCAACTCCGCTGATGCACGCGCTGTCATCATCTGCCATGCCGGCACCATTCGCCTGATCGCCGCGCTGGCGGGCGGCCAGCCGCTCGAACAGGCAGCGCTGCATGCCGCCGCCACACCCCATTCCATCGCCTACGGCGAAGTCCTCCTGTTGCCCTTGAGCGCCAAGCCCGTATAATGGCGGGGTTTTGGTGCCCGCGTTCGAACTCTTGAACGCAGTTAAACGGGAAACACGAACCGTCCTTCGGCCAACGTGTGCTGCCCCCGCAACGGTAAAGCAAGTGCCCGCTCCACAAGAGCGGCAGCCGCCCACACAACCACTGTGCAATGTGCATGGGAAGGTAAAGCGGCCATACCTGCCAGCCCGGATACCGGCCAAATCAGGTGGAAGCGCGGCTCGCCGCGCCTCTGTTCAATCCAGCCTACGGGGACGTGGGCCGGTTGCTCATTTTAAGAAGAATTGTCATGACCTTACCCGTAACACGGCAGGCGACCATTGCGTCCCTCGCCCTGGCTATCGCTACGCCATCCATCGCCCAGACCACCGCCATCGACGCCGTCATCGTTACCGCGACCCGCACCCCGCAAAAGGCGAGTGAAGTCATCAGCGATACCGTCACCATCACCTCCGATGAAATCGCCCGCGCCGGCGTGGGCTCCGTCACCGAACTGCTGCAGCGCCAGCGCGGCCTCGAAGTAACCCGTAACGGCGGTCCCGGCACCAACTCCACCGTCTTTATCCGCGGCGCAAACAGCAACCAGAATATCGTGCTGGTGGACGGTGTGCGCATCGGTTCCTCCACCAGCGGTGCGGCCAACTGGAGCGCAATTCCCCTCAGCGCCATCGACCGCATCGAAATCGTATACGGCCCGCTGAGCACGCTGTATGGCGCGGATGCCATTGGCGGCGTGATCCAGATCTTCACCAAAAAAGGCAAAGGCGAGCCAGCGCTAACCGCCTTCGTTGGCGCAGGCAGCGACAGCACGCGTGAAGCTGACGCTGCGATCTCCGGCAGCACCGGCAAAGTGAGCTACGCTCTCAGTGCAGGAAAGGAACGCTCGGATGGCTTCTCCGCTACCCGCCCCGGCAACTTCTCCTATAACGGCGACGAAGATGGCTATGACCGCAAGAGCGCGGCCGGCCAGTTCACCGTGCAGCTCGCGCCGGGCCACGAAGCGGGCGCCCTCTTCCTGTACAGCAGCACCGAAGCCGATACTGACGCAGGCGCCGGCAGCTATAACGCGCACAGTGTTCAGGACCAGAACAACGTGGCCGTCTTCAGCCGCCACCAGCTGCTTCCCGGCTGGTCCATGCAACTGCAGGCTTCGCAGTCGCGCGACAAGGGCGGCAACTTCAGCAACGCCACCCCGGCCGGTGCGAGCCAGATCAACACCAAGCAAACCACCTACAACTGGCAGAACGATATCCAGCTGGGCGGCGACACGCTGCAGCTGCTGGCAGAACACCGCAAGGAGGAAGTGGTATCCAACACCGCCGGCCTGACGCGCGACCGCAAGACCAGCTCCTACGCCGCCACCTACAATATGAAGCGCGGCGCGCACCTGCTGGCCTTCGGCGCCCGTAACGACGACAGCTCGCAGTACGGCAGCAAAGGCACCGGCTCCGCCGGCTACGGCTACCGCTTCAGCAGCGCACTGCGCTTCAATGCCAGCTTCGGCACCAGCTTCCGTGCGCCTACCTTCAATGAGCTGTACTACCCTGGTTTCGGCCAGCCTGGCAACAAGCCTGAAAAAGGCCGCAACGCCGAAGCGGGCCTGCAGTACAACGACGGCAAAACCCAGCTGGGCGCCGTGTACTACCGCAACAAGCTGAGCGACCTGCTGGTGAGCACCACCCCATGTCCACTGCCAGGCTTCCAGTTCGGCTGCGCCTACAACGTGAACAAGGCTACGCTGGAAGGCGTATCGCTGTCGGCACAGCACCAGCTGGGCGACTTCGCGCTGAGCGCTACCGCGGACTTCCAGGATCCGAAGGACGACACGACCGGCAAACAGCTGGCCCGCCGCGCCAAGCGCCACGGCAACCTGGCTGTCGAATACGGCACAGGCCCGCTGCGCGGCGGCCTCGAATGGCAGGTGTCTTCCGCACGCTTCGATAACGCGGGCAATACGGCGCGCCTGGGCGGCTACGGCCAGGTGAACCTGTTCGCCACCTGGCAGTTCGACCGCGACTGGTCTGCACTGGTACGCTGGAATAATGTGGCCGACAAGCAGTACGAACTGGCCCGTTATTACAACAACGCCGGTTCCAGCGTGTTTGCCGGCCTGCGTTATGGTATGAAGTAATCCATGCATCCTCTTACCGCCGCCCTGCGCTACCGAAACAGCCTGATTACCTCGGGCCTGCTGGCCGCGTGCGCCGCCTGCTTCGCCTTCGCGGGCATGACGGGCTCCGTCAGCATTCCGCTGGCGGACATGCCGGCGGCGGTAGGGGAGCTATGGAACGGTGGCGCCAGTTCGCTGGCCGCCACCCTGCTTGAACTGCGCGTCAGCCGCGCCCTCACGGCTTTTGTGACGGGCGCCGCGCTGTCGCTGGCCGGCGTGATGATGCAGGCCCTGCTGCGCAACCCGCTGGCCGATCCCTATGTGCTGGGCATCTCCTCCGGCTCCGCCGTCGGTGCGCTGGGCGCGCTGATGCTGATGACCGCAGCCTGGGTCGTGGACCTGAGCGCCTTCGTGGGCGCCGTCGCGATCTCGATGCTGCTCTATTTTCTCGCCCGCCGCGACCTGCGCGGCGGCACCGCTGCCGAAGGCGGCACAGCCTTGCTGCTGCTGACCGGCGTTATCCTCACATCACTCTGCTCTGCGCTGGTAACGCTGATGCTGTCCATCGCGCCCGAAAACCAGGTGCGCAATATGGTGTTCTGGCTGATCGGCGACCTGTCCGGGGCGCCGTTGCGCTGGACGCCGTGGATTGTGCTCGCGGCAGGCTTGCTCTATGCGCTCCGCAACGCCCGCGCCATGAACGTGCTGGCCCTGCACGCGGAAGCCGCTGCCACACTGGGCATTCACGTGGGCGCGCTGCGCAAGGGACTGTTTTTTGTTTCCGGCCTGCTGACAGCCAGCGCCGTCACTACTGCGGGCAGCGTGGGCTTCGTAGGCCTGATCATTCCGCATGCACTGCGCTTTGCGGTCGGTCCTGACCACCGCCTGCTGATTCCCGCCGCCACGCTGACGGGAGGCGCCTACCTGGTGCTGGCGGATACGCTGGCGCGAACGGCGATTGCGCCGCAGCAGCTACCGGTGGGCGTCATCACCGCGCTGATTGGCGCCCCGGTCTTCCTGTACCAATTGCACCGGCTGAGAAAATGATGATTGCGACTTCCCAGCTGCAACTGCGCATCGGCAGCCGCCTGCTCGTGGACAAACTTGAGTGGCAGGTAGGCGACGGCGAATGCTGGAGCGTGATCGGCCGCAATGGCGCCGGCAAGAGCACCCTGCTGCGCACACTGGCCGGATTACGGCCAATCGATGGCGGCCAGGTGACGGTACAGGGCCGCGCCCTGCACGACTGGCCGCTGGATGAACTGGCCCGCACGCGCGCATTCCTGGCGCAAGGCCGCAACGACGCGTTCTCCTACAGCGTCCTCGAAACGGTGCTGGCGGCGCGCCACCCTTATCACGGCAAGCGCTACTGGGAAGACAGCGACGACCACCGCTGCGCCCTGAACGCGCTGGCCGCAATGGAAGTTGACCACCTCGCCGCGCGCGACGTGCGCACGCTTTCGGGCGGCGAACGGCAACGCGTGGCGATTGCCGCCATGCTGGCTCAGGATACGCCCATCCTGCTGCTCGACGAGCCTGCAAACGCGCTCGACCTGGCGCACCAGGTCAGTGTCATGGGCCTGCTCGCGAAGCTGTGCCGCGAGCGGGGCAAAACCGTGGTGATGGTCGGGCATGACCTCACACTTGCCCACAGCGTCTCAACGCACGCACTGCTGCTGATGGGCGACGGCCGCTGGCTGGCTGGCCCCGTAGACGAGGTGATGCAGCCCGCCATCCTCAGCGAGTACCTGGATCATCCGATCGAACTGATACGGCACGGCGCGCGCAGTATCTTCATTCCCAAAGAGACATCCGCATGAACGAACTGACACCCGACGAAACCGCAGCGCTGAATGAACGCCACCGCGCACGCATGGAACGCAAGAAGGCCGTTATCGATGCGAAGATCGCCGCTGCGGACAAGGAAATCGGCATCATCATCGTCAACACCGGCAACGGCAAGGGCAAGAGCTCCAGCGGTTTCGGCATGGCGATACGCGCCATGGGCCACGGCATGAAGGTAGGCGTGGTGCAGTTCATCAAGGGCGCCATGTCCACCGGCGAAGAGAAGTTCCTGCGCCGCTTTCCCGAAGAAGTGAGCTTTCACGCAATGGGCGAAGGCTATACCTGGGAAACGCAGAACCGGGAACGCGATATCGAAAAAGCGCTGGCGGCCTGGGAGCAGGCGCGCAGCTTCCTGCGCGATCCCGCCGTTGGCATGGTGCTGCTGGATGAACTGAATATCGCCCTGAAGTACCGCTATCTCGACGTGGACGTGGTCATTGCCGACCTGCTGGACCGGCCTCCCATGCAGCACGTCGTCATTACCGGCCGCGGCGCACCGCCGGAGCTGGTAGCCGTGGCAGACACCGTGACGGAAATGAACGTCGTCAAACACGCCTTCAAGGCCGGCATTGGGGCCCAGGCCGGGACGGAATGGTAATGAGCAGCGCCGTCCAGTGCCGCGCCGTGCTGCTGGCAGCAGTGGCTTCGGGACAGGGCAAAACCACCGTCACGGCGGCGCTTGCGCGCAAGCTCGCACGCAGCGGCCGCCGCGTACGCGTGTTCAAATGCGGCCCGGACTTTATCGACCCGATGATGCTGGAGCGCGCCAGCGGCGCCCCGGTCGAATCGCTGGACCTGTGGATGGTGGGCGCTGAGCGCTGTGCCCAGCTGCTGGCCGACGCAGCCCGCGAAGCGGACGCGATCCTGATCGAAGGTGTGATGGGGCTATATGACGGCAATCCATCGGCGGCGGACCTCTCGCGCCATTTCGGCGTACCGGTGCTGGCCGTTATCGATGCCGGCGCCATGGCGCAAACGGCCGGCGCATTGGTGCATGGCCTGCGCGACTACGGGCCGGTTGATATGGCGGGCGTTATCGCCAACCGCGTCGGCAGCGCCGGTCACGCGAACATGGTGGCGTCTGCCCTGCGCGGCATTCCGCTGCTGGCGACGCTGCCGAAGCAAAAACGCGCCCTGCCCGAACGCCATCTCGGCCTGGTGCTGCCGGACGAAGTAGCAGGAATCGATGAGCTGCTCGACGAGCTGGCCGAACAGCTCAGCTTCGACGATGCGGCATGGCAGTCGCTGCAGCCGGCCGCATTCACCGCACCGCAGCCGCCTGCCCTTGCGGCTCCTCTGCTGGCAGGCCGCACCATCGCGGTGGCACGCGATGCCGCATTCATGTTCCTTTACCCTGCCAACCTGCACGTGCTGGAATCGCTGGGCGCCACGCTGCGCTACTTCTCTCCGCTGGCCGATGAAGCGCTGCCGCAGGATGCGGATGCCGTCTTCCTGCCCGGCGGCTATCCCGAACTGCATGGCGCCCGCCTCGCCGCCACGCCGAACTGGCAGTCCAGCATCCGCGCAGCGCACGCGCGCGGCGTTCCAATCTACGCGGAATGCGGCGGCATGATGGCGCTGGCGGAACGGCTCACGAGCAAGGATGGCACAACATGGCCGATGGCCGGGCTGTTGCCCGGCCACGTGGCCATGCAGGAACGGCTGGCCGGCCTCGGGCCACAGGCCATGCCCACGCCACAAGGCGAACTGCGAGGCCACACCTTCCACTATTCGAAGCTGGAGTCGGGCCTTGAGCCGGTAGCGCATACGATCAAGCCTTCCACTGGCGCGCAAGGGGAAGCCGTGTACCGTGCCGGTTCGCTGCAGGCCTCGTACTTCCATGCCTATTTTCCTTCGAACCCGGCTGCCGCCGCAGCCCTGTTCCTGCCGGAGGCCGCATGACCCGCACCCTGGTTCTCGGCGGCGCGCGCTCCGGCAAAAGCGCCTATGCGGAGCGCCTGGCCGCCGCCAGCGGCCGGGAGGTGGTCTATATCGCCACCGCGCAGGCAGGTGACGGCGAGATGGCGCGCCGCATCGCACTGCACCGCGAGCAGCGCCCGGCACAATGGCAAACCGTCGAGGAGCCGTTAGCGCTCGCAAAGACTTTGCGCGCGTGGCGTTCGGCGCAGCGCGTGGTGCTGGTGGATTGCCTGACGCTCTGGCTGAGCAACCTGCTGTTTGCAGGCGGCGCGAGCTATCCCGAGGTCGGCCACATCGCCTTGCCGGCCCGTTTCGGCGAAGAGCGGGCGGCATTGCTGGAAGAACTGGCTCGCCCTGATGGCGACGTAATCCTTGTATCGAATGAAGTCGGCCTCGGCATCGTCCCTTATGGCGCCGTATCGCGCGCGTTCACCGATGAAGCCGGACGGCTGAACCAGGCCGTTGCGGCCTTATGCGACCGCGCCCTCTTCATTGCAGCAGGATTGCCATTGAACTTGAAGGGCACGCCATGCTGAGCGGCCTTTCCTGGCATATCGTTGCGCTGCTCCTGCTGGCGGGCGTAGTGCTGGACCTGGTGCTGGGCGAACCGCGCCGCTGGCACCCGCTGGTCGGTTTCGGCAAGCTGGCGAACATCATCGAAGGCATGCTGAATGGTGGCCGCGCACGTATTGCGCGCGGAGTGCTGGCCTGGCTGCTGGCCGTGGCGCCGTTCACCGTTGCCAGCGTGCTGCTGTGCCAATCCGCCATCGGCCTGGCGGCGCATGCAGTGCTGCTCTATCTCTGTATCGGCCTGCGCAGCCTGCGCGAACACAACCTGCCCATCGCCGCCGCACTGCGCGATGGCGACCTGCCTGCCGCACGCGAACTCACCGGCCGCATTGTGAGCCGCGACACCGTGAACGCCAGTGAAAGCGACCTGGCCAAAGCCAGCACCGAATCGCTGCTGGAAAACGGCAATGACGCCGTATTCGGCACCCTGTTCTGGTTTGCTGTCGCAGGCGGGCCAGGCGCGCTGCTGTTCCGCCTGGCGAACACGCTGGATGCGATGTGGGGCTACCGCACCACTCGCTTCCTGCACTTCGGCCGTTTCGCCGCGCGCTTCGACGATGTCCTGAACTATATTCCGGCGCGCCTTACGGCCTTCTCCTATCTGCTGCTGGCGCCCGGACGCAAGGCAAAGCAGCGCGCCCTGTATTGCTGGCGTCACCAGGCCCCGCTCTGGAGCAGCCCGAATGCCGGGCCGGTCATGTCCACCGGCGCAGGCGCCCTGGGCCTCGCGCTGGGCGGCGCTGCGGTCTACGACGGGGAAACCGAACAGCGGCCGCCGCTGGGCATCGGCGCTGCGGTGCAGGCGGGCGATATCCGCCGCGCATGGCAGCTCGTTGCGCTCACAACGCTGCTCTGGCTGGGACTCGCCCTGGTCAGCGCCGTCATCACCTTCGGAGCATGGCATGCTTGAACATGGCGGCAACCTGCGCGACGCCGCGCGGCGCTACGGCCGCGAAGATTGGCTCGACCTTTCTACCGGCATCAATCCGCACGGGTATCCTGCGCCCGCCGTCGCGGCCAATGCCTGGCACCGGCTGCCCGAAACGGATCCGGCGCTGACGCTTGCAGCCTGCCGCTACTACGACGCGCCCCGCATGCTTGCGGTCGCAGGAACCCAGGCTGCGATCCAGGCGCTGCCGCGGCTGCGCCCTCCCTCGCGCGTCGTCATCGCGGCCCCTTCATATGCTGAGCATGCCCACCACTGGTCCCTGCACGGACACTCCGCGCGGCAGGTCCCGTACAGCGAACTTGACGCCGCCGTCGGCGATACTGACGTGCTGGTGATCTGCAATCCGAACAATCCCACCGGCGCCACCGTGCCACGCGCGCAGTTGCTCGACTGGGCAGCGCAGCTTGGAGCACGCGGTGGCTGGCTGGTAGTAGACGAAGCCTTTGCCGATACCGACGGAGCGCAATCCGTGGCGAACGCCAGCGCTGCCGACGGCCTCATCGTATTGCGCTCGGTAGGAAAATTTTTCGGCCTCGCCGGCCTGCGCCTCGGCTTCGTTGCCGCGCCTCCCGCGCTATTGACCCAGCTGGCTGACCTGCTGGGCCCATGGGCCGTCAGCGGACCTGCACAGCAGATCGCCACCGCTGCATTGCAGGACGCGCATTGGCAGGAAACCGCCCGCAGTGCACTGCATGCAAGCGGCGAGCGGATGCGGCAGCTGCTTTCCCCATATGGCATCCAGGCCCACGGCCCTGCCCTTTTCAAGTGGTGGCCGGAGCCGGATGCCGAAGCCTTCCACGAACACATGGCGCAGCGCGGCATCTGGGTGCGCCTGTTCCGTGAAGCCGGGCGCGGTATTCGCCTCGGCCTGCCGCCGGACGAACAAGGCTGGACGCGGCTCCAGCAAGCACTCACAGAATGGACACAACGATGAAGAAGCTCCTGTTCGCCGCCCTGCTGCTTTCCACGCAGGCGCATGCCTCGGTCACGGTTCGAGACGACGACGGCAATGCGGTCACACTGCCGAAACCCGCGCAGCGTGTCATCGCCATGGCGCCGCATGTGACGGAACTGATCTTCGCGGCAGGCGGCGGAGACAAGATCGTTGGCACCGTGAGCTACGCAGACTACCCGGAAGCGGCAAAGAAGATTCCCCGCCTCGGCAGCAACCGCGAAGTCGATATGGAACGCGTAGTAGCGCTGAAGCCGGACCTCATCGTGGTCTGGCGGCACGGCAGTTCGGAGCGGCAGATAGAACAGCTGCGCAAGCTGGGCTTCCCCCTGTTCCACAGCGAGCCGAAGAAGCTGGACCAGATCGCGGATAACGTCATCAGCATGGGCAAGCTGCTGGGCACCGAGGCGGCAGCGGAAGCGGCCGCGAAGGAGATGCGCAGGAAGCTGGCCGCCCTGCGTGCCCAGTACGGGGGCCGTCCGCCGGTACGCACCTTCTACCAGGTATGGGACAAGCCGCTGTACACGCTGAACGGCGCGCACATCGTCAGCGATGCCTTGCGCGCATGCGGCGGCGAGAACATTTTCGCCGCGCTGAAAGTGACGGCGCCTATAGTCGGCATCGAGGGCGTGCTGCAGGAAGATCCGGAAGCGATCTTCGGCACCGCCGAAAAGGACTACGGCGGCGTGGCCCTGTGGCGGCCGTATGGCCAGCTCCAGGCGGTCCGCCAGGGCAACCTGTTCACCCTGAATGGCGACCTGCTGAACCGCGCGGGTCCGCGCATGATCGAAGGCACTGCCGTACTGTGCGAGAAGCTTGAAGAAGCGCGCCAGCGACGCAAGAAATGATATGAGCTTCCCATTCAGAACCCTTATGGTGCAGGGCACCACCTCAGACGCCGGCAAAAGCACGGTGGTCGCAGCCCTGTGCCGCCTGCTGAAACGGCAAGGCGTGAGCGTGGCGCCGTTCAAGCCGCAGAACATGGCGCTGAACAGCGCTGTCACCGCCGACGGCGGCGAAATCGGCCGCGCCCAGGCGCTGCAGGCGATTGCGGCAGGCGTTGCGCCGCACACGGACATGAACCCCGTTCTGCTCAAGCCTTCCAGCGATATCGGCGCCCAGGTCATCATTCACGGCAAGGTGCGCGCCGAGATGAATGCGCGCGACTATCACCAGTACAAGACCGTGGCCATGTCGGCCGTGCTGGAATCGCACCAGCGCCTGCTGCAGCAGTACCAGGCGGTCGTCGTTGAAGGCGCCGGGAGCCCCGCCGAAATCAACCTGCGCGACCGCGACATCGCCAATATGGGCTTTGCCGAAGCGGTGGACTGCCCGGTAATACTGGTGGCCGACATCGACCGCGGCGGCGTATTCGCCCACATCGTCGGCACCCTGTCCTGCCTTTCCGAATCGGAGCGCAAGCGCATTGCCGGTTTTGTGATCAACCGCTTCCGCGGCGATATCGGGCTGCTGGAACCGGGACTGGAATGGCTGGAGCAGCAGACCGGCAAACCGGTGCTGGCGGTGCTGCCCTACCTGCATGGCCTGTTCCTGGACGCGGAAGACGCGGTTCAGGCAGTGCAGGCCGAACGCGGCGCCTTCCGCATTGCGGTGCCCAGCCTGCCCCGCATGAGCAATCACACGGACTTCGATGCATTGCGCGCGCATCCGGATGTCGACCTGCGTTTCGTGCGCGAAGGCGAACCAATACCGCCGTCGGACCTGATCATCCTCCCCGGCAGCAAGAACACGCGGCGCGACCTGGCCTGGCTGGAAGCACAGGGCTGGCCCCAGCAGATCGCAAAGCACCTGCGCTACGGCGGCAAGGTGATGGGCATCTGCGGCGGCTTCCAGATGCTGGGCCTCAGCGTGCGCGATCCGCATGGCGTGGAAGGCCCGGCCGGAGAATCGGCCGGACTGGGACTGCTGGAGATGAGCACAACCCTCACGCAGGAAAAGCGCCTGGAACAGGTGAGCGGCCAATGCGTATTCGCCGATGCCGGCGTGGCAGGCTACGAAATCCATATGGGCGTATCGAGCGGCCATGCGCTGGACCGTCCCGCTTTCCGCATCGGCGGCAGGCCGGAGGGCGCACTGTCGGAGGACGGCCAGTTGCTGGGCACCTACCTGCACGGCGCCTTCGACACGCCGCAGGCCTGCAAGGCGCTGCTGGACTGGGCCGGCCTGCACAGCAGCCGCACCGTTGATACCTCGGCGCTGCGCGAAGCAAGCCTGGAGCGCCTGGCCGACGCCACCCAGCCGCTGATGGACGCCCTGCTCAAGCTATAGGCAGGCAAGACGGCAGCCTGGATCGGCCTTTTGTGGAACAATAGGCCCATGTCCAGTTCCGACTTTACCAAGCGCTATCTTCCCTGGGTCGTTGCCACGGCCCTCTTCATGGAGCAGCTGGACTCCACCATTGTCAACACGGCCGTACCGACCATGGCAGTCAGCCTTGGCGTCACGCCGCTCAGCCTTAAATCGGTTGTTACCAGCTATATCCTCAGCCTTGCGGTTGCAATTCCCGTCAGCGGCTGGATGGCGGACCGCTTCGGCACCAAACGCGTGTTCATGTCGGCGATTGCGATTTTCACGATTGCCTCGATCCTGTGCGGGCTGTCGGTCAACACGCCCATGCTGGTCGCGGCGCGCCTGCTGCAGGGCTTCGGCGCGGCGATGATGATGCCGGTCGGGCGCATTACCATCATCCGCACCTTCCCGAAAGCGGAACTGCTGTCGGCAATGAACTTCGTGATCATTCCCGCGCTGATCGGGCCCCTGCTCGGGCCGACTGTGGGCGGCTTGATTGTCTACTGGCTGTCATGGCGCGAGATCTTCTTCATCAATGTGCCGGTGGGTCTTGCTGCGATCTGGCTCGCCTGGCGCTATATGCCGGACTACCGCGACGAACAGCCACGCCCCCTCGACGTGATGGGCCTGATCCTGTTTGGCGCCGGCATCGCGCTGCTCTCATGGCTGCTCGAAGTCTTCGGCGAGCACCGCATCGACATCACGTCGGCCATTGTGCTGTTCGCGATCTCCGGCTGCCTGCTGCTCGCCTACTTCCTGCATGCGCAGCGCGAGGAGCATCCGCTGCTGCGGCTGGAGCTGTTCCGCGTACGCACCTTCCGCATATCCGTGATGGGCGGCTTCCTTACGCGGCTTGGCGTTGGCGGCCTGCCTTTCCTGCTGCCGCTGCTGTACCAGTTGGGCCTTGGCCTGCCTGCGTGGAAATCGGGGCTGCTGATGATGCCGTCCGCCGCGGCCGCCATGGCGATGAAGTTCATTTCCGTTCGGGTGCTCGGGCGCTTCGGCTACCGGCAGGTGCTGGTGGTGAATACGGTGCTGATCGGCGTTACCATCAGCCTCTACTCCTTCGTGGAGGCAGGCACGCCGCTGTATGTGATCGTTGCGATCAGCCTCTGCCTCGGCTTCTTCAATTCGCTGCAGTTCTCCAGCATGAACAGCATCGCCTACGCCGACGTGGAACAGCGCGATTCCAGCATGGCCAGCACCATCGCCAGCTCGATGCAGCAGTTGTCGATGAGCTTCGGCCTCGCAGCGGGCTCGCTGATTACGGGATGGTACCTGGGCGATGTGCCGCAGTCGGATCGCGTGATGCTGACCAGCGCCCTGCACTACGCCTTCCTCACGCTGGCGGGGCTGACCATTGTGTCATCGGCCATGTTCTGGTCCCTGCGCAAGGAAGACGGCGCAAGCATCAGCGGCTCGGCAAAAGTGGCGACGGCTACGACCGAAGCGCAGACGCCGCCGGACGCGTAAGCCTTATTTTGCCGCCGCCGCGATGGCATTGCGCGCCGCCTGCTCCTGAGCAGGCAAATGCAGGCGCTGCGCCATGTTCAGTGCTTCATTGCGGTCGGCGGCCGCCCTGGCCGCATCGCCGCGTTTCTGTGCCACGGCAGCGGTCTGCAGCAGCGAATAGGGTACGAACACATCGAACCCGATCTTGCGCCGGATATCCAGGCTCTGTTGCGCGTAGCGCGCCGCGCCGGCCATATCGCCTTTGGCCTCAGCCACTTCACCGAGATGACGCACCACATACGAGAGCTCAAGCTGGCAGCCCGCAGCGGTGGCGGCTTCAAAGGCTTTGTTCAGGTCCGGCTCAGACGCGGGCACCTTGTCGGACACCTGGTACATCAAGCCGCTGAAGAACAGTGCATCGGCCTTGCGGCAAGGATCCTTGAGCTGCTGCGCCACTGATGCGAAGGCCGGCTGCAGCGACATGAAATCGCCCTTGTCCGCACCGGTGAGGCGGCGGAAATAAGTCGACACCAGTTCCGCGTGGCGGGCTTGCGCCTGCTGTTCCGCCGGCAGGCCCTTCGCTTCCGCGAGCAAGGCTTTGACCGTGGCAGGTTCATCCGCGGCAGCCACACCGGAGAGACGGGCATTCTGCTGGGTGCGCACGCGCAGCATCAGCAGGTCGAAGCGCTGCTGCGCGCCGGACTTGGCCTGCATGCTCTTGTCGATCAGGGCATAAGCCTGTTTGAAATTACCGGAATACATGGCCTGCTCGGCGGGATTGAGCAGGGGTGCAGCTGCGGCCAGGGCGGCCGCCAGGACAGTGTTCATATCGTCTCCATGGAAAATATGTGCGGAAATACTAGCATGGAGAAACATGTAAACGTAAAAAAGCCCGCTAGATCACTAGCGGGCTTTTTCGGTATAACAGCCTGACGATAACCTACTTTCACACTGGTTGCAGCACTATCATCGGCGCAAAGTCGTTTCACGGTCCTGTTCGGGATGGG
>NZ_JBJQIK030000021.1:0-12909 GCF_045984285.3 Pseudoduganella rhizocola
GCGAAACCACCGGCACCTTGCGCGCCGCGGTGCGCCGTTACATGCAGTATCAGCAGCAGGTGGATGAGATTCGCAGTAAGGTGCGGGCTGCAGCTACTTATCCGGCGGTGCTGCTGGGCGTGGGCTTCCTCGTGATTGGCTTCCTCATGCTGTATGTACTGCCGCGCTTCAGCGCCGTGTATGAAGATGCCGGCACCATGCGCAATGGCGAGGCCGGGTTCGTGCAGTGGTGGGGCACGTTCGTGCGCAACAACGAGCTGCTTGCCTGGGGCGGCATGGCGGCCGTTACGGCGATGATCGTACTGCTGGTGGTGCACCCGGCCGCGCGCAGTGCCGCCTATCGCTGGCTGATGGGCACAGCCTGGCTCGGCCAGCGTCTGCAGGTGCTGCAGCTGGCCCGTCTCTACCGCACGCTGGGTATGCTGCTGCACAGCGGCGTCAGCGTGCTTGCCGCCATGCGCATGACCAAGGCTTCGCTGCCGGCCGCGCTGCACGGCAACCTGGACCGTGCGGTGCAGCTGGTGGCCGAAGGTATTGCCATGTCCACCGCCTTGCGCAACTGTGGCCTGAGCACCGAAGTGGCGGTACGCCTGCTGGTGGCAGGCGAATCGTCCGGCAACCTGGACGAGATGATGGGCCGCGTGGCCGATTTCTACGACCAGGAAACGGCGATCTGGATCGATACCGCCGGGCGCCTGATCGAGCCGGTCCTGATGCTGGGCATTGGCCTGGTGGTGGGCGCCATTGTCCTGATGCTGTACAGCCCAATATTTGATTTGGCCAATATCGTATGACCACTCTGAATCTCGCCGCGGCCCTGGGTGACGGCCGCGACCCGCGCTGGCTCGATGCCCTGAGCGCACAGGAAGCCATGGAGCGCGGCGCGGCCCTGGCCGCCGCCGCGGAGCTGCTGGCCTATCCCGTGCTGGATGAAACCGCGCTCAAGGCCATGGTGCCGGCCTTCGGCCGCGCCGACTACGGCGAAATGCTGCAGCGCCTGCTGCTGGTGGCGGAGGATGCAGATGGGCCGCTGGCGGTCATCGGCCTGCCCTTGCTGCCGGCCCTGGGCAGCTGGCTCGGCAGCAAAGGCATTGAGCGCCTGTGGCTGGCCGATCCGGTCCTGGTGCAGGCGCAGCTCGAATCACATGAGGCCAGCTTCAGCGCCGTAGCCGACGCGGTCGGTGAAGAAGTGCTGGTGGAAGCAGTACGCGACGCCAGCGGCGAACTGACGCTGACAGCAATCCAGGGCGAGGCCAGTCCGGCGGTGAAGCTGATTAATTCGACAGTCTTCGATGCCCTGCGCCTGGAAGCGAGCGATATCCACCTTGAAACGCTGCCGCAGGGCCTGCTGATCAAGTTCCGCATCGACGGTGTGCTGAACCGCATTGCCATGGTCAGCAACCCGCAATTGGCGGAACAGGCAATCGCCCGCATCAAGGTGCTGGCGGAGCTCGATATCGGCGAGAAGCGCGTTCCCCAGGACGGCCGCTTCCGGGTGGGCTCGAAAGGGCGCGATATCGATATCCGCGTCTCCATCATGCCCAGCATCTTCGGCGAGGACGCGGTGCTGCGGGTGCTGGACAAGAAGGCCCTGATGGACAGCGTGCAGCGCCTGACGCTGGATTCGCTGGGTTTCGACCAGCGCACCATCCAGCTGCTGCGGCGCCTGGCGGCGGAGCCATACGGCATGATGCTCGTCACCGGACCGACCGGCAGCGGCAAAACCACCACGCTGTATGCGGCGCTTACCGAAATCAATCACGGCGAGGATAAATTCATCACCATCGAAGATCCGGTCGAGTACCAGCTGCCCGGCGTGCTGCAGATCCCGGTGAACGAGAAGAAAGGCCTGACCTTTGCGGTAGGGCTGCGCTCCATCCTGCGCCACGACCCGGACAAGATACTGGTCGGCGAAATCCGCGATCCCGAAACCGCACAGATCGCCGTGCAGTCGGCGCTCACCGGCCACATGGTGTTTACCTCGGTGCACGCGAATAACACCTTCGACGTGATTGGCCGTTTCATGCACATGGGCGTGGATCCCTATAACTTCGTTTCTTCGCTGACCGGCGTGGTGGCACAGCGCCTGCTGCGCCAGAACTGCAGCCATTGCGCGGAACCGGTCGAGCCGGATGCCACGCTGCTGGCCGAATCGGGCATTCACGATCCCGCCAGTTTCCGCTTCATGGCCGGCCGCGGCTGCACGCACTGCCGCGGCACCGGCTACAAGGGCCGCCGCGCCATCGCCGAAGTGCTGCGCCTGACCGACGAGATCCGCGAAATGATCGTGGCGCGCGCCTCGATCCGGGCCCTCAAGGAACAGGCGCGGCAGCAGGGCACCCGCTTCCTGCGCGACGTGGCACTCGACCTGGCGCGCGAGGGCCACACCACATTGCAGGAGGTGAACCGTGTTACGTTTGTGGCCTGAGCAGATTACCGTGGGCCTGTTCCCTGGCCATTGCTGGCTGCGGCGGCGCGCCCAGGTGACGCCTCTCGATATCAGCGGCGAAGCCAATGCCGGGGTGCTCGCCGCGGCGCTGGATACGCTGCTGGGACAAGCGCCGGTACGCGGAGCGCGTGTGGATATCATCGCCAGCGACACGGTGGCACGCATCGTCGGCCTGGCGTGGCAGGAGCAGTTGCGTACCGAAGCGGAACGGCATGCGTATGCCCTTGCTGCCTTCACCCACGCCGGCCTGCCGTTGGACGAGGACTGGGCCTGCACCACGGCCTTCCGCCATTACGGCGAGTTGGGACTCGGCATCGCCTGTCCCGCCGCCTGGCTGGCACAGCTTGAATTCATCGCGCGGCAGCATGGCTGCCGCCTGCGCACCGTGCTGCCGGTTTCCGCCGCCGCATACTGGGCGCCGCGCCGGGCACTCGGCAAAGGGCGGGCGTGGATAGTAACGGAAGAGGGCGGCCGTGCTGCCGCCTTGTCCTTCAGCAGCGGACGGCTGGCGGCATATGATGCCCAGCCCGCGGGCGGCGATGGACGAGGGCTGCAGCGCCTGCTGCGCCGGCAGGCGTTGATGGCCGGCACGCCAGAGCTGGTGGTGGCCTGGCGCGTGTCCGGCGAGCTGGATGGTGCGGCGATCAGCGCCGCAGCACCTGAAGCAGCATTGAAGCCGCTGCCACTGCACTACTGGGATGTCCATGCATAAGCTTCGCCATTATCTGAATCCGCGGCCTCGCTATCGTGGTGTGTTGTGGCTGCTTGCCGCCGCTTTGCTCGCGGGCGCCGCAGTGCTTGCCACGCAGGCCTGGCAAGCACATGAGGCCCAGTCGCTGATCGACGAGCGCATCGCCCAGCGGCGTGAGGCCTTGAAGCCAAAACCGGCGCCCGTGCCCACGCGCGCCGAACTGGACGTGCAGCGCCGCTGGGCCAGTCTGGACAGCGAGCGTTCCTTCGCCTGGTATCCGGTGTTCCTCGCCATCGAGCAGGCCAGCAGCGACAAGATCGAACTGCTGGAGTTCGCACCCGACAAATCCGCGCGGCGCATCACGCTGCGTGGCGAAGCGCGCGACCTGCCCGCGCTGTTTGCCTACGTTGAAGCCTTGTCCGCACAGCCGGCGTTCAGCAAGGTCTACCTGGCCCAGCAAAAGAACAAGGTCAGCGGTGCACTGACAACAGTGACTTTCGAACTGCGCGGCCAGCTCCGGTAAAAAAAACTACCGATTGTGAGTATTCGAGAGTTTGTAGATAGTTGATTTAGGGCAAAATCTGGTCTATGGATTGAGCCATCGGCTCGATGATTTTGTGATGGGCCGCCAGGCGAGCAGCGGTCCGGTTATCCGAGGTGTTTATGAACAGCTATCTGCGCTCGCCATCCCGATATTTCCACTGGCGCCGCCAATTGCGGCCCGGCTAACAAATCTCTTTCCCTGACTGAACTTCTGCTGCGCTCACTGGTGCGGCAGGCCTCCTTGCGTCCTTACTTGTCTGTGACTATGTTTAATCTGTCTTCGCGCCGCAGCTTCCACCTTCTCAGCCGTGGCATTCAAGCGCTGATTTTGTTGCTGGCACTACTGTTGGCTGAGAATGCCAAGGCCGACAACGATGCGACTTTCGTGTCGCAGAACATTCCCGCGACGATGGTAGAAGGCCAGCGCTACACGGTGTCCGTCGCGTTCAAGAACACAGGCACGACGACCTGGACAACGGCCGTTTCAGCGAAAATGCCGAGCAATCCCGGCTGGCCGGTCTCCCAGATCGCCATACCGACGGGATACTCGGTGGCGGTGAATGCGTCGCGCGCCTTCAGTGCGAGCATTGTCGCACCGGCCCCTGGAACCTATGGCATGCAGTGGTGCCTGCAACATAGCACTGCAGGCTGGTTCGGCGCTTGCAGTGACCCCGTGGTGGTGACGGTGGAGCCGAAACGCTACGACGCAGAATTTGTTCAGCAGACAGCGCTGACCTCGGTGACTGGTGCGCGCGGAATCAGTGTCGTGATGAAGAATACCGGCAATATGCCCTGGACCACGGCAGACTTCAAGATGGGGACGATCAACCCCGTAGACAACCTTACCTGGAAAATCAATCGCCTCACGCTCACCGCAAATGTTGCGCCCGGAGCAAACGGCACTTTCACGGGGACGATTTACCCGCCGGCGGAAGGCGGTTACCAAAACTTGCAATGGCAGATGCTGATGCTGAGCGAGAACAGGTATATCGGTGAGCCGACACCGAACCAATATGTGCCGACCGCTGGCGCTGCGCCTACAATCAATATCATCAGCCCGGAAACTGACCAGGTTTTCATCGGTGTTGGCGGCAAGATCCAGGTGCCGATCAAGATTGCCGCTATCCCTACGGGGATCGCGACGATCACCAAGCTTCAGCTCTTGTTTTATAACTCCAGTACCCAAACGTATACCGAATGGGACAGTGTGGCTGGAGATGTGTACGACGAGACGAAAGAGGCAAGCGCGACGACCTTTACTGCCTATGTCCGCGCTACGGACTCATTCAATAAATACACTCAAGTTCCACTGGTAATCAAGGGGGTCGCCGATAACGGCAGCCTGTCGTCGCATACGGTCCCCACGACCATGGTGCCGTCGCAGCCTTATGACGTCACGCTGACCTTCCGCAATTCCGGCGGCACTACCTGGGAACCGGGGGAAGTCGAGCTGGTCGCTGTCAATCCTGTCGACAATTCCATCTGGGGCCTCAGCAGCATGCCGTTGACGCAAACGGTGGCGCCGAACGGCACGACGGTGTTTAGCGGAACGATTACTGCGCCGCCCGACGTGGGCACCAAACCGTTCCAGTGGCGGCTGCGGCACAGCACGCGCGGACTGTTCGGAACGCAGACCAGTATTTCGGTCAATGTGGCGCGGCCGCTGCCGGTGGTCACGCTGACCACGCCGACCCATGGCCAGATCATCGACCTGCCAAGCGGGACCATCGCCAATGTCCTGTTCCAGGGCAGCGCAACGCCAGGCACTGCTGCAACCATCAGCACCATCGAAGTGTTGCGCAGCTCCACCGTGCTGGCCACGGTGGAGGGCAGCAGTATCAACCAGACTGTTCCGCTCAGCCTGGGCACGAATTACGTAAGGCTCAAGGCGACCGACAACTGGGGGGTGGTCGGCTACTCGCCGCAGATTACCGTGACGGTGAAAGGCAACGACGCGAGCTTCGTCAGCCATAATGTGCCGGCCTCCATGCAGGTGGGCAAGGCCTACACCATCAGCATCACCATGAAGAACGATGGCGCGAAGCCATGGGTGCCGGCGGCCGCCGGCACGCCGGACAGCTATGCGCTCGGTTCGCAGAATCCGGCCAACAACACTATCTGGCGCGCCAACCGGGTGATGCCGACGGCGACCGTCAATCCTGGTACGCAAGTCACCTTCAGCCTGCCGATCACGGCGCCAACGACACCGGGCACCTACAACTTCCAGTGGCAGATGCTGCAGGAAGGCCGCGAATGGTTCGGCGACCCGTCAACGAATGTGGCAGTGGTGGTCAAGCCGCTGCCGCCCACCGTGGGCGTACTCACTGCGCCGGTAGCGGGAGAGAAGATTGTCGCCATCGGCGGCAAGGCCCGCGTTCGCTTCCAGGCCACGGCGACAGCCGGCGAGGGCGGTGCGATCACGAAGCTGGAAGTATTGAACAACACAACACTGGTGGTGAGCGGCAACAGTGGCACGCTGGATGAGGAGGTTGACCTGCTGCCTGGTACTTACGTGCTGAAACTGCGTGCGACCGATAACTTCGGCCAGGTCGTGACCGGCACGGTAAGCACCACGGTCACCGTGCTGGCGAACAATGCGACCTACGTCAGCCGCGCCGTGCCGACGGCGATGACGGCGGGCCAGAGCTATCCGGTCACGATCAGTATGCGTAACTCGGGCACGACCACCTGGACGGCTGCGGAGGGCTATATGCTGGGCGCGGTCGATGGCGCCAAACACTGGGGCATCGATAAGGTGCCGCTGCCGCTAGCCTCGGTGGCGCCAAACGGGTCGGTAACGTTCTCGTTCAATGTCACCGCGCCGCCGTCGTCAGGGACGAAGCCATTCCAGTGGCAAATGATGCGTGAAGGCGTGGAGTCATTCGGCACCAAAACCACCGTCACCAATGTCGTCGTCACTGGTGGGGTGGCGCGCGCCTACGTGGACTCGCCGGCCGAAGGCAGCATGTTCGATACCGATGCGAGCGGTTTCGCGCAGGTGCGCGTGCAAGGCCATGCAACGCCGGGCGATGGTGCGATAACGCGCCTGCTGCTGCTGGTGAATGGCAAGATTTCGCGGATTATCGATGCCGATACTTTCGACCTGGTGATACCGCTGCCGCCAGGCACGCAAACGCTCTCCGTCAAAGCGCTCGACAATGTATCAGGCCTGGTGGACAGCGAGCCTGTGCAGATCACGGTGCGCGGCAATGCTGCGGAGTTTGTCAGCCAGACCCCGCTCAGCAACTTGTATACCAATGAGAAGCGCAGCATAACTATCACGATGCGCAATACCGGCACCACGACCTGGCAGCCGGGCGCCGTGATGCTGATGGCGGATAATCCAGAGGACAATCAGCGCTGGGGCGTTGCCCGGATTCCGCTGGCCGCCGCCGTCGCGCCAGAGGCGGAAGCAAGTTTCACCTTTGATGTGACAGCCCCTGCCGAGCCCGCAACGTATGCAATGCAATGGCGGATGCTCGATACCGCCTTGGCCGCGTTTGGGACACCGAGTACGGAACAGCAAATAGCGGTCACGCGCCGTCCCGCGCCGACTGCCACGCTGAGCGCCAGCCCGCGCAATGTGCGCGTGGCGCCGGGCCAAGCGGCAAACATCACGCTGGCGGCCAGCGCTACCGCGGCCAATGAAGCCAGCCCATTGAGCAAGCTGGAATTGTTCCAGGATACGGGCAGCGGCTATGGCACCACGCCAGTACGCAGCGCAAACGGCCCCCAGGCATCGCTTAGCCTGGACGGCCCTATCGCACTTGCAGCCGGCAGCTACCGCTTCATGTTGCGTGCTACCGACAACGCAGGCACGGTCGGCGAGGCCGAGCCCGTGTTGATCAACGTGACCGACAGCCCGCTGCTGGGCCTGGTATCCGGTGTGCGCTCGAATGCCACCCAGCAGCTGCAACTGGTAGGCTGGGCCTGCCGCGACGGCGCCGTTGAAGCATTGCAGTATGAAATGTACGTCAATGCGCCACCCGCGCTGGGAGGGACCCTTGTCAGCAGCGGCACGGCGAACACGGCCACCGAACTGGGCGATGCGGCCGTTCGCGCCAGCTGCCATACGCCGGATGCATCGCACCATTTCGTCATCGACCTGGCCGCGGCCGCCAGCCAGTATCCGCGCGCACCGCTTTATGTGGTGGCGCGTGCCAGCGATGGCGCACAGCTCGTCTTGCCGTGCGAAGATTTCAGCTGCCGCCTGCCGGATGGCTTGCGCATCGGTTTGACCTCGCCAGCAGCAAGCAACCAGGACCGCTACCGCCATCCGGCACCGGCCTTCCTGCGTGCCGCGGTCAGCGGCATTGCCGGTACGCCCGAGGAAGTGGCGTTCAATGTTGACGGCATATGGGTTTCCGGCGTGGCCGAAGGCGCAGGCGCTTACTCGGCCAGCAAGGAGGGCCTGGCTTCGCGTTTCGAGCCATACCGGGTCTACGCACGCGTGCGCTATGCCGACCAGATCGTCATCTCGGAAGAGCGCCTGTTCTATATGGATGCGGGCATGGTTGCCGGGGCGTTGCAGCCGGCGCCGGGCAGCGTACTCATTCTGGGCCAGCCCGCCACGCTGAAAACGGTGCTGAGCGGGCCGATACCTGCCGGACATTCGGTCAAGTTTGCCATTCAGGGCGTTGAGGCGCCACAGTTGAAGCGCAGCGCAAAAAGCGCGATGAAAGTGGCTTCGGCCAGCACGGCCAGTACGGCAGTCGGCAGTGCGCTGATTGATGCGCAAGCCAACGGCGCCACCTGGAGTGCCGTATGGACCCCGACGCAGGAAGGGGCGTTCACCATGCAGGCCCGCCTGTATGACGGTGCTGGAGCTGAACTCGCGGCGTCGCCGCCGGCGCCCTTCACGGTGAGTCCCGGCCAGGGCAGCACCTCGCCGCTGCCAACCCCCGTCACGGTGCCGCCGCCGGCGGCGTTGGCTGAGCCGGAAGCGGGAACCTTGCCGGGCGAAGTGCTTGCCGCGCCCGATGGCAGTGCGCAATACAGCGTCGCACTGCAGCTGCCACCGGGCAGCGGCGGCCTGCAGCCGCAACTGAGCCTGAACTACAGCAGCGGCATGACGACCGGCATCGCCGGTACCGGCTGGAGTATCGGCGGCCTGTCGTCCATTGAGCGCTGCGGCAAAACGGTAGCCACCGATGGCCGCTCCGATTCGGTGCGCTTCAGCGCATCCGTGGGCCAGGTGAATGTACCCGACACCACAAGTCCGTATACCGTGCAGCCGGTCGACCGGCTGTGCCTGGACGGGCAGCGCCTGGTGCTGGTCAATGGCGACAGTGCCAACGATGCGGCCTACTGGGCCAATGGCGCCGAATACCGCACCGAGGCCGACAGCTTCGTGCGCGTGCGTGCCACCCGCAATGGCGAGCGTTATCGCTTCGATGTCGAAACCCGCGACGGCCAGCTGCTGAGCTATGGCCATACGGAAGACAGCCTGGTCAAGGGCATCGGTCGCGCCGATGATGCATCCTATAGCTGGCGCCTGAACCAGCGTGCCGACCGCAGCGGCAACACCATCAGCTACCGTTACAGCCAGGATCCGGCGAGCGGCGAGAGCACGCTGCAGCAGGTGAGCTGGGGCGGCAATACGGCGGCTGGCAGCCCGCACTACGCCCGCGTCAGCTTCGAATACGAGCTGCGGCCAGATGGCCGCGCCAGCTACGTGGCAGGCACCCCGGCCCGCGCGGGCGTCCGCCTGAAGACCATCACTGCCTTCACCGATACGGCGGCGGACGGCAGCGGTGGCGTCCAGGGCCTGCGCTATGCACTGGAATACCAGCAAAGTCCAAGCAGCGGACGCAGCCTGCTCAGCAGCCTGCAAGCCTGCGACCGCAGCAACGCCTGCCTTGCGAAAACCAGCTTCAGCTGGGGCGCGTCCAACGGTGCCGCGCGAACTTTCGCGCCGCTGGGCGGCGACCGCACCGGCCCCGACCTGGGCGCACTGGGCACGGCGCCGGAGAACCCCGGCGGCGCCTTCAGCACCACGACCACGGCGCTGAGCACGATCCTGGTGGCCGATTTCAATAGCGACGGCAAGAGCGACATCATCGAGCGCTACCGCACCTCCGCCAACGGCTACCAACAGCGGCTCTATGAATCCTCGGCCGACGGCAGCAGCTGGAACATCAGCACGCCTTTCCCGGCCGGTGTGGATCTGGCCGTAATGGAAGCCGGCGACTTCGACGGCGACGGCCTCACCGATATTCTGGTCGCCAGTGAAGACCCGATGACGTATTCGCAATCGAACTGGCGCATGTGCTGGGGGCGCCTGCGCACGGCACAGGGCTTCGATTGCAACACCCCGATCAGCTTCCCGGCGGGCTCCACCACGGCGGCCGACCTGAGTGCGCCGCCGCTGCCGGCCCGCGCCGTCAAGGACTTCAACAACGATGGGAAGGACGACCTCTTCCTGCGCACCGGCGACCGCCAGGTGCCGTGGGTCGACGCGCGTTACCAGTGCCTGTCCACCGGCAGCGGCTTCAATTGCCAGCCGGCGGCGAAAACGAAGGAGGACATCTCCTTCGGCGCGGGCGACGAGCGCATGCACCCGGCCGGCAGCGTGTATGCCGACATGGATGCGGACGGCCGCGCCGACCATATCTTGCTGGGCAAGTGCAGCCGCCAGCACATACCCGAAGAAACCGGCCTGGTCTGGGTATGCGAATCGAACGGCGTCGATGGCCAGGGCTCGATTCACGTCTATGGCGAAACCGAGCCGGGGGCGGTCAAGCTGTGGGGCGAATGGTTCCACTTCCCGAACCAGCAGACGATGGTGATGCCGCCGCCGGAAAGCGGCACCTTGACCGCCGACATGAACGCGGACGGCTATACCGACGTGGTGTTCGGCGCCGCGCAGCTCAGCTCCTTCCAGGGCACGCCCACGGGCTACAGCTCGCACGTCTGCTATTCCAAGGGCGACGGCAATGCCGACTGCCGCACGCTGGCGCCAACCGATGCGCCGGCGGTGGACCACCTGGTGATGACGGTGGCCGATTTCGACGGCGATGGCGTGCCCGATGTGCTGCGCCCGAACGTGGACACGTGGAACATCGACAACGTGCCGGGCTACCGCCTGTGCCGCCTTGGCGGCGACGCCTCGGCGCACAGCTGCCAGGACTGGACCGGCCCCACCTTCTACGGCACGCGCGACAGCTTGCGGGTGAACGGCGGCCGCCTGGCCGGCGAGCTGACCCGCACGCGCTCGATGTTCCTGGGCGACTTCAACGGCGACGGCAAACCGGATATCGTGACCTATGTGGGCGGCAGCACCTGGCGCGTGCACAGCGCCGCCAACCAGGCCGCCGATGGCGAGGCACTGGACCGGCTGGTGCGCGTTACCAATGGCCTGGGCCGCCAGACCCTTATCGAGTACGGCCTGGCCGGCGATCCGCAGGTGTATGCGGCTGAAGCCGCCGGGCCGGACGGCCAGCCGCTGCGCAGCGGCAAGCGCAGCTATCCGTCCACACCGCTGGTCAGGCTGGTGCGCCGCGACAATGGTCCAGGCGGCTGGCAGGACACGCGCTACGATTACGCCGCGCTGGCGGCCGATCCGGCAGGGCGCGGCAGCCTGGGCTTCGGCCGCGTGCGCAGTACCGACCTGACGACCAACATCGTCACCACCCAATGGTTCAACCAGGCCTGGCCGCATGCCGGCAGCCTGCGCGCCTCCACCTCGGTGAGCGCGGGCGGCGTGGTGCTGGCGGCACAGACTGACGTGCGCGCCACCCGAAGCATCCCCCAGGCCAATGGCAGCAGCACCATCATCTCCTATGTCGCCAGCAGCGAACTGAAGCAGCGCGACCTCGACAATAGCGAGATAGCGACGGTAGCCAGCGTCAACGGCGTGCCCGACGTGTGGGGCAATATCACCCAGAGCAGCGTCTCGACCAGCAAGGGTGGCGGCGCCTCCTGGACCGTCCTGCGCACGAGCACGTTCGACAACTTTGCCGACAGCTGGCTACTGGGCAAGCTGCGCAACAGCACCGAAACCCGCACCAGCGGCGGTGTGCCGCTGGCCCGCACCATGGATTTCAGCTACGACGCCAAAGGCCGCCTGGAAAGCGAGACCCGTGAGAACGGTGACGCCGCGCTGCGCCTGAAAACCACCTACGGCCGAGACGGCTTCGGCAACGTCGCCAGCACCACGCTGGAATGGCTGGACCCGGTCACGCAGACCGGCCAGCAACGCCTTCAAACGCAGGTGCTCTATGACAGCAAGGGGCGCTTCCCGGCCTCGCAGACCAATGCCCTGGGCCACAGCGAGCTGCTGAGCTTTGACAGCACGACCGGCGCCCGGCTGGGCCTCATCGACGCCAATGGCCTGCTGACCAGCTGGGGCGTGGACGGTTTTGGCCGGCCGCGCATGATGCGCCTGCCGGACGGCCGTGAAACCTGGACCTTCTACAAACGCTGTACCGCCGCCTGCCCGCCGGAGGCCGCCATGGTCACGGTGCAGGAAAGCATGCGTGACAACGGCACGGTGCGCACCGCCGCACCGGTGCTGAGCTACAGCGACAGCGCGGGCCACGTGCTGCGCACGGTGGGCTACAGCCTGGATGGCCGCATGGTGGCCACCGACGTGCGGTACGACGGCCGCGGCCGTCCGGCCTTCCACTACTGGCCGCGCTTTATCGGTCCAGGGGAGGAAGCCGGCAGTGCCAGCGGCGCACCGGCCGGTTCGCAGCTGCAGAAAGCGCTGCAGTACGACGACCTGGACCGTGTTATCCAGACCAACACGCTGGACGAGCTCGGTACGCCCCAGCGCAGCAAGACCGACTACCACGGTCCCGTCACCGTGCAGACCAATGCGCTGAACCGCACCCACACCGAGCAGCGTGACCTGTGGGGCCGCCTGGCCCTGGCCACCGATGCGCTCGGCAACCAGACCGTGTATGAATACGATGCATGGAACAACCTGAGCAAGGTTACGGACCCGCTGGGGAACGTGACGGTCATCGGGTACGACGGGCTGGGCCGCAAAACCGCGCTGCAGGATCCCGACCTGGGCCTGATCGAGTACAAGGTCGACCCGCTGGGCCAGGTATGGAAGCAGATGTCGCCGGTGCAGCGCGAGGCCTCGCCGCAGATCGGCACGCGCTTCGAATACGATGCGCTGGGCCGCATGACGGCACGCAACGAGAAAGACCTGGCGGCACGCTGGGTGTACGACAGCGACGGCTCGGGCCACTGCGCCCTGGGCAAGAGCTGCGGCCGC
>NZ_JBJQIK030000022.1:0-12399 GCF_045984285.3 Pseudoduganella rhizocola
CACTCAGCCGTAGGTGGCGGGGATGATGGATTCGGCGTAGTCGGAGAGGGCGCTGAGGATGTCCTGGCCGCGCTCGTCGGCGGTTTCGGCGAGGATGTCGAGCTCGCCCAGCAGCTGGTCCAGCGTGCGCGCGCCGCCTGCGCCTTCGAAGAAGCGCGCCGCGCGGTGCTGTTCCCAGTGTTCGTATTCCTGTTCGCTCAGCGTGTCCGGGAAGTTGCGCGCGCGGTAGCGGAACAGCAGCTCCTGCAGGCGGTCATCCTGGAAGTGGGGCGCCATCGTGGCCAGCTTGGCCGGCGGTTCGCGCCGCAAGCCGTCCAGCAGGCGGCGGTCGGTGTTGCTGATGAAGCCGCCATACAGGTCTTCGTCCACGTCGGCCGGTTCGCCCGGCGGACGGTAGAACACTTCTTCCCAGATCGCCGCCATGTCGGGACCGGCCGCCGCTGCCTGCGCGTGGCGGCGGGCCTGCTCCAGGTCCAGGCCCCAGCGCTCGGCCATCTCGGGCCGCAGCGTTTTCAGGTTCGACACCAGCATCGGCGATTTGTTGATGTGGATGCTCTTGATCGGCAGCCGCGTCACGCCTTCCGGCAGCGCCTCCGCCCGGGTGAACAGGCGCATGCGGATGGTTTCGGCATCCAGCCCAAACAGCTCGGCCGGGTCGTGGCTGCAGTCCCACACGATGAGCTCGTTCTTGTTGGTCGGGTGGTTGCCCAGCGGCCACACCAGGCCCAGGCAGCCGCGCTCGGCCGGGAACATGCCCGATACGTGCAGGAAGGGCTGGCGCAGCGCCGGCGCCAGGTGCATGCCGATTTCCTCGGCCACGCGGTCCTTCTTGTGCAGCGCAAGGCAGAAGTCGAACAGCTTGGGCTGGCGCTCGCGGATCAGCCGCGCCAGCGCAATCGTGGCCCGCACGTCGGACAGCGCATCGTGCGCCGCTTCGTGCACCAGCCCATTCGCCGCCGATAAGTGCTCAAGTTTGAAGCTTGGCTTGCCGTTATCGTTGGTAGGCCACACGATTCCCTCCGGACGGAGCGCGTAGGTCATCCTTACCACGTCAAGCAGATCCCAGCGTCCGCACTGGTTCTGCCATTCGCGTGCGTACGGGTCGATAAGGTTGCGCCAGAAGAGGAAACGCGTCACTTCGTCGTCGAAGCGGATCGTGTTGTAACCGACGCCTATCGTGCCCGGCTGTGAAAAGGCCTGCTCGATGATGGCAGCGAACTTGTGCTCAGGAACGCCCTGCGCCAGGCACTGTTGAGGCGTAATACCCGTAATCAGGCAGGCAACGGGATCCGGCAGGAAGTCGTTGGCAGGCTGGCAGAACACCATGACCGGCTCGCCGATCTCGTTCAGTTCCGCATCGGTGCGGATCGCGGCGAACTGGGCTGGACGGTCGCGGCGCGGTACGGCGCCGAAGGTTTCGTAGTCGTGCCAGAGGAAGGTGTGGTTACTCATGTGTGTGCAGTGGCGTTTCCATAAGGAGAATTATCGTGGCAAATCCTGTTTCCCTCAATGCAAAAAGTACGCTGGCGGGCAACGTCAGTACCGATGCGGCAGTTTCTCCGGCCACCCGCGCCAAGATGCAGCTGAATGCGTCGATCATGCAGACGACGGCATCCATCTCCATCGGTTCCCAGAACGACCCGCAGGCGCTGCTCTATAAATCGGCCATTACCAGCATCAACGAGGCGCTGAAGGCGGAGCTGGGCGAGAACGCGCTGCAGACCGTGTCGGCCCAGGATAATTCGCCCGAAGCCACCGCCGGCCGCATCGTGTCGCTGGCCACCGGCTTCTTCGATGCCTTCAAGAAGCAGAATCCCGGCATGGAGGAAGACGAGGCGCTGGGCAAGTTCATGGATACCATCAAGGGCGGTATCGAAAAAGGCTTCAAGGAGGCGCGCGACATCCTGCAAGGCCTGAAGGTGCTGGATGGCGATATCGCCGCCAATATCGACAAGACCTATGAGCTGGTGATGAAGGGACTGGAGGACTTCACCGCCTCCTTCAGCAAGCCTGCCGGGCAGCCGGAAGGAGGCGCTTAAGCCTGGCCATCGAGCGCGACCCGGTCGCGCCCGCCTTCCTTGGCGCGGTAGAGCGCCGCATCCGCCGCCGCAATCAGCGCCCGTTCGTCCTGGCCGGGCCGCAGGCAGGCCACGCCGAAGGATGCCGTCATATGCGGCAGCGGCAGCCGCATATCCTCGAACACCACGGCCTGCCGCATGCGCTCGCACAGGCGCTGGGCCACGCCGGAAGCCACCGTCTCCGCCGTCTCCGGCAGCAGCACCATCATTTCCTCACCGCCGTAGCGCACCGCGAAATCGCTGGGACGCAGCGCACCGCTCAGCACATGGGCGGCCATGCGCAGCGCCTGGTCGCCTTGCACGTGGCCGTGCGTGTCGTTGAAGCGCTTGAAGTGGTCGATGTCGATCATGATCAGCGAGAAGGGCCGCTGCGATTCATGCGCCGCCGTCACCAGGCTGGGCAGCACATCGTTCAGCCAGGCGCGGTTCTGCAGTCCGGTGAGCCCGTCCACCATGGACAGCTGACGGTAGAACTCGCCCAGTTTCTGGCGCCGCCGCAACTGCGCATTGGCGGCGCGGATGCGGAAGGACAGCAGGCGCAGCAGGTTGCGCGCCACGCCATTGCTTTCATCGATCAGGCGCCACACCAGGTCCGCCTCCACCAGCAGCACTTCGCTTTCCACCAGCGCCGTCACGGTCTGCAGGCCGGCCTGGTCGTCCAGCACCGACTGTTCGCCCACGCTTTCGCCCGGCAGCACCTTGCTCACCGAACCGTCGCTCAGGCCGGTGCGCGTGTCGCTCGTGACGGACAGCGCGCCGCGCAATACGATATGGAGGCGGGCACGCTGGGCATCCGAGACCGTTTCGCCAGCCGCGGCATGCATGACCGGGCAGGCCGCCAGCAGCGCGGCGACCTTGGCCTCCTCTGCATCGCGGAAGAGATCGATATCCGCAGTGCGGTAAGGGGAGGCAGCGAAAGTGCTAAGAAGTTTCACGTTATCAAGTCCAGACGCACCGGGCAATGCCGGTACGCAACATCATAGCGCACTCACTGCTGAGTGTGGTTCAATGGCGGCCATGACCTTCATCGATTCTCTCGGCCAACAACACCCGGCGGCGCCGGACGCGCGCATCGTCTCCCTCGTACCGTCGATTACCGAACTGCTGTGCGAGCTGGGCCTTGCCCCACAGCTGGTGGGGCGCACCGGTTTCTGCATTCATCCGGAAGAAGTGGTGCGCACCATTCCCAAGGTGGGCGGCACCAAGGACGTGAACATCGAAAAAATCCGCAAGCTTGCGCCTACTCACCTCGTGGTCAATATCGACGAGAATGAAAAGCCGACGGTGGACAAGCTGGCGGCGTTCGTGCCCAATATCGTGGTCACGCATCCGCTGGCGCCGCAGGACAATATTGCGCTGGCCCAGCTCATGGGCGGCATTTTCTGCGCCCAGGCGCGGGCCGATGCCTGGTGTGCGGAATTCGAGGCCGAACTGGCGGCCCTGCGCGCGGCGCCTAAAGGCAGGCCGCAGCGCGTGCTCTACTGCATCTGGCAGGATCCGTGGATGTCCATCTCGCGCGACACCTATATCGCCCGCATGCTGGCGGAAATTGGCTGGTCGGTTCCGCAACTGGGCGATGCGCGTTATCCCCGATTCGAATGGAACGAAGCGCTGCTGTCGCAGCTTGACCAGGTGCTGCTGTCCTCAGAGCCTTACCGCTTCACGGAAGCGCACGCGGACGCGCTGGAACGGCAGCTGGGCAAGCCGGTGCAGCTGGTGGATGGGGAAATGATGTCCTGGTATGGCAGCCGCGCGCTGCAGGGGATACGCTACCTGCGCGGACTGGCGGCCGCGTGAGCCGCCAGCAGCAAGGCCTTATTCTTCCGCTTCGATAAAGTCGGCTGCACGCGCGTTGCGTTTATCCTTATCGTTCAGGCGGCCGATGGCGCTGTCGATGGCGCGTTTGAGCTTGTCCGCCGCGCCATTGATGGCCTGGTGCAGCGTGGCCGAATGGTCGGTCACGGCAATCGGCTGGTAGCCATTGAGGCGCGCTTCCATCATGCAGCGGTTGGCGCCGTCCGCACCTTTCTGTGCAAGGTCATTGCTGACGTGGACATCCACGCGGTTGATGTGTTCGCCGAAACGGTCCAGTGCGGTGGTCACGACCTGATTGACGTGCTCATCGAGACCGGCATGCTGTTCAATAGTCTTATCGGTGTTCACATGGATTTGCATAGGTGTCTCCTGTTTGTTCATCAAGTCCGGTTCATCTTACGCTATTTACGGGGATGCTGCCCGTTAGCTACAGCACATTTCTCAGCTGTTGATCAGGCCCGCCGCAATGTTCACCGACATGCCGAGGATGATCAGGTTGAAGAAGAAGCTGAGTACCGACTGGGCCAGCACCAGCTTGCGCAGCGCGGAAGAGCATACCGTCACGTCCGACGTTTGCGCCGCTACCGAGATGGTGAAGGAGAAGTAGAGAAAGTCCCAGTAGTCAGGATGCGATTCGCGGTCAGGGAAGCGCAGCGGCCGGTGGTGCGCGGCGGCGTTGTAGTAGAGGTGCGCATAGTGGAAGCAGAACAGCATGCCGAGCAGCAGCCACGAGCCCACCAGCGTGGTGGACACAAAGAGGTAGTGCAGGCCGCGCTGCGCCGCCGGCATGGCCTTGATCACGGCCAGTTCACTGCCGATGGCAGCCAGGCTGGCACAGGCGGCGAGGCACAGCACTATCAGGATCACGGCCCAGTTCTCGTCCTGCTGGGCAGCGATGGCGCGGATGCGCTGGTGGTCTGCGCGCGCCATGGTCCAGATCATGGTGACGAGGTAGATCCACACTGCCGCATCCCAGGCGGTCAGCAGGCGGTTGAGCTGCGACCAGCCCGGAGGCAGCAGTGCCGCCGTGACTACGCCGGTGGCGATGGCGGCCAGCAGGTGAGGCCGGTTGCGCAGCGATCGATGGATGAGGACGCCCATGCGTCCTATCTTACGCCTGCTGAGCAGTTTTTTCCTGTTCCTGGTGCGGGAAACGGTCCATGCGCGACAGCACCGGGAACAGCTTGATCCACAGGCCCGTGACAAACAGCGTGGCCACGCCGCCGAAGATGACGGCGCGCGTGAGGCCGAACCAGCCCGCGGTCACGCCGGACTCGAATTCACCCAGTTCGTTGGATGCGCCGATGAACACCGAGTTCACGGCGCTCACGCGGCCGCGAATCGCGTCCGGCGTCTCGTACTGCACCAGCAGGTGGCGCACGTAGACCGAGATCATGTCGCCCGCGCCCATCAGCAGCAGGGCGACCAGCGCAACGATGAAGGTGCTGGTGGCGCCCAGCACAATGGTGCCCAGCCCGAACACGGCCACGCCGCCGAACATCCACAGGCCCACGCGGCGCGTGATCGGCATGAAGGCCAGCGCAATCGAGCACAGGGCCGCGCCGGTGCCCGGCGCGGTGCGCAGCAGGCCAAGGCCGGTGGGGCCGACATGCAGCACATCATGCGCCAGCGCGGGCAGCAGCGCCGTGGCGCCGCCGAACAGCACGGCGAACAGGTCGAGCGAAATGGCGCCCAGCACAATGGGGCGCGAGAACACGAAGCGCAGGCCTTCCAGCACGCTGTGCCAGGTGGCCGGTTCGCGCTTGGCCGACTGCGCAGGCGCCTTCGTCATCGACATCAGCACCACGGAAACCAGCAGCAGCACCGAGGCTACCGTGTACACGGCGGTGGGGCCGTAGATGTAGAGCAGGCCGCCCAGCGTGGGGCCGAGGATCACGGCCACATGGAAAGCGGAGCTGCTGAGGGCCACGGCCTTGCTGAAGTCCTCCTGCGGCACCAGGTTGACCAGGATGGCCTGCGTGGCAGGCCCCATGAAGGCGCGCGCACTGCCGAACAGCACCAGCACCGCGAACACCGGCCACACCACGGTCAGGCCGGCCGCCGTGAAGGCGAGCAGCATCAGGCCGACCACCAGCTGCATGCCGAGGCACATGGTGATGATGTATTTGCGGTTGAACTGGTCCGCCACGTGGCCGGCGGGAAGAATCAGCAGCAGGAAAGGCGCGAACTGCGCCAGGCCGATCATGCCGAGGTAGAACAGGTTATGCGTGCTCGCATACACCTGCCAGCCGATGGCGACGTTCTGCATCTGCACGGCCAGCGTGCCGAAAATGCGGGCGGTCAGGTAGAAGGAGAAGTTACGGTGACGAAGAACGCTGAATCCGTTGGATGACATAGATGTGGGGCGCTGCGCGCGCCCCACGGCGGCGCAGCGTGGAGCAGGTCAGGGTTGGGCCAGGTCGGCTTCGGTGGTAAAGGCGTCGGCATAGAATTCGTCTTCGGGCAGCTTGCATTGCTGGACGAATTCGCGCCTGGCGGATTCCACCACGATCGGTGCGCCGCAGGCGTAGACCTGGTAGCCGGACATGTCCGGCAGGTCTTCCACCACCGCACGGTGCACATAGCCGGTGCGGCCGTTCCAGCTGTCTTCCGCTTGCGCGTCCGACACCACGGGCACGTAGCGGAAGTTAGGCATCTCTTCGGCCCACTGGCGGCACAGCGCATCCATATACAGGTCCTGCGGGCGGCGGCCGCCCCAGTACAGCACCATCTGCCGCTTCGAGTCGCTGGCCTTCATCTGTTCCACAATGGCCTTGATCGGCGCGAAGCCGGTGCCGGAGGCCAGCAGCACCATCGGCTTGTCCGAATCCTCGCGCACGAAGAAGGTGCCCAGCGGGCCTTCGAAGCGCAGGATGTCGCGTTCCTTCATGGCGCCGAACACCTGGTCGGTGAACAGGCCGCCCGGCATATGGCGGATATGCAGCGTGACCGGACCGGCGCCCGGCGCGCTGGCCATGCTGTAGCTGCGGCGCTTGCCGTCGCGCAGCAGGAATTCAATGTACTGCCCGGCGCGGTATTCCAGCGTTTCGTTGGCCGGCAGCTGCAGCGAGATCACCATTACGTCCGGCGCCATCTTTTCCATCGTCGATACGCGCGAAGGCATTTTCTTGACCGGGAAGTCGCCGCTGCCCGCCACCTCGCGTGCCTGCAGCACCAGGTCGGATTGCGGCACCGCGCAGCAGAACAGGGACATGCCCGCCGCTTCTTCTTCCTCGGTCAGCGCGCGGCGCTGGTGCGGGCGGTGGGTGATGGAACCGGAAACCACTTTGCCTTTGCAGGAACTGCAGGCGCCGTTCTTGCAGCCGTATGGCAGGCCAATGCCTGCACGCATGGCTGCCGAGAGAACGGTTTCGTCGTCGTCGCAGCTGAATTGATGGCCGCTGGGCTGAACGGTAATCTGGAACGTCATACAATCCTTGAATGAATAGCAAATACATACAGCAACTGGGCAGGCCTCGCCTGCTGATTATCGGCTGCGGCGACGTGGGCATGCGCCTGCTGCCGCTGCTGCGCGCGCGCTACCGCGTGTTCGCGCTCACCAGCCAGCAGGAACGTTGCGCGGCGCTGCGCGCGGCCGGCGCCGTTCCCATCGTGGCGGACCTGGACCAGCCGCATAGCCTGCGCCGGCTGGCCGGGCTGGCGCACACGGTGCTTTACCTGGCGCCACCGCCCGCCGAAGGCCTCAGCGACCCCCGTACCCGCAATGTGACCGCCATTTTACCCGACCGCGCCAATGTCGTTTATGTGAGCACCACCGGCGTTTATGGCGATGCGGGCGGCGCCTGGATCGATGAGTCGCGGCCCGTGGCGCCCCACAATGGCCGCGCGCTGCGGCGGGTGGAGGCTGAGCGCTCACTCCGGCGCTGGGCGCGGCGGACAGGCGGGCGCCTGTCCATCCTGCGGGTGCCGGGCATTTATGCTGACGGCCGCTTGCCCATCAAGCGCCTGGAGCAGGGCACTCCGGCCTTGCTGGCGGAGGATGACGTTTTTACCAACCATGTGCATGCCGACGACCTGGCCTCCATCGTGCTGCAGGCCATGCGGCGCGGGCGGCCGGGGCGGGTCTACCACGCCGTCGATGACAGCGAGATGAAGATGGGGGACTACTTCGATGCGGTGGCCGATGCGGAAGGGCTGCCACGGCCGCCGCGCCTGCCGCGCGCCGAACTGGCGAAGGTGGTCACGCCTGCCCTGCTGTCATTTATGTCGGAGTCGCGCCGGCTCAGCAATGCACGGCTCAAGGGCGAACTGGGTGTGCGCCTGCGCTATCCGACGGTCGTGGACTTTCTGAAAATGAGGCGAAAAATTACATAGCACAAAAAATAGGGTTAAAATCTATCAAATTCTCACAAAGGTTGCCGGACTGTCGGTTCAGAGCAACAGTAACTCCCTTGTCCAATTTGCAAGAGTTTGATCATGTCCCTGAAAGAGATTACGGCCTCGCCGAGCTATAACCCCAATCGCGTGCTGGACGCGATTATCGAAAAACTGCAGCTGAAGAACGACGCGGCCCTGTCGCGCGCGCTGGAAGTTGCGCCTCCTGTGATCAGCAAGATCCGCCACAACACGTTGCCGATCGGCGCGACGATCCTGATCCGCATGCATGAGATCAGCGATTTCAGCATCCGCGAACTGCGGGATCTGATGGCGCACTGAACCTGCGCCAGCATGAAAAAACGGCCGGGCCTGGAGGATCAGGCGCCGGCCGTTTTATTTGTGCTGCGCTGATTTACGCGGCGGCGAGGCGGGGACGGGCGGTGTAGAAGGCGTCGGCAGGCGCCGCCGTTTCAGCACTCACGCGGCCGGAGTACGCCGTTTCGGCGCTGACGCGGCCTGAATAGGCGGTCTGGTCGGCGACGCGGCCCGAGTAAGCGGCCTTCGCGCTGCCTCCATTGGCGTCCGCGCTCACGCGGCCCGAATACGCCACCTTGTCGGCGACGCGGCCGGAGTAGGCGGTTTTCGCGGCGTCCGCGCTCACACGGCCTGAGTAGGCTACCTGGTCAGCCACGCGGCCGGAATAGGCAGTCTTGGCGGCATCCGCGCTCACGCGGCCGGAGTAGGCGGTCTTGTCAGCGACACGGCCCGAATATGCCACCTTGTCTGCTACGCGGCCCGAATAGGCGGTTTTCGCGGCCTCCGCGCTCACACGGCCGGAGTAGGCGATGGCATCGGCAACACGGCCGGAGTAAGCCACTTCCGGGGCGCGGCCGGAATACGCGGTTGCGGCAACGCGGCCGGAGTAGGCGGTGTCCGCAGGCGCGCGCAGGTAGGCTTCGCCGAAGGTCGCTTCATACAGCTCCTTCATGCGGTCGCCCACACGCTGGTGCGCCTCTTCATCGTCTTCGCCGCGCAGGCCGATGTAAGGGAAGTGGTGCAGGAAATAGCCGAACACCTTCTCGCAATCCACCGCGTACTTCATGGTGTCAAGGATGTGGTAATGCCAGAAGATGTCCACGTCCATCAGCGGCGCGGTCTGTTCGTTCGGGAAGGTCTTCATCAGGTAGAGGAAGCGGCGGTATTCGAATTCCACGGCGTTGACCTTGTCCAGCGACCAGCCTTCGCCGGATTCTTCGTGCATCAGTTTTACTTTGATCGGTTCCAGGTCGAGGTCGGCAATTGCTTGAAAGCTTTCAGTCGAAATCATGAGTCATATCCCTTTGTGAGTAAGCAGAAATTAGCGGTAGACACCGTGCGTGGACCGGAGAGGTCGGGTGTCAGGGACGTTCGGAGCTGGGGAACGAAGCGTTGAGCTGGGTCAACGAAAACTCAGTATAAGCGCATTGTTGAGGATTACAAGCGGCTTTTAAGTCGCGCGCTATTTTCGCTGAACCCGCGTATTGCCGGGCTGGCATGCCAGCCCGGCAATGGGTATTGTCAGGCTGACTGCAGGCGCGGACGTTCGGTGAACAGGTTCGGCGCCTGTTGAGGCGGCGCGTCCGCAATGCGTGCCGAGTAGGCGGTGCCGGTAACACGGGCCGAGTAAGCCGTGGCCGTAACGCGTGCCGAGTAGGCGCTGCCGGCAACCCGCGCCGAATAGGCGGACAGCCCCTGCGCATAGGCTTCGCCAAAGGTATCTTCGTACAGTTCTTTCATGCGCTCGCCCACGCGTGCGTGCGCCGCCAGGTCATCCTCGCCGCGCAGGCCGATGTAGGGAAAGTGATGCAGGAAGTAGCCGAATACCGCCTCGCAATCGGCTGCATATTTCACGGTGTCGAGGATGTGGTAATGCCAGAAAGTGTCTACATCCTGCAACGGTGCGGCCGCTTCGTTAGGGAAGCGTTTCATGAGATAAAGGAAACGGCGGTACTCGAACTCGACAGCGTTCACCTGGTCCAGCGACCAGCCTTCGCCGGACTCCTGGTGCATCAGCTTGACCTTGACCGGCTCCAGGTCGAGGGCGGCAATAGCTTCGAAATCGCGCGTGTTCATGTTGGGGGTCCTTTCGGTGGGGGAGAGAAGTTATTTTTGCCCACCATCAAGGTTACGCTTTGATCTGCCTCAAGCTTCCTTCAGCAATTCCTACCGCGTTACGAATTCTCCTAATGCGAGGACGGGCGCCAGATGGGACACCGCCACGCTCACGGTGACGATGGTGCCGCCGCGCGGCATGCCCGCAATGGTGCACTGGCCGCCCAGCAAGCTCATGCGCTCTTCGATACCCACCAGTCCGAAAGAGCCGGTCTTGTTGCGGCTGCTGTCGTGCAGGCCGATGCCGTTGTCGGCAATCGACATGCGCAGCGTGCCCTGCATATGCGTGAGTTCCACCCGCACCAGGCTGGCGCGGGCATGCTGCTGGATATTGCTCAGCGACTCCTGCAGCACGCGGAAAAACGCCACGGCACAGCGGTCGTCGATGCCGGTATCGCCGCCGTGCTCCACCAGCTCGCAGGCAATGCCGGTACGCTGGCGGAACTGCGCGATCTGCCATTCCACGGCCGCGTGCAGGCCCAGGTCCAGCACCGTCGGGCGCAGGTCGTTGATGATGGTGCGCACGCTGCGTATCGTTTCATCGATCTGCTTCACGGTGGCCCGCGCGCGTTCGTGCAGGCGCGGATGGCGCAGGGCAGTGCGGTTCGCCAGGATATCCGCCTCGATGCGCAGAGCCAGCAGGTTCTGGCCCAGGTCATCGTGGATCTCGCGTGCGATGCGCTTGCGTTCCTCTTCCTTGATCTGCTCCGCGTGGGCAGCAAGACGGCGCAGGCGCTGGTGCGACAGCTGCAGCTTGACCTGGCTGTCACGCAGTTCACGTGTCATGGCGCGCGCCATCTTCACCGCGCGCTTGCGGGCCGAAGACAGGGCGTGGAACAGGGCATAGATCAGCATGGTTGCGGCAAATCCCATCAGGGCCGCGAACCAGGGCAGGTAGGCATCGAAGCGCGAATACAGCGCCTGCTTCGGTGCGCTGAAACGGGCCTGCCAGTTGCTGCCGTTGAAGTTCACGGGCAGCAGGATGTCGAAGTGGCCCGGACTCGGCGCGGCGCCTACATTGACGTCCTTCGTATCGTACAGCAGGCGGCCCAGTGGCTGGACATTGCCGTCATCCGGGCCGCCGTATAGCGTAACGCGGATGTCCTGCATCGGCGTTTCATCCAGCGCCGTCTGCACCAGTCGTTGCACGCTGAAACCGATGCCGACCGAGCCCACGTAGGCGGCGCGGCGCTGGGCCACCGTCGCCGTGGGCATGCCCTTGCGGTAGACCGCCATGCGCAGCGGCATGCCCACATGGTAAGGCGAGCCGGGCACGGCGACGGGGCGGCCGGAGCTGCTCATTTCACCGCTGTCGCGCGCCGCATCGAGCGCAGCGGCGCCGGCGGGACGTGCGGCGAGATCCAGGCCCACGCGGTCGCGGAAGCCGTCCAGCGGATCGATCAGCGTAATCACGGTATAGCTGCGGCGCTTGCCTGGCGGCGTGATGCGGAACGGAGGATAGCCGGGGCGCTCGCCGGCCGCCTGCTGCAGATGCAGCTCCAGCGCGGCGCGTTCGCTGTCGCGGACGAAGGTTGCGAAATTGATGGTATCGATAGCCGGGAAATTGCGTGGCAGGTTCAGCCCTTCCACATAGCGGTGGAAGCCATCGGCAGAGATATGGTCCACGGCCTGCAGATAGCTGGCGGCGCCGCGCAGCACTTCGATATAGGTTTTGAGCACGGACGCGATGCTGTGTTGCGTGTTGCGTGCCTGGTGGCGGAAGCGTTCGCGCGCCTCGCTCTCGATGGAATTTGCCATCAGCGCATAAAACAGCGCGCCAATGGCCAGCGACAGCAGCAGGGCATTCCACCAGAACTGGCGGCCTGCGGCGGCAAGTCGCTTGCCGAGCTGGTGTGGGCGCATCAATAGCATGATGAAAGCGGGCAGGCCGCAATGAACTCACATCATTGCAATTTAAAAACGCCTATATCCTACCGTCAAGTTCCTTGCGCGCAATCAGCTACCGCTTTGCGCCAGATCAACAACACGACCCTGACAGCGGTGCCTGACCCCATGG
>NZ_JBJQIK030000023.1:0-12313 GCF_045984285.3 Pseudoduganella rhizocola
AGGCGACAACGTGTCGATCACCGTCAAGCTGATCAACCCGATCGCTATGGAAGAAGGCCTGCGTTTCGCAATCCGCGAAGGCGGCCGTACCGTTGGCGCAGGCGTGGTCGCGAAGATCATCGCCTAAGGAATTCCCGCCAGGGTCTAGCGCCCAACCGTGTTGGGTGCTAGAATTACGGATTCCACTGTAAGTTTTACGTAGGGGCGTAGCTCAATTGGCAGAGCGTCGGTCTCCAAAACCGAAGGTTGGGGGTTCGATGCCCTCCGCCCCTGCCACCGAATCTGGTGCAGGGCACCGAAAGTAAAAAGTTAAATGTCTAATCAATCCGTGCAAACCGTTGGCACGCCGGGCGATAAGCTCAAGGTGCTGCTGGCAGTGGTTGCGGTGATTGCAGGCGTCGTCGGGTTCTTCTACCTGGCAGGTCAACCATCCATTATGCGCGTCGCAGCGCTGGTGGGTGGTTTGCTTATTGGCGCAGGCATCGCTTACACCTCGACCACTGGCCGCGATTTCCTGAATTTTGCCAAGGAATCCGTCCGTGAGACCAAAAAGGTCGTCTGGCCGACCCGCAAGGAGGCCACGCAGATCACGCTGATCGTGTTCGCCTTCGTGGTGGTGATGGCAGTGTTCCTGTGGGGCACGGATAAATTGCTCGAATTCCTGTTGTACGACGTAATCCTGGGTTGGAAAAAATAATGAGCGATAACGTGCAAAACGAGGTGCCGGGCGAAGACCCGGCACAAGCGCTCAGCGTTCCAGTGAATAACAAGCGCTGGTACGTTGTGCATGCTTATTCCGGCATGGAGAAAAGCGTGCAGCGTGCACTGACCGAGCGCGTGGAGCGCGCCGGCATGCAGGACAAGTTCGGCCAGATCCTGGTGCCGACCGAGGAAGTGGTTGAAGTCAAGAACGGCCAGAAATCCGTCACCGAGCGTCGTTTCTTCCCTGGCTATGTGCTGGTGGAAATGGAAATGACCGATGACACCTGGCACCTGGTGAAGAACACCAGCAAGGTTACCGGTTTCATCGGCGGCAAATCGAACAAGCCGACCCCGATTCCTGCGCGCGAGATCGAAAAGATCATGCACCAGATGCAGGAAGGCGTCGAAAAGCCACGGCCGAAAGTGCTGTACGAAGTGGGCGAACAGGTGCGCATCAAGGATGGCCCGTTCACCGATTTCAACGGCAACGTGGAGGAAGTGAACTACGAGAAGTCGAAAGTGCGCGTCTCGGTCACCATCTTCGGCCGCGCAACGCCGGTCGAGCTCGAATTCGGCCAGGTCGAAAAAGTTTAAGCAGGAAGCGCCGAACGGAGCGTTTAATCCGCACGAGGAGCCCCGCCATGTGGCGGGGCGCTACTACTCAAACCAACGATAGGAAACGCCATCATGGCAAAGAAAATCATTGGCTTTATCAAGCTGCAAGTGCCAGCTGGTAAGGCAAACCCATCCCCACCGATCGGCCCGGCACTGGGTCAGCGCGGCCTGAACATCATGGAATTCTGCAAGGCGTTCAACGCGCAGACCCAAGGCATGGAACCAGGTATGCCGATCCCTGTGGTGATCACCGCTTTCGCGGACAAGTCCTTCACCTTCGTGATGAAGACCCCGCCAGCGACCTTCCTGATCAAGAAGCACTCCGGCGTGCAAAAAGGTTCGTCCAAGCCACATACCGACAAGGTTGGCAAGCTGACCCGCGCGCAAGCGGAAGAAATCGCAAAACTGAAGACCCCGGACCTGACCGCGGCTGACCTGGACGCAGCAGTGCGTACCATCGCCGGTTCCGCTCGTTCCATGGGCATCACCGTTGAGGGCATCTAATCATGGCAAAACTGTCCAAACGCGCTCAAGCCATCAAGGCTAAAGTAGACCGTACCAAAGTGTACGCTTTCGACAATGCTGTCGCCCTGATCAAGGAACTGGCTACCGCCAAGTTCAACGAATCGATCGACGTGTCCGTGCAACTGGGTGTGGATCCTAAGAAATCCGACCAGGTGGTGCGTGGTTCCGTCGTGCTGCCAGCAGGCACCGGCAAGACCGTTCGCGTGGCCGTGTTCGCTTCCGGCGACAAGGCTGAAGCTGCCAAGGCAGCCGGCGCCGACGTGGTCGGCATGGAAGACCTGGCGGAACGCGTGAAGGCCGGCGACATGCCGTTCGACATCGTGATCGCTTCGCCGGACACCATGCGTATCGTTGGTACCCTGGGCCAGATCCTGGGCCCACGCGGCCTGATGCCTAACCCGAAAGTGGGCACCGTGACCCCTGACGTGGCGACCGCCGTGAAAAACGCGAAAGCCGGCCAGGTTCAGTACCGTACCGACAAGGCCGGTATCATCCACGCCACCATCGGCCGCAAGTCCTTCAGCGACGCCGATCTGAAGACCAACCTGGTCGCCCTGATCGACGCCCTGAACAAAGCCAAGCCGGCATCGTCGAAAGGCGTGTACCTGCGCAAAGTGTCGCTGTCCTCCACCATGGGTGCAGGCGTGCGCGTTGACCAGGCTACCCTGGCTGCTTAAGTAAAGAATCAAGTCCCGGCAGCGTATTCGCCGGGCGCATCTTTGGGCTGGCAGGGGCAACCCTGCCAGGCAATCAAAGACCGTTGGGCTGGAAGCAGCAGGCAGGTTTCCGGTTAATCCGCGCAAGCGGCCCAACGCAGATGGTGTACCCGAACAAGTTTCGTAGTCCATTGGACTCCTAAACCTCGGACGCCGTTGTTCGAACCGATGTGCGGCATTTGCCAAACATCATTTAAGGAGGTTGACCGTGGGTCTCAATCTGAATGACAAAAAGGCCGTCGTCGCCGAAGTTTCCGCAAAAGTAGCAACTGCGCAAACTATCGTCGTGGCCGAGTACCGTGGCATCCAGGTTGCTCACTTGACGCAACTTCGTGCCAAAGCGCGTGCCCAGGGTGTGTACCTGCGTGTTCTGAAGAACACGCTGGCTCGCCGCTCTGTGGAAGGTACGCAGTTCGCCAACCTGGCTGATGAAATGACCGGCCCGCTGATCTATTCGATCTCGGACGACGCCGTGGCTGCAGCGAAAGTCATCAACGACTTCGCCAAAACCAACGACAAACTGGTCATCAAGGCAGGTAACTACGCAGGCAAGCAGCTGGATAAAGCTGCTGTGGCTGCGCTGGCGAGCATTCCTAGCCGTGAAGTCCTCATCTCGCAGCTGTTGGGCGTTATGCTGGCTCCGGTATCGGGCTTTGCACGTGGTCTGGCTGCTCTGGCAGCGAAAAAAGAATCCGAAGGCGCTGCAGCTTAAGCCCTGGTCTTTTTTCTCAAGTAATCAATTCTGTAGCACATAAATCTATTAGGAGTTTCAAATGGCAATTAGCAAAGACGATATCCTGAACGCAGTGAGCGAAATGTCCGTGATGGACCTGAACGAACTGGTCAAGGCATTCGAAGAGAAATTCGGCGTGTCCGCTGCTGCAATGGCTGCTCCAGCAGCTGGCGGCGCAGCTGGCGGCGCTGCTGCTGCTGAAGAACAGACCGAATTCAACCTGGTTCTGTCCGAAGTCGGCGCCAACAAAGTGGGCGTCATCAAGGCAGTTCGCGAAATCACCGGTCTGGGCCTGAAAGAAGCCAAGGACCTGGTTGACGGCGCACCGAAGACCGTGAAAGAAGCCCTGTCGAAAGCTGACGCAGAAGCCGGCAAGAAGAAGCTGGAAGAAGCTGGCGCCAAGGCCGACCTGAAGTAATTGTATTCTCCGGCGCCGGTAGTCCTTAGCGCCTGAGCCAAAGTTGCGGATCACCTTCCGGAAGGGAGGTGGTCCGGCTTTGGCTCCTTTGTCGTCTCTGTAGTATTTGTTTGTTGTTCCCGGCTTGAAAGCGTAGTGCCTTGAGGTTTGCGTTGTTTGAAATATAGCAAAAACAGCGAAAACCTGAAGTTTTTATCCTTTCCTGTCACTCACGGAGTGTCCATGCACTACTCATTTACTGAGAAGAAACGCATTCGCAAATCCTTCGCGAAACGCGCCAACGTCCACAACGTTCCGTTCCTGCTGGCAACCCAGCTCGAGTCTTACGAAAACTTCTTGCAGGAGCACACTCCGGTGGCTACCCGCAAGAACGAAGGCCTGCAATCGGCCTTCACCAGCATCTTCCCTATCGTTTCGCACAACGGTTTCGCACGCCTGGAGTTCCTCTCCTACGTGCTGGGCGACCCTGCCTTCGATGTGAAAGAGTGCCAGCTGCGCGGCCTGACCTTCGCGTCCCCGCTGCGCGCCAAAGTGCGCCTGGTGATCCTGGACAAGGAATCCCCGACCAAGCCGGTCGTGAAAGAAATGAAGGAGCAGGAAGTCTATATGGGCGAACTGCCCCTGATGACGACCACCGGCTCCTTCGTGATCAACGGCACCGAGCGTGTCATCGTGTCCCAGCTGCACCGTTCGCCGGGCGTGTTCTTCGAGCACGACCGCGGCAAGACGCACTCGTCCGGCAAGCTGCTGTTCTCGGCCCGTATCATTCCTTACCGCGGCTCCTGGCTGGACTTCGAGTTCGACCCGAAAGACATCCTGTACTTCCGCGTCGACCGCCGCCGCAAGATGCCGGTCTCGATCCTGCTGAAAGCCATCGGCATGACGCCGGAACAGATCCTGGCCAACTTCTTCGTGTTCGACAACTTCAACCTGCGCGGCGAAGGCGGCGAGCTGGAGTTCGTGGCCGAGCGCCTGCGCGGCGAAGTGGCGCGTTTCGATATCGTCAATCCTAAGGACGGCAAGGTCATCGTCGCCAAGGACAAGCGTATCAACGCCAAGCACGTGCGCGACATCGAAGCGGCCGGCATCAAGCACATCTCCGTGCCGGAAGACTACCTGCTGGGCCGCGTGCTGGCCAAGAACATCGTGGATCCGGAAACCGGTGAAGTGGTGGCCAACGCCAATGAAGAGCTGACCGAGGAAACCCTGGGCAAGCTGCGCGACGCCAACATCGCCACCATCCAGACCCTGTACACCAACGACCTGGACCAGGGCGCCTACATCTCGCAGACCCTGCGCATCGACGATACCGCCGACCAGACCGCTGCGCGCGTGGCGATCTACCGCATGATGCGTCCTGGCGAACCGCCAACCGAAGAGTCGGTGGAAGCGCTGTTCAACGGCCTGTTCTACAGCGCCGACCGTTACGACCTGTCCGCCGTGGGCCGCATGAAGTTCAACCGCCGCGTGGGCCGCGATGAACTGACCGGCGACATGACGCTGTCGAACGACGACGTGCTGGCCGTGATCAAGATCCTCGTCGAGCTGCGCAATGGCCGCGGCGAAGTGGACGATATCGACCACCTGGGCAACCGCCGCGTGCGTTGCGTGGGCGAGCTGGCCGAGAACCAGTTCCGCGCCGGCCTGGTGCGCGTTGAGCGCGCCGTCAAGGAACGCCTGGGCCAGGCCGAAGCCGACAACCTGATGCCGCACGACCTGATCAACTCGAAGCCGATTTCGGCTGCGATCCGCGAGTTCTTCGGTTCGTCCCAGCTGTCGCAGTTCATGGACCAGACCAACCCGCTGTCCGAGATCACCCACAAGCGCCGTGTTTCCGCACTGGGCCCTGGCGGCCTGACGCGCGAACGCGCCGGCTTCGAGGTGCGCGACGTGCACCCGACCCACTACGGCCGCGTGTGCCCGATCGAAACGCCTGAAGGCCCGAACATCGGCCTGATCAACTCGCTGGCACTGTATGCCCGCCTGAACGAATACGGCTTCCTGGAAACCCCGTACCGCAAGGTCGAAGGTTCCGTGGTCACCGACAAGATCGACTACCTGTCCGCCATCGAAGAAGGCCGCTACATCATTGCCCAGGCAAACGCCAAGATCAATGACAAGGGCCAGCTGATCGACGAGCTGGTGTCGGCGCGTGAAGCCGGCGAAACCATCCTGGTGTCGCCGGAGCGCATCCAGTACATGGACGTGGCCCCGGGCCAGATCGTGTCCGTGGCAGCTTCGCTGATTCCATTCCTGGAGCACGATGACGCGAACCGTGCACTGATGGGCGCCAACATGCAGCGCCAGGCCGTGCCTTGCCTGCGTCCTGAAAAGGCGCTGGTGGGTACCGGCATCGAGCGCACCGTGGCGGTCGACTCCGGCACCACCGTGCAGGCGCTGCGCGGCGGCGTGGTGGACTACATCGATGCAGGCCGCGTGGTGATCCGCGTGAACGACGAAGAGGCGCAAGCCGGCGAAGTCGGCGTGGACATCTACAACCTGATCAAGTACACCCGTTCCAACCAGAACACCAACATCAACCAGCGTCCTATCGTCAAGGTGGGCGACCGTGTGGCCAAGGGCGACGTGATCGCCGACGGCGCATCGACCGACCTGGGCGAGCTGGCACTGGGCCAGAACATGACCGTGGCCTTCATGCCATGGAACGGCCTGAACTTCGAAGACTCGATCCTGATCTCGGAAAACGTCGTGAAAGACGACCGTTACACCTCGATCCACATCGAAGAACTGAGCGTTGTGGCCCGTGACACCAAGCTGGGCGCGGAAGAAATCACCCGCGACATCTCGAACCTGGCCGAGAACCAGCTGGCCCGCCTGGACGAATCCGGCATCGTGTACATCGGCGCTGAAGTGCAGGCCGGCGACACGCTGGTCGGCAAGGTGACGCCAAAAGGCGAAACCCAGCTGACCCCGGAAGAGAAGCTGCTGCGCGCCATCTTCGGTGAAAAAGCATCGGACGTGAAAGACACCTCGCTGCGCGTGCCTTCGGGCATGGTCGGCACCGTGATCGACGTGCAGGTGTTCACCCGCGAAGGCATCCCGCGCGACAAGCGCGCCCAGCAGATCATCGACGACGAGCTGAAGCGCTACCGCCTGGACCTGAACGACCAGATGCGTATCGTGGAAGGCGACGCCTTCCAGCGTCTGGAAAAAATGCTGATCGGTAAAGTCGTCAACGGCGGTCCGAAGAAGCTGGCGAAAGGCGCCAAGATCACCAAGGAATACCTGGCCGATCTGGACAAGTTCCACTGGTTCGACATCCGCCCTGCGGACGACGACGCTGCCTCCGCGCTGGAAGCCATCAAGGAATCCATCGCCGAGAAGCGCCACCAGTTCGACCTGGCCTTCGAAGAGAAGCGCAAGAAGCTGACGCAAGGCGACGAGCTGCAGCCTGGCGTGCAGAAGATGGTCAAGGTTTACCTGGCCGTGAAACGCCGCCTGCAGTCCGGCGACAAGATGGCAGGCCGCCACGGTAACAAGGGTGTGGTCTCGCGTATCGTGCCGGTGGAAGACATGCCATACATGGCGGACGGTACCCCGGCCGACGTGGTGCTGAACCCGCTGGGCGTTCCATCCCGTATGAACGTGGGCCAGATCCTGGAAACCCACCTGGGCTGGGCAGCGAAGGGCCTGGGCCTGCGTATCGGCGAAATGCTGGCGCAGGAGATCAAGGTTGCCGAGATGCGCAAGTTCCTGACCACCGTGTACAACGAGACCGGCGCCAAGGAAGACATCGCATCGTTCAGCGACGACGAGATCATGAACCTGGCGCAGAACCTGAAGAAGGGCGTGCCGTTCGCGACCCCGGTGTTCGACGGCGCGCACGAATCGGAAATCCGCCGCATGCTGGACCTGGCGTATCCGGACGAAATCGCGGCCAAGCTGGGCATGACCCCATCGAAGAACCAGGTCACGATGTACGACGGCCGCACCGGCGAAGCCTTCGAGCGCAAAGTCACCGTGGGCGTGATGCACATGCTGAAGCTGCACCACCTGGTCGACGACAAGATGCACGCGCGCTCCACCGGTCCTTACTCGCTGGTGACGCAGCAGCCGCTGGGTGGTAAAGCCCAGTTCGGCGGCCAGCGCTTCGGTGAGATGGAGGTGTGGGCACTGGAAGCGTACGGCGCATCGTACGTGCTGCAGGAAATGCTGACCGTGAAGTCCGACGACGTGAACGGCCGTACCAAAGTGTACGAAAACCTCGTCAAGGGCGATCACGTGATCGATGCCGGCATGCCGGAATCGTTCAACGTGCTGGTGAAAGAGATCCGTTCCCTGGGTATCGATATCGACCTGGAACGCAACTAAGACATCAGCCGGCGCCGCTCCTCCGGGAGCGGCGAAAGATACGAATTTAATCACCTGGAGTGATACATGAAAGCCCTGCTCGATCTATTCAAGCAAGTACAGACGAACGAGACCTTTGACGCGATCAAGATCGGTCTCGCCTCGCCTGAAAAAATCCGTTCGTGGTCCTACGGCGAAGTCAAGAAGCCGGAAACCATCAACTACCGTACCTTCAAGCCTGAGCGCGACGGCCTGTTCTGCGCCAAGATCTTTGGCCCGATCAAGGACTACGAATGCCTGTGCGGCAAATACAAGCGCCTGAAGCACCGCGGCGTGATCTGCGAAAAGTGCGGCGTTGAAGTCACGCTGGCCAAGGTGCGCCGCGAGCGCATGGGCCACATCGAGCTGGCCTCGCCGACCGCCCACATCTGGTTCCTGAAGTCCTTGCCATCCCGCCTGGGCATGGTGCTGGACATGACCCTGCGCGATATCGAACGTGTGCTGTACTTCGAAGCATACGTCGTGACCGATCCAGGCATGACCCCGCTGAAGAAGTGCCAGATCATGTCGGAAGACGATTACGCCGCCAAGTACGAAGAGTACGGCGACGACTTCACCGCCTACATGGGCGCGGAAGGTATCCGTGAACTGCTGCGCTCCATCGACATCCACCGCGATGCCGAAACCCTGCGCGTGGAACTGAAGGAATCGAAGTCCGAAGCGAAGATCAAGAAATACGCCAAGCGCCTGAAAGTGCTGGAAGCCTTCCAGCGTTCCGGCATCAAGCCTGAGTGGATGATCATGGAAGTGCTGCCGGTGCTGCCGCCGGAACTGCGCCCGCTGGTCCCGCTGGATGGCGGCCGCTTCGCGACCTCCGACCTGAACGACCTGTATCGCCGCGTCATCAACCGTAACAACCGCCTGAAACGCCTGATGGAGCTGCGCGCTCCAGAGATCATCACGCGTAACGAAAAGCGCATGCTGCAAGAGGCAGTGGACTCGCTGCTGGACAACGGCCGCCGCGGCAAGGCGATGACCGGCGCCAACAAGCGTCCGCTGAAATCGCTGGCTGAAATGATCAAGGGTAAGGGCGGCCGCTTCCGTCAGAACCTGCTGGGCAAGCGCGTCGACTACTCGGGCCGTTCGGTCATCGTGGTGGGTCCGCAGCTGAAACTGCACCAGTGCGGCCTGCCGAAGCTGATGGCGCTGGAACTGTTCAAGCCATTCATCTTCAACAAGCTGGAACTGATGGGTCTCGCGACCACCATCAAGGCCGCTAAGAAGCTGGTGGAAATCCAGGAACCGGTGGTCTGGGACATCCTGGAAGACGTGATCCGCGAACACCCGATCATGCTGAACCGTGCACCAACCCTGCACCGTCTGGGCATCCAGGCTTTCGAGCCGGTGCTGATCGAAGGTAAAGCGATCCAGCTGCACCCGCTGGTCTGCGCGGCGTTCAACGCCGACTTCGACGGTGACCAGATGGCAGTGCACGTGCCGCTGTCGATCGAAGCGCAGATGGAAGCGCGCACCCTGATGCTGGCGTCGAACAACATCCTGTTCCCATCGAACGGCGAACCGTCGATCGTGCCGTCGCAGGATATCGTGCTGGGTCTGTACTACGCGACCCGCGAAGCGATCAACGCCAAGGGCGAAGGCATGATGTTCCCGGACGTGTCCGAAGTCATCCGCGCCTACGACAACAAGGAAGTGGAACTGGCGACCCGCATCACCGTGCGTATCGTCGAGAATCCAAAGGACCCGGCCACCGGCGAATTCGTGCGCACCCTGACGCGTTACGAAACCACCGTGGGCCGCGCGATCCTGTCCGAGATCCTGCCGAAAGGCCTGCCGTTCAGCGTGCTGAATCGTCCGCTGAAGAAGAAAGAGATCTCGCGCCTGATCAACACGTCCTTCCGCAAGTGCGGCCTGCGCGCAACCGTGGTGTTTGCCGACCAGCTGATGCAGTCGGGCTTCCGCCTGGCGACCCGCGCCGGTATCTCGATCTGCGTGGACGACATGCTGGTGCCGAACGAGAAGAAGACCCTGATCGCAACCGCCGAATCCGAAGTCAAGCAGATCGAGCAGCAGTACGCTTCCGGTCTGGTGACTGCGGGCGAGCGTTACAACAAGGTCGTCGACATCTGGGGCAAGACCTCGGACGAAGTCGGCAAGGCCATGATGGACCAGCTGAAAGTGGAAGACGTCGTCAAGCGCGACGGCAGCAAGACCACCCAGGAGTCCTTCAACGCGATTTACATGATGGCCGACTCGGGCGCCCGCGGTTCCGCGGCGCAGATCCGCCAGCTGGCCGGTATGCGAGGCCTGATGGCGAAACCGGACGGTTCGATTATCGAAACGCCGATTACCGCGAACTTCCGCGAAGGCCTGAACGTTCTGCAGTACTTCATCTCGACCCACGGCGCCCGTAAAGGCCTGGCGGATACGGCACTGAAGACCGCGAACTCCGGTTACCTGACCCGCCGTCTGGTGGACGTGACCCAGGACCTGGTGGTGATCGAAGACGATTGCGGCACCTCGAACGGCACGCTGATGAAGGCGATGGTCGAAGGCGGTGAAGTGATCGAAGCCCTGCGCGACCGTATCCTCGGCCGCGTGGCAGGCACCGACATCGTCAATCCTGAAACCCAGGAAACCGTGTACGAAGCCGGCACGCTGCTGGACGAAGACATGGTGGAAGAGATCGAACGCATGGGCGTGGACGAAGTCAAGGTCCGCACCCCGCTGACCTGCGACACCCGCTACGGCCTGTGCGCCAAGTGCTACGGCCGCGACCTGGGCCGCGGCCTGCTGGTCAACGCCGGCGAAGCAGTGGGTGTGGTGGCAGCGCAGTCGATCGGTGAGCCGGGTACCCAGCTGACCATGCGTACCTTCCACATCGGTGGTGCGGCATCGCGTGCAGCAGTGGCATCGTCGGTGGAAGCCAAGTCGAACGGCACCATCCGCTTCACCGCGACCATGCGTTACGTCACCAACGGCAAGGGCGCGCAGATCGTCATTTCCCGTTCCGGCGAAGTGCTGATCACGGACGACCATGGCCGCGAGCGCGAGCGTCACAAAGTGCCTTACGGCGCGACGCTGATCGTGAAAGACGGCATGGCTGTGAAAGCCGGCGCACCGCTGGCAACGTGGGACCCGCTGACCCGTCCGATCATCACCGAGTACGCTGGTACGGTGCGTTTCGAGAACGTCGAAGAAGGCGTGACCGTGGCCCGCCAGGTGGACGAAGTGACCGGTCTGGCGACGCTGGTGGTGATCGACGCGAAACGCCGTGGTTCGCTGACCAAGACCATGCGTCCGCAGGTGAAACTGCTGAACGACGACGGCCAGGAAGTGAAGATTGCCGGCACCGAACACGCAGTGGCGATCGGCTTCCAGGTCGGCGCGCTGATCATGGTGAAAGACGGCCAGCAAGTGTCCGTGGGTGAGGTTCTGGCGCGTATCCCGACCGAATCGCAGAAAACCCGTGACATTACCGGCGGTCTGCCGCGCGTGGCGGAACTGTTCGAAGCACGTTCGCCGAAAGACGCGGGCATGCTGGCGGAAGTCACCGGTACCGTGGCCTTCGGTAAAGAGACCAAGGGCAAGCAGCGCCTGGAAATCACCGACATGGACGGCAACAAGCACGAGTTCCTGATCACCAAGGACAAGCAAGTGCTGGTGCACGACGGCCAGGTGGTGAACAAGGGCGAGATGATCGTGGACGGCCCGGCCGATCCACAGGACATCCTGCGCCTGCTGGGTATCGAAGCGCTGGCCCGCTACATCGTGGACGAAGTGCAGGACGTGTACCGTCTGCAGGGTGTGAAGATCAACGACAAGCACATCGAGGTGATCGTTCGCCAGATGCTGCGCCGTGTGCAGATCACCAATGCCGGCGACACCGACTACATTGTCGGCGAGCAGGTGGAGCGTTCGGAACTGCTGGAAGAGAACGACAAGGTTGTGGCCGCGGGCAAACTGCCGGCGACCTACGAGAACGTGCTGCTGGGTATTACCAAGGCATCGCTGTCGACCGACTCCTTCATCTCTGCGGCATCGTTCCAGGAAACCACCCGCGTGCTGACCGAAGCTGCGATCATGGGCAAGCGCGATGGCCTGCGCGGCCTGAAGGAAAACGTCATCGTCGGCCGCCTGATCCCTGGCGGTACCGGCCTGGCCTTCCACCGCGCCCGCCGCGAGAAGGAAGTTTGGGAAGCCGAAGAACGCAACGCCCTGCTGCAAGCCGAACGCGCAGCAATGAGCGGCGCCGACATCGAAGCCACCGAAACC
>NZ_JBJQIK030000024.1:0-7600 GCF_045984285.3 Pseudoduganella rhizocola
TTCTTCAAACGCCCACACTTATCGACTGTTAATTTTTAAAGATCCTGCTGTGGTCACGAAGCGTTGTGTTCGTGAAGCAGAGAAACGAGATTATGGGGCACGCCCCAAATCTCGTCAACCCCTGCTCAGCACTATTTTCGTTTTTGCGGAACGAGTTCGATAGTTTGCTCGGTCGCGGCATCGACCGCCTTGCGCGACCAGAGCAGCGGGAAGTACTGGCCGGCGGCCCACTTGGGCGCCAGGTCGCGGTAATGCGGACTGGCCGGATCGCCCGATTGGCCGGGCGTGTTCATAGCCAGCGAATTATCCCAGCCGCCGACGTCGAGGATGATGCGGAACGAAGGCCCGTGCACATGCCAGAAGTTCGCCGGGTGATAACTCGACTGGTTCACGGTGGACGCCCCGCCCCCACGCCCGAAAGGACCGACATCGATTTTCGCGCGCGTTGCATCATCAACCACCTGCGATAGCGGATGCATGAAGTAGCTGAACTGCAGCGCGCCCCATTTCCACTTCGCGGGGTCCGGTCCCTGCAGGCGTTCCATATCGCTCCACGCGGAAGCGAGGCTGTTGAGCAGGATCTGGTCGCGGTTGGACGTGGAATTCAGGCCGAAGCGTGCGGCTGGCTTTTCCAGTGTCTCCAGCATCAGCGTGGTATCGGGCACGCCCATCGCGCGCACTGCCGCCGGCGGCAGCAATGCGGCCTTGAATGCGTTGCCCAAATGGCGCGACCACCAGACTTCGAACAGCGCGGCGGCCGGCGAGTTCGCCGACACCTCCGCATTCCACCCAGCCAGCAGGCGCAATGCGGACTGCGTCTTCATGTTCGAAGAGTTCATTGACTTGAGCAGCGCAAGCAGGCGGCGCGCGTGCAGCGATACCACGTCGTTCTGCAAGCGCTGCATATCGTCCAGCGTGGCGCGTGGCGTACCGGCCAGCACCTCGCTGATGCGCTGCATACGGGCGCTGTTGGCCCACTCGAAACCAAGCTTGTACGGGTAGCCCGCAGGCAGATTCATTTCGTTCGCGCTCGCGAACCAGCCCTGCTTCGGATTCAGCACCCAAGGCAGCTTCGCGCCATCGAGGAAGCCGCTCCATTCATGGCGCCCGTCGCCCGGTACCGGCATCAGGCCATCCCAGTTGGGACGCTGCGGAGCGATGCCGCCGGCTACCCAGCCGATATTGCCGCCCGTGTCGGCGTACACCTGGTTCTCGGCAGGCGCGCCCCAGCGCGCCATCGCTGCGCGGAACTGTTCGAAGTTCTGCGCCTTCATGTAGTCGATGCTGCCGAAGTAAGGCGCCGTGCCGGGCTGCGACCACGAGGTGCGGACTGCCAGCGCGCGGTCCTTCCCCGGCTCTTCGAAGATCACGGGCCCGTGGCGCGTGAAGCGCAGTTCAACGCTCGCTGTCCGGCCGCCCTGCACCGGCACGTTCTCCTTCACGATGCGGAAGTTCTCCCACTTGCCCCGGTACTTGTACTGCATGCGATTGGCGGGATTGATTTCGTAAACGTAAAGGTCTTCCTGGTCGATACCGAAAATCGTCAGGCCGAAGGCGATCTTGCCGTTGTGGCCAATCGATATGCCGGGCAGCGCGGGCTCGCCGCCGCCGATCGCCTCCAGGCCCGGCGCGCTGAGGTGGACGATGTAGCGCAGCGATGGCGCTGCATAGCCGCGGTGCGGATCGCTGGCCAGTATCGGACGGCCCGTCGCACTACGCGCAGGCGCGACCACCCAGGCGTTGCTGCCCTCCATCTGGTCCGGATTCAGCGCAGCGCGCGATGGCCGCAATGCCTCGCGCGTAAAGCGCACGTTCTCGGTCGCCATCATGAAAACGTCGAGCGCATTTTCGGGAAAGCAGGGATCGAGGCCTTGCGGCACCCTGGTCTTCCACGCAGGCGACAGCTTCGAACGGATTTCATCGGCTTTCAGGTCGGCATGGCAAACCACATAGGCGCGCTCGAATTCCTGCAGGAGGTTGCGCGTCAGCCCATGGCTGCGAATACGCACCACGTCCTCGGCGGCCCATTTCTCGGGCTTGTAGCCCAGCTCGCGGAATTCGAAGGGCAGCAGCTCCGGCTGGCGTTCGGTCAGTTCGATATAGGCGTTGATGCCCGCAACGAAGCGCTCCGTGATGGCCTGCGCGCCTTCGCCATAGGCAAGCCACTCGGCGGCCATGTCGCCACGATAAAGGAAGAGGCGGGCGGCGCGGTCCTGTTCAATATAGGCCGGACCGAATACCGAAGCGAGGCGCCCAAGGCCGCGCCGCCGCCACAGGTCGATCTGCGCCAAGCGGTCGCGCGCAGCATTGAAACCCTGCAGGAAGAAAAGGTCTTTCTGGTCGGCCGCATACAGGTGCGGCACGCCCCATTTATCGACCTGGATGCGCGCGGGCTGCGCCAGCCCGGCGGCCTCGATCGGCGCAGCGGACGCCGCGCCCTGATATGCAAACAGCGCGGCCGCAACCGCGCCCAGAAGCTGCGCCCGCAATTAGTGGGCGCCCGCCGCAGCCGGAGCCACTGCCGGCGACGCAAGGCGCATCGGCGGGATGGTCCAGTAGGTGATGGCGCGCCACAGCCACTCCATCGGGCCGAAGCGGAAGCGGGCCAGCCAGAAGTGGCTGAATGCTACCTGCGCCACCACGACGCAAACCACATAGCCCATCTGCGCAGTGCGCGACATGCCGAAGTTGCCGAAGCCCCAGCCGAAGAACACGGTGGCCGCGATCAGGGACTGCATCAGGTAGTTGGTGAGCGCCATGCGGCCGAACGGCGCCAGCACTTTGATCTTCGAGAACGATGCGCTATGCAGCATCAGCACCACCAGCGACACGTAGCCGATGCTGGCCGGCAGGTTGCCCAGCATGAGCAGGCCGGAGGCGAACTGGTAGCCGTCCGCACCGCCCGAACCGGGAATGGGACGCAGCGCAACCAGAGAACCGAGCAGGCCCAGGCCGATACCGACCGGCAGGCCATACATGGCCAGCTTGCGGAACAGCGGCAAGTGCGCCTTCGTATTTTCCATGATGCCGGAGCGGACAAACCACACACCCAGCAAGAACATGCCGATCAGGATGGTGGCGAAACCGACTTCGCCCGGCGCGTGCTCGGCGAAATTGTTGGCGCGCAGCGCCACGCCTTCAGCATACGTGCCTTTGGTCAGGACGCGGACCTCATTGTCGATCTTCTCCTGGCGTTCCTTCAGGCGCTTGGCACGCTGTTCGGCGCGTTCTTTCGCTTTCGCCTCGGGGCTGTCCTTCGCCGGCGCCGCTTTGGCGCTGGCGTCCGCGGTGGCAGCATCCTTGGCTGGCGCAGTTACGGCAGCAACCGCAGGTGGCGTAACAGGCTTTTCGGGGAACAGGTAGATCAGCGCACCGATGGTCGTCATCATGAAGAAGGAGAACACGTAAATACCAACGCCGAGGCGCCATGGGCGTTCGCTGGCCGGGTCATGGTACTTCGCGCTCAGGTAGCCGAGCAGGGTGACGATGAAGCCCAGCGTCGGAAGTGCAAAGCGGCCTTCACGCGGCGTGTTCGGGATGAACCACATGGCAGCGCCGGCGATCAGCGCGATGGTGCCGATCACCAGCATCACCACCGCGACCTTGGGAATGTGGCGGCGCTTCGTCACCTGCTCGCCGCGCAGCCACCATGCGGCGAAGCCGAAGAAGGCCAGGCCGCCAGCGATACCGAAGAAGGCGCTCAGGTCAGGCAGCGATTTCTCGGGCACGCCTGCCATGCCTATCAGTTTCGGGCTCAGGCCGGCCACCACGCACAGCACGATGGCCGTGACGATCCACTTGGCGCGGCCGTACAGCACCACCAGCAGCGCGGTGGCGCCGACTGCATAGCTGAAAAGGATGTCGCCCGACCACAGGAAGATGTGGTGGCAGGCGCCGAATACCGCCAGCGCGGCGATACGGCGCATATAGGGAACCAGGAAGCTGCGTCCGGCGCGTTCCGCGCGCGTCAGCATGACGGCAAAGCCCATGCCGAACAGCAGGGAGAAGATAGTCCAGAACTTGCCAGTCACGAAGTACTGGACGAAGGCGCTGACGAAGAAATCGATGCCGGTGCGGCTGGCAGGAATCCCGCTGCCCAATTCCGCAATGGCGCGGTTGAAGAACTCCACGTTCATCATCAGGATGCCGATCAGGGCAAAGCCCCGTACCACATCGAGCGCTTCGATACGATCACCGCCCGCGATGGGCCGGAGTGCAGGTGCCCCCTGCGACAGGTTTGCTTCCATGACGTTATCCCTTTTATTGTGTGGAACGAAGTGTGTCAAAGGATCTTACGTCAGCTGGATTGTTATCAACAAAATATTGCGACGAAATGGCAAATTCCGGCGACAGACGGTCGGAAAGCCGCAACAGGATGCAGCCTCCCCGTGACTCGCAAAGTGGTATGCACCGAAGCAGTGCGCCCAGGCATCCGGGGCGGCTGGCCATCGGCGCCTTCCGTCTCCGTAAATTTGTATCCGCGCCACGTCTTCCCCATTAATTCGCGATTTTTTCGACACCAGTGACGCAAACGATTGCGTGCAGTCCGCCGATCTGCGTATAAATGGTAAGTACCGCTCGCATACCACGAAGAGGAGACAGACCATACCAGTGGTAAAGGCAAGTGGTATATCCGACGTGATCACTTTCATGGGAACCATAATATGACGTTAAAGTTAAAGCCCCTGGCGGCAGCCACTGCTGCCTTGTCAATGATGTACACCCTGGCGCCCGGCGCTGCCGTTGCCCAGACCGCGGCAGCCGAGCCGGCGGCCGACCAGACCGTGACCATCACGGGTATCCGCGCCTCGATTGCCAAGTCGATGGCGGTCAAGCGCAATGCCGACACCAACGTTGAAGTCGTCTCGGCGGAAGACGTGGGCAAGATGCCGGACAAGAATATTGCTGACGCCCTGTCGCGCCTGCCCGGCGTGAACGTGCAGTACGGCGGCGCCCTCGCCATGGACGAGGCCGAGCGCGTGGCCGTACGCGGCACCAGCCCCAACCTGAACCTGGTCACTGTCAACGGCCACTCCCTCAGCGCGGGCGACTGGCACCTGGGCGACCAGGCCAGCAGCGGCCGCAGCGTGGGCTTCGGCCTGATGCCCTCGCAGCTGATCGGCCAGAGCATCGTCTATAAAACCGGCCGCGCCGATATTACGGAAGGCGGCATTTCCGGCAGCGTCGACATCATCACCCGCAAGCCGCTGGACTTCAAGAACGCGCTGAACGGTGAAATTGCGCTGGGCGTAGCGCATGCCACGCTGGCGAAGAAGACCGATCCGCAGGCCAGCGGCCTGCTGGCATGGAAAAACGAGGCCAAAACCTTCGGTGTGCTGCTGCAGCTGTTCAAGGAAGACCGCCACCTGCGCCGCGATGGCCAGGAAATTTTCGCCTACGACGTGCTGACGCCGGCACAGGCAGCGGCCGCCGGACAGCCCGGCCTGGCGGGCAAGCGCATGGCCAGCAGCCTGAACGCGGCCATGTTCGAAGGCCAGCGCAAACGCGAAGGCGGCTACATCGGCCTGCAATACAAGGACCGCGATATTGAAGTAAATGCCAGCGGCTTCCGCGCGGAGCTGAAGGCAGACAACTACAACAGCTCGGCCTATGCCCTGCCGTCGCAGCTGGTGCGCAACGGCTGGCAGATCCAGAACCCGGTGGTCGACGGCGCGGTGATTACCGGCGCCACGCTGGCCATGCCGGCAGGCGCCACCAGCCAGACGGTCGGCGTGCAGTTCGACCACTTCTACCGCAAGGCCGCCAAGTCCACCAGCGACTTCCTCGATCTCGACGGCAAGTGGCGTGTGACGCAGGACTTCACGCTGCATGCCCGCGCCGGCAGCACGGAAGGCAAAGGCCTGACGCCGTCGGAGCCGAGCATGGTATTCGGCCTGCTCAATCCTGCGGCAGTGAAGTATTCGCAAACCCCGGGCGATGCCGCGCAGTACTCGGTGCTGAACGCCGCCGGCCAGCCGATCGACATGGGCAATGTGGCGAACTTCTCGCTGATGAGCGGCCTGGCGCCGGCAGTGGAGTCGGTGGACAAGGAACGCTACGCGCACCTGGACGGCCAGTACGCATTGGACAGCAGCGTGATCAAGTCGCTGAAGTTCGGCGCGCGCGCCACCAAGCATGAACGCCAGTTCGACCGCTGGGAAGGCCGCTACAACGGGCAGGACAACGCGAACGGCCCGATCACGCCATCGCCATTCACGCCGGTGAACGGCGGCCTGCTGGTGAACAATGTGGTGCCGCTGGCGCAGCAGCCCGTTCCGGGCGCGGCGTATCCGGGCAATTGGTCGAACGGCATCGACGGCAACTTCCCGCGCAACTACTTCCGCTACAACCTCGGGCAGCTTGATGATTTCGCATCGAAGAACATCAACTGGGACCGTACGCTCAATCACAACTACACCAGCGGCTACAGCATCGAGGAAGATATCCGCGCGGCGTATGGCATGGCCGAATTCGAACTCAGCCCCCAGCTGAGCGGCAATTTCGGTGTGCGCTTCGTGCAGACCAAGCTGCAGTCCACTTCCTACCAGCTGATTCCGGCGGCAGCTTGCGCTCCGCTGAAGAACTGCGCGGTGGCGGGCGCGATTGTGGGCTCGCGTCTTGGCAGCTATGTGGCGCAGACGGTGGAAAGCACCAGCAACGAGTGGCTGCCCAGCCTCAATGTGCGCTGGGATCTCAACAACGACCTGATCGCGCGCGCCGCCCTCACACGCACGCTGGGCCGGCCAAACTACAACGAGCTGGCCGGCGCGGTGATCCTGGACGACCTGCGCGGCACCGGTTCGAGCGGCAATCCTGGCCTGAAGCCGATCACATCGAACAATGCGGATGCTACGCTGGCCTGGTACTTCGCGCCACGCGCGATGCTGAGCGGCGGCGTGTTCACGCAGCGCCTGCATGACTATGTGAAGACCGGCACTTCGGTGGTGGACTACTTCAATATCAGCCAGGGCAAGGTGACGCCGTACACGGTGACGTCGCGCAAAGGCGTTGGGGCCAAGCTGCATGGTCTTGAGGCCGCGCTGGAGCTGCCGATTGCGGGGGGCTTCGGCTTCGGCGCCAATGGCACTTACGTGAAGTCGGAAGATGCAGACGGCGTGGAGCTGCTGGGCACCTCGAAGCGCACCTACAACCTGCGCGGCTTCTATGAGGACGACAAGATCAGTGCCAGCCTGGCGTGGAACTACCGTAGCGATTACGCCATCGGCTTTATCGGCGACGGCACCAATACGGTTCTGAAGGATGCGGCCGGTAACATCACGCAGTACAACGGACAGCACCGCTATGCGGGTGAAGGCAGCCTGTCCCTGTCGCTGGGCTACAAGTTCACGCCATCGCTGAGCATTCACTTCGACGCGAACAACCTGAACGACCCGATCCGCCACACCTACTACATCACCAAAAACGCACCGGGTTACTGGCACCAGAACGGCCGCCAGTATTTCCTGAACCTGCGCATGAAGTACTAAGCTGGGGAATCAGAGAAGCCCGCGAAAGCGGGCTTTTTTTACGGCCGCGTAAACGTAAAAAAGCCCACCAGATCACTGGTGGGCTTTTTCGGTATAACAGCCTGACGATAACC
>NZ_JBJQIK030000025.1:0-5777 GCF_045984285.3 Pseudoduganella rhizocola
GCGGCCGCAGCTCTTGCCCAGGGCGCAGTGGCCCGAGCCGTCGCTGTCGTACACCCAGCGTGCCGCCAGGTCTTTCTCGTTGCGTGCCGTCATGCGGCCTAGCGGATCGACCTTGTACTCGATCAGGCCCAGGTTGGAGTGTCGCAACTCGCCCTTGCTCCGTTGGCGAAGACGTAGTAATCAGAGCCGCATGGTAATGCACCGCTAAGACGTTGATCCCCCCTTCAAAGAGATTGACACCAGTATTCAACCCGCTTTGACCGTATCCAGTGCCGCACTTAGCAACCTTTAGGATCTAGTCCACTCACTGAAGGATTTGCCGAATTAAATCCTACCTATTCTGATTCTTACATTGCCCTTTCCATGCAGTTCGCGCTTCGTTAAGGCTAACGTGATTTGCTCCACCCGCATAATCTGGATCAGCAGACTGCACAGGATCATCCTCCCAGTTGCAAATGTCGCAGATTTCATACTGCCCAGGTTCTGAAATCGTTTTTGTTCCACAACAAGGGCACGGAAGTAAATCTTCCTCATGTTCATTCATCATTGTCTGTTCCAATAGTCAATACCATCTCTTGGCCTAAACATTGTGCGTGGCACGCCATTGGCAGCTCTAGAGCCAAATGTGTTCGTGGCGGCGTCATAGATTAAAGTATTGCCGTCCTTCACCTTTGTTAACGCTCCAGCCGGCGGGTTAGTTACGAAGCTTCTTGCTGCGTCAACGTACTGCTTTGCATTCTGGAATTCAGGGAATTCCGCAGCGTGCTTTTTCCAATGTCCATATGCATTTTCGACACTGGTCACGCCCTTCTTCGAAGACCAAATTGCGGCTTTCGACAGTGACTCCGCTTCCTCTGCAAGTTTTGCGCGTGCTCCGCCAGGTGTTGCCAAAGTCGCAGCTGTTGCGCCAACTGAAGCAAGTACACCGTTCGCTGAAGTAGGATCGGGTTTTTCAAAATAGGCATCCGCCTTATCGGCCAACCACCCCCACCCACCAAACGAGCCTTTATTATTTTCGACAAAGTCAGCCATCAACCTGCGTCCAAACTGAATCGCAGTTCCCTTCAGGTCAATCTCATCGATGAACCTCCCAAGCATAGATTGGTTTGGGTTTGCCGAATCCGAATCGCCCACCACGTCCTGTCGTAGCAAGTCGGCTGAACCTCAGCATCCATGCGGCTTCGCGCGCTGTGCGCGGGTGGCGGCAACAGATAAAAAGAGCGAGACCCCCTAATGCGGGTTTTGGCCTATAGCGGCCGAGAAACCGGCGCAGTATATCAGGCAGGCGGGCGACGGCCGCAGGCGCAACGGCCGTCGCCAGGGTGGCGGCACAAGCGGCCCGAAGGGCAAAATCTTTGAGGGCAAAGCCCAGTCGGCGGTGGGGGTTGAAGTAGTACGGGCTGGCAGCCAGGCCGTCACGGAGCGAGGAGCGACACGTTTTCAAAGTTTTAGCGGGCAGTCCGCCAGCCTATTTCATGCCGCGCCGGGGCACGTTGGCCAGCGGCCCCACCATGCAGACCGCCGATGGCCAGTATCTTGTGTTTCAGGTTCGTCTCGCCCATGTAGAACAGGCTCTGGCCCGTCATCGCCGAATAGCGCACGCAGCTTTCTTCCGGCATCAGGGCCAGCACTGCATCCATCAATGACGACTTACCTGCCGCGCTGGACGACTGGATCAGCACCGCCAGCGGCTTATCGAGCTGGCGGGAGACCGCCGCCAGATAGCCCACCAGCTTGTTGTTTTCCTCGCCCACCACGCCGCAGGCGTCGAAGTCGGCCAGGATGCGCGCCAGCAGGTCGGGCGACTGCAACAGCGCCAAGGCGGCAGCCTGCTCGGCGTCCGACAAGGCAGGGGCCTCGTCTTCCTTCTTCAAGGCCGCTTGCAGGTGCGCCGTTTGCAGTTCTTCCAGTTTTAAGAGCACCCGGCCGAGGTCGTGTTTCAGCACGTCTTCCGCTTCGCCCAGCTCGATCCCGGCCTGCTTGATGAAGGCCGCTCTGGCCTTGGCCTGGTACAGATCGAAGGTATCGACGTGGAACTGTTCGGCCTTCGATACCAGCAGGTTCACTTTCAGCGCCTCGGGGTTCAGCGGCTTCTTCCAGCCGCGCACCCGGTAACGCCGTTCGCCATAGGCCAGCACCAGTTCGGCATCGCTTTGCTCGATCGGCGCATCGTCCACCGGCGCTGCGGGCAAGGGGCTGGCCAGCGTGGGTTCAGGCAGCAAGGCCGCAGCCGGTTCGCTCACCGCCACTGCGGCAGCTAAAGGAAGACCGGCCACCGGCTCCTCCACTGGCGCACTGGTCGGGGCCGCGCTTTTGCCTTCGCCCATCCACTCGGCCTTGCGCACCAGCAGGGCCAGCGCCTTGTCCGGCGGGGCCATCTTGAGGGCGTATTCGTTCGCGTCCATCCCCTTCGGGAACAGGATGCGGAAGCAGCCGATGCCTTCGCCCGTCAACCGCTCGGCCAGCGCTTCGGCAGCCTGGTTGCCCGCCTCGTCGCGGTCATAGGCAATCAGCACCCGCTTGATGCCATGCCGCTTGAACGCGGCCAGCAGGTCATCGGTGAACCCTTCCGCACCATAGCTGGCGGTCACGTTGCGCAGGCCGTGCACCCAGAACGTCATGGCGTCAATGAGCGCTTCACACAGGATCACTTCGCCGCCGCTGGCGGCGATGCCTTCTTCGTTCCACACCCCGGCATGCGGGCCGGGCAGGTACAGGTGGTATGCCGTGCCCGCTCTGAGGTCGTCGCGGATCTTGCGCCCGTACACTTCGTGCACCACGCCCTGCCGGTCGATCACCGGCACCACCAGCGAACCATTGAAATGTTCATGGCCCGATTCGCGCAGCAGGCCAATGGCTTGCAGACGGCCGCGCACCTCCTGCCCCTCCTTCCACGCCTTGTTCGGCAACCGGTAGCCCAAGGTGCGGTTGGCGTAGCCCAGCTTGAAGCGCTCGATCAGTTCCGGGTGGTGCAGGCCGCGCCTGGCCAGGTAGTCCAGCGCTTCCGGGCTTTGCTTCAAGGTCTCGTGATAGTAGTCCAGCACCTGGCGCAGTGCGGCCTGGCCGTCGGCATCGTCGCCCAAGGGCAGCGGCGCGGCCTTCAGCTTGCCGGTCGCCAGCGGCGCATTCGGCGCGGGCGTGGTGCCCAGCCCCAGTTCGCTGCGCAGGCGCTCCACCGCAGCGCGGAACGACAGCTTCTCGAACTTCATCAGCCAGTCCACCGGGCCACCGGCCGCGCCGCAGCCGAAGCAGTGAAACAGGTTTTTCAAAGGCGTCACGATCAGGCTGGCCGTGGCCTCGTCATGGAACGGGCAGCGGCAGCTGTAGTCCTTGCCCTGCTTCCTCAGCTCCACGCCGGCAGACTCCATCAGCCGCAACAGCGAAACCTCGGCCTTTAGCCGCTCGATTTCCGCTTCCTGGATACGCGCCATCAAATTACCCCCAAAACTGGTCAAGACACTTTACATATACTATTATGGTATCTTATTAGATACTATAGTCAGAGGTCTTTGAAACAGGGGGTTAGGATCATGGAATATCTTCACTACTGGCCTTCCACCATGAGCTTCTCGGCGCGTGTCATCGCCTTGCGCAAGCAACGCAATCTGACCCAACAGGGTCTGGCTGACCTTTCCAGCATCCATGTCCAGCAAATTAAACGCTACGAGGCAGGTAACGCCCAGCCTACGGCCGAAGCGCTCAAGAAGTTGGCCCTGGCCCTGCACGTCAGCGCCGACGCGCTGCTGTTTGAGGAAGGCGAACGCGCACCGTCTGATGATCTGGCCTTGCAGTTCGAAGCCGTCAGCCATATGCCCGACGAAGAGAAGCGCATTATCAAGGCGCTGCTGGACGGCATGATCATCAAGTACCAGACCAAGCAGATGCTGGGCAACTTGAGCAGCTAAGGTAAGGCGGCACAGCAACAGCAAGGCCCCTGCCCCACCGGCTAGCGCCGCTGGGGTTGAGGGGCCTTTTCTTATCCAAAAAAGGAAATGGAAAGCTGGTGCAGCGCGTAGTACATTTTTCCGCTTGCAGATCAACTACTTACTGCGTTTTGTACTACAAATTATTCGCGCAGTAATACAGGCAAACCCAGTAACCATGCGGGTTCCTGGCACATTTGTAATGTGCGTATGGTGTGTAGGGGTTTAAGACGGACGTTTCGCCACCAAATCGGGCCCGAATCGGCAGCAGAAAGCAACTCGGCGGCAGGATTCAAGAGCGTATCCAGCCACTGGGGTTGCAGCGCGTTGCAGATAATCGCACTGGCTTGCAGAGAGTTGCAAAGAATTGCAGGAGTTTGTACATGACCGAAATCACCACCGCCACCGTCACCTCACTCGATGCAGCGCGCCGGCGGCGCTACTACATCGAGCTGGCGAACAATCACCCGGCCTGGCAGCAGATCGTGGCCTCATGGGCGCTTGAAGGCATCATCGCCACCGATGACAACGCAGAACAAGCCGGACGCATGATTGCAGGCGAGATCACATATGCCCAGATATCTACAGTTCACGGTACGCCTGTTCCGCCGCAAGAATTACATCCCCCAGTGAAGAATTAATAGGCCAAGAATCGGCAATAACCCTCCCTACACCCGACACGCGGTCAGAGACAGGCGGCAAAGTGCCTTGCTCCAAGTTTAGTCTGATGTTTGCAAGTACCACCTGTATTCTCGCCAGCTGACTAACCGGCGCTATGCCGCGTTCCCCGGCAGATATGCGCTCAATCTCCTGGGTCACTGCACGCTGCGCCATGTTCGTTAGCTCAAGTACTTTTTCGATTTTATTCATCGGCTGGGTTTGATAAGGTTTTCCACATATGGGACAAACTTCTGCACTTGGCCACCAGGCAAGCCAACACCTTGGGCTGCGGCACGTCCCTCAATAAGCAACGATCCTGGTCGAATTTGCCATTGAACCACATTAGTCATCTTGTTCCAGTCGGATGCAAGAGCAAGGCTAGCGCGAGTAGCCGGGAATGTTTCAAACAAATAGCGCCCCGGCGCAAGCGCGTCGATATTGTCAAAATATCGCAAGCCATATTCTGCGTGGCCGGCACTACGTAGATTGATTGTGCCAATTTCGAACGATTGCAATATCTCCACGCGCCTACTACGCGAAACACCTATCTCTTGAAGATACTGTGAAGCAGCCTTTACACCTTGGAATGCGTCAGATCCAACTTCTTCTTTCGAGAAGAGCTTCGCAAACCAAGATGCAATCCGCCCTCCTTTTCCGAACGATCCGACAATCGCACCTCCGGCACCAAATGGAGCTGCAGCGTTCTCCAACGCCTCCATCGGATGCTCAAGGTTATATTCCAGATAGTTTTTCTGCTGTTTCAGCTCTCCTTGAACCGCGTCAACGGCGCGCTCTAAGACCCCCTTCGTGTTTGCCGATTTCGGCACGCCTTTGCCTTTGCCGTCCTTTGTGTTATCGCTCGCGCTACTGCCTCTACTATGCGTGCAATACGTATTCGGCTTGCTGCAGTCTTTTTCCCACGCGGTTTGCACCTGATCCGCAACAGTCCTCTTCGGCTCTTCCGCTTTGCCCGCCTCGACACCCGCAAACCCCGTCGGATCCGTCAGATTGGTCGGGTTGTTCCACACATAGGCGTAGCGATTATAGCTCTGGCTATGCATTGGATCCTGGATCAGCGGGTCGGCGCTCAGGAAACGCGCGATCAGCGGTTCGTAGATGCGGCCGTTCATGTGCACCAGGTCCAGCTGGTCCAGCATTTCATGGCCCGTGAAGCCGCGGTTGTCGGTCACGCCG
>NZ_JBJQIK030000026.1:0-5542 GCF_045984285.3 Pseudoduganella rhizocola
GACTTGCATGTGTAAAGCATGCCGCCAGCGTTCAATCTGAGCCAGGATCAAACTCTTCAGTTCAATCTCTGTTTAAAGTCATTTCTGACTTGGTCGCTCACTCAAAATACTGACTTACAATATTTCTTTGTGAGCGTTTAAATAATTTGAGCATCGAGACCTAAGCCTCGTGCACTTCTTCAAACGCCCACACTTATCGACTGTTAATTTTTAAAGATCCTGCTTGTCCGATGAAGCGTTTTGTTCATCAGCAGAGAGGCGAGATTATGAAGTAATTCCTGCTCTTCGTCAACCCCTCTTACCTGCTTTGCTGCTAGTGCATCGCGGCAGGGACAGAACTATAGCAAACGGCACGACCGTCCGCAAGGGCTGCGGCATGATTATCCGCGGGCCTGTATAGTGATTGCCAAATTATCTATGGGAGCAATCCGTGCAGCATCGTTTAAAAGCACTGGCCGCGCTGTGCGCGGCGGCGGCTGGCGCCGCCCAGGCGCAAACTGAGGACATGGCAGGTGTGGTGGTCGTTACCGCCAACCGCAATGAACATGCGAGCATCAATGTGCCGGCGGCGATCGACGTCATCGGCGCGGACCGCATCCGCGATGGCCAGATGCGCGTGAACGCGTCCGAGGCGCTGGTGGCCGTGCCGGGGCTGGTGGTGCAGAACCGCCAGAACTATGCGCAGGACTTGCAGATTTCTTCCCGCGGCTTTGGCGCACGCTCGGCTTTCGGCGTGCGCGGTGTGCGCCTCATCGCCGATGGCATTCCGGCGACCATGCCGGACGGACAGGGGCAGGCCGCGACTTTCAACCTGGACCGCGCCCAGCGCATCGAAGTGCTGCGCGGGCCGTTCTCGGCGCTGTACGGGAACCATGCGGGCGGCGTGGTGCAGCTGTTCACGGAGGATGGCAAAGCACCGTCTTCGGTGGAGACCGCTGTAATGGGCGGCAGCGATGGCACGCGCAAAGTCGATATCAGCGCGCAGGGCCGGCAGGACGGATTCGGCTACGTGCTCGATGCGTCACGCTTCGACACGGATGGCTACCGTGAACACAGCGCCGCGCGGCGCGACCAGACTTATGCGAAGCTGAGCTTCGAGCCGTCCACGCAGAGCAAGCTGACCGTCGTGGCGAGTGGGCTGCGGCAGAAGGACACGCAGGATCCACTCGGCGTTCAGTGGGCGACCTGGCTGCGCGATCCACGTGCCGGCGAGATCGATGCGAGTGATACGGCGTCGCCGAAACGTACTTTCGCTGAGCGCTACAACACGCGCAAGAGTATCGACCACCAGCAGATTGGCGCCACGTACGACCAGCACTTCGGCGAGAACCGCCTGCGCGTGATGGCTTACGGCGGCAACCGCGAAGTCATTCAGTACCAATCCTTCTCGCGCGCCTTCCAGGCGCCACCCACGCACTCGGGCGGGGTGGTCGATTTCGACCGCGACTTCCATGGAGCGGCGATCAGCTGGCTAGACGTGCGGCGCTTCGCCAGCGGCGTGCTGCGCACTACAGTGGGCGTGGACTTCGACCATTCGAGTGATGACCGCAGCGGCTATGAGAACTTTGTGGGCGCCACCTTCGGCGTACGGGGCGCGCTGCGGCGCGACGAGAAGGATGTGGTGTCGAATACCGATCCCTACGTGCAGACCGAGTGGCAAAGCGGCGCGTGGCAGTTGAGTGCCGGGCTGCGCCACAGCCGGGTGAAGGTCGAGGTCAATGATCACTTCCTCGGCAATGGCAACGATAGCGGCAATCTCACTTTCGTGCGCAGCACGCCGGTGGTGGGTGTGCTGTACAAGGCCGCGCCCTCGCTGAACCTGTATGCGAGCGCTGCCCGCGGCTTCGAAACACCAACACTGAATGAGCTGTTCTATTCCGGAACCGGCGCGGGCTTTAATTTCGGCCTGCGCCCTGCGCGCAGCAAACACCTTGAACTCGGTGCGAAGATGCAGCTGGACGAACGCACGCGCATGGACGTGGCGGTGTTCGAAGTACGTACACGCGATGAGCTGGTGGTGGATGTATCCAGTGGCGGCCGCACCAGCTATCGGAATGCGAGCAAGACCTTGCGGCAAGGCGTGGAAGTCTCGGCTGACTCGGATCTTGGCGGTGGCTTCTCGGCCCGCCTGGCATTGACCGCCCTGCGCGCGGTCTACGACCAGGCGTTCGGCGCGGTGCAGGAAGGAAGCCGCCTGCCCGGCGTCCCGCGCGGCACGGCGTTTGGCGAACTGGCGTGGAAGGAGCAGAACGGCCGCTTTGGCGCTGCGCTGGAAGCTGTGGCGAATACCAGGGTCTACGTCGAAGACAGCAACAGCGAAAAGGCGGCGCCCGGCTATGGAGTCCTGAACCTGCGCGCAAACGCTAGTCAGCGCAGCAGGGGCTGGTTCTTCCGCGAGTTCATCCGCCTGAATAATTTGCTGGATAAGACTTACGTCGGCTCCGTCATCGTCGGTGATTCGAGCAAACGCTATTACGAGGCAGCCCCGGGCCGTACCTGGCAGGCGGGAATTACAGCGCAGTATTCATTCTGAAGCTGTAGAACGCGGTTTCAGCCGCGCGGCCAGGCGTATCAACCAAGCGCGCCAGGCACTCCAGCCGGAACGCTTTACGGGCCGCCTGTTCGGCTGTACAGGTGGTGCTTGAAGAATGCCGTCCGCAACTAATTTTTTCCCGACCTGGTCACGCAGCCCTTGGACTTTGCGGTACGCCTCGCGCGATTTCTGTAGATCGTACGTTACGCCGCGCCGCAGCTCCGCATGAAGATGGATGGCGTTGCGTAAGGAATAGATTTCTACGATGACAGCGTGAACTTTTCGGTCGATTTAATTGAGCTCAAGTGCGGCGTCCGCCTTGGCCTCAAAGGTAATCTTGCGGTGGTCAACTGGCCGCGGCTGTGTCTCATAAACCTTCAGATCACCGACAACGTTGTACTGAGCGACGATCTTGGTCTGCCAAGCGCCTGAGATGTTCACCGGCTGGTTATGCATATACGTGGTGATGGCTTTTACCGCATCCGCATTTTCATAGTGCGTCAGCAGAACATGGTGGAGGATGGCTTCGTATATCGACGCGTACTGAAGTATCTGTACCCTCACTTCAGCATTCTTCAACCATTCCGTCGCCTGCATGCCTTCCAACAGCTTGTAGATATAGCGCGCCGACCTGAACTCCTGCTCCAGCCGCAGGCGAAGCTCCGCATCGTTGATGATCCAAAAGTAATCGCGATAGAAGTCATCATCGCCGATATGCCGTTCAACATAGTCATTGATCGTTTGCGAAATTTTTTTCGGAAATCCCATCTTGCCCATCCGCTCTTATGATTTTTTGATCTTACAGATGAGCACTTCATCCGCCAACAAAAAAGGCGGCCGCAGCCGCCCTTTTCCCGAGCGTATCGCTTAATAGGTATTCAAGGCCTTAGCGAACTTGATGAGCCACAGGCGGCTTGGGCGTTCCTTGTCGTCGCCGCGCGCTACACGGATAGAGTTCGCCGCGTTGCAGCCGGTGGAGTTGCTGGTGACGATTTTGCCGGCGGCATCCACATCGCAGCTGGTGACGTCGGCATTTGCCACGGCTTCTCCGGATGGCGTGTAGATCTTGGTCTTGAGGCCGAAGTCGTTGTCGTTCGCCAGCGCAAGCGTGTTGCCGTCAACGATGGTCAGGCCTTCGGCTTTTTCGGCCAGCCAGCCGATGGCGTTCAGGTCCAGCAACTGCGTCTTCTTCAGTGGCGTGACTTTGGACCAGTCGGCGCCATTGACTGCAGCGCCGGCCATCGAGCTCTTTTCCAGGTCCGAAGTATCGGCGTTGAATGCGGCAGCCGAGATGTCGGTGGCGCTCCCGATTTCGAGCAGCATCAGCTTGTTGAATACCTTGCCGTTCGGCGCGGCGCCCTGTTCGATCACGATAAACTTGCCGTTACCCAGCGCAACCACGTCACCCAGCTTGGCGTTGCCGGTGCGGCCGTCCTGGTAGTCGGCGCCGTTCAGCGGATAGGCATACATCTTCGTGGTGGCGCCGGTGGCTGGGTCGAATTCGATCCAGCGCGTGAAGCGTGCGAAGCGTTCCACGCGCTCGTTCTTGCCCGTGACGGAGTACATGGCATTGCCGTCGGTGAGAGGGCTTTGCAGGAAGGCGTGCAGCTTGTCGGTGCTGGTGTCGAGCGCCATGCCTTCCATGCCGCGGTTGGCGCGGCGCTTGGCGAAAATCTTCGGCAGGCCGCTGCCTGCTGCGTACTTCGCCTGGATTGCGCCCGTAGCCGCATCGAGCTTCACGATGAAGGGGCCGTATTCGTCCGAGATCCACAAGGCGTTGCGCTTCTTGTCGACAGCGATAGCTTCGCTGTCGATACCGGCGGCGTTGAAGACGGCTTTGCTGTTCGGGTCGAACTTCATATTGTCCAGCACCGGCACTTCGAGCGAGTAGCCCAGTGTGCCTTCAGGAATAGGCAGGCCGGTGCTGTTCTTGATCGGCATGACGGAGCTGAGTACGGCGCCGTTCTTGCCGACAGTGATGATGCCGATGGAAGGCGTGAAGCTCGGCGACGGGAAGATCTTGCTCGGCGTGGTGCCGCTGCCGGTCAGCGATGGCACGTTGGGGCCATCGCCGTTGGGGCCGCGGTCCGTCAGGCCGTAGAACTCAAGGTCGCCGTTGGCGGCCGTGCCTTTGAAGGCGAGCGAGGAGCCGTACGACGGCAGGAAGCCGAGCGGGAAATCGGCCTTCACACCGGCGATGCTGCCTTCGTAGGGAATGTAGAAGTTGTTCGCTGCCTGGATCTGGTAGCGGGTCACGGTCACGCTGACGGCGCCTTGCGTGAAGCTTTCATTGACCGGCGTGCCGACCTTGGTGTTCAGCGTGTCTTCAAAGTGTTCGCGTACCAGCGTGCGGCGGTCGGCGTCGATGGTGCGCGATGCGTACTTCGCGCCAGCGCTTGTGAGGTTGGCGGCCATGGCCGTGTTGAATACGGCATCGGCTGCGCCGAAATCAGCGCTCTTGCCGGCCAGCGCTGTCTTCACGTCGCTGCTGATCTTGATGCCGTTCGAAGGATCGCTGTCTTCGTCCAGCAGCTGCAGTGCGAGCAGGCGGTTCACCACCTTGCTGTCCTTGACATCGGTTACGCCGGCCAGCTGCAACGGCGTCAGCGTGGTAGCGCAGGTAGCACTGCCAAGCGCGAGGCCGCCGATATTGAAGCTCACCGTGTCGCCCTCGTTGCAGCTGAATTCGCCCTTCGCGCCGGTGGCAGTCACCGGACCGTTGCCGGACTTGAAGTCCATGCCTTCAACGGCGCCATCAAGGAAAGTGCCCTGGATGGGCGGCTTGTAATCGCTGCCGCCGCAGGCGGTCAGGAGTGCCAGGGACAAGAGCGAAAGTTGGGGGAGCTTCATGCGGACCTCTTCTGTTGGAAAAGGCGCAGTGTAAGAAGTGCTTGTTACGCAGTGATGACACGCGTAAACGTAAAAAAGCCCACCAGATCACTGGTGGGCTTTTTCGGTATAACAGCCTGACGATAACCTACTTTCACACTGGTTGCAGCACTATCATCG
>NZ_JBJQIK030000027.1:0-2292 GCF_045984285.3 Pseudoduganella rhizocola
ATACGCTTCCACCAGGCGGCCGCAGCTCTTGCCCAGGGCGCAGTGGCCCGAGCCGTCGCTGTCGTACACCCAGCGTGCCGCCAGGTCTTTCTCGTTGCGCGCCGTCATGCGGCCCAGCGGATCGTATTCGAAGCGCGTGCCGATCTGCGGCGAGGCCTCGCGCTGCACCGGCGACATCTGCTTCCATACCTGGCCCAGCGGATCGACCTTGTACTCGATCAGGCCCAGGTCGGGATCCTGCAGCGCGGTTTTGCGGCCCAGACCGTCGTACGCGATGACCGTCACATTCCCCAGGGGGCGTGACCTTGCTCAAGTTGTTGAGCGCGCATCTTGGAATACAACGCCTTTTGCACTACAAGTTATTCGTGCAACAGAGGCGAACCCAGTAACTATGACGAAACAACTGAGGCCTTTGCTTCCCGCGCAGCTGCTGGCAGTTTTGCAGAGCAACTGACCGGACTGTCTGTCATGCGTCCCGTCCACTGCCCTCAAATCCCCTTCAGCGCATCCAGCCACGGAATAGCGCTAGGTAAGTCTCTAACCCCTCCATCTCTTCGTACAAAGACAGGACCATTCCCCGCTAGTGAATCAATCGGATTCCGAGTTCGCACGAAGTCAGCCGAGTTGTAGAAGAAGACCCATCCCTCCGGAATCTCCTGAGTTTCCTCAGGAAGAATTGCAAACTCATCGCCTGCACTTTGCCCCAGTTGCGTCACATGCCGAACTGCAGCCAAGGTGGCGTCATCTTTACTGATATAAGCCATCAATTTGTCCTCAATAACTGGAAAGTCTTGTAACCATCAAGGGCCGCAGCTTTACCGGTCTGCCCGTCCAGATAGCGCACAAGACCTTTCTGATTAAATAACCTCCGATAGTGACATCATACCTATCGGAAGTGTCCGTACTACTGGCGGAATGCCATTGTTTGCCGAGTCTAACTAGTCTTCAGCAACTGCTTTGTAAGGTCACTCCAATCCACATCGCCAGCAAACAGGAACTCCAAGAAGGCATGAACGGGAGTCCTTTGGAGAAGTTCCTCAATGGTGGACTCCATTAGAGTAGCGATAGCCTCCGGCGCATAGTTTTCAGTATGCTTTAATCCAAAGGCCGGATAAGTTCCGAGGTACTGAACCTTGACCACTTCGAGGGATAGCTCAGGAAATCGCATAATGAGTCGGGGCCTAAGTTGATCAACCAGCCACGTTAAAAATGCCACAAGCACCGCTTGATTTTTAACCACAGTAAGCCAATCGCCCAATATTTCAGGCTCATAAATTTCATAACCGTCATTGATCATGTTAGTTCCCTGGAACGTACTTCGGTTTGATGCCCTGCTGATTTAAGTATTGAAGCTCACGCGCAGTAAAATAACCATTCGGACTACCCGGCACATATCCTCCCCTGACGGATGGCAGGCTGGATGGGTTCGTTAGAATAATGAAGCTGTCGCCTCTGTCAATTCGATCTTGTAACCATCTTCTGTTTTCCGCCCACGTCACGGGCTTTTCTCCTGCACCCGGAATACGACCAGACTTTGCCCAGCTATCAATACCGGAGTCGTTAGCAACTCGCTGCAAATCTTCCATACGACCAATCGCAGTAATGCCTTTCGCCTCGCCTGCAACAGTCTTTTCGAGAGCGCGCGCCGCCCGTACTTCACCGCCGATCGGACCTAATAACTCTGTCGACAACAATACTGCAGCTGTACCGTAATTTCCTTTACCTGCTTCAATGCCTACATCCGGCAATGATGATCCCGGCAGTAAATTGGTGCCGAACTCTACAACGTTATGGACATAACGACCGGCAGTCTCTGCGACGGTTTCCGGATACATCACACTTCGTGTCGTCCCGTCGTAACCATTTTTGAACTGCTGAAGCACAGATGGTTTGTTGTTTGCCGACGCAGTTCCTATGCCACCTTTATCCCTTGCATTGCGGGTTATGCTTTGATTAAAAATGGTATAGCCGCAGTTTGCGTTCCCCTGCTGCTTGCAACGCTCCAGTTCTTTCAACGATTGCTGACAAGCCGCGTTGCACTCAGGCGTAGGCACCGTTGAAGGCTTGCCAGCCTCGACACCCGCAAACCCCGTCGGGTCCATCAGATTGGCCGGGTTGTTCCACACATAGGCGTAGCGATTATAGCTCTGGCTATGCGTCGGATCCTGGATCAGCGGGTCGGCGCTCAGGAAGCGCGCGATCAGCGGTTCGTAGATGCGGCCGTTCATGTGCACCAGGTCCAGCTGGTCCAGCATTTCATGGCCCGTGAAGCCGCGGTTGTCGGTCACGCCG